>NZ_KB912537.1:28475-34948 GCF_000383775.1 Saccharomonospora halophila 8
GCCGCGGCGCCCGCGCGTCCGGGCACCGCCGGCCGCGCGCGGGACTCAGCCGCTGAACAGACCGCGTCGCCGGGAGAGCCTGCGGTAGAGCAATTGCTGGATGTCCTCCCGGACCCGGTCGGTCAGATCCAGCATCAGCATCTGGTCGTCGGCGGCCGCGGGGTCGTTCTCGCCCGTGTCGTGGTCGGCCGGGGACAGCGGCTCGCCGAACTCGATGTGCCACTTCGTCGGCAACGGGACCGTGCCCAACGGCCCGAGCAGCGGGAAGAACGGCGTCACCGGGAAGTACGGCAGTCCGAGCAGCCGGGCCAGCGGCCGGATGTCGGCGATCTTCGGGTAGATCTCCTCGGCGCCCACGATCGCGCACGGGACGATCGGCACTCCGGTGCGCAGCGCCGCCGAGACGAACCCGCCCCGGCCGAACCGCTGCAGCCGGTAGCGCGCCGAGAACGGCTTGCCGACGCCCTTGTACCCCTCCGGCCAGACGCCGACGAGTTCGCCCGCGCGCAGCAGCCGTTCCGCGTCCGGGTGGCAGGCCAGGGTGTTGCCGGACCGGCGCGCGAACGATGCGAGACCCGGGGTGCGGAACACCAGCTCAGCACCGAGCATCCGCAGGTGCCGGTGCGCGGGGTGCTCGTCGTGGACGGCGACGGCGGTCATCAGCGCGTCCAGCGGCAGCACCCCGGAGTGGTTGGCCACCAGCAGGGCTCCGCCCTCGGCGGGCAGGTTCCCCACGCCGTGGGCGCTGACCCGGAACCACCGGTCGTAGAGCGGGCGCAGGGCGGGCAGCAGCACGGTCTCGGTCAGTTCGACGTCGAACCCGAACTCGTCCACCGGGTAGTCGCCGGCCGCCCGGCTCCGGAGGAAGCGCAGCGCCCGGTCCAGCGCGTCCCCGTCGTCGTCCCGCACCCTCAGAGCACCGTCCTCCTTCGGTGGGCCGCGTCCAGCATCCGCACGAGCGCGTCGCTGCCCGGCACCGGCGGGTGGTCGCGCAGGTGGTCGTCGAGCGCCTCCCGGGTGGTCCACCGGGGGGTGTGGCCGAACTCCCGGCGCAGCCGGGTGGTGTCCAGCACCCGGCCGAAGCTCAGCAGGCGCGCGTTCTCCGAGGAGAGATCGACCGCCCGTGCGCCGCGCAGCACCGCACCGAACGACGGCAGCACCGTCCTCGGCACGGGGAGTTCCACGCGGCCGGCCCGGCGCACCGCCTGCGAGACGGTGAGCACACCGTCCCCGCCGACGTTGACCACCCCCGGCCGGTCGGTCAGGGCGGCCCGTTCGAGCACGGCCACCGCGTCCTCCGCGTGCAGCAGTTGCAGGCGCGCGTCGAACCCGAACGCGGTCGGCACCACCGGCAGGCCGAGGTACCGGGCGAACACGGTGTCGAACCCGCCGCCGACGATGTCGGCGAGCCGGGCCGTGGTCACGGTGACGTCCGGGCGACGACGGGCGAAGCCGCGCACGTAACCCTCGACCTCGACCGCGTCCTTCGCGTAACCCCGGGCGTCGTCCGGGATCAGTTCGGAGTCCTCGGTGAACACGGCCTGCGACCGGGGGCTCGCCCCGTACACCGCGGCGGTGGAGGCGACCACGAGCCTGCGCACGTGCGGCGAACGCTGGCACGCCGCCAACAGCCGCATGGTGCCGAGGACGTTGACTTCCTTGCGTGCCGCCCGCCTGCCCGGTGCCGCCGGCCGGCACGCCGCACCCACGTGCACGACCGTGTCGACCTTCGCCGAGTTCACGACCTTCGCCACGAGCGGGTCGCGGATGTCCAGGCGGACGAACTCCGCGTGGTCGACATCGCGGTCGACGTCGCCGGGCACCGGCCCGGCCGGGCGCGCGGTGCCGGTCCCGTGCGGGGGCGTTCCGGTTCGCCGCGGAGGTGCGGTGTCCACACCGATCACCCGCTCGACGCCCGGGTCGGCACTCAGCCGCGCCAGCAGCCGCCCGCCCAGATCACCGGCGACACCGGTGATGAGGACGACCTTCGGCGACATCGACTGCCTCTACGGGCCCGGTGGGACGGCCCACCGGATCCGGTGGTTGTTACTTGCCCTGCCTGCGGCGCTGCACCCTGGTGCGGCGCAGCAGCTTGCGGTGCTTCTTCTTGGACATCCGCTTACGGCGCTTCTTGACGACCGAGCCCACACCCACTCCTCACGGTCTACCTCGAGGGGAACGGTCCACCAGGTTACCGGTGATCCCCCGGGCGGCCCGCACGGGTCCGGGCACACCCGGGCGGCGGACGGTCCCGGGCGCTTCCGGGGGCGGGACGGTGGGCTCAGCCGACGTCGAAGTACGCGTTGTCGAGGTAGTCGTGGACGGCCTGTTCGGGCACCCGGAAAGACTTCCCCACCCGGACGGCGGGCAACTCCCCGGAGTGCACCAGTCGGTAGACGGTCATCTTGGAGACCCGCATCAGCGAGGCGACCTCGGCGACCGTCAGGAACTGGACATGCCGCGGGCCGGCGGGCATGTCGTCGTGTGTGCTCGGTGGCATAGCGATTTCACCGTGTCCCTCCGCCACGCGCCGTGCCGCCCGGCTTCCCCACCGGGCGGTACCGACACGCGCGTGCTTCCCCGAGGGTAGCGGGACACGTGGGACTCCTGCGACGCCTGTCAAGGGGAAACACGGCACCCGACCGGACGCACCCCCCGACTTGCGTGAGGTTGCCCCGGGTGAGCGTCAGTCGCGGTGGGGGGCGCCGAGTTCGACCGAGCGGTCGCGGGCGGCTTCGATGGCGTCGAGCAGGGCGGCACGGACGCCGTGCTTCTCCAGCTCGCGAATGCCGTTGATGGTGGTCCCCGCCGGGGAGGTCACGGCCTCCCGGAGCAGGACGGGGTGGTCGCGACCCTCGTCGAGCATCCGCGCCGCGCCCACGGCCGACTGCACGATCAGCTGCTCGGCGACCGACCGGGGCAGTCCGAGCAGGATCCCGGCGTCGATCATCGCCTCGACCAGGTAGAAGAAGTACGCCGGGCCCGACCCGGACAGGGCGGTGACCGCGTCCTGCTGCCGCTCCGGAACCTCGACGACCTTGCCCACGGACGTCAGCAGGCCGGTGACGGTCTCCACGTGCGCCGATGTGGCGTGCCTGCCCGGCGACACCGCGCTCATCGCCTCGCCGACCAGCATCGGGGTGTTCGGCATGACCCGCACCACCGGCGTTCGATCCGGCAACCTGCCCTCGAACAGCGTCGTCGGCAACCCCGCGCACAACGACACCACCAGGGAATCCCGCCCGAGAAGCGGGGCGAGCTCGTCCAACAGCGGTTCGATGTCCTGCGGCTTCACCGCCACCACCAGCACGTCGGCGCGCTCGGCCGCCTCCGGCACCTCCACCCGGGTGATGCCGTACCGCTCGGTCAGCTCGGCCGCACGCTCGGAGTGACGTTCGGTGAACAGCAGGTCCCCGGCGTCCCGTCCCGCGGCGATCAACCCGGACAGCAGCGCCTCACCGATCTTTCCCGCACCCAGTACCGCGATCGTCGTCATGTCCGCAGCCTAGGACCCGCTCCGCGGCCCGGCTGCCGGACCCACCGCCGGTTCCGACGCCGTCGGTTCCGACGCCGTCGGTGCAGCCCCGTCGGTGCAGCCCCGTCAGTGCAGCGCCGTCAGTGCGAGCTGGCGCGCCTGGCACACGATGCGGCCGCGGGCGTCGGCAACCACCGCGTCCGAGTCGAACCATCCCTCCTGCACCGACCGGCTCTCCACCTGGATGCGCAACCACCCGGGCTGGGGGCGGGTGCGCACCAGCGCGGTGAGTTGGGTCGTCGGCGCCCAACCGCCCGCGCCGCCGAGGTTGAACACGACCGGCGGGTTGATGTCACAGGCCAGCAGCGAGAAGTAGGCGTCCGAGCCACCCTCCCGGGGCCGGGCCCACAGCCGCATCCGCGGCGGGTCCCCCTCGCGCCCGGCCAGGTACCCGGCCGTGGCCGGGTCGAGCCGCACCTCACACCCCTGCGCGAGGTGGAACACGCCCTGCGACCTCTCGACCGTCAACGACACGGCGTTCGCCGGGGGGTCGGCGGGCATCGCGGGCGCGTCGTTCCACACCGGTGGGCGCACGGGCAACCTGCCCACCGTCACCCGCGCCTCGACGCAGACCCGGCCACGCTGTTCGAGCGTCACCGCCACGACGGTGGTCCGCCTGCCGACCTTGCGGACGTCGGTGCGCAGGAGCACCGGCCCGATGGCCGGGGGGCGCAGGAACTCGGCGCTGACGGTCAGCGGCTCCAGCTGCGGCTCACCCCGCTCGGCGAGCGCGGCGACGGCGGCCCTGGCCAGCAGCGTGAGCAGGAACCCGCCGTGCGGATGGGTGCCGATCGACCACTCGGACCGCAGGTCGGCGGTGAAGGTGCCGTCCCGCAGCGAACGCACGTCACTGGCCGCCGGGAACGGTGCGGGATCGTCGTGCACCGTACTCACGAACGGCTGACCAACGCACGCAGGAACAGTGCGGTGTTCGCGGGCCGCTCCGCCAACCGCCGCATCAGATAGCCGTACCACTGTTCGCCGAACGGCACGTACACCCGCACGGTCTCCCCCTCCGCCGCCAGTCTGCGCTGCTCGTCCGGCCGCACCCCGTACAACATCTGGTACTCGTGGCCGCCCGGCTCGCGCCCGTACGACCGCGCCCGCTCCCGTAACACCGGGACCAACCGCGGGTCGTGCGTGGCGAACATCGCGTACGCCCCCCTTTCGAGCAGAATGTTGGCGCACCGGACATAGCCGAGGTCGATCTCGTGGGCGTCCGGGAACGCCGCCTCGGCCGGTTCGGCGTAGGCCCCCTTGCACAACCGCACCCGCGAGCCCGGATACGCCAACGCCGTGGTGTCGTCGGGGGTGCGGCGCAGGTAGGACTGGAGCACGGCCCCCGTGGACGGGTACTGCTCCCGCACCCGGCCGACCACCCGCAGCGTGGCGTCGGTGGTGGTGTGGTCCTCCATGTCGACCGTCACGGTGGTGCCGCAGCGGTCGGCGGCGGCGCAGATCCGCCCGATGTTGCGCAGCGCCAGTTCCTCGTCCCACCCGACGGTCACGGCGGACAGCTTCACGCTGACCTCGGCGTCGGCGGTCAGTCCCTCGGCACGCAGGGCGTCGAGCAGCCGGAGGTAGATGCGCACGGTGTGCTCGGTGACCTCAGGATCACTGGTGTTCTCCCCCAGGTGGTCGAGGGTCGCGCGGAGACCGTCGCGGGCCAGTGCGCGCACCGCCCGGAGGGCGTCGGGCACGCTCTCCCCGGCGACGAACCGGTTGACGATCCGCCGGGTGCCGGGTGCCGTCGCGACCGCCCGGCGGATCGCCTCGCTGTCGGCGGCGGCGAGAATCAACGAACGCAGCGGCTCCACGGAGGAAACTCTACGGGTTCCGGACAGTCGGACGGGCAAACACCCACGAGGTCGGGACGATCGTCGGACGACTCGCGCCCGGGCGCTACTGACCCAGATGCAGTCGGGTGAACAGCAGCGCCTCGGCGAGGTCCTTCACGCGACGGGCGGGGGACCGCGCACTCCGGGTGTTGATCTCCAGCACGACGGCGCCGCCGTAGCCGGTGGTGGTCAACCGTTCGAGCAGTGCGGCGCAGGGCTGATGGCCCCGCCCCGGCACCAGGTGTTCGTCCTTGGGCACGCCGGTGCCGTCGGACAGATGCACGTGGCTCAGGCCCGCACCCATCCGGTCGGCCAGTTCGAGCGCGTCCGTCCCCGCCGCGGCGGCGTGCGACAGGTCGAGCGTGTAGTGGGCATAGCCGACGTCGGTCGGGTCGATGGACGGCCGGAACGCGGAGACCCGACTACTCCGTCCGGCGCCCGGCGGGCGCACCTTGAACATGTTCTCCACCGCGACGTCGACCCCGCTGTCGGCCTCCAGCTCGGCCACGAGATCCGGGAACGCGTCCCCGTACCGGCGCTGCCAACGGAACGGCGGGTGCACCACGACCGTGGACGCGCCCAGCTCGACAGCCGCGTCCACCGACTTGCGCAGCCGCACCACCGGGTCGGGCGACCACACCCGCTGGGTGATCAACAGCGACGGCGAGTGCAATGACACCACCGGCACCCCGGTGTTCCTGCTGCGTTTGCGCAACGCCGAGATGCTCTGGCTCTCCGGGTCGGCCCAGACCATCACCTCGACGCCGTCGTAGCCCAGCTCGGCCGCGAGTTCGAAACCCTCCCCGGCCCGCAGCGGCCACACCGACGCGGTGGACAGGGCGACAGGGATCGCGGGAACCACGCGCCTACCTGGTGACGAGTAACAGTGCCGCCGGGGACACGGTCACCACCAGCCCGACCAGCAGGGCCAGCACGGTGGTCTGGGTGTCCTCGGCACGGCGAACCTTCCGCACCAGCCACACCAGGGCGACCGTGACCACGACCGCCGCCATGAGCGCCGCGGCGGGGATCCGGCCCCACAGCCAGTTGAACCCGAGCCACACCCCGGCGCCTCCGGCGACGCCGAGCGCGAGCTGCCC
>NZ_KB912537.1:35048-39775 GCF_000383775.1 Saccharomonospora halophila 8
GCGGCCGGCCGTCCGGCGCGGCGTGGGCGATCGGCGCGGCAGATCGGTGCCGGCCGGTCCGGCCCGTCAGGGCTCGAACTTGTAGCCGAGCCCGCGCACGGTGACCAGGTGCCGGGGCGACCCCGGATCTGCCTCGATCTTCGACCGCAGCCGCTTGACGTGGACGTCGAGCGTCTTCGTGTCCCCGACGTAGTCCGCGCCCCACACCCGGTCGATGAGCTGGTGCCGGGTCAGCACCCGGCCGATGTTGCGGAGCAGATACTCCAGCAGGTCGAACTCCTTCAGCGGCAGCGGGACCTCGGTGTCGTCCACGGTGACGACGTGCCGTTCGACGTCCATCCGCACCGACCCGCCGGTCAGCACCTGCGCGGCCGCCTCGTCCTCCGGCTGCGGTTCGCCGCCGCGGCGCAGCACGGCCCGCACCCGGGCGATCAGCTCCCGCGCCGAGTACGGCTTGGTGACGTAGTCGTCGGCACCCAGTTCGAGCCCCACCACCTTGTCGACCTCGCTGTCCCGCGCGGTGACCATGATGACCGGGACCGCCGACCGTTGGCGGAGCTGTTTGCACACGTCGGTGCCGCTCATTCCCGGGAGCATCAGGTCGAGCAGGACGATGTCGGCCCCGTTGCGGTCGAACTCGTCGAGAGCCTCGGTACCGTCCGTGGCCACCGCCGCGGTGAACCCTTCCTTGCGCAGCATGAAGGCCAGTGGATCGGCGAACGACTCCTCGTCCTCGACGATGAGCACCCTCGTCACGGCGATGTCCTCTCCTCGGTGCGGTCCGTCTTCCCGGTGCGGTCGACCGGTGTCGAGCGGGGCGGCCCGGACGGGGTCCCCGCGGGGGCAGCGGCCGCCGTGTCCCCGGCGGTCTCCGGGTGGGTGACGGCCGGATCCGGCGCGCTGGTGTCGTCCCCGGTGTCTCCGGTGTACCCGGCCTCCGGGGCCGCACCGGCCGTGTGCAGCGGGATGCTCAGCGTGAAGGTGGAGCCCACGCCGGGGCTGCTCCACAGACGCACCTCGCCCCCGTGGTTGGCGGCCACGTGCTTGACGATGGCCAGTCCGAGGCCGGTGCCGCCGGTCTCCCGGGACCGCGCCTTGTCGGCCCGGTAGAAGCGCTCGAAGACGCGCTGCTGGGCGTCCGGGGGGATGCCGACGCCCCGGTCGGTCACCGCGATCTCGGCGTGGGTGCCGGTGCTCCGTCTGCTCACCGACACGGGACTGCCCGCGTAGGAGTAGGCCACGGCGTTGTCGAGCAGGTTGGACAGTGCGGTGACCAACAGGGTGTGGTCGCCGTCGACCCGGAGGCCGCTGGGCCCGTCGGTGCCGATCCCGATGTCGGCGGCGTCGGCCGCGAGCCGCGTCCGGCCGAGGGCCTCGGTGACGACGGCGTCGACGTCCACCACGGTGAGCTCGGGCAGCCGCTCGGCACCCTGGAGCCGGGAGAGCGCGATCAGCTCGGTGACCAGCCTGCCGAGCCGGGTGGACTCCCGCAGGATCTTCTCGCCGAACCGGCGGACCTCGGTACCGTCGTCGGCGGCGTCCACCAGCGCCTCGGCGAGCACGGCGATCCCACCCACCGGGGTCTTCAGTTCGTGGCTCACGTTGGCGACGAAGTCCCGGCGCGTGGCCTCGAGCCGGACGGCCTCGGAGTGGTCGACGGCCTCCACGACGGTGTAGCCGTCACCGAGCGACCGGAGTTGCCCCAGCACCGCCTCCGGAGCCCGTCGCCGGGCCTCCGGCGGAGACAGGTCTATCTCGGTCGGTTCCCCGGTGCTCAGCACCTGCTCGGCGGCGCGACGGGCGCGCGGATCGGCATGATGCTGCCGCACCAGCCCGAGGTCCTCCGCACGCCGGTTGTGCAGCACCGGGTCGCCGAACCGGTTGAGCACCAGCACGCCGTTGTCCGAGGTCCGCACGAACCGGTCGAGCAGGTCGGCGGCGGTGGGCCCGGTGGGCCGCCTGCGTGTCCCCGGCAGCCTGCCGGAGAGGACGAACCCGGCGACGAGGCCGAGCACCGACGCGGCGAGGGCCAGGGCGAGCGAAGCTGACGCCGTCACGTTCGCATCGTAGACACTCGGGCGGCCCCGCGGACCAGTATCGGAGGCCGGTCGTGACCGCTCCGACATCCTGCGGGCGGTCTGTTCACCCCGGTGTCAGCACTCGTTCACCGTGGGGTCGTGCGCGGGTCACCGCACGATGCCGGCACACGACCCCACGGCGGCCCGGCCGGCGCCGGGCGTGGGGCTCAGCGGCCCTGGCTCGCCACCGCGGCGGCGGCCTTGGCCGCCTCGTCCGGGTCGAGATAGGTACCGCCCGGGTTGGTCGGCTTCAGCTCCGCGTCGAGGTCGTAGCGCAGCGGGATGCCGGTGGGGATGTTCAGGCCCGCGATGTCGGCGTCGGAGATGTCGTCGAGATGCTTGACCAGCGCCCGCAGCGAGTTGCCGTGCGCGGCGACCAGCACGTTCCGGCCCGCCCGGAGGTCGGGCACGATCGACGACTCCCAGTACGGCAGGAGCCGGGCGACGACGTCCTTGAGGCACTCGGTCATCGGCAGTTCGGCGCCGAGGTCGGCGTAGCGGACGTCGGCGTCCTGGCTGTACTCGTCACCGGCGGCGATCGGCGGCGGCGGTGTGTCGTACGACCGGCGCCAGAGCATGAACTGCTCCTCGCCGAAGGTGTCCATCGTCTGCTTCTTGTCCTTGCCCTGGAGGGCGCCGTAATGACGTTCGTTGAGTCGCCAGTTGCGGCGCACGTCGATCCAGTGCCGCTCGGCGACGTCGAGGGCGATGTTCGCCGTCGAGATCGCGCGGCGCAGCAGCGAGGTGTGTACGACGTCGGGCAGTACCCCGGACTCGACGAGCAGTTCCCCGCCCCGCCGGGCCTCCTCCTCGCCCTCGGCGGACAACGGGACGTCGACCCAGCCGGTGAACAGGTTCTCCGCGTTCCAGGTGCTCTGTCCGTGCCGCAGCAGCACCAAGGTCCCTAGTTCGGCCATGCTTCAAGACTGCCAGAGAGCCGATCGAGTGGTCGGCGGAGCCTGTCGCTCTACGTACTGTCGCGTAAGAAGTGAATGATCTTCACTCGAACACCCAGCAAGTTGCCAACAAGATTGCGGCGCGATAACCAAAATCGCAAAGCGTTAACGATCAAGGGCAAAATCACCCGAACGGGGTAGTGGGTAGCCTTGTGATTACCGTGCCGAGTCTGACAAGTTGGCTTGGACCCGCCCGGTCGGCACCACGCACTCCCCGGCCGGACGCGGGCAGTGAGGCGCAGCTCGTCTCCCCCCTGCCGAGCTGCGGCCCGCCGGCCCCGTTGGCATCCCCCTCGCCACCGGGTCCACCAAGGCGGGTATGTCCGCGGGGCGGCTCGAGTTCGCGACTCCCCCCTCCCTCGAGCCGCCCCGCGACACCCTTCTACTTCCCCCGTTCCGCGCCGCGTGTACCGCTCGCTCCCCGTGTGCACCCCCCCGGCGCGGAGATCAGTCCGCGGTGAGGGAGCCCGGGGTGTGGGTGTCCGGGGAGATGAGGTGCTCGAAGGCGCGGAGGTTGGCCAGGGACTCACCACGGGAGACCCGCCAGTCCCACTCGCGGCGGATGGACTCCGCGAAACCGAGCTCCAACAGCGTGTTGAAGTCGCCGTCGGCGGCCTCCAACACCTGCCCCAGCAGTTTGTCGATCTCGTTCTCGGTGACCGTGTCCGGTCCGAGTCTGCCGACCAGGTAGATGTCACCCGTCCCGTCGATCGTGTAGTGCACCCCGTAGAGCTTGGCGTTGCGCCGCAGCAGGTAGCGGTAGACGTCCTCGTGGGCCTCGTCGGGACGCCGGCACACGAACGCCTCCACCGCGAACGAGTGCTCCCTGGCTATCAGCCAGCAATTGGTCTGGAGCTTCTTCGTCCCGGGCAGGGTGACGAAGTAGACCCCCACGCCCTTGCGGTCGTACTCCAGCCCGGCCCCGTCGAGCGCCGAGCGCACCACCTCGTCGACGGCCCGCACCCGATCACCACCGTTTCCCGTGTGTGCCGTGCCCGCCACGTCGTCCGTCCCGGCCGCGGCGGCGTCCCGGGCGTTCCCGGTGTCCCGCCCGCTCACACCGTCGTGCCCGCTCACACCGCCACCTCCAGCGCCGAACTGCGGAAGGCCCTGGTGGCCTCCGCGTAGGTCTCCAGCAGGGCCTCCGTGGTCCGCTCCCAGGAGAAGTCGGCCGCGTGGGCGCGTGCCCCGCGGGACAGCGCATTCCGGGTCGAGGCGTCCAGGGCCACCCGGCCGAGCGCGTCGGCCCAGTCGCCGGCGCGGTGGTTGCCCACGAGCAGGCCCGAGACACCGTGGTCGACCGCCACCGGGAGGCCGCCGACCTCGGCCGCCACCACCGGGGTGCCGCACGCCTGCGCCTCCAGCGCCACCAGACCGAACGATTCGTTGTAGCTGGGGACGGCGACGACGTCGGCGGCGCGGTAGACGTCGACCAGCCCGTCGGTGGACTGCGGCGGCAGAAACCGCACCAGGTCGTCGATGCCGAGCCGCACCGCCAGTTCCTTCAGCGACGTGGGCTGTTCGAGCCCCGTCCCGGACGGCCCCCCGGCGACCAGCACGACCAGCCGGTCGCGCAGCGCGGGGTCGCGCCGGACCAGTTCGGCCGCGGCGTGCAGGAGCACGTCGGGGGCCTTCAGCGGCTGTATCCGTCCGGCGAAGGCGAGCACCACCGCGTCGGACGGCAGGTCGAGCG
>NZ_KB912538.1 GCF_000383775.1 Saccharomonospora halophila 8
GACTCCCCCGCCGCGCGGGCCCGTGCGCTCACCGCACCCGCCGACCCGGCCGGGCCCGAGCAACCCGCACCGGCCGAACAGCAGGCCGAGACCCCACCGGACCCGAAGGCGAAGCGCCGGAAACGGATCCGGTTGCTGTCCGCGTTCGGGCTCGCGGTGGTCCTGCTCGCGGCCGCGGGGCTGGCCACCCGCTACTTCGTGCTCGGCCAGTACTACGTCGGCGCGGACGACGGCGAGGTCGTGATCCATCAGGGTGTTCCCGGCAGCATCCTCGGCTTCGACCTGCACCGCCGGGCGGAAGGGTCCTGCCCCCCGGAGGCCTCGCTGTGCGATCCACTGCGCCTGCGGGACCTCGAACAGCACGCCCGGGAGGCCGTGCGCAACGGTGTCAACCGGGAGAACCTCGACGAGTCGCGCTCGTACATCAATTCGCTGCGCCGCAACAACATGCTCGAACCGTGCGACGACACGTCCGGGTCGATCCAGGGCGGCGGATTCGGCGGTGTGGAGCAGGGCGGTGGCACCGACCAGGATCCCACGGGACCGGACTCCACCGAGCGGAATTCCGCCGGACAGACCTCCGTACCCGCCACGGGTGGGGACGCCGGCTCCACAGGGAACGCCGGCTCCACAGGGAACGCCGACACGGATCCGACCGGAACGGGCGCGGAACGGCACGAGGGTGGTCAGCGGCCGGGGGTGGACTGCCGTCCGGTGCCCGACTCGGGCGGTAACTGATGGCGGCACCCGCGGCGAACTCCGGTGCGGCGGCCCAGTACACGACCAACCCGCCGCGTGAGCTGCCGACCCGGCGTGGCACCGAACTGGGACTGCTCGCCTTCGCGGCGGTCATCGTCACCTCGGCGTTCGTGCTGGTGCAGGCCAACCAGGAGCAGGAGCTGTCCTGGTCGGTGGTCTGGTACGGCCTCGCCTACCTCGCGATCTTCGCCGTGGCGCACCTGGCGGTACGCCGGTGGGCCACCTACGCGGACCCGCTGATCCTCCCGTGCGTCGCGCTGCTCAACGGGCTCGGCCTGGTGATGATCTACCGGATCGACCTCGCCGAGGCACAGCAGGCGCTGGCGGCCGGGGAGGAACCCGCGAGCAACGCCCCCGACCAGGTGCTGTACACGGTGATAGCACTGGCGCTGTTCCTGGCACTGTTGGTGATCGTCTCGGACCACCGCACGTTGACCCGCTACGCCTACATCTCCGGGCTCATCGGCCTCGTCGCACTGGCCCTTCCCGCCGTGCTGCCGAGTTCGCTCTCCGAGGCCAACGGCGCGAAGGTGTGGCTGAAACTGCCCGGCTTCTCCATCCAGCCCGGCGAGTTCGCCAAGATCCTCCTGATGATCTTCTTCGCGTCGTTCCTGGTGTCCAAACGGGACCTGTTCATGACGGCGGGCAAGCGGATCGCCGGGGTCGAACTGCCCCGGGCCCGCGACCTGGGGCCGATCATCATCGCCGCGCTGGCCTGTCTCGGCATCCTCGTGTTCGAGAAGGATCTCGGCACCGCGCTGCTGTTCTTCGGCATCGTGCTGATGATGCTCTACGTCGCCACCGAGCGGATCATCTGGGTGATCCTCGGTCTGAGCATGTTCGCCGGCGGCGGAGTGATCGCCTACTCGCTGTTCACCCACGTGCAGCAGCGCATCGCGAACTGGATCGACCCCCTGGCCACGTACGACGAGGCCGGTGGTGGGTACCAGATCGCGCAGGCCCTGTTCGGACTCGCCACCGGCGGCATGCTCGGCACCGGGCTCGGATCCGGACGACCGGACACCGTTCCGGAGGCGCACACGGACTTCATCATCGCCGCCATCGGTGAGGAGTTGGGGCTCGTGGGCCTCACGGCGACGCTGATGGTGTACCTCCTGCTGGCGATGCGGGGTATGCGCAGTGCGCTGGCCGTGCGAGACACATTCGGCAAGCTGCTCGGCGGCGGGTTGTCCTTCGCGATCGTCATGCAGGTCTTCGTCATCGTCGGCGGGGTCACCAAGCTCATCCCGATGACCGGTGTGACCACGCCGTTCATGTCGGCGGGCGGATCATCCCTGCTGGCCAACTACATTCTGGTCGCGTTGCTGCTGCGGATCTCGGACGCGGCCCGGCGTCCCCAGCAGCCTCCGAAGCCGAAGCCGCAGGTCCAGCAGGCGCCGCTGGCCGACGCCCACACGGTCATGGTTCAACGTCCCGGTGGCGACGGGGCCGCGCCCGACCCGCACGGACCGGGAGACGGCGAGGTCACCCCTGCCCCGGGACCCGCACCCGCACCGGGACCCGCACCCGCGTCGGGCGACG
>NZ_KB912539.1:0-3705 GCF_000383775.1 Saccharomonospora halophila 8
CGTCGGTCTCGTGGTCGTCGGCGGGGAAGTCGGGGCGGGCGGTGCGGGCGCGGTCGAGCAGCAACCGCCCGGCCTTGGAGCCGAGCGGGTCCCGGGTGCCGTCCCGGGCCAGCGGTCCCAGCGGCAGCACACACTCCTCGGCGAGCCCGAGTCGTACCCGGCTGGTCGTGAGCAGGGTGACCGCGGGGCAGCGCCCGAGCAGTTTGCGCACGAGCGTGCGGACGTCGGTGAGCAGGTGCTCGCACGAGTCCAGCACCAGCACCCGGCGCCGGCCGGAGAGGTACTCGGCCACCGTCGCGAGCGGATCGGGATCCCGGTCGTGGGTGTGGATCCCCAGTGCCCCGGCCACGGCTCCGGGAAGCTCCCCGGCGTCCCGGGTGGACAGACCCACCACGGTGACGCCGACGGTGGCCGTGGACAGTGTCTCGGTGACCAGCCGGGTCTTCCCGACGCCGCCGGGGCCGACGACGGTGACCAGCCGCTCCCGGTCGAGCATCCCGGTCAGCCGCGCGAGTTCGTGCCCCCGGCCGACGAACGTCGTCCCCGGCGGCACCGGCCTGCCCGGATGGGCCGACCCCGGATACCGTCCGGTGACGGCCTCGAACGTCTCGTCCAGCTCCACACTGGTCGGTTCACCGAGGTCGTCGGACAGCCGCTCGCGGAGCTGTTCGTAGCAGGCCACGGCGTCGGCGGTCATGCCGAGGTGGTGCAGCGCCCACATGGCGTAGCCACAGGACCGCTCCCGCAGGGGTTCGGCGGAGAGCAGATTGAGCAGCCGCTGGGCCGCGTCCTCCACCTTGCCGGTCTCCAGCTCCCGCGCGGCCAGATCCTCCACCGCACGGGCCCGCAACTGGCGCAACCGGACGGCCTCCGGATGGTCGGCCCCGGCCCGCCGGAGGTCGGGCAGCGGGTCGCCGCGCCACAGCGCCAGCGCCCGGTCCAGTGTGGAGATCGCCTCGGGCGCCGGGCACCAGCGTGCGGCCTCGATCATGCGCTCGAACCGGACGGCGTCGATCCGATCGGGATCCAGGTGCAGCACGCACCCGGCCGCCGACCAGCTGATCTCGGCCTCCGGGGCGAGCAGGGTGCGGAGTTTGCCGATCCGGGCGTCCAGCGAGTCCAGCACCCGTGCGGGCCGCTGCGCGGGCGGCCAGGCCGCCTCCACCAGGGCGTCCGCGGGGACACTCTGGTTGGCGTGGACGAGCAGGGTGGACAGTACGGCACGCAGTGCCCGGTCGGTCAGCGGCTGCTCCGACCCACGCCGGTCGATCTCGAGTGGACCGAGCACCCGAACGAAGAGGTGGTCCGTGCCCTTGCTCACACCGCCATGGTCGGCCCCTACCGGGTGGTACTCCACTCGGAGAACGGCCGGACCGGGTGAATCACCGTCCGGGAGCCCCCGGCGACGCCCCGGTCACGCCGCCCGCCCCGGTCACACCGCCCGCCCGGGCCGTCAGAGCTTGCGCAACCGGACCCGGTTGATCGAGTGGTCGGCGTCCTTGCGCAGCACCAGGGTCGCGCGCGGGCGGGTCGGCCGGATGTTCTCCATCAGATTCGGCTCGTTGATCGTCTTCCACAGGTGCAGCGCCTCCGCGGTGGCCTCCTCGTCGTCCAGGCCTGCGAAGTGGTGGAAGTGCGACGTCGGGTCGGCGAAGGCGGTGTGCCGCAGCTTGAGGAAGCGGTCGACGTACCAGCGCTCGATGTCGGCGGTGTGCGCGTCGACGTAGAGCGAGAAGTCGAACAGGTCCGACACGGTCAGCCTGGGCCCCGGCTGCAGGACGTTGAGCCCCTCCAGGATCAGGATGTCCGGCTGGCGGACGACCTGCTCCTCGTCGGGCAGGATGTCGTAGGCGGTGTGCGAGTAGACCGGTGCCCGGACCTCCTCGGCGCCCGACTTCACCTCCGTGACGAACCGCAGCAGCGCCCTGCGGTCGTAGCTCTCCGGGAAGCCCTTGCGGTGCATCATGCCCCGGCGCACGAGCTCCGCCCGGGGATGCAGGAACCCGTCCGTGGTCACCAGGTCGACCCGGGGATGGTCGGGCCAGCGAGCGAGCAGCGTGCGCAGGATGCGCGCGGTGGTCGACTTGCCCACCGCCACGCTGCCCGCGACCCCGATGACGAACGGGACCTTCGTGCCCCGGGTGTCCTCGCCGAGGAACGTGGTGGTCGCCTCGTACAGCTGTTGGCGGGCCGCCACCTGGAGATTGATCAACCGGGACAGCGGGAGGTAGACCTCCGCGACCTCGGTGAGATCGATCTGCTCGCCGAGGCCCCGCAGCCGGGACAGCTCCGCGGCGGTCAGCGGCAGCGGTGTCGACCTGCGCAGTTCCCGCCACTGGTCCCGCTGGAACTCGACGTAGGGGCTGCGCTCACGGACCCGCGCCATTCACTCACTCCTCGCCCGTCGGTGGGCCGGCGCTGTACACCTGTTCTTCACGCGGACTCAACCGTAAGTGGTCACCGGCGCCGACGCGCTGTGACGTTCTGCACCCGCGGGTCCAGGATTCGTGGCGTCATGTCCACCCGGGCCGGGGGACCCGTCGCGCGGACGGACGAGCCCGGTGTCGCGCACCGGTCACCGCGCAGGTCAGCGGCCCAGGAAGACCTCCTCCCACGCGGCCGACACCTGGCGGGCGCAGGTGGCCGGGAACACACCGCCGACGCCGGTGCCCAGACCGGGCATCGCGATCGTGGTCACGACGTCCCGGAACCGGGCGCCCTGCTCGAACCGGCCGTCCCGCCACAGCAGGAAGACCGCGCGGGCGGCCAGGTACGGGTGCACCGTGTCGTCCGGGAGCGACTCGCCCGGTTGGCGCATGGTGGGGGCGCTGATCAGCCACTCGGGGACGGGGGCGCCCGTGGGCACCACGACGGCCTCCCCGATCGGCAGCTCACCCCCGTGGTAGGCGAGGACGGTGCTGCGCACCTGCTGTTCGATGCCCGGGAACGTCCGCGCGTAGACGGCGTCGATGCCCCCACGCATCCAGCCGAGGGAGTTCGCCGGGCTCACCACGGCCTGCGCGCGGACCTCCAGCACCGAGCCCTGATGCACCCGGACCGGGCCCGTGACCGAGTCGCGGACCGTGTTCCAGGCCTGCACGAGTGGCTCGTCGAGGGCGCACAACACCAGTTCCGGTGTGGCCGACGGTGTGCTGGCGCCCGTGCCGTCGGCGCCGGGTCCGTTGCGTGTGTGCGTGCCAGATTCGGCGGTCACCTCACCAGCATGACAAAGAATCGGACGCCTGGTAACCGCCGCCCCTCCCGGCCGAACGGGTGAGGATCGTCTCACCCGGCCGCCGCGTAGCCTGGTGTGCCATGTCCCGGATCGCCTACTTCGGCCCGCAGGGCACGTTCACCGAGCAGGCCGCCCGCGCGCTCGCACCGGGGGGCGACCTCGTCCCGGTCGAGACGATCACCGCGGCGCTCGCGGCCGTGCGGGAGGGCACCGCCGCGTGGGCGTGCGTGCCGGTCGAGAACTCGGTCGAGGGGCCGGTCACCGCGACGCTCGACGGACTGGCCGGGGACGAACCGGTGGTCGCGGTCGCCGAGGCGCTGTTGCCGATCCACTTCGCGGTGCTCGCCGCGCCGGGGGTGGCGGCTGTGCGCACGGTCGCCAGCCACCCGCACGCACTCGCCCAGGTACGCGAATGGCTGGAGCGCAACCTCCCGGAGGCGCACACCGTGGCGGCGCCGTCCACGGCGGCC
>NZ_KB912539.1:3805-11114 GCF_000383775.1 Saccharomonospora halophila 8
CGTCCCCGTCCCCGGAGCCGCCGTCGCCGGAGCCGTCCCCGCTGCTGTCGCCGGATCCGTCCCCGTCGCCGGAGCCGTCGCCCTCGTCCTGGGAGCCGTCGCCCTCGCCGCCGGAGTCGTCCGCGCCCTCCCGGACGCTTCCTCGGACCTGAGCGAGTCCGCTGTCGTCCTCCAGAACGGCACCGACCTTGCAGTTCACCAGGCTCGACCCCGCGTCCCAGCTCGCCTCCGACCGCAGGTCCCAGGTCAGAATGAGCCCGTCCTCGGCCAGCTCGGCCGCGTCCCGGCCGCCGGTGTAGTCCTTGAGGACCTCCGAGCAGGTCGGGTCCAGCCAGTCGTGCTGGTCCTCCTCCGTGGGGAACTCCTCGAACTCGTCCCGCAGGTCGACCACGCCCACGACCTCGTAGGAGTGCGCCTCCGAGCAGGACACCGGGTCGCCGACGCTCTTGTCCACGAGGCCCAGACAGGTTCCCGTGTCCCAGACGTAGGACTGGTCCGTCTCAGCGGCGGGTTCGGTCAACGTCTGGAGCCCACCGCCCGGCCCGACCCATTGCAGACCGCAGTGCATGGTGCGATCCCCGTCCTCCCACTGCTGGTCGTCCGGACGGAGCATCCCGATGCTGAGCCTGCCCTCCGGGTCCAGTGGTTGTTCCAGGTACTCCTCGGTCAGTTCCCCGCAACGCTCGTCGGTGAGGGTCCGCCACTGCTCGGCGTCCGGGAGCGCCGCGGTGGTCCCGTACTCGTCGCTGACGTCGGCGAGTCCCACGACCTCGAACAGGTGTTCTTCGTCACACGACACCTCGGCGACGTCGCTCGCGTCCGGTTCCGACCAGTTCAGGCAACTGCCCGGAGGGGAACGGAACGCCTTCTCCCGCTTCTCCACGATCTGCTCGGCGAGTTGTTCGGCCTCCCGTTCCCGCTGTTCGTCCGGACTCTCCGGGAACCAGGAGAAAGCCCACGTCAGTGACATCGCGACGAGGGCCCCGACGAGCACGCCCGCCATCAGCGCGCGCGTGCGGGCCCGCGGCGCCGTGGCGGACGACGGGCGGTCGGACTCGGTGGACATCGACTCCATCATGCCTTTTCCGCCCCGCGGTCGCCGTCGAGTGATTAAGGTGATCACCCGCAGACTCGCGGTCCGGGAGTGCTCAGTGACAGAACAGAACGAGAATTCACCAGGCGGGGAACAGGCGCACGGAGGGGAACCGCCGCGCGGATCGATGCGGTTCCAGGACGCGGAGAACACCGCGCCGCGACAGCCGTCCCTGGCCGAGCAACGCGCGCGCCGGCAGGCCGAGGCCGAACGGCAGCAGCGCGAGATCGAGCAGGCCGAGGCGGCCGGGAAGGCGGAGTCCCGGCGCAGACTGCTGATCGGCAGCGGCGTCGCGGCCGGGCTCGTCGGCTTCATCGCGGGCTTCTACGTCGTGGCCGTGCCCGAGGAGGTCACCGCGCACTGCGTCGACGAGAACGGGACGATCGTCGACGACGATTACTGCGACGACGACTACGCCAGCAACCACGGTGGCTACTACCACAGCAGCAGTAACATCGTGTTCCTTCCCTCGCCCGGTGGTGGCGACGACTACCGGCAGTACCGGTACAATTACGGCGGCACCGGGAGTATCGGTGACACGGTGCGGGGTGGCAGCTTCTCCCGGCCGTCGAACGCGGAGATCAAGACGAACTCCGGGCGGACGGTGCAGCGCGGCGGCTTCGGTGTCAGCAGCGGCAGCTTCGGCAAGGGCGGCGGCTCCTGATGCGGCGGGAGACCGGAACTCCCCGCCCGGACTGGGAACGCACCATCGCCGGGCAAGGATTGGTGTTCGGCACTCCCGCCCGGTACGCGTCCGGGAAGGCACGGCCGTACTGGGACGAATCGGTGCACTACGTCCTGCCGATGGACGAGGTGCTCTCCCTGGAGGCCGACGTGGAGCTGCTGCACTCGATGTGCCTGGAGGCGGTCGACCACGTCGTGCTCACCGAGCGTTACGCCGAGTTCGGCCTGCCCGAGTGGGTGGGGCCGCACATCGCCGAGTCGTGGCGGCGGCGGGACCCGCACGTCTACGGCCGGTTCGACCTGCGCTACGACGGCCGGGGCCCGGCCAAGCTGCTGGAGTACAACGCCGACACGCCCACCTCGCTGCTGGAGGCGGCGGTGGTGCAGTGGCACTGGAAGACCACCGTCCACCCGGACGACGACCAGTGGAACTCGCTGCACGAACAGCTCGTCGAGCGGTGGTCCGCGGTCGCGGGGCAGTTGCCCGCGAACGAGCTGCACTTCACCTGGTCCGGCGCCGACCCCACCGGTGAGGACCACCTCACCACCTCGTACCTCCAGGAGACCGCGGCCGAGGCCGGTCTGGACACCGTCGGGCTCGCCATCGAGGAGATCGGCTGGGATCCGCTGCTCACGCGGTTCGTCGACCTCGAACAGGCGCCGATGAATACCGTCGTGAAGCTCTACCCCTGGGAGTGGGTGATCGACGAGGAGTTCGGCCGGCACGCCGTCGAGTCGCTGCCGCAGACGCTGTGGCTCGAACCGCTGTGGAAGATGCTGCTGTCCAACAAGGCCCTGCTCGGGATCCTGTGGGAGAACTATCCCGGCCACCCGAACCTGCTCCCCGCGTTCAACGACCAGCCCGGGCTGCTCACCGAGTACGTGCGCAAGCCGAAGCTCGGCCGGGAGGGCTCCAACGTGGACATCGTCGCGCCGGGATACGAGACCGCGACCGGCGGTGTCTACGGGTCCGAGGGGTACGTCTACCAGGCCTTCGACCCGCTGCCGGAGTTCGACGGCTACCGGCCGGCCCTCGGTGCCTGGATCGTCGGCGACAGCGCGGCGGGCCTCGGCATCCGGGAGACCGCCGGGCTGGTGACCGACGACGGCGCGGCGTTCGTGCCGCACCGCATCCCGGAGTCGTGAGAGGACACGGCACCGGCGCGTGATCATGCTCAACTGTTGATTCGACCTGGGAGATTCCTGTGCTCGTAGCCCTGTCCGAGACCTTCGGTACCGACCTGGCCCGGGGGATCGGCGCGATCCTGCTGTACGCGATCGTGGGTCTGCTGCTGATGCTGCTCGGCTTCTACGCCATCGACTTCACCACCCCCGGCAAGCTTTCCGAGCTGGTGCGGCGCGGCCTGCCGAACGCGGTCATGGTCACCGCGTCCGGGCTGGTGTCCATGGCGTTCATCGTGGTGGTCGCGATCTGGGCCTCGGCCAGCGACCTGACCGAGGGGCTGATCACCGCGCTGGTGTACGGCCTGGTCGGGATCATCGCCCAGGTACTCGCGGTGCGCCTGCTCGAATGGGCCACCCGCATCGACGTCCGCTCGACCATCGAGAGCGAGACGTTCGCCCCGGCCAGCCTGGTCGTGGCCGCCGCCCACGTCGCCCTCGGTCTCGTCGTCGCCGTCGCCATCTCGTAACCCCCGGTCGCGCCGGTTGTCGGCGGAAGGTTGTCGTGAAGGGCACTTTCCCTGCCCGTGACGCAGGGAAAGTGCCCCTCGCTGCGTGTGACGCAGGGAAAGTGCCCTTCACGGGACACCCCACAGGGGGAGTTGTTCCGGTCACATATCGGGTTGGTGTCCGGCCGCCCAGATGGTGGACGCGGTGCATTACCGTGGGGCGCGTGCGGTTACTGCGAACGCCTGAGGACCGGTTCACGGACCTGCCCGATTTCGACCACCCCGCGTCGTACGCGGACGTCGACCACCCGACGCACGGCATCATCCGGGTGGGTTACGTCGAGGTGGGGCCACCCGACGGCCCTCCGGTTCTGCTGTTGCACGGCGAACCGAGCTGGTCGTTCCTGTACCGCAAGCTGCTCCCCGTGCTGGCCGACGCGGGGTTGCGGGCCATCGCCCCCGACCTCGTCGGGTTCGGCCGCTCGGACAAGCCCGCCGACGTCGCCGACCACACCTACGCCCGCCACGTCGAGTGGATGCGCGCCTTCGCGTTCGACGCCCTCGACCTGCGCGGGGTGACCCTCGTCGGGCAGGACTGGGGCGGGTTGATCGGTCTCCGGCTGGTCGCCGAGAACCCCGAACGCTTCGCGGGTGTGGTCGCGGCCAACACCGGGCTGCCCACCGGTGACTTCGACATGCCGAAGATCTGGTGGGCCTTCCACGACGCGGTGCAGAACGCCCAGGTGCTCGACGTGTCCCGGTTCGTGCAGTCCGGCTGCACCCACGAGCTGACCGAGGCCGAACTCGCCGCCTACGACGCGCCGTTCCCGAACGAGACCTACAAGGCGGGGCCGCGGGCGATGCCCGCGCTCGTGCCCACCAGCACCGACGATCCCGCCACCGAGGCCAACCGGGCCGCCTGGGACCGGCTGTCGACGCTGGACCTGCCGTTCCTCTGCGCGTTCTCGGACAACGACCCGATCACCGGGGCGATGGCGCCGATCCTGCAGCGCAAGATGCCCGGCGCCGCCGGGCGCGAGCACCCGACGATCCCGGATGCGGGCCACTTCCTCCAGGAGGACGCGGGCGAGCAGCTGGGTCGCGTGGTCGCGGAGTTCGTGCGCGGTCTCCCCTGACTCCGTCGCCGGGGGCTCCTGCGCTCCACGGACACGAAACCCCGGTCGGCTCGACCGGGTGAGGAGTGGGCCGACTACCCTCTCAGGGCGTGATTGACCTCAGCATCCTGCGTGAAGATCCGGACGTCGTGCGCGCCTCCCAGCGGGCCCGGGGCGAGGACGACGGCGTGGTCGACCGACTGCTGGCTCTCGACGCCGAGCGCAGGTCCGCCATCGCCGCGGCCGACAACCTCCGCGCCGAGCAGAAGCAGCTCGGCAAACAGATCGGCAAGGCCTCCGGGGACGAGCGCGAGGAGCTGCTGACGCGCGGCAAGGAACTCGCCGCCCGGGTCAAGGATGCCGAGGTCGAGCAGAATCGTGCGGGCGCGGAGTTCGAGGAGCTGCACACAGCGGTCCCGAACGTCATCCACCCCGAGGTTCCCGCCGGGGGCGAGGACGACTACACCGTGCTCAAGCACGTCGGCACCCCGGCCGAGTTCGACTTCGAGCCCGCCGACCACCTCGCGCTGGCCGAGGGGCTCGGCGCCCTCGACATGGAGCGCGGGGCCAAGGTCTCCGGTGCACGCTTCTACTTCCTCACCGGCATCGGCGCGCAGCTGCAGCTCGCCCTGCTGAACCTGGCCGCGGCCCAGGCCACGGAGAAGGGGTTCACCCTGATGATCCCGCCGGTGCTGGTGCGGCCCGAAGTCATGTCCGGCACCGGTTTCCTCGGCGAGCACGACTCCGAGGTCTACCGCCTGCCGGACGACGACCTGTACCTGGTGGGTACTTCGGAGGTCCCGCTGGCCGGGTACCACTCGGACGAGATCCTCGACCTGTCCGGCGGTCCGCGTCGCTACGCGGGGTGGTCGTCCTGCTTCCGCCGGGAGGCGGGCTCGTACGGCAAGGACACCCGCGGCATCATCCGCGTGCACCAGTTCGACAAGGTCGAGATGTTCGTCTTCTGCCGTCCCGAGGACGCCGAGGCCGAGCACGCCAACCTGTTGTCCTGGGAGGAGGAGATGCTCGCGAAGATCGAGGTGCCGTACCGGGTGATCGACACCGCGGCGGGCGACCTCGGCACCAGCGCCGCCCGCAAGTACGACTGCGAGGCGTGGGTGCCCACCCAACGGGCCTACCGTGAGCTGACCTCCACCTCGAACTGCACCACGTTCCAGGCCCGCAGGCTCGCGGTGCGCCACCGCGACGCCGAAGGCCGGACGCGGACCGCGGCCACCCTGAACGGCACGCTCGCGACCACCCGCTGGATCGTGGCCATCCTGGAGAACCACCAGCAGCCGGACGGCTCGGTCCGCGTTCCCGAGGCCCTCCGCCCGTTCCTGGGCAACCGCGAGTACCTGACCCCCGGGTGAACCCGCTCCGTTCCCTCCCCGCGAGTCGCCACTTCACGCCCGCGAGTCGCCGCCGTATGCCCGCGAGTCGGCGTCCGCCGTTTGCGGCATTCCCCGCGTGAGATCGCGGCGGGCCGGTCCGCCGCGAGTGCTCGTCGCCGCGAGCGCCGACTCGCGGGCCTGGGGTGCCGACTCGCGGATCTGGGGTGTCGACTCGCGGGCCTGGGGTGTCGACTCGCGGGGGTGGGCGGGTAGGTTGCTGCGGCGACGGTCGGCGGCACGGGTGAGGGGTGTGGAGTACTGGTGATCGCGGTCACGGTCGGGGCGTGGCTCGTCCTCGCCGGGTTCGTGGTCGTGTGCTGGCCCCGCCTGAACACCCGACGCCGGTGGCGGTCCGTCGCGCTCGGGCTCGCGCTCGCGTTCTCCCTGGCCCACCAGTCGCTCTACGGGACCCTGCTGCGGGAATCCTTCGTCACCTTCCGCTACGCCCACAACCTCGCCGCAGGGCACGGGCCGGTGTACAACCCGGGCGAGTACGTCGAGGGCTACCCGAGCTTCCTCTGGACGGTGCTGCTCGCGCTCCTCGCACGGATCGTCGGGGAGGACGGCATCGTTGCCGGTGGGCAGGTCCTCGGCGTGCTGGCCACGCTCGGCTGTGTGCTCGCCGCGCACCTGCTGGCGAGCCGCGTCGTGCGGCGCGCCCGTCCGCACGGGCAGGGGGTACCGGCCGTCGGAGTCGCCGCCGCCGCGCTCACCGCCGGCGCGAGCTCGCTCGGTGCCTACGGGTACTCCGGGCTGGAGACCCCGCTGTTCGTGCTGCTTCTGCTGCTGGCGTGTCTCGCCGTCGTGGTCGACCGCCCGGTCGTCGCGGGCGTGCTGGTCGCGGCCGTGGTGATGACCCGGCTCGAAGGGCTGGTCCCGGCCGCGGTCCTGCTGACGTGGCTCACGGTCGAGGCCCTGCGCCGCCGCGGACGTCGTTGGTCCCCGGTGGCGTTCGCGCTGGGCGCACTGGTGGTGCTCGTGCCGTGGACGGCGTGGCGCGTCACGCTCTACGAGGACGTCGTCCCGAACGCCGTCGCGGCCCGTTCCGGCGGGTCGTTCCTCCGCCGGTTGGCCGAGGGGTGGGACTACTTCGCCGGATTCGCGCTCGGCCACCAGGCGTTGGTGCTGCTGTTCGTGGCCGCCGTCGCGCTGTTGCTCAACCGGCGCCGGGTGGATTCCGACGTCGCCCGGGCGCGGTCACTGATCTGGCTGTTGTTCGCGCTCGCGGGGGCGTTGTCCGCCGCGATGATCGTCGTGGGCGGGGGGTGGTTGCCCACCTGGCGACTGCTGGCGCCGGTGCCGCCGTTCCTCGCGGTGGCCGCCACGGCGGCCTACGGGATCGTGGTGCTGACCAGCCCCGGTGTGCGCGCCGGTGAGGCGCGGCCCGCCGAC
>NZ_KB912539.1:11214-15374 GCF_000383775.1 Saccharomonospora halophila 8
CGGCCGTACGGCGGTGTGCCGCTGGTGCGACGCCGGACGGCGCCGGTCGCGGCGCTGGCCGTGGGCGGTCTGTTCCTCGTCGTCACCACGATGCACCCGCAGGCGTTGCCCGCGATCCGCGCCACCGGGCACACCACCTCGGGGATGGCGGCGGTCGGCACGTGGCTGGACGGGACCCTGGGGGACGGCACGGTGATCAGTACCCACGAGACCCCCACGCTCGCCTATCACGCGGGCCCGACGGTCGTGGTGCTCGACGTGTTCGGCCGGACGGACGAGCACATCGCCCGGGACGCCACGGACCGCGGGTTCGTGGACGGCCGCTTCGTCGCCCGTGACTACGACTACGTGGTGAATGTGCGTCGCCCGTTGGTGGCCGTGGACGAGGACGCCTACACCGACGAACAGCAGTGCGGCATCCACCCGGCCTACGCCGGTGTGTACGAGGTGGCCAGCTTCCGGCACGCACCCGCGGACCACTGGGTCACCCTCTACCTGCGCCGCGCGATGGCCTCGGAACTGGTCGGGCGACTGGCCGAGCACCCCGACTTCGAGTACGTCTCCTGCCTGTAGCCGGAGCAGCCGGCTCAGCCGGCTCAGTCGACTCAGCCGGCGCCCGGCCGACGCCCGGGTCAGAACCAGCGCTCCAGCACCTGCGCCACCCCGTCCTCGTGGTTCGTCGCGGTGACCTCGTCGGCGGCGTCGAGCACGACCGGGTGTGCGTTGGCCACCGCCACGCCGTGGCCGGACCAGCGCAGCATGTCCAGGTCGTTGGGCATGTCCCCGAAGGAGACGGTGTTCTCGGCGTCCACCCCGAGTTCCCCGGCCACCTGTTCCAGCCCGGTCGCCTTGGTGACGCCGTGCGCGGCGAGCTCGATGAGCCCGCTGCCGGAGGAGAACGTGATGTCCACCACACCGTCGAGGACGCTGCATGCGGCGAGGGCCATCTCGTCCGAGTCCATCCTGGTGTGGCTGACCAGCAGCTTCACCGCCGGATGTCCGACCACCTCGGCGCGGGGGACGACGAACCCCTCCCCGTCACCCCACGGGTTGGAGTACTCCGACTCGATGACGAAGTTGTGCCGGTCCGGGTCCACGGCCGTGGCGCCGATGCGCTCGGCGGCGAGCCGGCATCCGGGCAGTGCCGTGTCCAGCGCGTCGGCCACGTCGTTCAGCAACACCGGGTCGAGCAGGCCGTGCACGTGCCGGACCCGGTCGGCGTCGATGTCGTAGACGATCGACCCGTTCGAGCATACCGCGTACCCCGTCAGGCCGGTCGCGTCGGCGACCGGGGGGATCCACCGGGGCGGGCGACCGGTCACGAGCACCACCGGGACACCGTCGTCCACGGCCCGCGTGACCGTGTCGACGGTGCGCGGGGTCACCCGCTCCATCGGGTTGAGCAGGGTGCCGTCGACATCGGAGGCGATCAGGTCGGGTCTGCGCACCTCTCCAGTTTCCCAGATCACGCCCGTGCTGCGTGGTGTGCTGTTTCACCGATAGCGTGTGACGCCGTGCGTGTTGGCATCGTGATCCTTCCCGAGGACAGGTGGTGGGCCGCCGAACCGAAGTGGCGGGCCGCCGAGGAGTACGGCTTCGACCATGCCTGGACCTATGACCACCTCGGCTGGCGGCACCTGGTCGACGGTCCGTGGTTCAACGCGCTGCCGACCCTGACCGCGGCGGCGATGGTCACCGGGACGATCCCGCTCGGGACGTTCGTCGCCTCCCCGAACTTCCGGCACCCCGTCCCGTTCGCCCGGGAACTGATCACCCTGGAGGACGTCTCGGACGGCCGGACGATCCTCGGGATCGGGGCGGGCGGCCTCGGCTACGACACCGAGGTCCTCGGCGGGCCCGAACTGTCCCCGGCGCAGCGGGCCGACCGGTTCACCGAGTTCGTGGACGCGCTGGACGGGCTGCTGCGGGTCGACGGCTACGACCATTCGGGCACCTGGTACACCGCCCGCGCCGCCCGGAATCTCCCCGGATGTGTGCAGCGCCCCCGCATGCCGTTCGTTCTGGCCGCGGAGGGGCCGCGGACGATGCGGTCGGCCGCCGAGGCGGGCGAGGGCTGGGTGACCACGGGCAGGCCGGGCGTCGGGGAGAGCCAGCAGCGCTGGTGGTCGGTTGTGGCGGACCAGGCCGGACGGTTCACCGACGCCCTCGTCGAGGCCGGGCGTGACCCGGAGAGCGTCCCCCGCTACCTCAGCCTCGACGCCGCCCCGGTGTACAGCCTGACCAGCCGGGACAGCTTCGCCGAGGCCGTCGGCCGGGCGGCCGAGCTCGGATTCACCGACGTCGTCGTGCACTGGCCGCGCAGCAGCGAGCCGTACCAGGGCAGGGAGGCGGTGCTGGAGGGCATCGCCGAGGACCTCCTGCCGGAGGTGCAGGGCCGGGAGAAGCCCGCCGACCGGGAGGACCCCGACGACCCGGATCCCGAGGGCCCCGCTCCCGGGGATTCCGGGCCGCGGGACACCCCGGAGGGCCCGGACGGTTCGGGAGCGTGAGGACGGACACGGGGTGGTTCCGGCCCCGCCCGCACCTCTCTCTTACCACTCGTTCGGGTGAGTTCGCGTAGTTCGGGAACCGCCTCGGTAGCGCGTGCGTCGAAGTGGACACAGGCGCCGCGAGGCACCGGGGGATACAGGGGCCGCTCGACCCTCGTGCGGGGAAGGCCCGGCGCGGCTCGGCCGCCCGTCCGGGGGGCGGGCAACCGTGGCCTCGTCGCACGAGGGTCGCGGCACGTCGGTAGCCTTCCGGGGCGTGAGCGCGGACACGAATTCCACAGACATCACGAACGAGGCACACTCCGGTTTCGATCTGGTGGTCGTCGGCTCCGGCTTCTTCGGCCTGACCGTGGCCGAACGCGCCGCCGAGCAGCTCGGCAAGCGGGTGCTGGTGCTGGAGCGACGGGACCACATCGGCGGCAACGCGTACTCGGAACCGGAGCCGGAGACCGGGATCGAGGTGCACCGCTACGGCGCGCACCTGTTCCACACCTCGAACAAGCGGGTGTGGGACTACGTCACCCGGTTCACCGAGTTCACCGACTACCAGCACCGGGTGTTCGCGAAGTACCAGGGGCAGGTCTACACGTTCCCGATGAACCTGCACCTGATCAACCAGTTCTTCGGGAAGTCGCACTCCCCGGACGAGGCGAGGGAGCTGATCGCCGAGCAGTCGAGCGAGATCGACACCAAGGACGCCCGGAACCTCGAGGAGAAGGCGGTCTCGCTGATCGGCAGGCCGCTGTACGAGGCGTTCGTGAAGGGCTACACCGCCAAGCAGTGGCAGACCGACCCGAAGGAGCTGTCCCCGGCGATCATCACCCGGCTGCCGGTGCGCTACACCTTCAACAACCGTTACTTCAACGACACCTACGAGGGCCTGCCCGTCGACGGCTACACCGCCTGGTTGGAGCGGATGGCCGACCACCCGAACATCGAGGTGCGGCTCGGGGTGGACTACTTCGCCGTGCGGGATGCGATCCCCGAGGGCACGCCCGTCGTCTACACCGGGCCGCTGGACCGCTACTTCGGCTACTCGGAGGGACGGCTCGGCTGGCGCACGCTCGACTTCGAGCAGGAGGTCGTGCCCACCGGGGACTACCAGGGCACGTCGGTGATGAACTACAACGACATCGACGTCCCCTACACCCGGATCCACGAGTTCCGGCACTTCCACCCGGAGCGCGGCCACTACCCGGACGACCGGACGGTGATCGTGCGGGAGTACTCGCGGTTCGCCGACGACGACGACGAGCCGTACTACCCGATCAACACCGCGCAGGACCGGGAGAAGCTGGAGCGCTACCGCGAGCTGGCGAAGAAGGAGGCGCACGAGCGCAACGTCCTGTTCGGCGGACGGCTCGGTACCTACAAGTACCTCGACATGCACATGGCGATCGGGTCGGCGCTGACGATGTTCGACAACAAGATCGCCCCGCACCTGACCGACGGCACGCCGCTGGACGGGTCGATCGATGCCTGAGACACGGACACCGGACGTGCGACCTCCCGAGGTGGAACTGCCCACCGTGGGCGACGAGGCCCGGCCGTCCGGGGAGGTCGCGCTCCTGGTCACCGTCCAGCGCGGACTGGCCCGGCCCGCGGTGCTGCGGGCCGCGCGGGGGCTGTCGGTGTTCGGCGAGCACAGTG
>NZ_KB912540.1:0-2194 GCF_000383775.1 Saccharomonospora halophila 8
GGCGGGCCACCCGCGCCGTGTGTGCCCAGCGATTCCGCCTCCGGCCCGGCGGCGGGCGTCCGTCCGGCCGGTGTCCGCCCGGGATGCGCCCGTGCTCACGACCGGTCGCCCATCGGTGAGGCGGGGTGATGAGGGCGTCGGCTTCGCTCTACGATCGGAGTATGGCCGAGTTCATTTACACCATGAAAATGGTGCGCAAGACCGTCGGGGACAAGGTGATCCTCGACGACGTCAGCACCGCGTTCTTCCCTGGCGCCAAGATCGGCGTGGTGGGACCGAACGGGGCGGGCAAGTCCACCGTTCTGGGGATCATGGCTGGGCTCGACCAACCGAGCAACGGGGAGGCCTTCATCCAGCCGGGGGCCAGCGTCGGCATCCTCCAGCAGGAGCCGCCGCTGAACGAGGAGAAGACCGTCCGCGGCAACGTGGAGGAGGGGCTCGGCGAGATCAAGGTCAAGCTGGATCGCTTCAACGAGATCGCCGAGAAGCTGGCCACCGACTACAGCGACGCCCTGATGGAGGAGATGGGCAAGCTGCAGGAGGACCTCGACCACGCCGACGCCTGGGAGCTGGACTCGCAGGTCGAACAGGCGATGGACGCGCTGCGCTGCCCTCCGGGGGACGAGCCGGTGAGCCACCTCTCCGGCGGTGAGCGCCGCCGGGTGGCGCTGTGCAAGCTGCTGCTGTCGAAGCCGGACCTGCTGCTGCTCGACGAGCCCACCAACCACCTGGACGCCGAGAGCGTGCTCTGGCTGGAGCAGTTCCTGGCGAACTACCCGGGTGCCGTCCTCGCCGTGACCCACGACCGGTACTTCCTGGACAACGTCGCGGAATGGATCATGGAACTGGACCGGGGCCGGGTCGAGGGCTACGAGGGCAACTACTCGACCTACCTGGAGAAGAAGCGGGAGCGCCTGGAGGTCCAGGGCAAGAAGGACGCCAAGCTGGCGAAGCGGCTGAAGAACGAGCTGGAGTGGGTGCGTTCCAACGCGAAGGCACGGCAGTCCAAGTCGCGCTCGCGCCTGCAGCGCTACGAGGAGATGGCCGCCGAGGCGGAGAAGAGCAAAAAGCTGGACTTCGAGGAGATCCAGATCCCGCCGGGACCTCGCCTGGGCAACGTGGTGGTGGAGGTGGAGAACCTCCGTAAGGGCTTCGACGACCGGCTGCTGATCGACGACCTGTCCTTCACGCTGCCGCGCAACGGCATCGTCGGCGTGATCGGCCCCAACGGGGTCGGCAAGACGACGCTGTTCAAGACGATCGTGGGTCTGGAGGAGGCCGACTCCGGCACCGTCAAGGTCGGTGACACCGTCAAGCTTTCCTATGTGGACCAGCAACGGGCGGGGATCGACCCGGACAGGACGGTGTGGCAGGTCGTGTCCGACGAGCTGGACTACATCCACGTCGGGCAGGTCGAGATGCCCTCCCGCGCCTACGTCAGCGCGTTCGGTTTCAAGGGCCCCGACCAGCAGAAACCGGCGGGCGTGCTGTCCGGTGGCGAGCGCAACCGGCTCAACCTGGCGATGACCCTCAAGCAGGGTGGCAACCTGATCCTGCTCGACGAGCCCACCAACGACCTCGACGTGGAGACCCTCGGCTCGCTGGAGAACGCGCTCGAACAGTTCCCCGGCTGCGCCGTGGTGATCTCGCACGACAGGTGGTTCCTCGACCGCGTGGCCACCCACATCCTCGCCTGGGAGGGCACCGAGGAGAACCCGGCGAAGTGGTTCTGGTTCGAGGGCAACTTCGAGGGCTACGAGAAGAACAAGATCGAACGGCTGGGTGCGGAGGCCGCCCGGCCGCACAGGGTGACGCACCGCAAGCTGACGCGCGACTGACACGAGTGGCGTGCCGCCGGCACCGCGAGGCGGGTGCCCGGCGACGACCGAGCCCCCGGAGCCAACGTTGAGCGGGAGACCCAGTGGTAGCCACTGAGCACACCAACGCGAGCGCGGTCAACGGCCGCCGAGCCGCTGCCCACGACGGCGTCGAGGGGGGCCCGGGATCGATCGCCCAGCTCGTCGAGCACGCCACCGCCCTCGAGGTGCGGGCCCCCGAGCTCGCATTGATCCTCGGCGAGCGTGCCGCCGCGTTGGCGGAGTCGGCGGGGGCCAACGAGCTGTGGGTGCGGGCGGAGAGCCTGGTCGTGCACGCCCGGGTCCGGCTGGGGCACCGGGCGTCCACGGTCGGCCGG
>NZ_KB912540.1:2294-13175 GCF_000383775.1 Saccharomonospora halophila 8
GCCCGGTGAGGCCCCCCGCTCCCGTGCCGAGGACACCGGACCGGAGGCGCCGCGGGACGATCCGCCCGCCGACGCGGGTCTCGCGGAGCTGCTCGCCCGTGCGCTGGCCGAGCACCAGGCCGGGACCTCCAGTGCCTCGGCGCTGGTCAAACAGCTCGGTGTGGACGACGACCGCGATCACCACTCCGGGGTGAACGGGAGACACCGCGGCGAAGGGTGACGCCCACGCCGCCGCGCGGTCCACGGTCGTGGCAGAGTGGCCCGTATCCCTCACGACAGTGTGGTCACGCGAGGACTGTGGAGAATGGCGTTGTCTGACAGGAGCCCGGGCGGGGTCCCGGAACGAACCGGTAGCACACAGCGGACGGTCGCGACGGTGGCGCCGCCGACGCGATCGACGTCCCCGTCGGCCCCCCGCAACCCGGACCATCTCCGCGACCAGTTGGTCGAGGCCGCCGCCGCGCAGGCGCCGGACATCGCCGACCTGATCCGCCTGTACTACCGGCTCGTGCCCGCCGAGGAGGTCCTCGCCGACGATCCCGGCGAGATCGTGGGTGCGGTCCGGGCGCATCTCGACCTGGCCGAACAGCGTATGCCGGGCCGTCCGGTGGTCCGGCTGTTCAATCCCGGTGCGGTCGGGGCGGGGTGGACGCGCGAGGCCACGGTCGTCCAGATCGTGACCGATGACATGCCGTATCTGGTCGACTCGGTGGCCGCGGAGCTGTCCCGCGGCGGGGTGCAGGTCCAGCGCATCCTGCATCCGATCGTGGTGGTGAGCAGGGACGTCACGGGTGCGCTGCGGGAGGTGCACCCGAAGGCCGACGTCGCCGACCCGCCCCCGGGCGCGACGGTCGAGTCCTTCATGTATCTCGAGATCGACCCGGTCAGCGACCCGTCCCGGGCCCGCGACCTGGAGCACGCTCTGATCCGGGTGCTCGGCGACGTCCGCGAGGTGGTCGAGGACGCCGAGAAGATGACCCGGCAGGCCCGGACCGTGGCCGGGAGCCTGCGGGCGGGCCCACCCCCGCTGCCGGCCGAGGACGTCGAGGCCGCGGATCTGCTGACGTGGCTGGCGGCGGGCCATTTCACGTTCCTCGGCTACCGGCACTACGAGGTGGTCTCCGACCCGGAGTCGGACGGGGCCGTGCTGCGCCCCGCACTGGCCTCCGGCCTGGGTGTGCTGCGCCAGGACAGCGAAACCGCGCGGGCCCTGACCCGGGGGCCGGAGGCGGCGTCCGCCGTGTCGTCGGCGACGCTGCTCGTGCTCACCCACGCCAGCGCGCAGTCCACGGTGCACCGTCCGGTGCACCCGTACTACGTGGGAGTGCGCACCTTCGACGACACCGGCCGGGTCACCGGGGAACACCGGTTCCTCGGCATGTTCACGTCGTCGGCGCTGCACGAGGACGTCCTGGACATCCCGGTGATCAACCGCAGGGTGCGGGAGGTCATCCACCGGGCGGGATTCCCGCTGGAGTCGTACTCGGGCGGGCGGATGCTGGAGGTCCTCCAGAACTGGCCGTTGGCCGACCTGCTGTCGGCCGATTCCGAATCGCTCTACGCCACGGCCACCGGGGCGATCACACTGGCGGACCGGCGGCTGAGGCTGTTCCTGCGCACCGATCCGTACGGACGGTTCTTCTCGTGCCTGGTGTTCCTGCCGCGCGACCGCTACACCACCCGCTCCCGCCTGGCGATGCAGGACGTGCTGCTCGACGAGCTGGACGGCACCGGGCTGGAGTACAGCACCCGTCTCGGCGAGACCCTGCTCGCCCAGATTCACTTCACGGTGTACACGGACCCGGGAACCGCGTCCGAACCGGACACCCTGCACATCCAGGAACGCCTCAACGAGGCGGTGCGCACCTGGGACGACTCGATGGTCGAGGCGATCCTCGCCGAGCGCAGGACCCGCGCCGCCGACGGCAAGGCCGTCACCCTGGCCGGTGAGGAGTCGGCCACCGAACTGGGCCAGCGGTACGCCTCCGCGTTCCCCGAGGCGTACAAGGAGGACTTCCCGGCCGACACCGCACTGGCCGACCTGCGCCGGCTCGAGGCGCTGGGCGGGCCCGACGACCTGGCGATGGCGTTCTACGTGCCCCCGGACGCCCTCGCCGGGCAGCGGCGGTTCACGCTGTACCTGCGGGAGGGCGTCACCCTGTCGGCGCTGCTGCCGATGTTGCAGCACATGGGGGTCGAGGTGATCGACCAGCGCCCGTACGAGGTGCAGACCGCCGACGGGACCCGCTGCTGGATCTACGACTTCGGCCTGCGGATCGAACCGCGGATGCTGGACGAGCTCGACGAGTGGGCCGAGAACGATCTGCGGGAGCGGTTCCAGGACGCCTTCGCCGCGGTGTGGCACGGGCACGCCGAGAGCGACGGGTTGAACGCCCTGGTGCTGCGGGCCGGACTGACCTGGCGGCAGGTCGCCGTGCTCCGGGCGTACTCCCGGTATCTGCGGCAGGCCGGGACGCCGTACTCGCAGGCCTACATCGAGAGCGCCGTGCTGACCCACACCGACATCACCACGGCGCTGGTGCGGTTGTTCGAGCTCCGGCTGGACCCGACGGGCGACGACCCGACGGGCGACGCGGGCACCCGGGACGCGGAGACCGAGACCCGGATCGCCGAGCTCGGCACGATGATCGACGCGGTGACGAGCCTGGACACCGACCGCATCCTGCGCAGGCTGCTCTCGGTGATCGTGGCGACCCTGCGCACCAACCACTGGGTCACCGACGCCGACGGCACGCCGCGGCCCTACCTCGCGCTCAAGCTCGACCCGCAGCAGGTGCCCGACCTGCCGGAGCCGCGCCCGGCGTACGAGATCTTCGTGTGCTCCCCCCGGGTCGAGGGGGTGCATCTGCGGTTCGGCGCGGTCGCCCGGGGTGGGCTGCGGTGGTCGGACCGCCGGGAGGACTTCCGCACCGAGGTCCTCGGCCTGGTCAAGGCGCAGGCCGTGAAGAACGCGGTCATCGTGCCGGTCGGCGCCAAGGGCGGATTCGTGGTGAAGAACCCGCCCGTACCCACCGGCGACCCGGGCACGGACCGGGAGCGGCACCACCGGGAGGGCGTGGCCTGCTACCGGATGTTCATCTCCGGGCTGCTGGACCTCACGGACAATCTCGTCGACGGCGTCACCGTCCCGGCCCGCGACGTCCTCCGCCGCGACGGCGACGACAACTACCTGGTCGTGGCCGCCGACAAGGGGACCGCCACGTTCTCCGACATCGCGAACGAGGTGGCGGCCGACTACGGGTTCTGGCTCGGGGACGCATTCGCCTCCGGGGGCTCCCGGGGGTACGACCACAAGGAGATGGGTATCACCGCGCGGGGTGCGTGGGAGAGTGTCAAGCGGCATTTCCGGGAGCTGGGCCTGGACACGCGGCGCGACGAGTTCACCGTGGTGGGCATCGGGGACATGGCGGGGGACGTCTTCGGCAACGGCATGCTGCTGTCCGACCGCATCCGCCTGGTGGCCGCCTTCAACCACCTGCACGTGTTCCTCGACCCGGACCCGGACCCGGACGCGTCCTACGCCGAACGCGCGCGGCTGTTCCGGTTGCCCCGGTCGTCCTGGGACGACTACGACCGCTCCGTCCTCAGCGAGGGCGGCGGGATCTACGCCCGCAGCGCGAAGAGCGTGCCCCTCACTCCGCAGATCCGGCGTGCACTGGGGCTCGACGCGGATGTGACCAGCGTGTCCCCGGCGGAACTGGTGCGGGCCATCCTGCTCGCCCCGGTGGATCTGCTGTGGAACGGCGGGATCGGGACCTACGTCAAGGCGGAGACCGAGACCCACGCCGAGGTGGGCGACAAGGCCAACGACGCGGTCCGCGTCGACGGCGGGCAGCTGCGCGCCCGGGTTGTGGGGGAGGGCGGCAACCTCGGCCTCACCCAGCGGGGCCGCATCGAGTTCGCCCGGACCGGCGGCAGGATCAACACGGACGCGCTGGACAACTCGGCCGGGGTGGACTGCTCCGATCACGAGGTCAACATCAAGATCATGCTGGACCAGCTCGTCGCCGGAGGTGACCTGGACACCGGCGCACGCAACGCGCTGCTGGAGAGCATGACCGACGAGGTCGGCGACCTCGTCCTGGCCGACAACTACCGGCAGAACACCGTGCTCGGGGTCAGCCGGGCGCACGCGGCGCCGATGCTCTCGGTACACCGCAGGCAGGTCGCGGCGCTGGAGGCCAAGGGCGCGCTCGACCGTGAGCTGGAGGCCCTGCCCGACGAGACCGGGTTCACCGAACTGGAGAACGCGGAGGAGGGGCTGTCCTCTCCGGAGCTGGCCACGCTGCTCGCGCACGTCAAGCTCGATCTCAACGACGAGCTGCTCGCCGGCGACCTGCCGGACGCCGAGGTGTTCGCGGGCAGGCTGCCGGAGTACTTCCCCGAGCCGCTGCGCCGGGACTACGGCGCGGCGCTCGGCAGGCACCCGCTGCGGCGGCAGATCACCACCACCCTGCTGGTCAACGAGGTCGTCGACGGCGCGGGGATCTCCTACGCGTTCCGGCTGGCCGAGGAGCTCAACGCCACCGCCACCGACGCGGTGCGGGCGTTCTCCGTGGTCACCGGCGTCTACGACCTGCACGCGGTGTGGGCCGCGATCGCCGAGCTGGACAACGTCGTGCCCACCGACACCACCGACGCGATGGTGCTGCAGACCCGGCGTCTGCTCGACCGGGCGGCGCGGTGGTTCCTCACCAACCGGCCGCAGCCACTCGCGGTCGCCGCGGAGCGGCACCGTTTCACCGACCCCGTGGCCGGATTGGCACCCGTGCTGGGCGAGCTGGTGCGCGGCGAGGACGCCGAGGTGGTCCGCCGGGAGACCGACGCCCTCACCGGGCAGGGGGTTCCGGACGGGCTCGCCCGGCGCGTGTCGTTGTTGCTGCCCAGCTACTCCCTGCTGGACATCGCCGAGGTGGCGGAACTGGCGGAGCACGGGGACGGCCCCACCGACGAGCGTGGTCTCGCCGAGACCGCCGAGCTGTACTACGCGGTGTCCGACCACCTCGGCATGGACCGGATGCTGCGCTCGGTGAACGACCTCGAACGCGGCAACCGCTGGCACGCCCTCGCCCGGCTCGCGCTGCGGGACGACCTGTACTCCTCCCTGCGGGCCATCACGCTGGACGCGCTGCGGCAGAGCGAACCCGGCGACAGCGCCGCCGACCGGATCGCGCAGTGGGAGCAGGCCAACTCCTCCCGGCTGGCCCGGGCCCGGGTCACCCTCGACGAGATCGAACGGTCGGGCCGGATCGATCTCGCCACACTCTCGGTGGCCGCCCGGCAGATCCGGGGTACGGTGCGCTGAGAACGCGCGCGCCGGTGGATGCCGGCGTGTGCCGGTGCGTGCCGGGGGAGGAGTCGGTATGGGTGAGTACCTCGCCCACGTGCGTCCGCGGTGGTCGGACATGGACGCCTTCGGGCACGTCAACCACGCCCGGCTCGTGACGGTGCTGGAGGAGGCGCGGGTGCCGCTGCTGTTCGGCGGCGGTGCCGGTGCCGGTGCCGGTGCCCACGGTCCGGCCCTGGGGGAGTTCGCCCGCGGCATCGTCGTGGTGCGGTTGTCGGTGGACTACCGCACCCCGATCGTCGTCGACGGCCGGGACGTCCGGGTGGGGATGGTGCTCACCGAGCTGCGCAACGCCTCGTTCACGCTGGGCTACACGGTGCACACCGGGCCGGACGAGAGCGACCCCGTGGCCGCGACCGCCACGACCGTGCTGGCTCCGTACGATGTGGGCAGGAACCGGCCGCGCCGACTCACCGCCACCGAGCGGGCGTTTTTGGCCGAGTACGTCCCGAGCGGACAACCAGCGTGACGGAGCCCGTCGAGGAGACCCCAGCGTGACCGAACTGCGTATCCCCGAACCCGCGGACCGGGACAGCCTCGCCGCGTTCGTCGCGCGGGCGGTGCGGCTCGACGGGCAGGCGGTCGTGCGGCTGCGGATGCGCACGGAGGACGTGCTGGAGGCCTGGGTCGCGACACCGTTCGAGGTGCTCGTCACCCGGGCCGTCGCCGGCGCGGTGGAACCCGGCGACATCAGTGTCTCCGGCAACGAACTGCTGGCCGCGCTCACCGTCACCCCCGGTGCGTCGATGGACCCCGGGCCGTCGCGGGACCTGCTCTGGCGGTCGGAACTGCCGACCCACGGGGGCACGGACTGGCGGGCCGTGGACGACCTCCCGGTGGGTGTCGTCACCGAGCTGGCCGACCGCGGTGTGACGCTCGCCCGGGAGAACGTGGGACCGCAGGGCACCCCGCCCGCGTCGTTGATGGACCAGACCGTGCTCACGGTGTCCGGTGCGGACCTTGAGGTGGGGGTGCCGATGCGGTGCCTGTTCGCGCTGTCCGGGATGGGGTTCGTGGATTCCTCGCTCACCGGCGACGTGGTGCGGGTCTCGGCCACCGGCGGGTGGTTGCGGCTGGACGCCCGCTACGGCGCGGTGCTGCGCCGCAGGCACGCCCTGCTGCCGTTGCTGGTCTGAGCCACGCCACGGCGACCGCCGGTCATCCGTCGAGCATCCCGGTCATGGTTTCGATCTCGGCGGTCTGGGTGGTGATCACTTCCTGCGCCATGTGCAACGCGTTCGGCTCCACACCGTCCGGCAGGTAGTTCCCCGCCATGGTCAGCGCCCCCTCGTGGTGGGTGATCATGAGTTCGAGGAACAGTCGGTCGAACTCGGCCCCCTCCGCGGCGCGCAGCGTGTCGAGCTGCTCCGGCGTGGCCATGCCCGGCATCCGGCCGTGCGCGTGACCCTGTCCGTCCCCGCCGTCGGCGCCGCCGGGAGCGTTGCGGTCCAGCCAGGCCCGCATGGCGTCGATCTCCCCGGCCTGGGTGACCGCGATCCGTTCGGCCAGGGACGTGACCCCGGCGTCGTGGACCCGGTCGGGCACCAGGTCGGTCATTACGACCGCCTGCTCGTGGTGCGGGATCATCCTGCGCATGTAGCGGATGTCGGCCTCGGTGACCTCGGCCTCTCGGCGCTGTCCGGTCGCACTGCCGGGCTCCACCGTCCGCGCGGATTCCCCCGGTCCGCCCGGCACGATCACGCCGGGCGCGGTGCCCCCGGCGTCCGCACCGGTCCCCGCATCGCCCGTACACCCGGCCAGTCCGACCGCCACGACGACGGCCATGAACGGCATACCCGCTCTCGAAGCACCTCGCATGCCGGTCAGCGAACCGCCGGGCGGGAGGTCACGTCAAGATCCCCGCTGGTTTCACTGCGAAGAACCCTCCGTTCGTCGCTATCGCCCGGTGATCGGTCGCACCGACAATGGCCTCTCGCCGAACAGCGGTGGGAAGGAGTGCGTCGCAGTGAGAACACGCGGACGTGGACGGTTCGGCACGATCGTCGCCGGGGTGACGGCACTGGCCTTCGCGGGGGTCGGAGCCCCCGCGGCCGTGGCGCAGGACGACATCCCCGACGTCGACGAGATCGTGCACAGCAAGAACATGCAGCAGCGGGCCAACATCCCGAAGCAGGCGCCGTTCGACACGCAGAGCGCGTACGGGACCGACATCGCCTTCACCGACGACCACGCGATCGTCGGCAACTATGACGGGTTCGTCGTCTACGACGTGAGCAAGCCGCACAAGCCACGCATCGTGAGCCAGGTGCTGTGCCCGGGCGGGCAGAACGACGTGTCCGTCTCCGGTGACCTGTTGTTCCTGAGCACGGACTACGCCCGGTCGGACGCCTCCTGCTCCAGCGAACCGGCCTCGGCCGCGGACGCGGGCTCGTGGGAAGGCATCAAGGTTTTCGACATCAGCGACCTGACCTCGCCCGAGTACGTCTCGGCGGTGCGCACCGACTGCGGCTCACACACCCATACCATGGTGCCCGCGCCCGAGCGCGACTCCGTGCTGCTGTACGTGTCGTCGTACTCGCCCGCGGCCGGGCTGCCGAACTGTCAGCCGCCGCACGACAAGCTCTCGCTCGTCGAGGTTCCGGTCGACGCCCCGGAGAACGCGGAGCTGGTGTCCGAGCCGGTGCTGTTCCCGGAGGGCGGCAACCCGGGCAACGGCTACACCCGCGCGACCACCGGGTGCCACGATCTGACGGCCTACCCGGAGAAGGACCTGATGGCCGGTGCCTGCATGGGTGACGGGGTGCTGGTGGACATCAGCGACCGGAGGAACCCGCGGGTGATCGACCGGGTGCAGGACAACGAGAACTTCGCGTTCTGGCACAGCGCCACGTTCAACAACGACGGCAGCAAGGTCGTGTTCACCGACGAGCTGGGCGGTGGCGGGATGGCCACCTGCAACGCCGACGTCGGTCCCGAGCGGGGCGCCAACGGCATCTACGACCTGACCGGTCGCGGTGACGACCGCGCCCTGGAGTTCCGCAGCTACTACAAGATCCCGCGGCACCAGGCGGACACGGAGAACTGCGTGGCCCACAACGGGTCGCTGATCCCCGTTCCGGGCCGCGACATCATGGTGCAGGCCTGGTACCAGGGCGGCGTGTCCGTGTGGGACTTCACCGACTCGGACAACCCGACCGAGATCGGCTACTGGGAGCGTGGCCCGCTCTCGGACGAGAACCTGATGATCGGTGGGCCGTGGTCGGCGTACTACTACAACGGCCACATCTACTCGTCGGACATCCAGAAGGGCCTCGACGTGCTGACGATCCGCGATCCGCGGACCGCCCCGGCCCGGTCGGTGCACTTCGACGAGTTCAACGCCCAGACCCAGCCCTCCTACTGAGCCCTCCTACTGAGCCCTCCTACCGAGCCCTCCTGCTGAGCTCCTGCTGGGCTCTCCTGCTGAGGGGTTCCGGCGCCGATCCGGCGACGGGCCGGGAACGGACCGGGCCCGCCACGCCCCCCGTCGGGCGGGTGGCGGGCCCGGTCCCGCGTCACTCGAAGCTGTTCATCAGCGAGTGCGCCGCCATCTCCAGGTACTGCCAGAGCTGGGAACGGTAGGGCTCCTCGATCCCGGACTCGTCCACGGCGACCCGCATGGCCCGCAGCCAGGCGTCCCGCTCGATCGGCCCGATCTTGAACGGCATGTGCCGCATCCGCAGGCGCGGGTGGCCGCGCCGGTCGGAGTAGGTGTGCGGACCGCCCCAGTACTGCATGAGGAACAGCCGGAGCCGTTCCTCGGCGGGGCCCAGGTCCTGTTCCGGATAGAGCGGGCGCAGGACCTCGTCCTCGGCCACCTCGGCGTAGAACCGGGCGACGATCCTGCGGAAGGTCTCCTCGCCGCCCACGGCGTCGTAGAAGGTTCCGGGGTCCGGTGTCGGGGCACTGCTCACGTCAGCCACGCCTCCATTCTGCCGTGCGGGCCGGTTCTCCCGGCCGGGCTGGTTCCGCTGTCCGGCCGCCGGCTCACACCGTGCCGGTCTCCCCGTCGCGGGCCTGGCCCGCGGTGAAGAACCGGCCCAACGGCGGTTCGACGCCCGCCTGCTCCAGGGCGCGCATAATCTCCGCGCGCAACGCGCGCTGCACGGCCCACTGCCTGCCGGGGCGCACCTTCATCGTCACCCGGAACTGAAGGCCCTCGGCGGTGACGGTCTCGACGCCGAGGACCTCGGGCGGCTCCATCACATCCGGCGCGATCGGTTCCCTCACCGAGGCCTCCTCGGCCACCTGCTGCATGAGCGCGGTGGTCTTGGGCACGTCGACGTTGTACCCGACCGGGATGTCCACCAGCGCGACCGCATGGCCCTGGCTGAAGTTGCCGACCCGGAGCACCTCGCCGTTGCGGACGTACCACACCGTCCCGTTCAGGTCGCGCAGCGTCGTGATCCGCAGCCCCACCGACTCGATCGTGCCGACGGCCTCCCCGACGTCGACGACGTCGCCGACGCCGTACTGGTCCTCCAGCATCATGAAGATCCCGGAGAGGAAGTCGCGCACGAGATTCTGCGCACCGAAACCGACGGCGACCCCGACGATCCCCGCCGAGGCCAGGATGGGCGCCAGGTTGATCCCGAGCTCACCCAGGACCAGCACGAAGGCCAGTCCGAAGACCACGAAGCTGGTCAACGACTTCAGCACCGACCCGATGGTGCGGGCCCGCTGCCGTCGCCGTTCCAGGACCACCGGTCCGAGCACCTCGGGGGCGTGCTCGCGCATCGGCTTCAGCAGCGCGGGCAACCTGCCGTTGCCGTTGGTGTCCTCGGTCCGGGTCAGCCGGTCGATGATCCTCCGGACGACCAGCCGGACCAGTACGGCTCCGAGAATGATCAGAAAGATGCGCAGGGGTTTCGCCACGAGCCAGTCCGCCGAGGTCGCCAGCCACTCGTTGCCCGTGGCCCGCCACACCTGGGCACACCAGGACCCCGCCGCCTCCTCGACGCACGCGGGTGGCTGGGTCGGAAACCGTGTCACGTCCCGGGTACTCCTTCCTCCGGTGTGGGGCCTGTCGTCCGGCGGGGCACGTCTCGGCCGGGGCCGGGACACCGACCCGATCGGGTGGTCCTCCGGTGTCGCGGACGGCCGTGTGTACCCCGGGCAACCGTACTCGGGGCCGACTTCGTCCAGAACACGCGTGCGTTCCGGGTGCCGTGTGTGGTCGACTGGTGTTCGACCAGGCTGCACCGTGGAGGTGGTCGAGTGCCTGACCGACAACCCGGCCCGCGCGGCGTACCCGGTCGTCAACGCGGTGAACACCAGGACCGCCAACACCACGTCGATGCCGATCCACGCGCCCGCCGTGACGATGTGGACGACCAGGGCACTCTTGCGCGCCCGTGGTCCGAGCCGCCTACCGCGGGTCGCGCGTGACCGCGGGAGGGAAGGTGGTTGTGTCGCGGTCACCGTTTCCCTCCGAGTTCGTCCGCCGCTCGGGTGAGCGTGGCCATACCCTGCTCCGTCCACGGCCCGCTGGTGAGCACGACGGCGTGGTCGAT
>NZ_KB912540.1:13275-18934 GCF_000383775.1 Saccharomonospora halophila 8
GTCGCCCGGGCAACGCCGGCCGCGCGACCCCGGGAGCCCCGCGCCGTCCGCTCCGCCCGCGAACCCGCACCGAAGGCGGGTGCTGCTGCTCAACGCGACCTTCGAGCCGTTGACCGCACTCCCGCTGCGCCGCGCGATCGTTCTCGTCGTGTGTGGCAAGGCCGAGGTCGTCCACGAGGATCCGACCGGTCTCACCCTGCATTCCGCGACGATGACGGTGGAGGTTCCGTCGGTCATCCGGCTCGGCAGTTACGTGCGCGTACCGTATCGGGCGCAGGTGCCGCTGACGCGGGCGGGGTTGATGCACCGGGACCGGTTCCGGTGTGCCTACTGCGGGGCGCGCGCCGAGACCGTCGACCATGTCGTCCCCCGGAGCCGGGGTGGTGCGCATTCGTGGCAGAACTGCGTCGCCTGCTGCACCCGGTGCAACCACCGCAAGGCCGACAGGTCGCTCGCCGAACTCGGATGGCAGCTGCGGGTGGTGCCGCACGCACCCCGGGGGCAGCACTGGCGGTTGTTGGCCCACGCCGGGGAGGCCGATTCGCTGTGGCGGCGTTACCTCGGCAGCGCGGCGGCATAACAGGGTCCGCGCCGGCGTTCTCGGCGCGGACCCGGGGAATCGTGCTGTTCGGTCAGACGGTGACCCGGGTGCCGCGGGTGACCCTCGTGCCGGCCGTCACCCGGGTTCCGCGGGTGACCCTCGTGCCGGCCGTGACCCGGGTTCCGCGGGTGACGCGGGTGCCCGCCGTCACTCTCGTGCCCCGGGTGACCCGTGTACCGCGCGTCACCCGGGTTCCCGCGGTCACCCGGGTGCCGCACGTGACGCGCGTACCCCGCGTGACGCGCGTTCCGGTGGCCGAAGGGATGTCCTCCGGAAACGAAACAACGGTGCGCCTGGGCGAATCGGAGGTCAGAGTGCCGGGCATGACGAGTCCTCCCGTGACGGCTGTGTGATCTTCTGGAGAAGTGGGAACGGCGCAAGGTCCGTCCAGGTGAAAACTACGAGGTCTCACCGGGGGGGACAAGACCGTTGCGTTCCGTGCGCCCGCACGTACGTTGAATTGCAACCTTTCGCGAGAATGCTTTCGCCTCAACGTGGGAGGGCCGTCGTGGCAAGCGGGGGAGAAGGGGCCGGAGCGTCGCCTGCCGGACGGACGGTTTCACCCGACTGGTGCGGCGTGCGCCCACCCGGTCGACTACCCTGCGGCGGGTGAGCATCCTCGAGACGACCCTGGTCTTCGTGGCGGTACCGGTGGCGATCTACGCCTTCTTCGCGCTGGTGACGCTGCGGTCCAAGTTCGCGAGCAGGCCCAGGTACCGGCCGGGACAGCCGTGGGACCACCCACCGGTGTGGTGGGCGGCCAACCCGGAAGGTGCCGGTGAACGGCACACGGAGGCCGGGAGATCGGCCCCGTCGACAGCGCGCGGAGGTGCCCGTGGCAACTGGTGAGTCGACCCGCGACCCCGTGGCGGCGCGGCTGCCCGAGTCGACGGGTCTGGAAGGCACGTCGCGTGAGCCCGGCGCCGCGGTCACCGCGAGTGGCCGAGTGTCCGTGGCGCAGATGTACGAGCCCAGTACTCCGTCCGGCCCATTCAGCACGGCGCAACTCGCCCGGTTGGACGAGGCGTTGACCCTGGCCAGCCGCGAGACCGAACTCGATTTCAGCATCTATCTCGGTGAACTCGGTGAGGACAGCCGGGCGGGTGCGGAGCAGCTGCACGACTCCCTCGGCGCGGCGGGGGACAACGCGGTGTTGATCGCCGTGTCCCCCGGTGAGCGTGTGGTCGAGGTCGTCACCGGCGCCGACGCCGTGCCCCGGCTGTCCGACCGCGGCTGCAAGCTGGCCGTCATGAGCATGGCCGCCTCCTTCAAGGAGGGCGACCTCCTCGGCGGCCTGATCGGCGGCCTCCGCATGATGGCCGACCAGGCGGGCCCCCCACCCCGCCGCTGACCCCGCACTCCCGTCGTCGTGCCGTGAAGGGCACTTACCCTGCGCTCAGGGCCGTGAGGGGCACATTCGCTGCGTATGACGCGGGGAATGTGCCCCTCACGATCTACTCGGGGGTCGGTCAGCTCTGGTCGAACTCGCGGGCGGCCAGGGCGCGGACCACGCCCGCCCGGCCCTCGGTGACCAGGCGGCGCAGTGCCGCGGGGTGGGCGTCCTCCAGCCAGGCGTCGGCCGCCGCGATGCCGTCCCGGGACACCTCCCAGGAGGGGTAGAGCCCCACCACCGTGGGCTGTGCGCGCTCGCTGGAGCGCCGCGCCCACACCTCGTCGAGCATGGCGAAGTAGCTCGCGGTGTAGTCGGTGAGCAGGTGCTTCTGCGCCGGGTGCGCGAACCCGGCGATGATCGCCTCGTTCACCGCGTTGGGGGACTCGTCGTCATGGACCGCCCGGTCCCAGGCGGCGGCCTTCGCCTCCGGGTCGGGCCGGAGTGCCCGGGCCCGCTCCGCGTGCCGGCGTCCGGCCGCGGTGTCGTCCCGTTCCCGCTCGGCGTCGATCTCGGTGTCCCCGGCACGGCCGTGGGCGACCAGCGCGTGCAGCAGCCGCCACCGAAGATCGGTGTCCACCGTCAGTCCGGGCAGCGGTGCGGAGCCGTCCAACCAGCCCGCCAGGACGTCCAGCAGCGCCGGGTCGAGGACCGATCCGGTCAGCGAGTTGACGAAGGCGAGCTGGTGGTCCGAGCCCGGCTCGGCCGTGCGGGCCAGCTCCAGCAGCCGCGCGGTGAAGCCGGGCCAGCCGCGCTCGCGGGCCCACTCCGGGTCGGCGTAGGAGTTCAGCGCGGTCTGGGCCTGCAGCAGCAGCCGCTGCACCACGCCGACCTCCGTCTCGGCCGCGATGCCCCGGCCGACGAGGGTGACGAAGTCCCGGGCCTTCAGCTCGGCCTCGCGGGTCATCTCCCACGCTGCCGACCAGCACAACGTCCGCGGCAGCGGCTCGGTCACGTCGGCGATCCGGTCCACCAGGGTGACCAGCGAGTCACTGTCCAGCCGCATCGTGCAGTAGGTGAGGTCGTCGTCGTTGACCAGCACCAGGCTGCCCGCGGGCACACCGACGAGGTCGTCCACCTCCGTACGCTCGCCGTCGACGTCGAGCTCGACGCGGTGGGTGCGCACGAGCTTTCCGGAGCCGTCGTCGTCGTAGACCCCGACGGCGACCCGGTGCGTGCGCAGTTCGCCCGCACCGGGCTTCGCGCCGCCCTGCAGGACGGCGAAGGCCGAGTAGCGTCCCGCGGAATCCACCTCGAATCGGGGGCGCAGGCTGTTCAGTCCGGTGGTCTCCAGCCACTGCGAGCTCCACCAGGACAGATCCCGTCCGGAGGCCTCCTCCAGGGCGGTGAGCAGGTCCGCCAGCGTGGCGTTGTCCCAGGCGTGCCGGTCGAAGTAGACCTTCAGCCCGGAGAGGAAGTTCTCCAGCCCCACATAGGCCACGAGCTGCTTGAGCACGCTCGCGCCCTTGGCGTAGGTGATGCCGTCGAAGTTCACCTCGACCGCGTGCAGGTCCACGATGTCGGCGGCGATGGGATGCGTGGAGGGCAGCTGGTCCTGCCGGTAGGCCCACGACTTCTCGATGTTGGCGAAGCTGGTCCAGGCCCCCGTGTACTCGGTTGCCCCGGCCTGTGCGAGCACACTGGCGAAGGTGGCGAACGACTCGTTCAGCCACAGGTCGTCCCACCACCGCATGGTCACCAGGTCGCCGAACCACATGTGCGCCATCTCGTGCAGCAGCGTCTCGGCCCGGCGCTCGTAGGCGTACCGGGTGACGCGGCTGCGGAAGACGTAGTCCTCCAGGAAGGTGACCGCCCCCGCGTTCTCCATCGCCCCGGCGTTGAACTCGGGGACGAACAGCTGGTCGTACTTCTGGAACGGATACGGCACCCCGAAGTTGGCGTGGTAGAACCCGAACCCCTGCTTCGTCTCGGTGAACAGCCGGTCGGCGTCCATGTACTCGGCCAGGGAGGCACGGCAGTAGAGGCCGAGCGGAATGGTGCGGTGGGTGTCGCTGTAGGTGTCCCGCCACTCGGCGTACGGTCCGGCGATCAGCGCGACCAGGTAGGTCGAGATCCGTTCCGAGGGAGCGAACACCGTGCGCACAGCACCCTCCGGGGTGTCCTCGGTGGACTCCACGAGCGCGTTCGACACGATCGTCCAGTCCCGGGGAGCGATCACGGTGAGCCGGTGGACGGCCTTGAGGTCCGGCTGGTCGAAGCAGGCGAACATGCGCTTGGCGTCGGCCGTCTCGAACTGGGTGTAGAGGTAGACGCCGTCGTCGACCGGGTCGACGAACCGGTGCAGGCCCTCGCCCGTGTTCATGTACCGGCAGTCGGCACGGACGACGAGTTCGTTCGACGCGGCCAGGTCGGGCAGGATGATCCCGGTGTCCTCGACGTAGCCGGAGACGTCGAGTTCACGGCCGTTCAGCACGGCCGAGCGGACGCTCTCGGCCACGACGTCCACCCACGACTTCTCGCCCGGCCGCGTGGCGGCGAACCGGATCGTCGTCGTGGAGTCGAAGGTCCGCTCGCCGGGTCGGCCCCGGCCGTCGGTGAGGTCGAGTTCGACGTCGTAGGACTCGACCTCGAGAAGGTCGGCGCGCTGCCGGGCTTGCTCGCGGGTGAGATTGGGGGCGGGCACTGGCACCTCTGTGCTGGTCGTCGGTTCGTCTGGGTCGGCACGGGCCCGTCCCGGTCCGGGCGGGCGGGTGCGTGTGATGGTGATCCAATCATGCGCCGCGGCGCTCGGCGACGGGAACAACCGGGGCGGTGGCACTGTTGGACGCCAGTGACTACCCGCGACCGGACGTCGCGCAATGACTACCCGCGACCGGACGTCGCAATGACTACCCGCGACCGGACGTCGCAATCGGCAATGAGGAGCGAGCATGACCCGAGCAGGACAGGACACCCGCCCCCGCGTCGACTTCTATTTCGATCCCGTGTGCCCGTTCGCGTGGATCACCTCACGGTGGATCCTCGAGGTCGAGCGGCACCGCGACATCGACCTCCGGTTCCGGGTGATGAGTCTCGCGGTGCTCAACGAGGGGCGGGATCTGTCCGACGGGTACCGCGATCTGATGGCACAGGCGTGGGCACCCGTGCGGGTGGCGGTGGCACTCGCCCGGCACAGCGGGGAGCAGGTCCTGCGGGACTACTACACCGCCTTCGGCACGCGCTACCACAACCAGGACGTCAAGGACGTCGATGTGGTGCTCAAGGAGGCGCTCGACGAGGTGGGCGCCCCGGCGGACCTGCTCGCGGCGGCCGGGTCCACCGAGTACGACGCGCAGGTGCGCGCGAGTCACCACGAGGGCATGGACCCGGTGGGGATGGACGTGGGAACCCCGACCATCCACATCGACGGCGTCGCCTTCTTCGGCCCCGTGCTGAACTCCATCCCCCGGGGTGAGGACGCCGTGCGGATGTTCGACGGGGCTCACATGATGGCGAGCTACCCGGACTTCTTCGAACTCAAGCGCACCCGCACCGGCGAGCTGAACTTCGACTGAGCCACGGGAGGGCGGGGCCGCTCTCACCGCAACGCGGCCCCGGCCACCGGCGCGGGCAGTGGTGCCCGGGCCACGGCTTCCTCGGTGGTCAGGGTGCCGGCGTCCCGCTCGTGTCGCAGGCGTGCCAACTCGGCCAGCTCGTCCCGCGCGGCC
>NZ_KB912540.1:19034-26041 GCF_000383775.1 Saccharomonospora halophila 8
ACGAAGTCCGGCCCGACCGGGTCGCCGTGGCCGGGCACCACGACGCGGGGCGCGGGGGCGAGGATCGCGTCCAGCGCCGCCGGCCACTGCCCCAGGTGGGTGACGTCCTCGAACGACTCGGCGCTGAACGACCCGCCGGGCACGTGCTCGACGAGATCCCCGGCGAAGACCACCCCGGCGTCGGGGATCCGCGCCAGCACGTCGTTGTCCGTGTGTGCCGGCCCCGGGTGGTGCAGTTCGATCCGCCGCCCGCCGAGGTCGATCGCGGCGTGCCCGGTGAGCAGGTGGTCGGGCACCCGCAGGTGGTCGGGCACCGTCACTTCCCCGCCGGGTGCGTGCAGGTGCGCCGCGCACCGTTCGTGCGCCCACACCGGGCAGGGCAGGAACGCGGGCAGGCCCAGACAGTGGTCGAAGTGGTGGTGGGTGAGCAGCACCGTCCACGGCAGCGGCGTCGCCGCCCGCACGGCGGAGGCCAGCTCCGCGCCCTGCCCGCGGTCCACGCGCGTGTCCACGACCAGGCACCCCGTGTCGCCGAGCACGAGCCCGACCGTGAGATCCCACTCCCGGTAACGGCCGACGAACACCCCGTCGCCGACCTCGGACCAGCCGTCCACCCCGTCTCCCGCCGTGTCGGACCGTGTGCGCGGTGCCGCGGGTGCGGCCCCGGTGTCCCCGCCGAGTGTGGCACGGCGGGTGCCTGCGGCCGGGGCGGACCACGATGGCACACTCGGAAGCTGTGCGTGTCTACCTGGGATCCGACCATGCCGGTTACGAACTGAAAAACCATCTCGTCACCCACCTGCGGGAGCAGGGCCACGAGGTGACCGACGTCGGGCCACACGTCTACGACGCCGCCGACGACTACCCGGCGTTCTGCGTGGAGACCGCCCGCCGGGTGGTCGCCGACGAGGGCAGCCTCGGAGTCGTGGTCGGCGGGTCCGGCAACGGCGAGCAGATCGCCGCGAACAAGGTCCCGGGAGCCCGGGCGGGCCTCGCCTGGAACGAGGAGACCGCCACCCTGACGCGGGAGCACAATCACGCCCAGCTGATCGGGATCGGCGCGCGGATGCACTCCGCGGGGGAGGCGGCGCGGATCGTGGACGCGTTCCTGGCCACGCCGCCCTCGGACGACGAGCGGCACACCCGCAGGGTGCGCCAGATCGGCGAGTTCGAGCGCACCGGCGTTCCCCCCGCGCTGCCGGGGGCCTGATGCCCGAGGGGCACACCCTCCACCGCCTCGCGCTGCTGCACCGGCGCCGCTATGTCGGCGCACCGGTGGCGGTGTCCAGCCCGCAGGGCCGCTTCGCCGCCGGGGCCGCCGCGCTCGACGGGCACACGATGACCGCCGCCGAGGCGCACGGCAAACACCTGTTCCACCACTACGGTCCACACGGGACCGTCCACGTGCACCTCGGCCTGTACGGGGGGTTCACGGAGTTCCCGCTGCCTGCCCAGGAGCCGGTGGGGCAGGTCCGCATGCGCCTGCTCGGCGCGACCCACGGGACGGACCTGCGCGGGCCGAACCGGTGCGAACTGCTCACCGCCGCGGAGGCGGACGCGATCAGGGCCCGGCTCGGACCCGACCCGCTGCGGGACGACGCCGAGCCGGACCGGGGATTCGCCCGGGTGGACCGGTCGCGGACGTCGGTGGCGGCGCTGTTGATGGATCAGACGGTCGTGGCGGGGGTGGGCAACGTCTACCGCGCGGAGGTCCTGTTCCGGCAGGGGATCGCACCCCTGCTGCCCGGGCGCTCGCTCGGGCGGTCCCGGTGGGACGCGGTGTGGGCGGATCTGCGGCGGCTCATGCGCGAGGGTGTGCGGGTCGGGCGGATCGACACCGTCGCGCACGAACACCGGCCGGAGGTGACCGGCCGCGCCCCGCGCAACGACCGGCACGGCGGGGAGGTCTACGTCTACCGGCGCACGGGGCGACCGTGCCTGGTGTGTGGCACGCCCGTGGCGCACACGGAACTGGCAGGCCGGAACCTGTACTGGTGCCCGACCTGCCAGCCCGGTGACTAGGCCGCGTCCGGATCCGGTGCGCGGACCCCGGCGGCGGTCCTAGAAGCCGAGATCGAATCCGCCGCCCATGTCACCCATGTCACCACCGCCCATGTCACCGCCGCCCATGTCGTCACCGCCACCGGCGTCGCCGCCGTCCCCGGCATCGCCGGACTCCATCGCGTCCTCCTGGCCGGCGTCGTACCCGGACTCCCAGGCCTCCGCGCTCGGCACGCCCGCCATGCCGGAGAACATGGCGCTGAACAGGAACATGGAGCCCAGGCCCCAGGCGCCGCCGACCAGGGCGGGCTTCCACCACGGCTCGCTGTACCAGCCCTGCGGCACCGGGCGGCCGGAGACACGGCCACCGGGGTAGTAGTGCGGGGTGTTCGAGGTCGGCTCCGGCGAGGCCTCGTAGTGCCTGCCCTCGACGTCCACGGCACGGTGTTCGGTGACCTTGCCCGCGCGCTCGCGTTCCCGGTCCTCGGGCAGTTCGGGGCCGGGGTCCATGCCCATGGCGGTCCGCGCCGCGCGGACGTAGTAGAGCCCTTCGAGAGCCGTTTCCCGGACCAACCGTGCCTGCTCGGCGGTCTCGGCCTGCTCCATCTGGGAGCCTGCGGCGGTGTAGCGCTCACTCGCGTCGGCCAGCGCCTGCTGGGAGGCCGTGTCCGTGCCGGTGAGGTTGAGCACCTGCCCACCGAGCCGCTCCACCCACCGCCGCGCCTCGGCCTTGGCGTCGTCGACCCGGCGGGCCTTCGCCTGTGCCTGCGACCGTACGAGGTACAGCGTGCCGCCCACGATGATCAGCAGGAGCACGATCACCACGACAGCGGTTTCCATGGGAACTCCCGGGTTGTGTGGGTTCGTCGAACCGGACAACGCGGACGGTATCCGAAAAGTTCCCGGTCGGCCTCACCACGCCCGGCCCACGGTGTAGGAGTCGGTCCAGACGCTCTGCCTGCGGACGACGTCCCCCGGCTCCGGGGCCGCCCACATCGCGTTCGATCCCGCGAAGATGCCGACGTGGTACACGCGCCCACCGTTGTGGAAGAACAACAGGTCACCCGGACGCATGGCCGAGTGGGACACGGAGGGGACGGCCGCGCGCTGCCGGGCCGCCGTCCGGGGGAGGTCGATGCCCGCCTGTCTGTGCACGTACTGGACGAGGCCGGAACAATCGAACCGTGCGGGTCCCTCGGCGCCGAAGACGTAGGGTTTGCCCGCCTGTCGGCCCGCTATCTCGACGATGCGCTGCCCGGCGGGCACCGCGGGCTCCCCCTCGACCTTCTGCGGCTGCGGCCGCGGCTCGGCCGGGGGCGCCGTGTCGGCGGGTGCACCGCCGCCCCGCGGGGAATTCGGCGCTGATCCGCCCATCATGGCCGACCCCGTTCCGTCCAGGCCCACCAGCGTTCCCGCCGTGAGCATCAGAACCGCCACCGACCTGGTCAATGCTGTTGTGGACACGAGCTTCCTCCTGAATGTCGAACGCTTTCACGGATCTCCTCTTCGGGCAGCTGTCGCCGTTTTCGACGACATGAAACGGTAAACACGGCGAAGCCGCGGAAAGCGAAACCGGCAATCGTGCGGAGTCGGCACCGAACACGATTCCGCAACTCGATGTTTAATCCGCGTCATCCCGGTGAGCAGCGTGTGCGGCACTTTCCCGTTGATTTCCGCGGTTCGTACTCAGTGACTCACGTCACGTGTCCGGAAGTGATCCGAGTCACGCCCGACGGGTGGCGCGGAGATCGACTCGACGGCCGCGCGGGGGGCGGTGGCGCGGCCCGCCCGGGGAAACCCTGGCCCGAGCAAGTAGAACTTGTTACAGTTCGGCCGCATGAAGTTCACGCTGTCAGTGGCGTTGAGTCCGCTCGACCAGCTCGCCGAGCTGGCCCGGACGGCGGAGGAGTGCGGCTTCTCCGCCGTGGCACTGCCGGACTCGCTGTTCTACTCGGAGACGACGTCGGCCTCCTACCCGTACACGCCGGACGGCAGCCGGTTCTGGGACGAGAACTCCCCGTGGGTCGACCCGCTCATCGCGGCCGCGTCGATGGGCGCGGTCACCACCCGTCTGCGCTTCTACACCTCGGTGCTCAAGCTCGGCTCGCGCAACCCGGTGCTGCTGGCCCGCCAGGTGGGGTCGGTGGCCAACCTGACCGGCGACCGGTTCGGCCTCGGTCTCGGAGTCGGGTGGTCGCCCGAGGAGTTCGAGTGGTGCGGCGCGCCCTACGCCGAGCGGGGAGCGCGCGTCGACGAGGCGATCGAGGTGCTGCGCCGCATCCTGGACGGCGGCATGGTCGAGTACCACGGCCGCTTCTTCGACTTCGGCAGGCTGCGTATGGCCCCGGCCCCGGCACGGCGCGTGCCGTTCTACATCGGCGGGCACAGCGCCCCGGCGTTGCGGCGCGCGGCCCGGGTGGGGGACGGATGGTCCTCGGCCATGATGACGCTCGACGAGCTGCGCACGACGATCGGGCGGCTGGGCCGACTGCGCGCGGAGTACGGCCGCGCCGACGAGGCGTTCGAGATCCAGGCGGTGTGTGTCGACCAGTTCGGCCTCGACGGGTATCGCAGGCAGGCCGAGGCCGGCGTCACCGACGCGATCACCGTGCCGTGGATGCTGGAGGGGCTCGGTTTCGACGCGCCGCTCGGGAGGAAGAAGGACGCCCTCCGCCGGTTCGCCGACGAGATCATCGGTGAACCGGGCGAGCCGCTGTCGGCGGACGCGGACGCACCGGGGAGGCCGACAGGAGGGACGAACTCGTGACCGTCACCGTGTGCTGGGACACCGCCACCGACCAGCCACCCGCCCGGGCCGCGGCGTGGCGGTCGATGCACGCCGTCACGGCCGGGGACAAGGAGGCGTGGCTGGACCTGTTTCACCCGGACGGCGTCGTGGAGGATCCGGTCGGGCCCTCGATGTTCGACGAGTCCGGTCGGGGTCACCGGGGGCGGGCGGCGATCGCGGCGTTCTGGGAGGCCGCGATCGCCGGCACCGAGCGGATCGACTTCGTCCTCCGCGACTCGCACGCGGCCGGGGACGAGGTGGCCAACGTCGGCACCATCACCAGCTACCTGCCGGGCGGATACCGCGTGGACACCGACGGGGTGTTCGTCTACCGGGTGGACGGCGACGGCCTGATCGTGTCCATGCGCGCGTTCTGGGAGGTCGACCGCGCCATGGCGACCACCCGCCCGGTGGAGTGAGGTCGCCGCGAGGAGGCGTGCCCCGGCCCGAGGGGACCGAGGGGCACCTCGCTGTGGAGCGGGCGACGGGAATCGAACCCGCGTAACCAGTTTGGAAGACTGGGGCTCTACCATTGAGCTACGCCCGCATACGGCCGACCACCCGGCCGCGACAACAGTGTAACGCGACCCGCTAGAGTGGTCGCACACCGCCCTCCGGGTCGGTGTGCGGACGGGGTGTAGCGCAGTTTGGTAGCGCATTCGCTTTGGGAGCGAAGGGTCGCAGGTTCAAATCCTGTCACCCCGACCACGGGACTCCGGCCTGTCACCGCACCGCACGGACATGCGGTGGCAGGCCGCCCGGCGCACGAGCTCCCTCTTTCCGGACGTCCGTATCGGGGCGCTGCTGAGCGGATCGCGGACGGCGGCACGGTTCTCCCGGTGGCACGATGCGGGGGAGGCCCCCGTTCCCGGGGACCTTCCTCTTCTCGGTCGAGACGTCGGACGTGGGTGGTGGAGTGAGTCCCCTCAACCTGTCGCTGGCGGTGATGGGTGCCGCGGTGTTGCTGATCGGCCTGCTGTCCAACCCGATCAAACGGGCCTTCCTGTCCGGACCACTGCTGGCCCTGCTGTTGGGGGTCGTGCTCGGACCGCTCTCCGGACTGCTCGACCCGTCCGGATGGGCCGACCCGGTCACGCTGATCGAGGAGGTCGCGCGGCTGACGGTGGCGGTGTCCCTCATGGGGATCGCCCTGCGGTTGCCGCGCCGGTACCTGCGTCCCCACTGGCGCGCGCTGGTGGTCGTGCTCGGACCCGTGATGCTGCTCATGTGGCTGGTCAGCGGGATGCTGGTGTTCGCGGTGCTCGGGGTGCCGATCTGGCTCGCCCTGCTGATCGGTGCCGTGCTCACCCCGACCGACCCGGTGATCGCGAGCACGATCGTGGAAGGCAGGCTCGCGCAACGGCTGCTGCCCGAACGGCTCCGGCACTTCCTGTCGGCCGAGTCCGGGGCCAACGACGCCCTGGCCTACCCGCTGGTGTTCCTCGCGCTGCTCATGCTGGAGGGACCCGCCGCCTCGGCGCTGTCCGAGTGGGTGTGGCGGAGTGTGCTGTGGGAGACCGGGGGCGCCGTGCTGTCGGGGGCCGCCCTGGGTTACGTCGCGGGGTGGTTGCTGGTCTGGGGCTACCGTCGGGAGACGGTCGCCGAGACCTCCCACCTCGTCTACAGCCTGGCGCTGACCGCGACGGTGCTCGGCGTCACCCACGTGGTCGAGGCCAACGGGCTCCTGGCGGTCTTCGCCGCCGGTCTGGTGTTCCGCCGGGTGATCCCCGAGGAGGAGGACCAGAGCGAGGAGCGGGTCCAGGAGGCGGTCAACGACTTCTTCCTGCTGCCGGTGTTCATCCTGCTGGGAGTCGTGGTGCCGTGGCGGGAGTGGCTGGAACTCGGCTGGCGTGCCGCGGTGCTGGTCGTCGCCGTGTTGCTGCTGCGCAGGCTGCCCGCCTTCCTGGCACTGGCCCCGGCGATGGAGACGGTGCGTGGGCGGGCCGAGGCGCTGTTCCTCGGGTGGTTCGGTCCGATCGGCGTCGCCGCGCTCTACTACGCGGCGCTGTCGCGCAGCGAGACCGGTGACGAACTGGTCTTCACCGTCGCGACGCTGGTCATCTGCTCCTCCGTGCTGGTCCACGGGATGACGGCCACCCCGGGCAGCCGCCTGTTGGGTCGGCGGGAGGCGCGGGAACACGAGGCGGCGGGCTGAGTGGGGGCGGCGGGCTCAGCGGAGGCGGACACCGACGCCGCCGACACGCTCCGGGCACGCGGG
>NZ_KB912540.1:26141-33595 GCF_000383775.1 Saccharomonospora halophila 8
CCGGCAGGGGCGGCTCGGACGGGACCGGGCGCGCCCGGCCTCAGTGCGCCGAGGCCTTCTCCGCACCCGCGCCGGTGAGCGAGCGCACCTCCATCTCCTTGTGCTTGTCCTCCAGGTGCTCGGAGGACAGCACCGTGCCGAGCCAGCCGAGGAAGAACGACACCGGGATGGACACCAGCCCCGGGTTCTGCAGCGGGAACCAGCTGAAGTCCGCCCCGCTGATCATCGAGTTCTCCGTGCCGGACACGGCCGGGGAGAACACGATGAGCACGATCGTGACCGACAGCCCGCCGTAGATCGACCACAGCGCGCCCGAGGTGTTGAACCGCCTCCAGAACAGCGAGTACAGGATGGTCGGCAGGTTGGCCGAGGCCGCCACGGCGAACGCCAGGGCGACCAGGAACGCCACGTTCTGGTCCTTGGCCAGGATCCCGCCGAGAATCGCGACCGCGCCGATGACGCAGGCGGTGATGCGGGCGACCCGGACCTCGGTGTTCTTGCTGTCGACCTTGCCCTTCTTGATCACGTTGGCGTAGACGTCGTGGGCGAACGACGCCGACGCGGTGATGGTCAGGCCCGCCACCACGGCCAGGATCGTCGCGAACGCGACGGCGGCGATGAAGCCGAGCAGCACCGGTCCGCCGATCGCGTGGGCGAGCAGCGGTGCCGCCGAGTTCTCCCCGCCGGGGGCGTTGTTGATCGTGTCGGTGCCGACGATGGCCGCCGCGCCGTAGCCCAGCACCAGGGTGAACAGGTAGAACAGGCCGATCAGGGAGATGGCCCACACCACCGACTTCCGGGCGTCCTTCGACGTGGGCACGGTGTAGAAGCGCATCAGCACGTGCGGCAGGCCCGCCGTGCCGAGCACGAGGGCGACGCCGAGGGACAGGAAGTCCAGCTGGGTGGCGCTGTCCACGCCGTACTTGGCGCCCGGGTTGAGCAGCGTGTCGCCCTCACCGGAGCGTTCGGCGGCGGAGCCGAGCAGTTCGGAGAGGTTGAACCCGTACTTGCCGAACACCCAGACCGTCATCGCGAACGTCCCGGCGATCAGCAGCCCGGCCTTGATGATCTGCACCCAGGTGGTGCCCTTCATCCCGCCGACCAGCACGTAAATGATCATCACGACGCCGACGACCGCGATGACGAGGCCCTGGCCGACGTCGCCCTCGACACCGAGCAGCAGCGACACCAGCGCGCCCGCGCCCGCCATCTGCGCCAGCAGGTAGAAGAACGACACGGCCATCGTCGAGGTGGCCGCCGCGGCCCGCACCGGCCGTTGCCGCATGCGGAACGCCAGGACGTCGCCCATGGTGAACTTGCCGGTGTTCCGCAGCAGCTCCGCTACCAGCAGCAACGCCACCAGCCAGGCCACGAGGAACCCGATCGAGTACAGGAAGCCGTCGTAGCCGTAGACGGCGATCGCGCCCGCGATACCGAGGAACGACGCCGCCGAGAGGTAGTCCCCGGCGATGGCCGTGCCGTTCTGCGGTCCGGAGAAGGCCCGGCCCGCCGCGTAGTAGTCCGACGCGGTCTTGGTGTTGCGCGACGCGCGGAACACCACGACCAGGGTCACCAGCACGAACAGTGTGAAGATCGTGATGTTGAGTGCGGGATTGTTGCCTTCGATGCTCTGCGCGAGGTTCACGACGACGCCTTCCCTTCCGTCTGGTCACCGTCGGTGTCCGGCTCGCCGTCGGCGAACCCGGCCGCCTCGACGTCACTGCGGATGCTGTCGGCGACCGGGTCGAGCCTGCGGTTGGCGTAGCGCACGTACAGCCCCGTGATCACGAAGGTGGACACGAATTGCAGCAGCCCGAAGATCAACCCGATGTTGATGTTGCCGACGACCCGGACGGACATGAAGCCGTGGGCGTAGTCGGCCAACAGCACGTACAGCAGATACCAGACCAGAAACAACGCGGTCATCGGGAAGACGAAGTTCCGCAGCCGTTTCCGCAGGTCCTGGAACTCGGCGCTGCCGTGCACCTCGGCCCAGGACCTCGGCCCCGGCGGATGCGTCGAGGGCTCGGTGGTACTCACTCTCCTGACCTCCTCGTCAGTGGCGCACTCTCGTCGGTGGGCGCACCCGCCGACCGGTGCCCGTGGAGGGCGGCCGGTCCGCGGTGCGCCGTGCGTGCCGCGTCACAGTAGGGAGGAGGCCCGATACGCCGTAATTGTCAGCGGACCAATCGGCGCGTGATGCGACGAACGGCCGACGAGCGGCGGGCCGACCACGACGAGTGGCCCAGGTCACGTGCCAGGGTCCGGCGGTCGGCGAACGGGGAGCTGTGGTGTTCGTGCAGGTGCAGACGCAGCATCGCCGCCGTCGCCCACGGAGGTGGCCTGCCGAACAGCGACACCACCACCATCACCGCGAAGGCGAGCGGCACCGACCACGGGGCCGGCTGGACGAGCAGGACGGTGAGCCATCCCGGCAGCGCGAGATCGAGGGTGCCCAGCAGGAAGGCCCCGCACGAGGTCGCCAGCCCGACCGCGACCCCGGCGACCGCGCCCGCCGCCGTCAGCCGCGACCACCAGATCCCCAGCACCAGCAGCGGGCAGAACGTCGAGGCCGCGACCGTGAAACCCCAGCCGACCAGCGTGCTGGCGTCCAGCCCGAGGGCGGGCAGGGCCAGCAGCACCAGCACCGCCGCCGCCCCGAGCACCGCGACCCGCAACTGCCGCAGCCCGCCGGGCACCAGATCGTGCGAGATCGCGCCGGCCACCACCAGCAGCAGTCCGAGCGAGGTCGCCAGGAACGCCGCGAACGCACCCGCGGTCAGCAAGCCGGTGAACACCGTCCCGACGAGGGTGTCGTCGACCCGGGCGGGCAGGGCCACCACGGCGCTGTCCGTCGCCCCGGACAGGTACAGGTGCGGCACGAGCACGTGACCGAGCGTGCCGTAGATGCCGGGGAAGAGGTAGAACACCGACAGCAGCACCACGGTCAACGCGGCCGTGCGTCGGGCGGCGGTGCCGTCCGGGCTGGTGTGGAACCGCATGATGACGTGCGGCAGGCCCATCGTTCCGAACATCGTCGCCATCAGCACCGCGAGCGTGGCCAGCAGCGGGTGTCCGGTGTCGTCGAGATCGAGCAGCGGCCGTTCCCAGCCCGCGGCGCCCGGTGGTGCCGCCCCCTCGGGTTCGGGGGCGCGGCTGCCCGCGGCGAAGGTGATCCGGGTTTCCTCCGGCACGGTCCATTCCCCCGGGGGAACGGTCCGCGTGCCGCCGTCCGGGGTGCGCACCCGCACCCCCTCGGGAACGTCGAGAGTGGCCCCCACCCGGAAGGTCACCGCGGTCTCGCTGTCGAACCGGGTGAACTCCTCGGCGGTCAGCGCCCGCTCGCGGACGTCCGGCCCGACCTGCGCCAGCAGCCACAGCGCGGGCACGATGAACAGCACCAGTTTCAACGCGAACTGGAACGCCTGGACGTAGGTCGCCGCCCGCATCCCGCCCAGGGCCAGGGTGGCGCTCACCGCGCCCCCGGCGATGATCACGCCCACCCAGTAGGGCGTCCCGCTGACCACGCTGAGCACCAGGCCGGCGGTGCGGAACTGGGGTACCAGGTAGAGCACCCCGATCGTCAGCACGACCGTCGCGGCCAGCCTGCGCAGCGTGGGCGAGGCCAACCGCGCCTCGGCGAAATCGGGCACCGTCAGCGCGCCCGAACGGCGCATCGGCGCGGCCACCAGTGCCAGCATGGCGATGTAGCCCGCGGTGAAGCCGACCGGATACCACAGGGCGCCCACGCCGTCGCGGATCATCAGGCCGGCCACCCCGAGGAACGAGGCGGCGGAGAGGTACTCCCCGGACACCGCCGCCGAGTTCAGCAGCGGGGACACCCGGCGCGAGGCCACGAGGAAGTCGGACGTCGTGCGCATGGCCGCGACGCCGCGCAGGCCGACGAACAGAGTGACCAACAGCACCGGCGCCACGGCGAGCGTGACGATCACGGGGGACCTCCCCGGCCCGGACGGTCCCCGCCCGCGTCCCCGTCGTCCCCGTCGCCGCCGCCGTCACCGCTGCCGCTGTGGTCGGACCGTTCGGTGCGCTCGACGTGGCGCAGATGCCACACCGCCAGCAGCACCATGCACGGGAACGGCAGCACGCCGACCGCCACCCAGGACACGGGGACACCGAACACCCGCACCGTGTCCAGCGCGGGGACGGCCGCCAGCAGCAGGGGTAGTCCGACGACGAGTACGCCCAGCAGCGTGAGGGTGACCATCGCCCGGCGCAGCTGCACCCGGTACTGGGCGACCGCCCGCGGCGCGTCCGCCGGGTCGAGCGTGGTGGGACGCCACGGGCCGCGGTAGCGCCGTCGTGCGTGCGCCAGCCGCGTCTGCGGGCTGGTGACCGTCACTCGGCGCTGACTCATGGTGCTGCGGCGGAGGTTCCGGTGCGCACGGTGCTCACGGGGTCGTCCCCTCCGCGTGCAGCTCGCCGCGCTGTGCCGCGCGCAGCAGCTGTTCCCGCAGGTCGCGCGCGTGCCGCCTGCTCACCGGGACGTCACCCAGGTCGGTGTGCGCGAGCAGGCCCCCGACGGAGTCGCTGCGCAACTCCCGCACCGCGCTCAGCGCGACCAGGAATCCCCGGTGGGTGCGGACGAACCCGGCGTCGGCCCAGTACTCCTCCAACCGGGAGATCGGCATCCGGACCAGGTGGACCCCGGACCGCGTGTGCAGCCGGACGTAGTCACCGTGCGCCTCCACGAACCGCACGTCCTGGCGCTGGACGTACCGGGTGCGCCCCGCCGACTCGACCGGCAGTGCCGCCAGCGCGTCGGGGGTCGACTGCCGCGGGGGCGGCGGGTGGTCACCGGGCACCATCCGGCCCACCCGGGCCAGGGCGTCGGCCAGACGTTCGGCGCGCACGGGCTTGAGCAGATAGTCGACCGCGCCGATCCCGAACGCCGCCACGGCGTGCTCGTCGTAGGCGGTCACGAACACGATCACCGGGGGAGTGGCGAGTTTGTTCAGCAGCGCGGCGAGTTCGAGCCCGTCCAGTCCGGGCATCGCGATGTCCAGGAACACCGCGTCGAACCGGTCGTCCTGCAGCCTCTTGAGGGCCGTCAGCGGGTCGGCCGCCGCGACGACCTCGGTGACCTCGGGCGACTCCCGCAGCAGGTGGCACAGGTCGTCCAGGGCCGCGGGGACGTCGTCGACGGCCAGCACCCGCAGGGCCGTCGGGGTGGGATTGGTCTCGGTCACGGCATCACTCCCGGCTGGAATCGCGGTATCCGCATCACGACCCGCGTGCCCGCACCCTCCGCCGTCTCGAGGACGAGGCCGAACCACGGCCCGTACACGTTACGCAGACGGCGGTCGACGTTGGCCAGCCCCATGCCCGTGGCCCCACCGGTGCCCGCGAGCAGGTCGCGGGCCAGTTCCGGGTCCATGCCGACCCCGTCGTCGGTGACGCTGAGCACGCAATCGGTTCCCTCCGCCTCGCCGAGCACCTGCACGGTGCCGCCGTCGGTGTGGCGTTCGATCCCGTGCCGGACGGCGTTCTCCACGATCGGCTGCAGCACCAGGTACGGCAGTGCCACGGCGAGGACCTCGGGCGCGACCCGCACCTGCACCCGGAGCCGGTCGCCGAGCACCGCGCGCTGCAGGGCGAGATAGGTCTCGATGGCGTGAAACTCGTCGGCCACGGTCGTGTACTCCCCGTGGCTGGCGAGGCTGTACCGGATGTAGTCGGCGAAGTCGAGCATCAGTTCCCGGGAACGGTCCGGGTCCGGCCGCACGAGTCCCGCGATCACGGTCAGCGCGTTGTAGACGAAGTGCGGGGAGATCTCGGCACGCAGCGCCCGCAGTTCGGCCTCGGCGGCCTGCTCCGCCGACGCCTCGAGGCGGGCGCGTTCGAGCGCGGCGACGATGAGGTTCGCCACCTCGCGCAGTTCCGCCGTGCGCGGGGCCCCCGCGACGACGAGGACCCCGGCGAGTTCGTCGTGGACCAGCAACGGCAGCGCGACCACGTCGCCCCGGCGGCCGCGGTGCTCGGTGTGCAGGACCCGGTCGATCAGCGCCGTGGCGTCGACGTCGGCGGGCATGCCACCGACGGTGGTGACGGTCCCGGAGAGGTCGGCCAGCCCGACGGCGTCGGCCGCGAGCAACCTGCGGATGCCGCGGCAGGCCGCACGCACCCGGGGGCCGGCGAGTCCGTCGGCGAGGTCGTCGGACACGTGCCGGGCCGTGCGCAGGACCGCACCGGAGTCCCGCGGACCTCGCGACCACGGCGAACCCCGCTGTGGACGGAGTCGTCCCGTGGGTGTCGACATGTGGCTCCCAGCGTCGTCGGCGGTGCGGGGGAATCTAACCGCGCGCACACCGGTCCGGGAACCCTCCGGGGCACACCGGGAGTGACATTCCGCTCAAATCGTGCGCGACGTCGACCGTCGGGGCCCTCCGGTCGATCGCGGGGACCGGCGCCGCGACGGGACACCCGCCGGTGCGGATAATCGCGGCATACAGGGGTGGGACCGTCCGTTCACCACCGCCGTCGTGCCGTGTCGGGGAAGGCGGTGCGGGCGGAGTGGGGGGTCGCCGCGGAGGCGGCGTGCCCGTGTGGTCCGTGGCCGGAAGCCGCCGTCGCGTGCGGTCCGCCAAGTACGATCACGCCTGCAGTGCCCGACGCACACCCGACCGGGAGGGGTTGACGAGACCGAGATGAGCACACCACCCCCCACCACACCGAAGCTGTTCAGCCGCACGACCTGGCGGGAGTGGAAACAGGTCGCCGAGATCCTGCGCCTGGAGACCGTGGGCGGGATGTTGCTGCTGGCCGGGGCGGTCGTCGCGCTGGTCTGGGCGAACTCGCCCTGGTCGGAGGCCTACACGGCGATGCGGGAGTTCACCGTCGGCCCGGAGGCGCTGCACCTGGATCTCGACCTGTCGCACTGGGCCGCCGACGGTCTGCTGGCCATCTTCTTCTTCGTGGTGGGGCTGGAGCTCAAACGCGAGTTCGTCGCCGGGGAACTCCGGGACCCACGGCGGGCGGCGGTGCCGGTCGCGGCGGCGGTCGGCGGCGTGATCCTTCCCGCGGCGATCTACGTCGTGATCAACCTGGGTGATTCGTCGGCACTGAGCGGGTGGGCGATCCCCACCGCGACCGACATCGCGTTCGCCGTGGCCGTGCTGGCGGTCGTCGGCCGGTTCCTGCCGTCGGCCCTGCGGATGTTCCTGCTCACGCTGGCCGTGGTCGACGACCTCATCGCGATCACCATCATCGCCGTCTTCTACACCGACGACCTCGCGGTCGGCCCCCTGCTGCTGGCGCTCGCCCCGCTCGCCGTGTTCACGCTGCTCGTCCAGCGTCGCGTGCGGTCGTGGTGGCTGCTCATCCCGCTCGGCCTGCTCACCTGGGGGCTGGTGCACGCCTCCGGCGTCCACGCGACCGTGGCCGGGGTGCTGCTCGGGTTCGCGGTGCCCGCGCTGCGGCGCGAGGGCGAGGCC
>NZ_KB912540.1:33695-36395 GCF_000383775.1 Saccharomonospora halophila 8
GGCCGCGGCGGCGGTGCGGGACCGGCCGTTGCTCGCGTGGGGCGCGGTCGCCGCCGTGGGGACGGCCGTGGGGCTGTGGTCGGATGTCCTTCGTCGCACGCACGTTCCTGTAGACGTTTACCGGGCCGCGCGCACGGATACCCTGTACGCGTCAGTAGTACCCGGGTGGTGAGGACGAGCGGTCATGACGGCGGTGCACGAGGACACCGACACGCGGTCGACCTTCTCGCACTCGGCGTTGTTCTACCGCGGTCGTGCGGAGTTCCTCGCGGCCACGGTCTCGTTCGTCCGGGAGGGACTGGCGCGGGGGGAACCGGTGGCGGTGATCGTGCCCGCACCGAATCTGGAGGCGCTGACCGCCGCACTCGGCGCCGACGCCGAGCGGGTGCGGCTGATCGACATGGTGGACGCCGGACGGAACCCGGGGCGCATCATCCCGCTCGTGCTGCGTTCGTTCGCCGACAGCCACCCCCGACCGGTACGGGTGGTGGGGGAACCGGTCTTCAGCGGCCGCACCGACGACGAGTACCCCGCCTGTGTGCAGCACGAGGCGCTGGTCAACGCGTCGTTCGAGGGTCGGCCCGCGACGTTGCTGTGCCCGTACGACACCGGTCGACTGGCACCCTCGGTGCTGGTGGACGCCGAGGCGACCCACGCCGTCGTCGTCGACGGCGACGGACCGTACGTGAGCCCGCGCTACGCGCCGGAGGACGCCTTCGAACGGCACAACGTGCCGTTGCCCGTTCCCGGGGACGCCCTCCGTGTCCCGTTCGACCTGGACGGCCTCACGCGGGCGCGGCACACCGCGACCGACTTCGCCGCCGACGGGGGGTTCGCGGGGGAGCGGTTGCAGGACGTGGCGCTCGTCGTCGGGGAGTTGTGCGCCAACAGCGTCCAGCACGGCGGCGGTGGCGGACTGCTGGGGGTGTGGCGGGACGGGGACGGAGTGGTGTGCCAGGTGAGCGACCGGGGCACGCCGGCCGACCGGCTCGCGGGCCGCCGCCCCGCGACGCCCCACCAGGACGGGGGGCGTGGGTTGCTGCTGGTGAACCAAATCGCCGATCTCGTGCGGACCCACGTCGGTTCCGAGGGAACGACCGTTCGCGTCGCCCTGCGGCAGTGAGCGGTTCCCGGGTTCAGCGGGTGTCGTGGGCGGGGGCCGGTTCGCGTACCCGGTCACCGGTGTAGAGGTTCATCTCGGCGCCCCGCAGGAAACCCACGAGCGTCACCCCCCGCTCCTCGGCCAGGTCCACGGCCAGGGACGACGGTGCGGACACCGCGGCGACCAGCGCGATCCCCGCCATGGCGGCCTTCTGCACCAGCTCGAACGAGGCGCGCCCGGACAGCAGCAGCCCGGCCCCGGACAGCGGGACCCGGTCGTGTTCGAGCGCCCACCCCAGCACCTTGTCGACGGCGTTGTGCCTGCCGACGTCCTCCCGGACCACGAGGAGGTCGCCGCCTGCATCGAACAGGGCGGCCGCGTGCAGGCCTCCTGTCGAGGCGAACACGCGCTGGTGCTCCCGCAGCGTGTCGGGCAGCCCGGCCAGCACCCCGGTCGTCACGGTGAGATCGGAGGCGGAGACGTCGAAACGGCCGCGGAGCCGGACCGCGTCGAGCGCGGCCTTGCCGCACACCCCACAGGACGAGGTGGTGTAGAAGTTGCGTTCGACACCGACGTCCGGGGCGGGCACGCCGTCGGCGAGCAGCACGTCGAGCACGTTGTAGGTGTTGCGTCCCTCCTCGTCCACACTGTCGCAGTACCGGGCCACGGCGATGTCCTCGCGGGCACCGACGACCCCCTCGGACAGCAGGAAACCGCGGGCGAGATCGACGTCGTGGCCGGGGGTGCGCATGGTGACCGCCAGCGGGTGGCCCGCGACGCGCAGCTCCAACGGCTCCTCCACCGCCAGCGTGTCCGGCCTGCTCCGCACCCCGTGCGCCCGCACCCTGCGGACCGGCCTGCGGACCGTCACCCGTCCCATCCCGACCTCCTGTGGGCTCGGTTGCCCGTCCACTCCATCATGACCGCGACACCCACATCGTGCGTGCCACACCACCCGCTCCCGCCCACGGTGTTGGATCCGGGGAGACCCCGGGGTGTGTCGATCCGGGGATACGCGGGCCCACGTCCGGGGTGCGCGACCGATAGCCTCGACAACCATGCTCATCGCCGAGGATCTGGCCCTGCTGTTGGCCGAGGGGGACACCGGGGCATCCGGGACCGCGACACCGCGGGGGGAGTACTCCCTGGCGGGTGCGCTGCTGATCGAACTGGCCCTGCTCGACCGGGTGGACGTCACGGGCGGCACGCACCCCGTGGATGCCGCGCCGCGGACACCGGACCCGGACGGAACCGGCGATGCCGACGGTGCCGATGGTGCCGGGGCGCCGGACCCGCCCACCACCGGCAGGCTCGTGGTCCGCGACCCCGCATCGACCGGGCACCCGGCTCTGGACTCGGCGCTCGCCGTGCTGACCACGCTGGAGAGTGCGCGGCCGAAGGACGCGGTGGGTGCCCTCGCGCAGCACGCGGTGTCCACCGACCTGCGGAGTGCGCCCGAGAGCGGCACCGCGGACCTCGACCGCCTCCGTGCCCGGTTGCGGGAGGTGCTCCTCGACGGCCGGGAGCCGGACGAGCGCACCACCGCGCTGATCGCGCTGCTGACGGGGACGGACGCCGTGGGCGGGGCGCTCGGACCG
>NZ_KB912540.1:36495-41926 GCF_000383775.1 Saccharomonospora halophila 8
GGCGCGAGGGCGAGGCCGTCGGCCTCGCCGAGCACTTCGAGCACCGCTGGCGGCCGGTCTCGGCCGGCGTGGCCGTGCCGATCTTCGCCCTGTTCGCGGCCGGGGTCGCCTTCGGCGGGTTGAGCGGACTCGTCGAGGCCCTCACCGACCCGGTCGCGCTCGGCATCGTGGCCGGGCTGGTCCTCGGCAAGGGGTTCGGCATCTTCGGCACCACCTACCTCATGGGCCGGTTCACGAAGGCCGAGCTCGACCGGGACATCGGCTGGGTGGACGTGCTGGGACTGTCCCTGCTCGCGGGGATCGGCTTCACGGTGTCGCTGTTGGTCGGTGACCTCGCCTTCGGCACCGGAGGGGACCGGGACGAGCTGGTGAAGATCGCCGTGCTGTGCGGCTCACTGCTGGCGGCACTGCTGGCGACCGTGATCCTGCGGCTGCGCAACCGCGTCTACCGCCGCATTCACGAGGAGGAGAACCGCGACGAGGACCGGGACGGCATCCCGGACGTCTACCAGCAACCGTCGCCCGCCGACGGCGGCCCGGGCCGCCCCGAGTCGCCGTAGGTGTCGCCGTGCGGCCCCTGTCCCGCACGGAACGCGGTGAAGGGGGTCCGCACGGGGTGACGGGGTGGGCACGGAGCCGGGGCCGCCTCCCGGGTGGGGGACCGACCCGGACCACGCGGGAGCGGGGTGCTGGCCTAGACTCGGACATCCGGTCCGTGCTTGACCCGAGGTCGCCGGGCCGGCCCATCAGACCGACACAGTCCCGGCGAGGAGATAACGTTGAAGAGCACCGTCGAGCAGCTGAGCCCGACGCGCGTAAAGATCAATGTCGAGGTGCCGTTCGACGAGCTCAAACCGAACTTCGACCGCGCCTACCGCAAGATCGCTCAGCAGGTCCGGATCCCAGGTTTCCGTCCGGGCAAGGCCCCGGCCCGGGTCCTCGAAAGCCGTATCGGCCGTGCCCCGGTGCTCGACGAGGTCGTCAACGAGGCCATCCCCGCGAAGTACACGGAAGCGGTGCGCAGCGGTGAGGTGCGCACGCTCGGGCAGCCCGACTTCGAGGTGACCAGGCTCGAGGACCGCGACGTCCTGGAGTTCAGCGCCGAGGTGGATGTCCGCCCGGACATCACCCTGCCCGACCTCGAGGACCTCACGGTCAGCGTGGACGACGTTGAGCTCGACGAGTCCGAGGTCACCGAGCAGCTCGACGAGCTGCGCGCGCGGTTCGGGACATTGACCGGCGTCGACCGCCCCGCGCGCAACGGTGACTTCGTCTCCCTCGACCTGTCGGCCACCGTCGACGGCGAGGAGGTGCCGGACGCCTCGACGAGCGGCCTGTCCTACGAGATCGGGTCCGGCCAGCTCGTGGACGGCATCGACGAGGCCATCATCGGTGCGAACGAGGGTGAGACGAAGCACTTCACGACCCAGCTCGTCGCCGGCGACCACGCCGGCCGCGACGCCGACGTCGAGGTGACCGTGAACTCGATCAAGGAGCGGGAGCTCCCGGAGGCGGACGACGAGTTCGCCCAGCTGGCCAGCGAGTTCGACACGATCGACGAGCTGCGGGCCGACCTGCGGGAGCGGGCGCTGCGCATGAAGCGCGTGCAGCAGGGCGTGCAGGCCCGGGACAAGGTCCTGGACGAACTGCTGGAGCGGGTCGACGTCCCGCTGCCGGAGACGATCCTCGAGCAGGAGATCTCCAACCGCAAGCACGATGCGATCCACCCGTACGACCACGACGAGGACGCCTACAAGGCCGCGTTGCGCGAGCAGGGCGGCGACCCCGAGGAGTGGGAGAACGAGGTCCGCGCCGAGGCCGAGAAGTCGGTGCGCACCCAGCTGCTGCTGGACTCGCTCGCCGACCAGCGCGGGGTGGACGTCGACGACTCGGAGCTGACCGAGCGCATCATCTACCAGGCCCAGCAGTCGGGGATGAACCCGGACGAGTACGTGCGGCGGCTTCAGGAGGCGAACCAGCTGGGGGCGATCTACGCTGACGTCCGGCGGGGCAAGGCGCTGGCCGGTATCGTGCGCGAGGTGACGGTGACCGACCAGTCGGGCTCCACAGTCGACCTCAGTGAACTGTTCGGGTCCGACGAGGACACCGACGACACCGGGGACGAGTCCGGCGCCGGGCAGGACACCGGGTCGGAGAACCGGGACGAGGACGCTGCCACCACCTCGGGTGAGAACACCGCCGACGACGCCGAGGGTTCTTCGACGCCCGAACGGTGACCGGTGCTCATGCTCTGAGCGAACTCGGGCGGTGACAGGCCATCTGCACCGCCCGAGTTCGTTAGGGTCGGTGACAAGATCTTCACACTTTGCGAAAAGGCAGGCAGACGTGACGCAGCACATGCCCGAGGGGCGGACCGGCACCGCGGGGCTCAATCTGACCGACTCGGTGTACGAGCGGCTGCTCCAGGAGCGCATCGTCGTGCTCGGGTCCGAGGTCAATGACGAGGTCGCCAACCGCATCACCGCGCAGCTCCTGCTGCTGGCCGCCGAGGACCCGCAGGCCGACATCCGCTTCTACATCAACTCGCCCGGCGGATCGGTGACGGCGGGCTTCGCCATCTACGACACGATGCAGCTGATCGAGCCGGACGTGGCCACCTACGCGATGGGACTGGCGGCGTCCATGGGGCAGTTCCTCCTGTCGTCCGGGACTCCGGGCAAGCGGTACTCGCTGCCGCACGCCCGGATCCTGATGCATCAGCCGTCGGCCGGTGTCGGGGGCACGGCCTCGGACATCGCCATCCAGGCCGAGGTGTTCGGCAAGTGGAAGCACCAGCTGGCCGAGATCACCGCCGAGCAGACCGGGCAGACCGTGGACCAGATCCTGGCCGACAGCGACCGGGACCGCTGGTTCACGGCGGGTGAGGCCCGGGACTACGGCTTCGTCGACCAGGTGCTCACCCGCGACAACCCGACCCCGAACGCGAACTGACCGGGCACGGTAGGAGGAGAAGACCATGAACACGCCTTATCTCCCGCAGTCCCGGTACGTGATGCCCTCCTACGTGGAGCGGACCAGTTACGGGATCAAGGAGTCGAACCCGTACAACAAGCTGTACGAGGAACGGCAGATCATGCTCGGGGTCCAGGTCGACGACGCCTCGGCCAACGACGTGATGGCCCAGCTGCTGCATCTGGAGCACGAGGACCCGGACCGCGACATCATCATCTACATCAACTCGCCGGGTGGTTCGTTCACCGCGTTGATGGCGATCTACGACACCATGCAGTACGTCCGTCCGGACATCCAGACGGTGTGCCTGGGGCAGGCCGCGTCCGCGGCGGCGGTGCTGCTGGCGGCGGGGACGAAGGGCAAGCGGCTGGCACTGCCCAACGCCCGCATGCTGATCCACCAGCCCGCGACCGAGGGCGCCTACGGCCAGGTCTCCGACCTGGAGATCCAGGCCCGGGAGATCCAGCGGGTCCGCCGCCTGATGGAGACGACCCTGGCCAAGCACACGAACAAGTCGGCCGACGAGGTGCGTGCGGACATCGAGCGGGACAAGATCCTCACGCCCGAGGAGGCCAAGGAATACGGCATGATCGATCAGGTGCTGGAGTACCGCAAGGCCTCGACGGACTGAGGACCTCGCCACGGCCCTGATGCACGGTGACGGGCGGGCGGCGTGTCGGGAGACGGCAGCCGCCCGCCCGCGGCATTAGAGTGGGAGTCCGCGCCCCGATCGTCCGCGGACGCTCCCGTGGGACGCGCGGGGCAGGTACCGTCGGTGGCAACCGGACGGCTGTCGCCCTCGGAAGGCAGTCGCCTTCGGAAGGCAGTCGCCCTCGGAAGGCAGCCGCCACCGGAAGCGGTGGCGACGGACGGCAGAGGTGTCAACGCACGAGAAGGTGTCACCGGCACCACGCGGCACGCGGGTGTCACCGGCACCGGGAGGGGACGAGGTCAGCGGTCATGGCACGGATCGGCGACGGCGGAGACCTGCTGAAGTGTTCTTTCTGCGGGAAGAGCCAGAAACAGGTGAAGAAGCTCATCGCCGGCCCCGGCGTGTACATCTGCGACGAGTGCATCGAGCTCTGCAACGAGATCATCGAGGAGGAACTCGCCGAGTCGAGTGACGTCCAGCTGGACGAACTGCCGAAACCGACGGACATCCACGAGTTCCTCGAGCAGTACATCATCGGTCAGGACGACGCCAAGCGGACCCTCGCCGTCGCGGTCTACAACCATTACAAGCGCATCCAGTCCGCGCCGAAGAGCGGCAAGGACGGCAAGGACGAGCCGGTCGAGCTCGCCAAGTCGAACATCCTGATGCTCGGGCCGACCGGGTGCGGCAAGACCTACCTGGCCCAGACCCTGGCCAAGCTGCTCAACGTCCCGTTCGCGATCGCCGACGCGACGGCGCTGACCGAGGCGGGTTACGTCGGTGAGGACGTCGAGAACATCCTGCTCAAGCTCATCCAGGCCGCCGACTACGACGTCAAGCGCGCCGAGACCGGCATCATTTACATCGACGAGGTCGACAAGGTCGCGCGCAAGTCGGAGAATCCGTCGATCACCCGGGACGTGTCGGGCGAGGGTGTGCAGCAGGCGCTGCTGAAGATCCTGGAGGGGACCACCGCCTCGGTGCCGCCGCAGGGCGGGCGCAAACACCCGCACCAGGAATTCATTCAGATCGACACCTCGAACGTGCTGTTCATCGTGGCCGGGGCGTTCGCGGGTCTCGACAAGATCATCAACGACCGGATCGGCAAGCGCGGCCTGGGCTTCGGTGCCGAGATCCGCACGCAGCGCGAGATCGAGGAGAGCGACGTCTTCAGCGAGACGATGCCCGAGGATCTGATCAAGTTCGGTCTGATCCCGGAGTTCATCGGGCGGCTGCCGGTCGTCGCGAGCGTCACCAACCTGGACAAGGAGTCGTTGGTGCGCATCCTGACCGAGCCCCGCAACGCGCTGACGAAGCAGTACACCAAGCTGTTCGAGATCGACAACGTCGAGCTGGAGTTCACCCGGACGGCGCTGGAGGCGATCGCGGACCAGGCGTTGCTGCGTGGGACGGGCGCCCGGGGGCTGCGGGCGATCATGGAGGAGGTCCTGCAGCCGGTGATGTACGACATCCCGAGCCGCGACGACGTCGCCAAGGTCGTCATCACCGAGCAGACCGTCCGGGAGAACGTCAATCCCACGATCGTGTCGCGGCAACCCTCGCGCCGGTCGCGGGAGCGCGGTGAGAAGTCGGCCTGACGCAGCGGGCGCTACCCTGCCGAGTCATGACCTCTCTTCCGCCGAGTCCGCATCCGGTCCCGTCGTCCGGTGACGACGCGACCGTGACCGCACCCGCTCCGGCCCCACCGGAACGGCGGACGGTGCCCACGGCGGCGGAACCGCCGACGGTGCCGATGCCGGCGACACCACCGACGATGTCCTCGCCGCCGCCCGGGGTCGCCGGGCC
>NZ_KB912540.1:42026-52010 GCF_000383775.1 Saccharomonospora halophila 8
CCGGACCGGGCGGCGCCGACGGTGACCGGGCCGGGGACGGCGCCACGGCTCCGGGCGGGGGCGCCGGAGGCGGTGCGGGTGCCGACCACGGTCTTTCCTAGACTTGCCCTGTGACCGACAGCGCCGTGAACGACAGCTCCGCGCCCGAGGGCGCGGCCCACCGGACCGACCTGCCCACCGCCTGGAACCCGGCCGAGGAGGAGCCGGCCCTCTACGAGCGCTGGGTATCGGCGGGGTACTTCACCGCGGACGCCGGGTCCGACAAGCCGCCGTTCACGATCGTGCTGCCACCGCCGAACGTGACGGGCACCCTGCACATGGGGCACGCGCTGAACCACACGTTGATGGACGCCATGTCCCGGCGCAGGCGGATGCAGGGCTACGAGGTGCTGTGGCTGCCCGGCACGGACCACGCGGGCATCGCGACGCAGAACGTGGTCGAGCGGGAACTGGCAGGCGAGGGGCTGTCCCGGCACGACCTGGGCCGGGAACGCTTCGTCGAGCGGGTCTGGGAGTGGAAGGCCGAGTACGGCGGCAAGATCCTCGACCAGATGCGCGGACTCGGGGACGGCGTCGACTGGACGCGCGAGCGGTTCACGCTGGACGACGGGCTCTCCCGCGCGGTGCAGACCATCTTCAAGCGCCTCTACGACGAGGGGCTGATCTACCAGGCCGAGCGCATCATCAACTGGTGCCCCCGCTGCCTGACCGCGTTGTCCGACATCGAGGTCGACCACTCGGACGACGACGGTGAACTGGTCTCCATCCGCTACGGCGACGCCGACGACGCCATCGTGGTGGCCACGACCCGTGCGGAGACGATGCTGGGCGACACCGCCGTGGCGGTGCATCCGGACGACGAGCGGTATGCCCACCTGGTCGGCACCGAGGTGGAGCTGCCGCTGACCGGACGCCGCATTCCCGTGGTCGCCGACAGCCACGTCGACCCCGAGTTCGGTTCCGGCGCGGTGAAGGTGACCCCGGCCCACGACCCGAACGACTTCGAGATCGGCAGGCGGCACGACCTGCCGATGCCGTCCATCCTGGACGAGCGCGGCGTGGTGACCGCGCACGGTCCGTTCGAGGGGATGGACCGACTGGAGGCCCGCCCTGCGATCGTGGCGGCCCTGCGCGAGCAGGGTCGGATCGTCGCGGAGAAGCGGCCCTACGTGCACGCCGTCGGGCACTGTTCCCGGTGCGACACGGTCGTGGAACCGCGCCTGTCGCTGCAGTGGTGGGTGCGAGTGGGCCCACTGGCGAAGGCCGCCGGGGACGCGGTGCGGGACGGCCGGGTCACGATCCACCCGCCGGAGCTGGCCAGGCGTTACTTCGACTGGGTCGACGACATGCACGACTGGACGATCTCGCGTCAGCTGTGGTGGGGCCACCGCATCCCGGTGTGGTACGGCCCGGACGGGGAGGTCGTCTGTGTCGGCCCCGACGAGGAACCGCCGAGCGGCCCGGGGTGGCGCCAGGACAAGGACGTGCTGGACACCTGGTTCTCGTCCGGGTTGTGGCCGTTCTCCACGATGGGCTGGCCGGACGACACCGCCGACCTGGCGAAGTTCTACCCGACGAGCGTGCTGTCCACCGGCTACGACATCCTGTTCTTCTGGGTGGCCCGGATGATGATGTTCGGGCTGTACGCGATGCGGGACAACGGTCCCGAGCACTCCGTGCCGTTCGAGCACATCTACCTGCACGGGCTGATCCGCGACGCCCACGGCAAGAAGATGTCGAAGTCCCGGGGCAACGTCCTCGACCCGCTGGACTGGATGCGGCGCTACGGCGCCGACGCCACCCGGTTCACCCTCGCCCGTGGTGCGAACCCGGGCGCGGACATGGCGCTGGCCGAGGAGTGGGCCGCGGGCGCGCGGAACTTCTGCACCAAGCTGTTCAACGCCAGCCGCTTCGCGATCACCAACGGCGCGACGGTGGCCACCCCGGTGCCCGAGCGGGACGCGCTGACCGAGGCCGACCGGTGGATCCTCGGCAGGCTGTCCGCGGTGGTGGCCGAGGCCGACGACCTGATCGAGCAGTTCCAGTTCGCCAAGGCGACCAACCTGCTCTATCACTTCACGTGGGACGAGCTGTGCGACTGGTACCTGGAACTGGCGAAGGTGCAGCTGTCCGGCGAGCACGCCGAGGGCACCCGTGCGGTGCTGGGCCACGTGCTCGACGTGGTGCTGCGGATGCTGCACCCGTTCGTCCCGTTCCTCACCGAGCGGCTGTGGACCACCCTCACCGGCGGGGAGTCGCTGGTCATCGCGGACTGGCCCGCCCGCGAGCGGTCCGGGCTGACCGACCGGGATCCCGCCGCCGAGGAACGGATCGCCGACGTGCAGAAGCTGGTCACCGAGATCCGCCGGTTCCGCTCCGACCAGGGCCTCAAGCCCGGGCAGCGGGTCGTGACCCGGCTCTCGGGAGGCGGGTTCGCCGTGCTGGCGGGCCACACGGAGTCGGTGCGGACGCTGGCCCGGCTGACCGAGCCCGGTCCGGACTTCACGGCGACCGCGTCGCTGGACGTCGCGCTCTCGGCGGGCACCGCGACGGTCGAGGTGGACACCTCGGGGGCGATCGACGTCGAGGCCGAGCGCAAGCGGCTGCGCAAGGACCTCGCCGCGGCGGAGAAGGAACTCGCCCAGACGCGGAACAAGCTCGGCAACGAGTCGTTCCTGGCGAAGGCACCCGCGGAGGTGGTCGACAAGATCCGCGCCCGGGAGGAGACCGCGGCCACGGAGATCGACCGCCTCACCGCCCGGCTGGAAACGCTCGGCTCTTGATCCCGGACCCACCCGGCGGGGTCCGCACCGTGCGGCGCAGGCGAGCCCGGTACGAACGGGTGGCGGCCCTGCTCTCCTCTCGCGGGGACGGGGAACTCGCCGCGTGGGTGGACGCGGCCCCCGTCGCCGGTGTGGGTGTGGGCGGGGCGACGGCGGTACTGGACGTCGACGCGGTCCCGGTGTTCGTCAAGCGCATCGCGTTGACGGACCGCGAGCGCGCTCGTCCCGGTTCCACCGCGAACCTGTTCGGGTTGCCCATGATCTGCCAGTACGGGATCGGGAGTCCCGGCCTCAACGCGTGGCGGGAGCTCGCCGCGAACCGGATCGTGACCGACGCGGTGCTCTCCGGCGAGACGGAATCCTTCCCGTTGCTCTACCACTGGCGGGTCCTGCCCGGCCGCCCCCGCGTGCCCGACGACCACGTCGACCTCGACACCGCCGTGGCCGCGCTGGGCGGCGCTCCGGCGGTGCGTGCCCGCCTCGACGCGCTGCGCACGGCGTCGTCCAGCCTCGTGCTGTTCAGCGAGTACGTTCCGTACGACCTCCGGGACCTGCTGCGGCGCGAGCCGGAGAGCAGGGTCGGCATGGTCGAGGAACAGCTCATGCACCACGTGACCGTCCTGGGTGCTCGCCGGATACTGCACATGGACGCCCACTTCGACAACATGCGCGGGGACGGCGAGCGGATACTTCTCACGGATTTCGGACTGGCCACCTCACCCCGGTTCGCTCTGTCGGACGTCGAACGGGATTTCGTGCGCCGCAACCGGTCGCACGACGCCGACTACGCGGCCATGCGTCTGGTCAACTGGGTGGTCACCGCGGTGTGCGGAGTCGCGACACCCACCGGGGGCGCCCCCGTCGCACGCAACGCGTACGTACGGCGGTGCGCCGCCGGGCACATTCCGGACGAGGTGTCGCCGGTCGTGGCCGACATCCTCACCCGGTACGCACCCGCCGCGGCGAGGATGAACAGCTTCTACTGGGAACTGTTCGCCGCGCGGGACGCGCGCGGCGCGGGGAGCCGGGCACCGGACGAACCCGACGGGGGCCCGACGTAGACTCGGACGTGTCAACCGAGCTGTAGGGAGTGTGCGTGTCCTCCGACGACCAGGAGTTTCCCCCGCAACTGTCGGAAGGGGACAACTTCATCGCCGGTCCGTTGCCGGACGACGAGTCCGAGGCCGAACCGTCGGTGGACGAGGCCGCGATCGCCGCGCAGGCCCGCCGGGACCTGGTGGCCGTGGAGGCCGAGCTGGACCGGCGCTGGCCGGAGACGAAGATCGAGCCGTCGTTGACGCGGATCTCCACGCTGGTCAACCTGCTCGGTGACCCGCAGCGCACCTACCCGGTGCTGCACGTCGCGGGCACCAACGGCAAGAGTTCGACCGCGCGGATGATCGAGGCGCTGCTGAGCAGGCTCGGCCTGCGCGTCGGCCGGTACACGAGCCCGCACCTGCAGCTGGCGACCGAGCGCATCAGCATCGACGGCGCGCCGGTGTCCCCGGAGACCTACGTCGCCACCTACCGCGACATCGCCCCGTTCGTCGGCATGGTCGACGGCGCGCAGGCGCCCGGTGACCCCGCGATGAGCAAGTTCGAGGTGCTCACCGGGATGGCTTTCGCCGCGTTCGCCGACGCCCCGGTGGAGGCCGCCGTGCTGGAGACCGGGATGGGCGGCCGGTGGGACGCCACGAACGTCGCCGACGCCCAGGTGGCGGTGATCACGCCGGTCGGCATCGACCACGCGGAGTACCTCGGCCACGATCGCGCCACGATCGCGGGGGAGAAGGCCGGGATCATCAAACCGGACAGCGTGGTGGTGCTCGCCGAGCAGGAGCCCGACGCCGAGCGCGTCCTGTTGGAACGCGCCGTCGAGGTGGAGGCCGCGGTCGCGCGGGCGGGCAGCGAGTTCGGTGTGCTCGACCGCACGATCGCCGTGGGCGGCCAGCTGCTGCGCCTGCAGGGGCTCGGCGGGGTCTACGAGGAGGTCTTCCTGCCGCTGCACGGGGCGCACCAGGCGGCGAACGCCGCGGTGGCACTGGCCGCCGTGGAGGCGTTCTTCGGTGCGGGCAAGGACCGGCAGCTCACCGTCGACGCGGTGCGGGAGGCTTTCGCCGAGGTCGCCACCCCGGGCAGGCTGGAGCGGGTGCGTGCCGCACCCGCCGTGCTGCTCGACGCCGCGCACAACCCGCACGGCGCGGCCGCGCTCGCCGCCACGGTGGAGGAGGAGTTCGCGTTCCGCCGGCTGGCCGCCGTGGTCGGCGTGCTGCGGGACAAGGACGTCACCGGCGTGCTGGAGGCGCTCGAACCGGCCGTGTCCGACATCGTGGTGACCACGAACTCCTCACCCCGGGCGATGCCCGCCGACGAGCTCGCGGCACTGGCCGTGTCGATCTTCGGCGAGGAGCGGGTGACGGTGGAGCCGGTCCTGCACGCCGCGATCGAGGCGGCCGTCGCCCTGGTGGAGCAGACCGACGAGCCCGAGGAACCACTGTCCGGCGGGGGTGTGCTCGTGACCGGTTCGGTCGTCACCGCGGGCGACGCCCGCACCCTGTTCGGCAAGGAGCCGGAGTGAGCGACGAACCGACGTCCGATGCCCCCACCCAGGACGGACCGGCTCCGGCGAAGGACCCGTGGAAGGGCTTCCGGGGGGTGCAGGCCGGCACACTCGTGCTGGAGGCGATCGTCGTGGGGCTCGCCCTGCCGGTCGTCGCGCAGCTCGGTGACGGTCTGACGAGCGTCCAGGGCTGGGCCGTCGGCGGGATCGCCGTCGCGCACGTGGTGTGCAGCGGCCTGCTGCGGTTCGCCTGGTCGACGTGGGTGATCCTCGCGCTCCAGGTGGCCCTGCTCGCCTTCGTCGTCACCCTGCCGTGGGTGGCGGTCATCGGGGTGCTGTTCCTGGCGGTGTGGCTGTGGCTGCTGTGGCTGCGCCGCGACGTCGCCCGCCGCATGGCCCAGGGCCGGCTGCCGGGCCAGCACCCCACCGACCCCGCGAGTTGACCCTCCAGCCCCGCGAGTCGCCACCCCAGTCCCGCGAGTCGACGCTCCAGCCCCGCGAGTCGACGCTCCAGGGGCGTGCCGGATCGCTGTGACCGGGGATGGATAAGGTGCCGGACAACAGAATTCACGTCTTGACACATCCCCCACAGAGCGAAGGAGAGCACCATGAGCGAGCGCACCCTGGTCCTGGTCAAGCCCGACGGCGTCAAGCGTGGCCTGGTCGGTGAGGTGATCGCGCGGATCGAGCGCAAGGGCCTGAGCCTCGCGGCGATGGACCTGCGTGACGTGCCGCGGTCGGTGGCCGAGGAGCACTACGCCGAGCACAAGGACAAGCCGTTCTACGGCGAGCTTCTCGACTTCATCACCTCCGGCCCGGTCGTGGCGATGGCGGTCGAGGGGTCGCGCGCCGTGACCGCGTTCCGCCAGCTCGCGGGCGGGACCGACCCGGTGGACAAGGCCACGCCCGGCACCCTGCGCGGGGACTACGCCCTGGAGGTCCAGTTCAACCTGGTGCACGGGTCCGACTCGCCCGAGTCCGCCGAGCGCGAGCTGAAGCTCTGGTTCCCGGACCTCTGAGCGTCGTGCCGCCGGTGCCGTGCGGGGCCTCCTCCGCGGCACCGGGCCGGGTCGCCCCGGGAATCCGATCGCGATCTGTCGGTGGTCCGTGGCAGTGTCGGCGCGGTGGTGGACGACACGGTGAAAGCGGCCGAAACCGGCCGGCCGGACCGGACGCGGGGGGACGCGCCGCTGGTCGAGGCCAAAGCGCTGGTCAAGCGGTTCGGTGCCAAGGAGGCCGTGCGGGGGATCGATCTGCACGTGCGGCGCGGCGAGGCATTCGGGTTTCTCGGCCCGAACGGGGCGGGCAAGTCCTCGGCCATGCGCATGATCGCGTGTGTGTCCCCACGCTCGGACGGTGACCTCGCGGTGCTGGGCATGGATCCCGACCGAAACGGCCCCCGCATCCGGGCGCGGCTCGGCGTCGTCCCACAGCAGGACACGCTGGACGCCGAACTGACGGTGCGGCAGAACCTCCAGGTCTACGGGCGCTACTTCGGGCTCTCCCGTCCGGTCGTGCGCAGGCGCGCCGGGGAACTGATGGAGTTCGCGGAGTTGTCCGACCGCGCCGACGACGAGGTCGAGCCGCTGTCGGGCGGGATGAAGCGTCGGCTGACCATCGCCCGGTCCCTGGTCAACGATCCGGACCTGCTGCTGCTCGACGAGCCCACCACCGGCCTCGACCCGCAGGCGCGGCACCTGCTGTGGGACCGGCTGTTCCGGCTCAAGTCGCGCGGCGTCACCCTGCTGATCACCACGCACTACATGGACGAGGCCGAGCAGCTGTGCGACCGCCTGGTCGTGCTGGACGACGGCCGGATCGTCGCCGAGGGCAGCCCGGCCGAGCTGATCAGCCGGTACGCCACCCGCGAGGTGCTGGAACTGCGGCCCGCGGAGCAGGACCGGGCCGGCCTGCCCGACCTGGTGGGCGACCTCGCCGAGCGCACCGAGGTCCTGCCCGACCGGGTTCTCCTCTACACCGCCGAGGGTGAGGCGGCGCTGGAGCGCGTCCACGCCCGGGGAGTGCGTCCGGTGTCCAGCCTGGTGCGGCGCAGCACCCTGGAGGACGTCTTCCTGCGCCTCACCGGACGGAGTCTGGTCGAGTGACTGGGCCGGAGTCCGGCCTCGACACCCGGTCCACACCCGGGGAGGCGGCCGCACCGGTGCCGGGCTCGTGGCGGGCGGCGTGGTTGCGGGTGGAGGGCCGCTGGGCGTGGTACCGCCGGTACTGGACGTCCAATCTCTACTCCTCGGGCCTGCAGCCGTTGTTGTTCCTGCTCGCGATGGGGCTCGGATTCGGCTCGCAGGTGGAACCCGGCGCCGCCACCGGTGGGGTGAGCTACCTGCACTATGTCGCTCCGGCGCTCCTGGTGGCGGGTGCGGTGCAGAACGCGGTCGGGGAGTCGAGCTACCCGGTGCTGTCCGGGTTCAAGTGGCAGCGCGACTACCACGCGGTGACCGCCACCCCGGTCACTCCGGGCCAGGTACTCGGCGGGCAGCTGCTGTGGGTCGGTCTGCGCCTGACCCTCGCCTGCGTGGTGTACGCGCTCGTCGCCGCCCTGTTCGGTGCCTGGACCGGTGCGGGTGTGCTGCTCGTGGTGCCGGTCGGGGTGCTGGCCGGGCTGGCCTGTGCCGCGCCGGTGACGGCGGTGGCGGCGACCACCTACGACGAGGGGGCACGTTTCGCCGCGGTGTTCCGGTTCGTCGTGATGCCGATGGTGCTGTTCTCGGGCACGTTCTTCCCGGTCGGGCATATCCCGGCGGCGCTGCGGTGGCTCGCCTGGGCCTCGCCGCTGTGGCACGGCAACGAACTCGCCAGGGCGGCCACGCTCGGGTCGGCGGGGCCGCTGCCCGTGCTGGGGCATCTCGCCTACCTCGCGGCGGTGCTCGCCGTCGGCGGGCTCGTGGCCCGGCACTACTTCTACCGACGGCTGGTGGTGTGAGTGGTGGCGATGTCGCGTGGGTCCCCGGCGCGGACGGGCCCGGGCGTGCTCGCCCGGATGCTGCCCGCCTCGCGGTACGCGGGCCGGGCCACCGCGTTGATCGAGCGCTCGGCGCTGGTGTACTCGCGGGTCTGGCTGGTGTTCGTCTCCGGCGTCGTCGAGCCGGTGCTGTACCTGCTCGCGTTCCAGGTCGGCTTCGGTCGGTTGGTGGGCGAGGTGGTGGGACCGGACGGGCAGCCGATGTCCTACGTGGCGTTCGTCGCGCCCGCGCTCATGGCGGCCTCGGCCATGAACGGCGCGGTCTTCGACGCCACCTTCGGCACCTTCTTCAAGGTCCGTTACGACAAGACCTACGACGCCATGCTCGCCACCCCGATGGGGCCGCTCGACCTCGTGCTGGGGGAGATCGGCTGGGCGGTGCTGCGCGGAGCCCTGTACGCCTGCGCGTTCTTCGGCGTGATGGCGGCGATGGGGCTCGTGCAGACCCCGTGGGCGGTGCTGACGGTGCCGGTGGCGGTGCTGGTGTCGTTCGCGTTCGCCGCCGTCGGCATGGTGTGCGCGACGCTGCTGCGTACACCGTCGCAGTTCGACTTCGTGCAGCTGGCGATCGTGCCGATGTTCCTGTTCTCCACGACGTTCTTCCCGCTGTCGGTCTACCCGGACGCGCTCGCGGTGCTCGTGCGGTGTCTGCCCCTCTACCACGGGGTGGAGCTGACCCGCGGGTTCGCGGCGGGGGTGCCGGACGTGTCCATGCTGGCTCACGTCACCTACCTGGTGGTGCTGGCCGCGTGCGGTGTGTATGCGGCGGCGCGCCGCGTGGAGGGGATGCTCCTGCGCTGACGGCGCGCTCCCACCGGGTGTCCGTCCGCGCGGGGTATCCTCGGTCCCGGGAACCGCGTCGGGGACGTGGTCGTGCCCCGGCGGTCCCGCCACCCGGAGTCTCCGGCCGCGTGACGGACAGCTCACGGTCCGCGTCGACCGGCGTACTGATCCGCTGTTCGGGGTCGCCCCGATGAGGGCCGCGATGACGCCGTGTGAGTATGGGATACTGAAGACCGGTTACCGAGTCGTCGGCGCCGACGGATGGCGGGGCGACTGCGGGTGGCCCGGTGACGTGCTGGAGGAACCGCGGGTCGTCGCCACTGCGCACGGGACGTGCCGGACGACTCGACGACAGGGAGTCGCACCCGGTGTGCGTGTGTTCCGCCGGGACGTCGTCGCGGGACCTGCCGTCGGCGGTGTGTCGGTGTACGCCGGCCCTCCGGTGGCTTGCAAGGCAAGGATTCCCGCCGGGGTGGACCCCACCACGGCGGACACAACAGGGACACGGCCCCTGAGCGGCGGCGTGCTGAACGCGCCCGGGGGTGGAGGAGATGTATGTCGAACGCGGAGACACCCGCCGAGAACGTCGGCGGGACCGCCGTCACATCCGCTGCGCAGACGCTGGCGGACCTGCCCGAGAAGACCCGGGTCCACGTGGTGGCGAAACGACTCGGCACCACGAGCAGGGAGGTGCTGACGGCGCTGGCCGATCTCGGGGAGACCGCGCGCAGCCCGCAGTCCGGGGTGTCCCGGCGAGCGGGACTTCGTCGCCATGATCGAGAACTGAGTGCCCGTGCGGGCGACGAGGCGTAGCGGGGGGCAGTGGTGGAGCTGAACCCGTGGGCGGTCGGCGCCGTGGGCCTGGTCCTGGGGGTGAC
>NZ_KB912540.1:52110-54179 GCF_000383775.1 Saccharomonospora halophila 8
CAGGCGCGGCCGCGGCCGGGGCAAGGGCGGTGACGAGAACGCCGCCGAGGACGAGCAGTCCCCGGTGGCCGACGGTTCGGCCGAGCGGTCCGACGAGCAGCCGGAGGCCGGTGGCTCCGGGGAGCAGCGGGCGGACGACCAGTCCGAACAGGGCGAGACCGAGGGCGGGAGCCGGCGTCGCCGGCGTCGCCGCAGGCGCAAGGGTGGGGACGACGACTCCACCACCGACGACCCGCCGAACACGGTCACCCACATCCGGGACGGCAAGGACGGCGACACCGACAAGTCCGACAAGGCGGACAAGTCCGAGAAGTCCGACAAGAAGTCGGACAAGGGTGAGGACGGCGTCAAGAGCGTGCGCGGTTCGACCCGGCTGGAGGCCAAGCGGCAGCGCCGCCGGGACGGCCGGGAGGCGGGCCGGCGGCGCGCGCCCATCCTGTCGGAGTCGGAGTTCCTCGCGCGCCGGGAGTCGGTGGAGCGCGCGATGGTCGTGGCCGAGCGCGGGGACTCCACCCAGATCGGGGTGCTGGAGGACGGCGTCCTGGTCGAACACTTCGTGACGTCCTCGGGCAGCGGCTCGATCGTCGGGAACGTGTACCTGGGTCGGGTGCAGAACGTGCTGCCGTCGATGGAGGCCGCCTTCATCGACATCGGCCGGGGGCGCAACGCCGTTCTGTACGCGGGCGAGGTGGACTGGGACGCCGCCGGACTCGAAGGCAAGGCCCGCAAGATCGAGCAGGCGCTGTCCAGCGGGGACAACGTGCTCGTGCAGGTCACCAAGGACCCGGTCGGCCACAAGGGCGCGCGGTTGACCACCCAGATCTCGCTGCCCGGCCGGTTCCTGGTGTACGTGCCGTCCGGCGGCGCCACCGGCATCTCCCGCAAACTTCCGGAGAACGAGCGGCGCAGGCTCAAGGACATCCTCAAGCGCATCGTGCCCTCGGACTCCGGCGTCATCATCCGGACGGCCTCGGAGGGGGTCAGCGAGGAGGAGCTGAGCCGGGACGTGAACCGTCTCGAGGCCCAGTGGCAGGTCATCCGGGACAAGGCGGACTCGGCGAAGAGCAGTAAGAAGTCGAACGCACCGACGCTGCTCTACGAGGAGCCGGACCTGCTGGTGAAGGTCGTGCGTGACCTGTTCACCGAGGACTTCGTGAAGCTGGAGATCCAGGGTGACACCGCCTGGGAGACCATCCGGGCCTACGTCGAGCACGTGGCCCCGGACCTGCTCGACCGGGTCAAGCGCCACGTCGGCACCGGGGACGTCTTCACCGAGCACCGGATCGACGAGCAGCTCACCAAGGCGCTGGACCGCAAGGTGTGGCTGCCGTCGGGCGGCTACCTGGTCATCGACCGGACCGAGGCGATGACGGTCATCGACGTCAACACCGGGAAGTTCACCGGCTCCGGCGGCAACCTGGAGGAGACGGTCACCCGCAACAACCTGGAGTCCGCCGAGGAGATCGTGCGCCAGCTCCGGCTGCGGGACATCGGCGGGATCATCGTGATCGACTTCATCGACATGGTCCTGGAGTCGAACCGGGAGCTGGTGCTGCGCAGGCTGACCGAATGCCTCGGCCGGGACCGCACCCGGCACCAGGTCGCCGAGGTCACCTCGCTCGGCCTGGTGCAGATGACCCGGAAGCGGGTGGGCACGGGTCTGCTGGAGGCGTTCTCCAGCACCTGTGAGCACTGCAAGGGGCGTGGCGTAATGGTCTCCCAGGAGCCGCAGAAGGGGTCCGCGCAGGGCACCGGCGGCCACCAGAACGGGCACGGCGGACAGCAGCAGGGCTCCCGGCGTTCGCGGAACAAGGCGAAAGCGGCGGAGAGCGACACGACACGGACGGGTGGCCAGCCCGCCCCGGCGCCGACGCCCGAACAGCGCGAGTCGGTCGCCTCCGCGGTGGCGGTGATGGCGAACGCCTCCGGGGCTTCCGGCGGCTCCGGCGATTCCGGGACCTCCGGTGGCGCCCGGGGAGAGGGGACGGCTCCGAGCTCCGGATCCGGCGCGAAGCTCGACCGCAAGGCGCACCGCCGGGCCGAACGCAAGGCGGCGCGCTCCGCCGGTG
>NZ_KB912541.1:0-9029 GCF_000383775.1 Saccharomonospora halophila 8
GTCCACGCCGAGCCGGTCGCGCAGGCCGTCGCGCAGCGCCCGGGCGGAGGCGTCCGGGTCGGTGGGCAGCAGCGCCACTCCCCGGTGTCCACGTTCGAGGCGTCCACCCCGGAGGCCGCCTGCACGATGCCGAGCCGGTTCTCGGTGATCACGGTGCGCCCGATCCGGGCCAGCACCCGCACCGACTCCTCGTCGATCAGCTTGCGCCGTTCGGCGTCGCGGAGGTCCGGGTCGGCGGGGACGGTCACCAGCCGGTCCTCGACCTTGGAGACCACCTTGCTGGTGACCACGACGACGTCGCCGGAGCGCAGCCAGCCTGCGGCCCCGGCCAGCGCACCGGTCAGGTCGTCGCCGGGGCGGAACTCGGGCAGCCCCTCCACCGGCAGGATCTCCACCCGCGCCGCACCGTGCTCGTACCCGGAGGGGTCGTACCCGGTGCTCCCGTGGGCGGAGTGCCCCGTTCCGTGGGCGGAGTGCCCCGTTCCGTGGGCGGAGTGCCCCGTTCCGTGGGCGGAGTGCTCAGTCAACGTCCACCCCGGCCAAGTTCAGCGCGGCCCGCACCATCGCCGCCGTGGCGTCGACGTCGGACATCAGCAGCGGGACCGCGCGGACGGCGACCCCCGGGACGTCCACCGACTCGCCCTCGTGCACGAGCCACCCGTCCAGCAGCCCGTCCTCGGAGGTCTTGCGCGAGCCGTAGTGCGCGCCCACGGCCTCGGCCGTGGATTCGACACCGATGGCGGACAGGCAGGCGTCGGCCATCCCCCGCACCGGCCGCCCGCCGATGATCGGGGACACTCCCACGACGTCGGCCGCGGTGGAGCGCAGCGCCTCGCGCACCCCGGGCACGGCCAGCACCGACCCGATGGAGACCACCGGGTTGGACGGGGCGAACAGCACCGCGTCGGCCCCGGCGATGGCGTCGGTCACGCCCGGTGCGGGCTGCGCCTCCTCCGCGCCGACCGGCACGATCGTGTGCGCGGGCAGCTTCGCGCGGTGGCGGACCCACCACTCCTGGAAATGCAGCGCCTTACGCTGCTCCGGGTCGTCCGGGTCGTCCACGACGACGTGGGTCTCCACCCGGTCGTCGGTCATCGGCAGCAGTCGCACGCCGGGCCGCCACCGGTCGCAGAGTGCCTCGGTCACCGCCGACGGCGGGTACCCGGCGCGGATCATCCGCGACCGGAGGAGATGGGTGGCGATGTCCTTGTCGCCGAGGTTGAACCAGGTCGGCTCGGCGCCGTAGGCCTCCAGCTCGGCCTGGACCGTCCACGTCTCGCCCGCGTGGCCCCACCCGCGTTCGGGGTCGATCCCGCCGCCGAGGGTGTACATGCAGGTGTCCAGGTCGGGGCACACCCGCAACCCGTGCATCCAGACGTCGTCGGCGGTGTTCACCAGCGCGGTGATCTCGTGCGGCGACTCCCGCTCGCCGACGGCGGGAAGCCCGAGCGCAGCCTTGACGCCGAGCAGGAAGCGGGCACCGCCCACCCCGCCGACGACGACGACAACCTTCACAGTGCCGGCCTCTCCCATTCCGTGACTCGACTCCGCGGCCCGCCCGTGGTCCGCCCCGGGGGCGCGGCGTGCTCATTCTCCAGTGTCCCCCGCCCGCCCCACCGAGCCCCCGCGAGTCGCCCCTCCCCGCCCGCGAGTCGACGCTCCGTGTGGTCGAGCCGACGCGCCCCGCCCGTGAGTACGCGCTTCCGGACGGTGTGCCGGCGGCCCGCATCCGTGCTCGGACGTCACTGTTCCGTCCTGGAGTGACAACTCGGTGCACCGGGGTGGCGACTCGCGGGTACAGCAGGGTGTGAGTAGGCACACATGGGGGCCGGTGGGTGGTGGCGGGGAGGGGTCTTCCCGTGGGCACCGGGCGGGTACCGGGTAAACATGGCTCACACATCCGGGTCGGTGCCACCGGTGGACGGCTTAGGATGCGGGAGAGACAAGCGTAGTGTCCGGCAACGGGCCTGACCGAGAACCAAGCAGGAGAACGCAGTGACCTATGTGATCGCCGAGCCCTGCGTCGACGTGCTCGACAAGTCGTGCATCGACGAATGCCCCGTCGACTGCATCTACGAGGGCGAGCGGATGCTCTACATCCATCCCGACGAGTGCGTCGACTGCGGAGCCTGCGAGCCGGTCTGTCCGGTGGAGGCCATCTACTACGAGGACGACGTGCCGGACGAGTGGAGCCCCTACACCAAGGCCAACGTCGACTTCTTCGACGAGCTGGGCTCCCCGGGCGGCGCGGCGAAGGTCGGCAAGACCGCGCACGACCCGCAGTGGATCAAGGACTTGCCCCCGCAGGGCGAATGACCCGGGCCAGGCTTCCCGACTTTCCCTGGGACTCGCTGGCCGAACACGCCGCCACCGCGCGGGCGCACCCGGACGGCCTCGTCGACCTGTCCGTCGGGACCCCGGTCGACGAGGTCCCGGACGGCATCCGGGCCGCGCTCGCGTCGGTGTCCGAGATCCCCGGGTACCCCGCCACGCACGGCACCCCCGCGCTGCGGGAGACGGCGGTGGCGGCGCTGCGGCGTCGGCACGGCGTGGACGGGGTCGACCCGGACGCGGTTCTGCCCACGGTCGGCTCCAAGGAACTGGTGGCGTGGCTGCCGACCCTGCTCGGCGCGGGCCCGGGGGACACCGTCGTGATCCCCGAGCTGGCGTACCCGACCTACGAGGTCGGGGGGCTGCTCGCGGGCGCGACGGTGCTGCGCGCCGACGCCACCACCGCCGTCGGGCCCGGCAGGCCCGCACTGCTGTGGTTGAACTCGCCGTCCAACCCCACGGGCCGGGTGCTCGGGGTCGAGCACCTGCGCAAGGTCGTCGACTGGGCCCGCGAGCGCGGCACGGTGGTCGTGTCCGACGAGTGCTACCTGGCGCTCGGCTGGGAGGCCGAGCCGCTGTCGATCCTGCACCCGGACGTGCACGGCGGGAGCCTGGACGGGCTGCTGGCGGTGCACTCGCTGTCCAAGTCGGCCAACCTCGCCGGGTACCGGGCCGGGTTCGTCACCGGCGACCCGGCGCTGGTGCGTGACCTGCTGGCGGTGCGCAAACACGCCGGGATGATCGTGCCCCGGCCCGTGCAGGAGGCCATAACCGCCGCACTGGCCGACGACGACGCCCTCACCGCACAGCGCGGCCGCTACGCGGCCCGTCGCGCGGCTCTGCGCCCCGCGCTGGAGGGTGCGGGCTTCCGCATCGACCACTCGGAGGCCGGGCTGTACCTGTGGGCCACCCGCGGTGAGAGCGCCGGGACGACCGTGGCCTGGCTGGCCGAGCGCGGCATCCTCGCCGCCCCGGGCACCTTCTACGGCCCCCACGGCGGTGAACACGTCCGCGTGGCCCTCACCGCCACCGACGAACGGATCGACGCCGCCGTCCGGCGACTGTCGACCTGAGCACCGGGCGAGACCGGCGATGGGGGCAGCGCGCTGACCCGTGCCATCACCGGAACCGCGCGTTGCGGCCGGGTGAGTTTGCAAGTAGTTTGAAACTATGACCGCCCCGGAAGTGAATTTCTCGGAGCTGTCCAACAAGCCTGTTGAGACGGTTCGTAAGTTGCAGCAGTCCACGAGCCGTTCCCTGCGGGTGCACCGGCGCGGAGCGGAGGACGAGGACCTGCTGCTCACCACCGTGAGTCGTGCTGAGCAGGTCGCCGAGGTGGCGTCCACGACCACCAAGCTCTTCCTCGCACTGATGGAACACGACGACCGGACACGGACCCTGGTGACCGACGTCGTTCCGCGTGCGTTCCCGTGGGTCCGGTTCCTCCCGAAGGAGGGCGTGCGCCAGTTCGTCGTGGAACTGGTCGAGACATTGGAGGCGGCGGACAGTCTCGAGAATCCCGCGCCGGTGGCCCACCTCGTCGCCGCCTGGCGAAGCACTGCCGAGGTTCATGCCGATCCTGAACTGCTCGCGGTCCTCAAGCGGGATGGTGCCGACTCCGGAGCCGTGCCGGAACCGCCCGCCGGGGACCCGGGCCCGGGGTCGTGAGGCGCCCGCCGGGCACCGCCGACCCCGGGCGGAGCGTCAGTCGTTGGCGTGCAGGGCGGCGTTGAGTTCCACCCCCGCGCCGGTGCGCGGGACGGCCTCCACCGCGCCCGTGGCCGAGTTGCGGCGGAACAGGGCGCCGGAGATGCCGGACAGCTCCCGCGCCTTCACCGACCGGCCCTCGAAAGTCACCTTCGTGCCCGCCGTGATGTAGAGACCGGCCTCCACCACCGAGTCGTCGCCGAGCGAGATGCCGACACCGCCGTTCGCGCCGATCAGGCAGCGCTCGCCGACGGAGATGACCTCCTTGCCGCCGCCGGACAGCGTGCCCATGATCGACGCGCCGCCGCCGAGGTCGGTGCCGTCCCCGACGACCACGCCCGCCGAGATCCGACCCTCCACCATGGAGGCGCCGAGCGTGCCCGCGTTGAAGTTGACGAAACCCTCGTGCATCACGGTGGTGCCGTTCGCCAGGTGCGCGCCGAGCCGCACCCGGTCCGCGTCCCCGATGCGCACCCCGCCCGGGATGACGTAGTCGACCATCCGGGGGAACTTGTCGATGTGGTGCACCGTGACGCTGCCGTGGGCCGCCCGCAGCCGCATCCGCGTGGCCTCGAAGCCCTCCACCGGGCACGGGCCGTGGTCGGTCCACACGACGTTGGACAGCAGGCCGAACACGCCGTCGAGATTCTGCCCGTGCGGGTGCACCAGGCGGTGCGAGAGCAGGTGCAGCCGCAGGTACACCTCGTGCGCGTCCGCCGGGGCCCGATCGAGCGAGCCGACCGTGCTGCGCACCGCCACGACCTCGACACCGCGGACGTCGTCCGTGCCGAGCAGGCCGGTGGCCGCCGCGCCGAGCGCCTCGGTGGCCTGTTCGGGGGACAGTCGCTCGGTGCCGCCCGTCGCCGCGCCCGCGGCGTCGGTCAGCTTCGGGTTCGGGAACCACGTGTCCAGCACGGTCCCGTCGGGGGTCACGGTCGCCAGCCCGACGCCGGTGGCGCCGGTCGTTTCGGGATTCGGGGTCGCTGCACTCACGGCCGCCACGGTAACCCGCGCTCAGCCCGTCCGCGTCGCCACGTCGGGCAGTGCCGACAGTTCCGTCCGCAGCGTCTTCACCGCCACGCTGATGTCGGACAGCGCGGTCGCGCAGGCGTCCCCGCCGCCCTCGCCACCGGCACAGCCGTTCGCGCGGTAGGCGCGCACCCCGGCGTCGAGGTCGTCCGCGGCCTCGGTCAGCCCGGGTCCCACCCCGGTGAAGCCACGTGCGGTGCCCGGGACGGTCGAGAGCTGGGTGACGTACTTCTCACAGTTCGGCGGGTAGACCTCGCCGGGAGCGCGGAAGCAGTCGTCACCCGTGATGGCCTCGAGCTTCACGTCGAGCGCGGCGGGCCCGGGGTCCTGTCCCTGACCCTCCGGAATCGGCCCCGCCTCCCGGGAGCACCCCGCCAGCGCGACCAACAACACGGCGGCGACCAGCGGTCCGCGTCCGACGACCGAGTTCCTACGCACGCCTCCACCGTAGCCAGCGCGCGGTACGGTGCGGACATGCCCTCGCTCGACCCGCGCTCCGACCCGGTGGACCTCACCGCCGCCCTCGTCGACATCGAGAGTGTCTCCGGCGCGGAGGCCGACCTCGCCGACGCCGTCGAGCACGCCCTGCGCACCCGGGCGCCGCACCTGGAGGTGGTACGCGACGGGAACGCGGTCCTGGCGCGCACCACGTTGGGCAGGCCGTCGCGGGTGGTGCTCGCGGGCCATCTGGACACCGTCCCGGTGAACGACAACCTGCCGTCGCACCGCACCGGATCGGGGGAGAACGAGGTGCTGCACGGGCTCGGCAGCGTGGACATGAAGGGCGGCGACGCGGTCTTCCTGCACCTCGCGGCCACCCTCACCGAGCCGCGGCACGACGTCACGTTCGTGTTCTACGACTGCGAGGAGGTCGAGGCCGACCGCAACGGGCTCGGCCGGATCGAACGGCAGCGCCCGGACTGGCTGCGCGGTGACCTCGCCGTCGTGGGGGAACCGTCGAACGCGGTGATCGAGGCAGGCTGCCAGGGCACCATGCGGGTCGAGCTGCGCACCGAGGGCGTCCGCGCGCACACCGCCCGCGCGTGGATGGGGGACAACGCCGTGCACGCGCTGGCCGAGCCGCTGCGCAGGCTGACCGGGTACCGGCCGCGGACGGTCGAGATCGACGGACTCACCTACCGGGAGGGTCTGCAGGCCGTGCGGGTCGGCGGCGGGGTGGCCGGCAACGTCGTGCCGGACGAGGCCGTGCTGGCGGTGAACCACCGGTTCGCCCCGGACGTGCCCGCCGAGCGGGCGGAGGCCCACCTGCGGGAGGTGTTCGACGGCTACGAGCTCACCGTCGTGGACCGCTCCGCCGGTGCCCTTCCCGGGCTGTCGTCCCCGGCGGCGGCCGAGCTGGTCGCCGCCGCGGGCGGGCGCGTGGCGCCCAAACTCGGCTGGACGGACGTGGCGCGGTTCGCCGCACTCGGTATGCCCGCCGTCAACTTCGGCCCCGGTGACCCCACCCTGGCGCACACCCGCGGGGAGTGGGTGGCCACCGCGGAGATCCGCCACGTGGCCGAGGTACTCGGATCGTGGCTGGGCGCGTGAGCCTACGCTGGGCGCTGTGACCGAACCGACCCCTGACGCCGGAAACGGCGACCGCCAGGACGAGACCGGGGCCGACCACGTCCGTGGCGGCCTCCGCGACGGCGCCCGCACCGAGGACCGGCATCCGCAGGAGAAACGTCTGGGCCCCGTGCTGCTGCGCCGTGACCGGGAGGAGGCGTCCGAGGCGTCCACCACCGACCAACGGCTGCTGGACTCGCGTGGCCCGAGCGACTGGGTGCACACCGACCCGTGGCGGGTGCTGCGCATCCAGGCCGAGTTCGTGGAGGGCTTCGGTGCGCTCGCCGAGGTGCCGCGCGCGGTGACCGTGTTCGGCTCGGCCCGCACGGCACGCGACGATCCCGAGTACCAGACCGGCCGGGAGATCGGCGCCGCGCTGGCCAACGCCGGTTTCGCCGCGATCACCGGCGGTGGCCCGGGGGCGATGGAGGCGGTCAACCGCGGTGCGTCCGAGGCGGGGGGCCTCTCGATCGGGCTGGGCATCGAACTGCCGCACGAACAGGGCATCAACGCCTGGGTCGATCTCGGGGTGAACTTCCGCTACTTCTTCGCCCGCAAGACGATGTTCATCAAGTACTCGCAGGCGTTCATCTGCCTTCCGGGCGGGTTCGGCACCCTGGACGAGCTGTTCGAGGCCCTGACGCTGGTGCAGACCAAGAAGGTCACGAAGTTCCCGGTGGTGCTGTTCGGCTCCGCGTACTGGACGGGACTGTACGAGTGGGTGCGGGACACCGTGCTGGCGCAGGGCAAGGTCAGCGAGCGGGAGGCCGCGCTGCTGCACGTCACCGATGACATCGACGACGCGGTGGGCGTGGTGATGGAGGCGTACAAGGCATGGGAGGAGACGCACTAGTGCAGCGACTCTGCGTGTTCTGCGGGTCGTCGTCCGGTAAGGAGCCCGGCTACGCCGCCGACGCGGCGGCACTGGGCACGTTGCTGGCCGAGCGCGGGATCGGTGTCGTCTACGGCGGCGGCCGGGTCGGGCTCATGGGCACGGTGGCCGACGCGGCGCTGGCCGCGGGCGGCGAGGTCACGGGGGTGATCCCGGAGCAGCTGATGCGGGCGGAGATCGCCCACCACGGGCTCACCGAGCTGCACGTCGTGGCCGACATGCACGAGCGCAAGGCCACGATGGCGCGGTTGTCGGACGGGTTCCTGGCGCTGCCCGGCGGGGCGGGCACGCTGGAGGAGCTGTTCGAGGTGTGGACGTGGGCCCAGCTGGGGCTGCACACCAAGCCGGTGGGAATGCTCGACGTGCGCGGGTACTACAGCAGGCTCGCCGAGTTCCTGGACCACACGGTGACCGAGGGTTTCCTCAACCACGCCACCCGCGACCTGGTCACCATCGACCCGGACCCGCACACCCTCCTGGAAGCTCTCACCCACCACACCCCCACCCCCATCAACAAGTGGGCCGTCTGACCCGGCGCCGGTCACGTCGCGTGGTGCCGTGAGGGGCACTTTCCCTGCATCTGACGCAGTGATTGTGCCCCTCACCGCGCCCCACGCAGGGGATGTGCCCTTCACGGCAACACCCGGGCGGGCGTGACACGATCGGGGGTATGGACGGGGAGTGGTTCCGGCGGCGGACCTGGCAGTGGCCGTCGTGGGGGGTCGACGAGCTGGTGCGGGCCAAGGGTGCACGCTCCGTGTCCGTGGTGCTGCCCGCGCTCGACGAGCGGGACACCGTCGCCGACGTCGTGGCCTCCGTCCGGCCGCTGGTCGGCACGCTGGTCGACGAGCTCGTCGTGGTCGACTCCGGCTCGTCCGACGACACCGCCGCCGTCGCCGCCGACGCCGGGGCCACCGTGGTGCACCGCGAGGACGTGCTGCCGGAGTTCGACCCGGTTCCGGGCAAGGGCGAGGTGCTCTGGCGCTCCCTGGCCGCGACCACCGGTGACCTGGTCGTGTTCCTGGACTCCGACCTCGTCGACCCGGACCCGGCGTTCGTGCCCGCCCTGCTCGGGCCGCTGCTCACCGAACCCGGGGTCGCGCTGGTCAAGGGCTTCTACCGCAGGCCGCTGCGCGTCGAGTCGGACGAACTCGGCGCGGGGGGTGGCCGGGTGACCGAACTGCTGGCTCGGCCGCTGCTGTCCGCGCTGCGCCCGTCCCTGTCCGGCCTGGTGCAGCCGCTGGGCGGGGAGTACGCGGCGCGCCGGGAGCTGCTGGAGTCCGTCCCGTTCGCCGCCGGGTACGGCGTGGAGCTCGGGCTGTTGCTCGACGCCGAGGCCCGGTACGGCCTGGACGCGCTCGCCCAGGTGAATCTGGGCGTGCGCAAGCACCGGAACCGGTCGTTGCTCCAGCTCGGCGTGATGGCCCGGCAGATCCTCGGGACCGCGCTGGACCGCTGCGGCCCCGCCCCGTCCGGGGCCGGGGGCGGCCCGCACCCGCAG
>NZ_KB912541.1:9129-12354 GCF_000383775.1 Saccharomonospora halophila 8
CCGGGGGCGGCCCGCACCCGCAGGGCGCCGCCGCCGAGCTGACGCAGTTCGTGCAGGTCGCCGGGGAATGGGTGCCGGACGTGGCCACCGTCCGGCTGGCCGACCGGCCCCCGATACGGGAGGTGTCGGCGCGGCGCACGTGACGGGCGCGGGTATGTCACGATCGAATCGTGACCACCGCTCTGATCTATCTCCTCGTGATGCTGCTGGTGGCGGCCGTGGTGTTTCTGCTCGCCTCCCTGGTCTTCGGACGGGGCGAGGAACTCGCCCCGCTGGCGCCGGGGAGCTCGCCCACGCGGCTGCCCGCCGAGGACGTCACCGGCGAGGACGTGGCCGCCACGCGGTTCCAGATCGTCGTGCGGGGCTACAAGATGTCCGAGGTCGACTGGGTGCTGTCCCGACTGGGCACCGAGATCGACGAACTCCGCGGGCGGGTCACCGAGCTGGAGGGCCGGCTCGACCGGGGCGAGGTACCGGCGACCGCGGGACGGTGCGATGAGTGACGTGGCCGTCTCGGTGGAGGTCGCGGCCCCCGCGGGCACCACCTGGCTGGCGCTGACCGACTGGGAGCGGCAGGGCGAGTGGATCGTGGGTACCGACGTCCGGGTGGTGTCCGGTAACGGCCGCAGCATCGGGTCCCGCATCGAGGCGTTCACCGGTGTGGGTGGTGTCGGGGTCACCGACACGATGGAGATCACCACCTGGGAGCCACCTGTGCGCTGCACGGTGCGCCACCTGGGCCGGGTCGTGCGCGGAACGGGCGCGTTCCACGTGCAGGCGCGCGGCCCGCAGCGATCGACGTTCGTGTGGTCCGAGGAGCTCGACCTGCCGTTCGGGCCGGTCGGCAAGGCCGGCTGGCTGCTGGCGAAACCCGCGTTCGTGCTGGGGCTGCGCCGGTCGCTGGACCACTTCGCCCGCTTCGCCGAGTCGTACGAGGTGGGTCGGTGAGCGCCGGACCGGCGCCCGGACCGCCCGCGGAGCTCGTCGGCACCGACGGCGTCGTCCGCTGCGCGTGGGGTAACACCGCCCCGGACTACGCCGAGTACCACGACCACGAGTGGGGGGTCGCGCTGCACGGCGAGGCGGCGCTGTTCGAGCGGCTGATCCTGGAGGGATTCCAGTCGGGCCTGTCCTGGCTGACCATCCTGCGCAAACGGGAGGGCTTCCGGTGCGCGTTCGCCGGCTTCGAGCCGTCCCGGGTGGCGGCCTTCACCGAGGACGACGTCGCCCGGCTGCTGGCCGACCCGGCCATCGTGCGCAACCGTGCGAAGATCCGTGCGACGGTGACCAACGCCCGTGCGGTGACCGGGCTCGACGTCCCGCTCGACGCGCTGCTGTGGTCGTTCGCCCCCGACCCGGCCACCCGGCGCCGCCCGCGCACGATGTCCGACGTCCCGGCGACCACCCCGGAGTCGACCGCGATGGCGAAGGCGCTGAAGCGGCGCGGCTTCGTCTTCGTCGGCCCCACCACCTGCCACGCCCTGATGCAGGCCACCGGCATGGTCGACGACCACGTCGAGGCCTGCTTCCGCGCGGGGTCACCTCCCGTTGTGCCGTGAGGGGCACTTTCCCTGCGTGTGACGCAGCGAATGTGCCCCTCACGGCCCCTGATGCAGGGAAAGTGCCCTTCACGGCAACACCCGGGTGGCCGGGTGGGGGGCGGTCATTTGCCGCGGAAGTGGGGGGTGCGTTTGTCGACGAAGGCTTCGACGGCTTCGGTGTGGTCGGCGGTGGCGCCGAGTTCCGCCTGGGCGGCCTGCTCCGCCGCCAGTGCCTCCTGCAGGGTGCTCTCGGCCGCGCCGCGCACCGTGCTCTTGATCCTCGCGTACGCCACCGTCGGCCCCGCGGCGAGTTTCGCCGCCACCGCGTGCGCCCGGGTGGCCAGTTCGTCGTCCGCCACGACCTCGCTGACCAGGCCGGTCCGCAGCGCCTCCGCGCTGTCCACCGTGCGGGCCAGCATCATCAGCTCCATCGCCCGCCCCTGGCCGACCAACCGCTGCAACGTCCACGACGCGGCCGAGTCCGGGCCGAGCCCCACGTTCGCGAAGGCCATCAGGAAGGTCGCCGAACTCGCCGCCAGACGCAGGTCGGCCGCGTACGCGAACGCGGCCCCCGCCCCGGCGGCGGGGCCGTTGACGGCGGCGACGACCGGTTTCGGCATCTCCGTGATCGTTGTCACGATCGGGTTGTAGTGGTCACCGACCGTCCGCAGCGGCGCCTCGTCGCCGGACCGCAGCATCCCCACGTGTTCCTTCAGGTCCTGCCCGGCGCAGAACGCCTTGCCCGCGCCGGTGAGCAGCACCGCGCGCACCGCCGGGTCGTCGGCGGCCTCCCGCAGCGCCGCCAGGAGCCGCTCCTTCAACTCGATGGTCAGCGAGTTGTACGCCGAGGGCCGATCGAGCGTCAGGGTGCGCACCCCGTCCGCGTCGGCCCGCTTCAACACGTCCTCTGTGGTCACCGAATCCTCCGTTGTCGTTGCCGACCGCGAGTGTGACAGGAGCATGAAGCGCATACCAGCGGCGATGGACCACCGTTAAGATCGGTCCGCGTTCGCGGCCCACTCCGCATGGGGGACAATGGAACAGACCCGGTTGCTTCGGCGAGCGCGACCCGGGCGCGCTGGTTCACAACGGAGGGAGCACGCTATGGCGGCCATGAAGCCCCGGACCGGTGACGGTCCCCTCGAAGTGACCAAGGAGGGGCGGGGCCTCGTGATGCGCGTGCCGCTCGAAGGCGGTGGGCGCCTTGTCGTCGAGCTGACGGCCGAGGAGGCCAACGACCTGCACACGGCGCTGCAGGAGGCCGTCGGCTGACAGCGGTGGCAGCCGGTCGGCGGTGTCCCACCGGCCGACGAGACCGCACCCGTCCGTTGCCTTCGAGCCGGGACCCGCTCGGCCCGGCTCGGTTCGTTGTGCCTGGAGGTTCCGTGGCGCGCTCGCCGTTCCCGTCCGTCCCCACCCGATCGGTCGACGTCCCCACGCGATCGGTCGACGTGGTCGTCACCGACACCGCCCGCCGGGGCACCCCCCTGGCGGAGGTGGTCGCCGAGGGGGAGCCGACCCCGCACGACGACGTGCTGGACGACCTCTCGGCGACCCGCGCGCCCGGCGAGGTACAGGTGCTCCCCGGGTCCGACGGCCCCGGGTGGCTGGTCGGCGTGGGCGCGGGCGGCCCACGTTCGTACCGTACGGCCGGGGCGGCGTTCGTGCGAGCCGTGCAGGCGGC
>NZ_KB912542.1 GCF_000383775.1 Saccharomonospora halophila 8
ATGACGTAGACGCCCCGCCACGACCGCGTGCGACGGCGCGGCAGGGTGTCCCTGCCCAGGCCGGGCGTGCATGCTGGAAGGCGGCGGACGGACGTCCGCCGGTGCCGGTGCCCGTACGGCGCGTGCGCCACCGGCACCACGAAGCCCGTTCCCCGCTGACCGCGACCCCGGAGGAGGACCCCTATGGCCGTCCCACCGGGCCCGTCGGACACCGGATCCCCCCGGGGGGACACCGGCTGGGCGGTGTCGGTGTCCCGGGACGTGCCCGTGCCGGCCGACGACGTTCCGGACGGTCTCGCCGTCCTCGACCCGGGTGGACACTTCGTCCGTCTCAACCGCGCGGCGCTCGCCCTGTGCGGCGGCACCCGCGCGGACCTCACCGGAGCCCCCGGGCCGTTCCCCCTGGGCGACGAGTGCGGACCGGAATCACCGGGGCTGTTCGACCACGACACCGCCGAGCAGGTCACCACGTACACGCCCGCCGCGGGCGGGCAGCGGGAGTTTGCGTACCGGTTGCGTCCGCTGTCGGACGATCCGCGCTACACGGTCGTCGCCTTCCGGGACGTCACCGACGAGCGGCACCGCCAGCGACGGGTGACCGCCCTGGCCCGGACCGCCGCCAAGCTCGCCTCCCAGGGGACGGTGTCGGCGACGCTGGACGCGCTGGCCGCCGAGGTGGTGCAGGCCGACGGTCTGGCGGGGGTGCAGATCCTCACCCGGGGCGAGTCGGGCGGCCGGTTGCACGTCATGGGATCCGCCGGGTTCCGGCACCCCGCGGACTTCTTCCGCAGGCTCACGCGGGTGCACGAACTCGGTGGCACCCTGCAGATGCTCACCGCGCTGCGGACCCGGGAGCCCGTGGTGATCCCGCGCCGGTGGGAGGCCCTGCGGGACGACCCCGCCTGGGCCCCGCTGCACGACTACCTGGTGGAGCTGGACTGGGACTCGTTCGTGAGCATCCCGCTGATCACGCGGGGGCAGTCCACCGGCGTACTCAACGCCTACCTCGCCCCCGGGCAGACGGTGAACGCCCGCACGATGGAGTTCCTGACCGCGATGGCCGAGCAGGCCGCGATCGCCGTCGACTACACCGCGCTCGTCGAGCGGGAGCGGGACGTGGCCCGGCGGGAGGAGCGGCAGCAACTCGCCCGCGATCTGCACGACTCGGTGGTGCAGCAGGTGTTCTCCGCCGGGATGCACGTCAAGTCGATGGAGGTGCTGGCGGGGCGGGGGAATACCGTGCCCGCCGACACGGTCGCCCGCGTGAGCGGCGAGGTCGGCGAACTCACCCGCAGCGCACTCGCGGACCTGCGGGCGATGGTGCACCAGCGGCGTCCGTCGGCGTCGGTGGCCGAGTCCGGGCTCGCCGAGGCTCTGCGGACCTTCGTGGACGGCACCGCCGCCCGTGCGGGACTGCGGTGCGAGGTCCGGATCACCGCCGCGGTGGACGGGCTGGACGCGGAACTGTCCGAGGACGTCTACCGGATCGTCACCGAAGCGGTGCACAACGTCGTCAAGCACGCGGACGCCGCGGCCGTCTCGGTGGACGTGGAGGTGCGGGACGGATGGCTGGAGGCCACCGTCGCCGACGACGGCCGGGGATACGACACGCCGTCCGGAGGGAACACCTCCGGCGGATACGGGATCGAGACGATGCGGGAAAGGGCGACACGATGGGGTGGAACCGTGACACAGACCTCCGGGCGCGGGACGGGGACGACCGTGCGGGCCGTGCTGCCGTCGACACCGGCGGCGTCGACGCTGGAGCTCCCCGACCCGACACCGGAGAGGCCGGCCCGGTGACCGGGTCGTCGGCCGACCCGGTGCGGGTGCTGATCGTGGACGACCACGCCGTCGTGCGCCGCGGCATCCGGGCCTACCTCGACGTCCTCGACGACATCGAGGTCGCGGGCGAGGCCGAGGACGGGGACGACGCACTCGACCGGTTGCGCGTGCTGGGCTCGCACGGGAAACCGCCCGACGTGGTGCTGCTCGACCTCGTCATGCCCCGGATGGACGGGGTGACCGCCGCCGCGCACATCGCCGAGTCCCACCCGGGCGTCCGGGTGGTCGTGCTGACCAGCTTCGGCGAGCTGGAGCGCGTGCACACCGCCCTGGCGAAGGGCGTCGCGGGATATCTGCTCAAGAGCGCGGGGCCGGACGAGGTGGCCGCCGCGGTCCACGCCGCCGCCTCCGACAAGGTGTATCTGGACCCGGCCGTCGCGCAGCGCCTGACCCGGGAGATGGTGTCGCCACCCACCGGTCTGACCGCGCTGACCGAGCGGGAACGCGACGTGCTGGTGCTCGTGGCGCGCGGGCACTCGAACCGGGAGATCGCCGACCGGCTCGTGATCAGTGAGCGCACGGCGCGCACCCACGTGAGCAACCTCCTGCGCAAGCTGCAACTGAGTTCCCGGACGCAGGCCGCCCTCGTCGCCGTGCGGGAGGGCCTGGTCGCCGCCCGGTCCTGACCCCGCCCCGCCCCCGATCACCGACGGGTGGGGCGGTTCACCGGGAGGCCGCCGCCCCGCCCGGTCGAATCAGGTGCTCCGGTCGCACCGGGACCCGCCGCAGCGGTCTGCCCGTCGCCGCGCGGACCGCCGCGACGATCGCCGGGGTGGACGAGATGGTCGGTGGTTCGCCGACGCCCCGCAGACCGTAGGGCGCGTGCGGGTCGGGCCGTTCGAGCACGTCGACCGACATCCGGGGCATGTCGAGCACGGTCGGGACCAGGTAGTCGGTGAACGACGGATTGCGGATCACGCCGTCCTCGGTGCGGATCTCCTCCAGCACGGCGAGCCCGAGCCCCTGCGCCGAGCCACCGTGGATCTGGCCGAGCACCGCCTGCGGGTTGACGGCCCGGCCGACGTCCTGGGCGCAGTCCAACGCCACCACCTTCACCAACCCCAGTTCGGTGTCCACGTCGACGACCGCGCGGTGGGCGGCGAAGCCGTACTGCACGTGTGCGATCCCCTGGCCGGTCTCCGGGTGCAGGCTCTCGGTGGGGCGGTGCCGCCACTCGACGGTCTCGTCCAGCTCGTCCGCACCGAGCACGGCGGCGATGTCGCCGAGGACTCCGTCGCGGGTGGACACGACCTTCCCGCCGTCGACCCGCAGTTCGTCGGCCGGGCGGCCGGTCCGGGCGAGCAGCGCGCCGCGCACCGCCCCC
>NZ_KB912543.1:0-2987 GCF_000383775.1 Saccharomonospora halophila 8
CGTCACGGGGTGGATCCGCACGCCGTCGCCGACCGGTTCGGAGGCCGCGCCGAGCCGGGCCAGCGCGGCCAGCATCAACCGGGTGTCCCGGGAGTCCAGCGGGGCGCGCACCACGGTCGGCCCCGCCGACAGGGCCGCGAGCACGTACGCACGGTTGGTGACCGACTTCGAACCGGGTACCCGGACGGTGGCGTCGAGCGGCCCGGCGGCGGCCGGAGCGGACCAAGGGGTGTCGTCTGCCACCCCTGCACTCTGGCACACGGCGGCGCGCGGACCGTGCGCAGGTCATCGGGTGCGTGGTGCCCGGCGAGGCCTCGGGCACGGGGGCCCCGGTGTGCGATAAGGTGGAAGCCCGTGGGACTTCAGCCGCGGACTACCAAATACGTCTTTGTCACCGGAGGCGTCGCCTCCTCCCTGGGTAAGGGACTCACCGCCTCCAGCCTGGGCCAACTGCTCACTTCCCGTGGGCTGCGGGTCACGATGCAGAAGCTCGACCCGTACCTCAACGTCGACCCCGGCACGATGAACCCGTTCCAGCACGGCGAGGTGTTCGTCACCGAGGACGGCGCGGAGACGGACCTCGACATCGGCCACTACGAACGCTTCCTGGACCGCGACCTGTCCGGGACGGCCAACGTGACGACCGGGCAGGTGTACTCGTCCGTCATCGCGAAAGAACGCCGCGGCGAGTACCTCGGGGACACGGTGCAGGTCATCCCGCACATCACCGACGAGATCAAGTCGCGCATCACCGGACTGGCCGACGACGACGGCAGCGGCCGGCGCCCGGACGTGGTCATCACCGAGGTCGGCGGCACGGTCGGCGACATCGAGTCGCTGCCGTTCCTGGAGGCGTGCCGGCAGGTCCGGCACGACGTCGGCCGGGACAACTGCTTCTTCCTGCACGTGTCCCTGGTGCCCTTCCTCGTACCGTCCGGCGAGTTGAAGACCAAGCCCACGCAGCACTCCGTGGCGGCGCTGCGCAACATCGGTATCCAGCCGGACGCGCTGGTCTGCCGGGCGGACCGGGATCTGCCGGAGGATCTGAAGAACAAGATCGGCCTGATGTGCGACGTGGAGAACGAGGCCGTCGTCGCCTGCCCGGACGCGCCGTCCATCTACGACATCCCGAAGGTGCTGCACACCGAGGGGCTCGACGCCTACGTGGTGCGGCGGCTCGGCATGCCGTTCCGCGACGTCGACTGGACGGTGTGGGGCGACCTGCTGAAGCGGGTGCACAATCCGTCGGAGACCGTCCGCGTGGCGCTGGTGGGCAAGTACGTCGATCTGCCGGACGCCTACCTGTCGGTCACCGAGGCGCTGCGGGCGGGGGCGTTCGCCCACCGTGCCAAGGTGGAGATCGTGTGGGTCCCCTCCGACGAGGCCACGACACCCGCGGGTGCCGCCGCCGCGCTGGCCGGAGTGGACGGCGTGCTGGTGCCGGGCGGGTTCGGCATCCGGGGGATCGAGGGCAAGGTCGGGGCGATCCACCACGCCCGCACTCACGGCATCCCGGTACTGGGGCTGTGTCTGGGCCTGCAGTGCATGGTGATCGAGACGGCGCGCGACCTCGCCGGGATCGCGGACGCGAACTCCGCGGAGTTCGACGAGAACACCGCCAACCCGGTGATCTCCACGATGTCCGACCAGAAGGAGGTCGTGGCCGGCCAGCGCGACATGGGCGGCACGATGCGACTCGGCGCGTACCCGGCGAAGCTCGCCGAGGGGTCGCAGGTGGCCCGGGCGTACGGGACCCGGGAGATCTCCGAACGGCACCGGCACCGGTACGAGGTCAACAACGCCTACCGCACGCGGCTGACCGACGCCGGACTGGTGTTCTCCGGCGTGTCCCCGGACGAGCGGCTCGTCGAGTTCGTGGAGCTGCCCGCCGACAGGCACCCGTTCTTCGTCGGCACCCAGGCTCATCCCGAGCTGAAGTCGCGGCCGACCAGGCCGCACCCGCTGTTCGACGCCTTCGTGCGCGCGGTGGTGAACTACCGTACCGCCGACCGGCTTCCGGTGGAGCTGCCGGAGACCGCGGTGGGTGCGCGGTGAGCGCGCCGGGTGACCACGAATTCACCGTCGTGTCGTCCCGGGACGTCCACATCGGACGCATCCTGGGGATGCGGGTGGATGAGGTCGTCATGCCGGGTGGGGCCGCGGCCCGCCGGGAGGTGGTCGAACACCTCGGGGCGGTCGCGATCTGCGCCGTGGACGACGACGGGTCGGTGACCCTGGTCCACCAGTACCGGCACCCGCTGGGTGACCGGTTGTGGGAGCTGCCGGCGGGCCTGCTGGACGCCGACGGCGAGGACCCGGTGGACACCGCCCGCCGGGAGCTGGTCGAGGAGGTCGGTCTGTCCGCCGGGCGCTGGGACACCCTCGTCGACGTGGCGGCCTCGCCCGGATTCACCGACGAGGTGCTGCGGGTGTTTCTGGCCAGGGACCTCACCGCGGTCACGCGCGAGACGCACGGCGACGAGGAGGCCGACCTCGTGGTGACGCGGGTGCCGCTGGACGAGGCCGTGCGCATGGTGCTCAACGGAGAGATCGTCAACGGCGCCACGGTCGGCGGACTGCTCGCCGCGCACGCGGTGCTGAACACGGGCGGGATCGAATCGAGGCCCACCGACGCGCCCTGGCGGTACCGGCCGACGCGGTTCGCCGCCCGGGGACGCTGACCGCCCGGCCCGCGACGTCCGCTCACCGGCCGAGCGGACGTCCGTCCCCGTCGACCCCGCCGTTGACCAGCAGCAGGATGCCGTCGATCATCGGCCACAACGCGCCCACACCGAAGGTGAGCAGGGTGACCAGCAGTTGCGCGACGGCGAGCCCGGTCTGTCCGGTGTAGAACCGCCCGACGCCGAACGGCACCACGAGCTGCAGGATTCCCGCGACGACGGCCGAGCGCCCGGAGGTCACGGGTTCCCGACCTTCGCCGGGCGCGCGCCGGACGGCGCCGTCCGGCGGCGTGGCCACCTGCGGCT
>NZ_KB912543.1:3087-6229 GCF_000383775.1 Saccharomonospora halophila 8
CCACCGCGAGCGCCGGGGACGACACGGCCGGTGGGGCCGGGGGCCGGGTACTGCCGGACGTGTCCGCCGACGACGCGTTGCGCTCGGCGCTGGAGGCGGTGCTGCTGGTGGTGGACGCGCCCGCGAACGAGGAGTCGCTCGCCGGGGCGCTGGAGCAGCCGGTGGACCGGGTCACCGAGATGCTGCGCACGATGGCGGAGGACTACAAGGACCGCGGCAGCGGCATCGACCTGCGGCGCGTGGCGGACGGGTGGCGCTTCTACACCCGGGACACCTACGCACCGTTCGTGGAGAAGCTGCTGCTCGACGGGCAGCGGTCCAAGCTGACCCGGGCCGCGCTGGAGACGCTGGCGGTGGTGGCCTACCGGCAACCGGTGACCCGGTCGCGGGTCGCGGCGGTGCGGGGTGTCAATGTCGACGGTGTCGTGCGCACACTGCTGGCCCGGGGGCTGATCGAGGAGAGCGGCACCGACCCGGAGACCGGCGGCACCCTGTACGGCACGACGGAACTGTTCCTGGAGCGGTTGGGGCTGTCGTCGTTGTCCGACCTGCCCCCGATCGCCCCCCTGCTTCCCGAGGTGGATTCGATTGACGACGGCTGACCGGTACGCGGACCGGCCCGAGGGCGTGCGGTTGCAGAAGGTGCTCTCCCGGGCGGGGGTCGCCTCCCGCCGCGCGGCGGAGGAGATGATCGCCGACGGCCGGGTGAGCGTGGACGGCGCGGTGGTGCGGGAACAGGGCCGCCGGGTCGACCCGGAGACCGCCGTGATCCACGTCGACGGGTCGCGGGTGGTGGTCCGCGACGACCTGGTGTACCGGGCGCTGAACAAGCCGCGCGGCGTGCACAGCACGATGACCGACGACCGGGGCAGGCCCTGCGTGGGCGACTACGTCGCCGACCGGCGACTGTTCCACGTCGGCAGGCTCGACGCCGACACCGAGGGCCTGCTGCTGCTGACCAACGACGGCGACCTGGCGCACAGACTGATGCACCCGTCGTTCACCGTGCCCAAGACCTACGTCGCCGAGGTCGAGGGCACGGTGTCCCGGGGGCTGGGCGCGACGCTGCGGGAGGGTGTGTCGCTGGAGGACGGGCCCGTGCGCGTCGACGAGTTCCGCATCCTCGACACCCGTCCCGGCCGCACCCTGGTGGAGCTCGTGCTGCACGAGGGCCGCAACCGCGTCGTCCGGCGGCTGCTGGACGAGGCCGGCCACCCGGTCCGCAAGCTGGTCCGCACGGCGGTGGGCGATGTCCGGCTCGGCGACACGAAACCGGGCACCGTCCGCCCGCTCACGCACGCCGAGGTCGGGGCGCTCCACCGTGCGGCCGAGTCCGGCGGGTGAGGGGCCGAAAGTGCGGCGTGGGGTGTTCCCACCCGTCCTGTTCCGGCGTATCTTCGGCAGTTCTCGGGAAAGTCCGACCCGGGAGGCGGCGATGAATGCTCCAACGGCTCAGGAGTGGTCTCTCAAGGGAATCTGGTTCGACGCCTGCAAGTGCGCCGTGCCGTGTCCGTGTTCGTTCGCGCAACCACCGACCTATGGTGACTGCGAAGGCATCCTGCTCTGGCACCTCCGCGAGGGGCGTTACGGCGACGTACCGCTCGACGGCCTGAACGTCGCGATGCTCGGCTCGTTCACCGGAAACGTCTGGAGCGGGCAGCACACCGACGCCTACGCGGCGGCGTTCTTCGACGACCGTGCCGACGACGACCAGCGCGAGGCGCTGCACACGATCTTCGGCGGTGCGGCGGGCGGTTGGCCCGCCGAGTTCGGCGAGGTGTTCGGTGCCGAGATGCGGGGCATGGAGTCCGTGCCCATCGAGGTGGACATCGCGGACGACCTGGCGAGTTGGCGGATGCGCATTCCGGACCGGGCCGAAGCCACGGTCACCGCGTTGGCGGGACCCACGTCACCGGAGGGTGCGCGGGTCGAAGTGCACAATCTGCCCGGTTCGGAGGTCGGGCCGGGCCACGGGCCGTCGATCTGGGGACGTGCGGACACCGACCGCGCCGACGCGTTCGGCTTCCGGTGGGACCGCACCGGGTACTCCAGTAAGCTGATCCCGTTCGACTGGTCCGGACCCGACGCGGCATGACCGGCGGGGTGCTGCGCGCACCGGGTTCGCTGCGCACCTGGACGTGGGTCGAGGCGGCACTGGCGTTGGTGCTGCTGGTGCTGGCGGGACTCGCCTGGTGGCTCACGGCGAGTATGTCGATGCCGGGCATGCGCACCGGCCTGCTGACCGGCGCGGGTGCGACGGACGGCGGCATGGCCATGACCGCCCCCGGCGGGCACGCCGCGTTCTGGCTCTTCCTGGTCATGTGGGTCGTGATGATGGCGGCGATGATGCTGCCCGCCGTGGTCCCGTTCACGGTGACCATGAGCAGGCTGCTGCGCGGGGCCGCGCCCGGCCACGGCGGTCCGGCGGCACTGACCGCGGGCTACCTGGTGGTGTGGGGTCTGCTCGGTCTCCTGGCGTACCTGGTCCTGCGGTGGTTCGACAGCGTGGCCGCGGGCGGCACCACGACGGCCGTGCGGGCGGGCGCGGCCGTGCTGTTCGTCGCGGGGGTGTTCCAGTTCACGCCGCTCAAGCGGTGGTGTCTGGTGCACTGTCGTTCCCCGGTCGCGCAGGTGCTGCGGCACGGCGCACGGGCCCGGAAGAGCCGATGGGGGGCACTGGCGGTCGGGGTGCGGCACGGCGGCTACTGCGTGGGGTGCTGTTGGGCACTGATGGCGGTGCTGCTGGCCGTCGGCGTGATGAACCTGGCGTGGATGGCCGCCGTCGCCGCGGTGATCACCGTGGAGAAGACCCTGCCGCAGGGTGAGCTCATCCCCCGCGTGCTCGGCGGTGTCCTGCTTCTCGCGGGTGGGGTGCTGCTGGCGTTGCCCGGCGTCCTCGTTTCCGGGTGATCCCGGCCGATCCTCGCCGGGTCACGCCTCCGGGTCGTGCAGCCGCAGGTCGAGGCCCCCGGTCAGCCGGAGTTCGCGGACGGTGCGCTCGCCGGTGTCCAGGGTGCGCACCGTGCCGTCCGGGTGCCACCCCGCGTGGCGGTAGAGGTTCAGCGTCGCCGGGTCGGACTGCGCCACCCACGCGATACCCCGTTCGGCACCGTGCTCCCGCAGGGCGGTGGCCGCCGCCGCG
>NZ_KB912543.1:6329-11524 GCF_000383775.1 Saccharomonospora halophila 8
ACGCCCCTGGCCCGCGTGCTCCCCGCGTCGGGGCTGTCGTCGGTGTCCGCCGGGTGGGCCGGGGCGACGGTGTCCACCACGACCCGGACGTCCCGGCCGTCGAGCCGCACGTCGACGACGTGGCCGGGCAGCTCCGCCGTCACCTCCGCGGCGAGATCGGACAGCGCGTTCATCAGTGCCAGCCGGGCTGCCGGCTCCAGCGCCGCCGACAGCACCGCCGCCGCGCGCTGGAGCTGTTCGTCCCCGGCGGAGGCCGTGGTCGCGAGGTTCTCCCGGAGGGTGTCCAGGTACGGATTCAGATCCATGACATCACGATGACACCAATGGTGGTGTCCGACAAGAGGCCGCGCGCCTTCGTGGTGGTGTCTTCGCGGTGTCGTCGCAGGGGTGGTGTGGTGCCCGTCCGACCGGCGCGGACCCCGGGCGATACGCTGGCCGGGCGCGTATCAGGAGGGAGTCGGACGTGGCCGAGACGGTGAAACCCCAGGTGCGGTTGATCGCGAGGACGGAGTTCGTCCCACCGGACGATGTGTCCTGGTCGACCGACGCCGACGGAGGGCAGGCACTCGCCGAGTTCGCGGGGCGGGCGTGCTACCAGTCGTGGAGCAAGCCGAACCCGAGGACGGCGACGAACGCCGGGTATCTCGACCACATCATCGAGGTCGGGCACCTGTCCGTGCTCGAACACGCCAGCGTGACCTTCTACATCACCGGGATCTCCCGCTCGCTCACCCACGAGCTGATCCGGCACCGGCACTTCTCCTACTCGCAGCTGTCCCAGCGCTATGTCCCCGAGCGGGACGCGGCGATCGTCGAGCCCGACGTCATCGCCGACGACCCCGAGCTGCACGAGAAGTTCCTCGCCGCCGCCGACGCCGGTGTGCGGGCCTACAACGATCTGCTCGCCGCGCTGGAGGACAAGTTCGCCGACGCGCCGAGCGCCACCCTGCGCCGCAAGCAGGCCCGCCAGGCGGCGCGGTCGGTGCTGCCCAACGCCACCGAGACCCGCATCGTGGTGACCGGCAACTATCGCGCGTGGCGACACTTCATCGCGATGCGCGCCACCGAGCACGCCGACGTCGAGATCCGCGCGCTCGCCGTCGAGTGTCTGCGGCAACTGCAGAAGGTGGCCGAGAACGCCTTCGCCGACTTCACGATCTCGACGATGCCGGACGGCACCGAGGTGGCGTCCAGCCCCCGGGTCGCCGAGGGCTGAGGCGTGCGCAAGCTTGCCGTGGACGTGCGGCCGGGGGAGTACGTCGTCGCGCGGTTGAACCCCTCCGCACCCGTGCCCGCGGCCCTGCTCGACCCGGGGCCCGGATCCGGGCTGGTCTCGGTGACCCGGACCGACGCGGAGCTGTCCGTGGTGTGCACGGCCGCGGCGGCGCCGGAGGATGCCCGGGTGGAGCACGGGTGGCGCCTGCTCACCGTGCGGGGGCCGCTCTCGTTCACCCTGACCGGGATCATGGCCGCGCTGGCGGGTGAGCTGGCCGCCGCGGGGGTGACGCTGTTCGCCCTGTCCACCTACGACACCGACCACGTGCTCGTCCGGGGCGAGGACCTCGACCGCGCGCTCGTCGCACTGCGCGAGGCGGGACACGACGTCCACGGCGGGTGACGGCCCGCACATCGATTGTCGGGACACCGGTGGTCGCTGTCCCCCACAGTGGTGTCGCTAGCATCGGGACGCCGCGGACGAGGGGATGGCTGCGGCGGCCTCCACGTCCGGTAGGCGGCGGGCCGCAGAACTTCCCGCGTGCCCGTCCGGTGACCGGCAGATCTGCGCCCCATTCGCGGGTGGGCGGCGGATCCCCGCGGGGCGGTGGTCGGCACGGTGGGCGCCGGATCGAACAGGTACCGTCGGGTCCATGTCGATCGAACCGCCCACTCCGCCCACCGCCGCGCCGGGCAGACCGTTCGGCCGCGTGCTCACCGCCATGGTCACGCCGTTCACCGCCGAGGGCGCCCCGGACCTGAAGCGGGCGCAGGAACTCGCCGTGCACCTGCTGGAGCTGGGCAACGACGGCCTCGTCGTCAACGGCACCACCGGGGAGAGCCCGACCACGCGCGACGACGAGAAGGCCGACGTCATCCGCGCCGTGGTGGAGGCCGTCGGCGACCGCGCGACCGTCGTCGCCGGTGCGGGAACCTACGACACGGCGCACAGCGTGGAACTGGTCCGCCAGGCCGAGAAGGCGGGCGCGCACGGCGTCCTCGTGGTCACCCCCTACTACTCGCGGCCGACGCAGGCCGGGGTGTACGCGCACTTCACCACGGTGGCCGACGCGACGAACCTGCCGGTGATGCTCTACGACATCCCCCCGCGCTCGATCGTGCCGATCGAGGTGGACACCCTGCGCCGACTCGCCGAGCACCCGCGCATCCTCGCGGTCAAGGACGCCAAGGGTGACCTGTTGGCGGGCAGCGAGGTCATCGCCAACACGCACCTGGCCTACTACTCCGGCGACGACGCGCTGAACCTGCCCTGGCTGTCCGTCGGAGCCACCGGCGTGGTCAGCGTCATCGGGCACGTCGTCGCCGGCCGGATCCGCGCCATGATCGAGGCGTACGAGGACGGCGACACCTCCACCGCCCGCACCAACCACCGCGGGATGCTGCCGGTGTTCCGTGCGTTCTCCCGGGTCGGCGGGGTCGTGTTCGCCAAGACGGCCCTGCGGCTGCGCGGCTACGAGGTCGGCGACCCCCGGTTGCCGATGGTGCCCGCCTCGGACGAGCAGGTGCGCGCCATCGCGGCCGACCTGACCCAGGCCGGTGTGCCCCTGGAGATGTCGCCGACCAGCGACTGGGCGAGCAACCGGGTGGCCCAGGCCGACTCGGCGGCGGCCTACGTCACCCCCACCACCCACACGAGCGTTGGGACCATCCACCCGTGACCGGAAACCCCCCACAGCAGCCCACCGACGCCGCGAGGCCCCCGGCGCGGACCACCCCCGCCGGGCCGGGACCGACCCACCGGCCGCCACCCCTGCCCGAGGGCGGCCTGCGGGTGGTCGCGCTCGGTGGCATCGGCGAGGTCGGACGGAACATGACCGTCTTCGAGTACGGCGGCAGGCTGCTCATCGTCGACTGCGGGGTGTTCTTCCCGGAGGACGCCCAGCCCGGCGTCGATCTGATTCTGCCCGACTTCCGCGCGATCGAGGACCGGCTCGACGACATCGACGCGCTGGTGCTCACCCACGGGCACGAGGACCACATCGGGGCCGTGCCGTTCCTGCTGCGGATGCGGCCGGACCTGCCGATCCACGGTTCCCGATTCACGCTCGCGCTAGTCTCGGCCAAGTGCAGGGAGCACCGGCAGAAGCCGGTGCTGCACGAGGTCGCCGAGGGACAGACCCGCACCGTGGGTCCGTTCGAGCTGGAGTTCTTCGCGGTCAACCACTCCATCCCGGACGCGCTGGCACTGTCGGTGCGCACCCCGGCGGGCACGGTGCTGCACACCGGCGACATCAAGCTGGACCAGCTTCCCCTGGACGGCAGGCTGACCGATCTCGCCGGGTTCTCCCGGGTGGGCGAGTCCGGTGTCGACCTGCTGTGCATCGACTCCACCAACGCCGAGGTGCCCGGGTTCGTCACCCCGGAGAGTGACATCGGCCCGGTGCTCGACGACGTGATCGCCCGGGTGCACCAGCGGGTCATCGTGGCCTGCTTCGCCAGCCACGTGCACCGGGTCCAGCAGGTCCTCGACGCGGCGCAGCGGCACGGGCGCCGGGTGGCGTTGGTGGGCCGGTCGATGGTGCGCAACATGACGATCGCGGCCGATCTGGGGCTGCTGAACATCCCGCAGGGACTGCTGATCGATCTCGACGAGGCGGTCACCCTGCCCGAGACGAAGGTCCTGTTCGTCTCCACCGGATCGCAGGGGGAGCCGCTGTCGGCGCTGTCCCGGATGGCGCGCGGCGAGCACAAGCAGATCTCGATCCGGGAGAACGACACGGTCGTGCTGGCCAGCTCGCTGATCCCGGGCAACGAGACCGCCGTGTTCGGGGTGATGAACGGGCTCGTGCGGCTCGGCGCCGAGGTGATTCACCAGGGCAACGCCCAGGTGCACGTCTCCGGACACGCGCCGGCGGGCGAGCTGTTGTTCCTCTACAACGCGGTCCGGCCGCGCAACGTGATGCCGGTGCACGGCGAATGGCGTCACCTGCGGGCCAACGCGGCGCTCGCGGTGCGCACCGGCGTGCCGGAGGAGAACGTGGTGCTCGCCGAGGACGGCGTGGTGGTCGACCTGGTCGACGGGCAGGCGACGGTCAGCGGCCGCGTCGAGGTCGGCATGGTCTACGTCGACGGCCTGTCGGTCGGGGACGTGGGCGAGTCGACCCTGTCCGACCGGCTCGTCCTCGGCGAGGGCGGGTTCATCGCGATCACGGTCGCGGTCGACTCGACCACCGGGCGGGCGATGGGCAGGCCGACCCTGTCCGGCCGGGGGTTCTCCGACGACCCGAAGGCGCTCGACGAGGTGGCCGGGCTGGTGGAGATGGAGCTGTCCCGCACCGAGTCGGAGGGCATCGTCGACGCCCACCAGATCGCCCAGGCGGTGCGCCGGGTGGTGGGCCGGTGGGTCGGCGAGACCTACCGGCGCAGGCCGATGATCGTGCCGACGGTCATCCCGGTCTGACGACCGTGCCCGCCCGGCCCTTGCGGACACCGTCGGCCGGGGCGGCTCACGGGCGCCACGGGCTGTGGCCGTCCGTGGGCCGGGTGGGGTCGTGGAACCGGGGCCGGTCCGGTTCGTCCGTCCGGAGCGGCACCAGCCCGGCGGTGATCGCCCGCATGATCGCCGCGTGCGCCTTCACCGCGTCGCCGGGGCGGCCCGCCGCGTAGGGGGACAGGTCCACCGGTTCGCCGAAGTGCACCCGGAACGTCGGTCTGCGCAGCGGTGAGGTGAGGCCGGAACGGGCCAGCGGCACGAGGTCGGCCGCGCCGCGCACCGTCTCGGTGCCCCAGTACACGGCCTCGTGGGCACCCCACTGGCTGATCGGGACCACGGGAACCCCGGCGGTCAGTGCCAGCCGGGCGGCCCCGGTCTTGCCCCGTTCGGGCCACAGCCCGGGGTCGTGGCTGATGCGGCCCTCCGGGTAGACGACGATCGGCGACCGTGCGGCGCGCAGCGCCTCGGCGGCCTCGGCGAACTGGGTCACCGCCGAGGCGGACCCCCGGTCGACCCGCAGGTGCCC
>NZ_KB912543.1:11624-15075 GCF_000383775.1 Saccharomonospora halophila 8
CCGACGGCGCGGCCGGGTCCGCGCCGGCCCACGGCGGAAGGGGCGTCGCGACATGACCGCGGGGCGAGCCGGGGAAGGGGACCGGCCCGCGGAGTCGGGACCGTCCCGGATGAACCTGGCGAACGTGCTCACCGTCGTGCGTCTCGCCCTGGTGCCGCTGTTCGTGGTCGTGCTGTTCGTCGAGAGGGGCGAGGACCCGCTGTGGCGGTACCTCGCCATGGCCGTGTTCGTGGCGGCGGCGCTCACCGACCGGATCGACGGGTGGGTGGCCCGGCGGTACGAGCTGGTCACCGACTTCGGCAAGGTCGCCGACCCGATCGCGGACAAGGCGCTGATCGGGGCCGCGCTGGTGGGGCTGAGTGTGCTCGGTGAGCTGCCGTGGTGGATCACGGCGGTGATCGCCGCGCGGGAGCTGGGCGTCACGGCGCTGCGGTTCTGGGTGATCCGGCACGGGGTGATCGCCGCGAGCCGCGGGGGCAAGGCGAAGACGCTCGCCCAGGTGGTGGCCATCGCCGCCTTCCTGCTCCCGCTTCCGGACGTCGCCGACCCGGTCCGGTGGACGCTCATGGCGCTCGCCGTGGTGCTGACCGTGGTGACCGGGCTGGATTATCTGGTGCGGGCACTGCGGATGCGCGCGGGGGGCGACGGTCGGTCCGGCAACGACCGCACGGACGGCCGGGACACCGGAGCGGATCCCTCCTCCTGGGGGCCGGGGCCGGGACGGACGGGTCCGGCGACGGAATGAACGGTTCCGGAGATCCGATGCCCCACGACTGCGCCCCTCCGGAGGAACGGTCGAGCGGGGACACGCTCCCCCGGGCGGAGGCCGCCGACGTCGTCACCGAACTCTCCCGGCGCGGGTGGACGGTGGCCACGGCGGAGTCGCTGACCGCCGGACTGGTGTGCGCCCGGCTGACCGGGGTACCCGGGGCGAGCGTGGCGGTGCGTGGTGGGCTCGTCGTCTACGCCACCGACCTCAAGCACACCCTCGCGGGGGTGGATCCGGACCTGCTGGCCGAGCACGGGGCCGTCCACCCCGAGGTCGCCGCGCAACTGGCGGAGGGGCGCGGCACCGGTGCGGAGCGGACTGGGGCCTGGGCCTGACCGGCGTCGCCGGACCCGATCCCCAGGACGGCGTCGGGCCGGGCACCGTGTATGTCGCACTCGCCGGGCCCGACCGGCGCGAGGTCCGGACGCTGCTCTGTCCGGGTGATCGTCGCGCCGTGCGGGAGGCGGCGGTGGCGGAGGCGTTCGCCGTGCTGTACCGATGCCTGCGTGGGGAACTACGACGCTGAGTCGCTCGTTCGCTCAGGGCGGACGACCGTGTCGGCACCTGCGTTCCGTCCCCCGGCCTGGGTACCGTGGACGACAGATGGAAGGGAGGCGCGTGATGACCGTGCTGTTGCGTGAGGCGATCGGTGATCGGCTCCGTCATGCCCGCACCACCAAGCGCCGGACGCTGCGCGACATCTCCCGCGCCGCCAGGGTGAGCCTCGGGTATCTCTCGGAGGTCGAGCGCGGGCAGAAGGAGGCCTCCAGCGAGTTGCTCGCCTCGATCTGCGAGGCGTTGGACCTGCCGCTGCCCGAACTGCTGCACAACGTCGCCTCGGACGTGTCCGCACTCGGCACGGTGGAGGCCGCCGGGGCGGAATCCGCGGTCCCGCTGCCCGCCGAGGCCGGTGCCCGCGAGTCCGTCGGTGCCCGCGAGCCCGTCGGCAGAGAGGCCGTCGCCGAGGACCTCGCCGAGGGGCTGGAGGAGGCACGGCCGGTCACGGGGGCCGCGGGCGAGTTCGGCGACTTCCGGCTCTCGCCCACCCTGCGTACGACGATTCCCGCCCCGGAGTCGAAGGCGGTGCTCGCGGCCTGAGGGGCCGGAGGCCCGGGACGCGGGACCCGGGGACCCCGGCGCCGCGTACGGGGCACGCCGTGCCGCCGTCCCTTCCGCGCGAAACGTGCGGGGTCGTGGTGGAACGGTGGGCGCCGACCTGACACGATGGAACCCGACAGACGGGGGTCACGTGTTCCGACCGGTATCGGCAGGTGGGCACCCGCGCAGGGAACCGTGGAATGTGAGAAGGCAGGCGGAGGAGATGGCCAACCCTTTCGTGAAGTTCTGGAAGTACCTCATGGCGGCGTTCTCGTCGAAGGTCGATGAGCACGCCGACCCGAAGGTGCAGATCCAGCAGGCCATCGAGGAGGCGCAGCGTAACCACCAGTCGCTCTCCCAACAGGCGGCGTCGGTGATCGGCAATCAGCGTCAGCTGGAGATGAAGCTGAACCGTCAGCTGGGAGAGGTGGAGAAGCTCCAGTCCTCCACCCGTCAGGCGCTGACCCTCGCCGAGGAGGCGCGCGCCAAGGGGGACGAGGCGAAGGCGCAGGAGTACGAGACCGCGGCCGAGGGTTTCGCCGCCCAGCTCATCACCGCGGAGCAGAGCATCGAGGACCTGAAGACGCTGCACGACCAGGCGTTGCAGGCCGCCGAACAGGCCAAGCAGGCCGTCGAGCGCAACGCGAGCATGCTCCAGCAGAAGCTGGCCGAGCGCACCAAGCTGCTTTCCCAGCTGGAGCAGGCGAAGATGCAGGAGCAGGTGTCGGCCTCGCTGAACCAGATGACCGAGATGTCCTCCTCCGGCAACACGCCGTCGCTGGACGAGGTCCGCGACAAGATCGAGCAGCGGTACACGACCGCGGTCGGTTCGGCGGAGCTGGCGCAGAACTCGGTGCAGGGCCGCATGATGGAGGTCCAGCACTCCACGACCCAGCTCGCCGGGCACAACAGGCTGGAACAGATCCGCGCCTCCATGAAGGGCGACTCGGTGGCCCAGGTGACCGACGGCTCCGAGAACGCGGGCACCGGGCAGGCCGCCGCCTCCTCCACCGGCCCGGACGTGCAGAGCGAGATCCAGGCCCGGGTGGAGGCCGAGCGGCAGAAGAACGAGGCCTGAGGGTCGGGAACGGCAGGGCGGATGTCGGGCCGACGGGATTTCGGGGAACAGGGCCTCGAGAAGTACGTGCGACGCCTGCCCGGCTACGCCCAGCAGGCCCACCGGCACCTCCGGCGCTACGCGGGAGAAGAGAACCGGTCGACCGCCCCGGACCGGCGGAGGCCGGACGAGGACGGGGGCGGGCCGTCCACCCCGGCGGAACTGCCGGTGGTCGCCGAGATCCGGGACAAGTGGGACCGCTGGAACGATCCGGCGGCGAAACTCCGGCGCAAGCGGCGGCGCACGTCGCGCGCCCTGACGGTGTGGTCGGTGCTGACCCTGCTCAGCGTGTTGTGGGCGGTGGTGGGCTACGCCGGCGTCAGCGGGGCGGAGGGCGTCCAGGGCGCGTTCAGCGGTCTCGCGGCGACGCTGATCTTCGGCGCGCTCGGGGTGCGCTCCGGCATCCGCCTCCACCGGCTCTCCCGCACGCCGTTGCCCGAGCGGCACTCGTCCGCCCCGGGCGCACT
>NZ_KB912543.1:15175-18631 GCF_000383775.1 Saccharomonospora halophila 8
CGCCGTCGCGCTCGGCGACATGAACGGCTTCAAGGCGCTTAACGACACCCACGGGCATCGCTTCGGTGACCGCGTCCTCGTCGAGGTCGCCACCCGGCTCCGCCGCTGCGCGGTCGGTGGGGAGTTGCCGGTGCGGCTGCACGGTGACGAGTTCGCCGTACTCATCCCCTGCAGCACCACCGACCGGGCTTGTCGTCGTGCCGACGACTACCCACGTCGGTGGCCGACCGCCGCGCCGCGTGGGCCTCCGTGGTGAGGACCAGCCGGTGCGCCAGCACCGGGACCGCGATGGCGTGCAGGTCGTCGGGGATCACGAACTCCCGGCCGGCCAGCGCGGCCTGCGCGCGGGAGGCGCGGATCAGGTGCAGTGTGGCCCGTGGTGACGCGCCCAGCCGGACCTCCGGCATCTCGCGCGTCGCGGTGACCAGGTCGACGGCGTACCGGCGCACCTCGGTGGCGACGTGGACGGCACGCACGGTCTCGACCAGTTGCCGGACGGTCCCGCCGTCGGAGACCGGTTCGAGGTGCCCGAGGGGGTCGTGCCCGGCGTGTTCGTCCACCATGGCCAGTTCGGCCTGCGGATCCGGGTACCCGAGGGACAGTCGGGCCGTGAACCGGTCCCGCTGGGCCTCGGGCAGCGCGTAGGTGCCCTCCATCTCCACCGGGTTCTGCGTGGCGATCACCATGAACGGCGCGCCGAGCCGGTACGTCGTGGACTCGACGGTGACCTGCTGCTCCTCCATGCACTCCAGCAGGGCGGACTGGGTCTTCGGGGACGCCCGGTTGATCTCGTCGCCCACCACGATGTTCGCGAACACCGGGCCGGGGCGGAACTCGAACTCGGCGCGCTGCCTGTTGTAGACGGAGACGCCGGTGACGTCGCTCGGCAGCAGGTCGGGGGTGAACTGGACCCGGCTGACCGTGCAGTCGATCGACCGGGCGAGCGCCTTGGCCAACGAGGTCTTGCCGACCCCCGGGACGTCCTCGACCAGCAGGTGCCCCTCGGCCAGCAGCGTCACGAGCGCGATCCGCACGACGTCGGGTTTGCCCACCAGCACGCGTTCGATGTTGTCCGCGATCCGGCGGACGGTCTCGTGCAGTTGGTCGAGACCTCCACCGGGGCCGGGGGCGTGCGGCCCGGCCCCGGTGGTGGGGTGGGACGGTCCGGTGGCCGCCGGTTCCCCGTCCGGCGGGGCGGTGGCGGTGGACTGCGCTTCCGACGTCACACGACCTCCTGTGCAGAGGGCCCCGCGGTGGGCGCGACGGCCCCGGGCTGTTCTGGTCGACCGGGCCGGCCCCGCCCGCCGGACCGACCTGACGGGCAGTGTGTCAAAGACCGGCGCACCCGATGGGCCGACCCCGACGATCACGACGCGGCGGGCCGGTGTGCTCAGCGTCTCACAGACCGTGCCTCCCCGGTCAGGTGATCTCCCCGATGTCCACCACGGGTGGGTCACCACCCTACGACGCGCAGTGTCCGGGCCGACACGCGGAGCGCCGTTTCGCGACGCCGGGTCGCTCCGGATGACCGGATCGGTGTCACCCGGGGTAGCGAACCCGCCACGACCCCCCACCCGCACACCACCGCAGTGACCTGCGAAAACACGGCCGGAAACGCCCTGAACGGGCCGTTTCGGCGTTGACTGTGGTGGAAAGTGGGGTACCGTGGTGACCAGTGGGGCGGACGTGATGCCCCGGAGCCGATCTCGGAGGGGGCCGCGGGGTCCCGGCGTTGGTCGGTAGGGGAGGTGGAGGCCGGTGTTTCTCGGCACCCACACTCCCAAGCTGGACGACAAGGGGCGGCTCACGCTGCCTGCGAAGTTCCGTGACGCGCTGGCAGGTGGGCTCATGATCACCAAGGGACAGGACCACTGCCTGTACGTGTTCGACCGCGCCGAGTTCGAGCAGATGGCGCGGAAGGTCGCCGAGGCGCCGTTCACCAACGAGTCGGTGCGGGCCTACCAGCGCTACCTGTTCGCCGGGACCGACGAGCAGCGGCCGGACGCGCAGGGGCGGATCGCGATCGCCCCCGAGTTGCGCCGGTACGCCGGACTCCACCGGGACTGCGTCGTGATCGGCGCGATCACCCGGTTGGAGATCTGGGACTCCGGGGCGTGGGAGACCTACCTGGAGGAGCACGAGGACAGTTACGCGAAGGCGCAGGAGGAGATCCTGCCGGGCATCTTCTGACGCGGACACGGCGTCGGATGACGTGAGGCTGCGGCCCTGATGCACCTTCCCCGGTATCAGGTCCGCAACCTGACGGCATCCGGCTCCCGGCGTCGAACAGGGGCGACGTCGGCGACGTGGAGAGTCGGGTGAGAGGGGGCGCCGTGAGCGGCGACGAGGCAGCGCACCAGCCTGTCCTGCGGGACCGGGTGCTCGCCCTGTTCGCTCCCGTCCTCGCGGGCGGTGCGGCCACGGTGGTCGACACCACGCTCGGTCTCGGCGGACACGCCGAGGCGCTGTTGACCGCGCACCCGGACCTGCGGCTGATCGGGTTCGACCGGGACACCGGTGCGCTCGACCACGCGCGGCGGCGGTTGGCCGGGTTCGGCGACCGGGTGCGGTACGTCCACACCACCTACGACCGGATCGGCACGGTACTCGACGAGCTGGGCCTGCCGGCGGTGGACGGGATCCTCATGGACCTCGGCGTGTCGTCCATGCAGCTCGACCTCCCCGAGCGTGGGTTCGCCTATTCCCGGGACGCGCCGCTCGACATGCGGATGGACCCGACGGCCGGGATCACGGCCGCCGAGGTGCTCAACACCTACCCCGCGGCCGAGCTGACCCGGATCCTGCGGGAGTACGGCGAGGAGCGGTTCGCCCACCGGATCGCCAGGGCGGTGGTCGCCGAGCGGGAACGGGCGCCGTTCGACTCCAGCGAGCGCCTCGTGCGGCTGCTGCACGACACGGTGCCCGCGGCGAGCAAGCGCACCGGCGGGCACCCCGCCAAACGTACGTTCCAGGCGTTGCGCATCGAGGTGAACGGCGAACTGGACATCCTGCGGGCGGCCGTCCCGGCCGCGATCGACGCCCTGGCGGAGGGCGGGCGGATCGTCGTCGAGTCCTACCACTCGCTGGAGGACCGCATCGTCAAGCGCGCCCTCGCCGCGGCCGCGGCCTCCAGCACGCCGCAGGACCTGCCGGTGGAACTGCCCGGGCACGGTCCCCGGGTGCGCCTGCTGACCCGGGGTGCGGAGAAGGCGGACGACGCCGAGATCCGGCACAACCCGCGGGCCGCCTCGGTACGGCTGCGGGCGGCGGAGAAGAGGGGAGTCCGAGAGCGATGACCGCACCGGCCCGCGACCGCGGGACCTCCACGGACCGGCGGAAGGCTCGCGGACGTTCCGCCACGCGCGAGTCCGCCGCGGCGACCTCGGGAACCGGAACCCGGACCCGTACGGCGGGCGGCGGGAACGGGACGGGTGCCCGGCGGACCGGGGCGCCCTC
>NZ_KB912543.1:18731-21513 GCF_000383775.1 Saccharomonospora halophila 8
CGACCGTCGGGCGCGGGCGGCGAAGGCGATCGCCCTGCGGCTGAAGGACCGGCTGGAGGACGGCAGGCCCCCGGGGTTGCCGCCCGCGCCGGCCGTCGACGGCTAGGGTGTCGGTGTGCGGCTCCATGTCGTTTCCGACGTCCACGGCAATGCCGAGGCCCTCGCCCGTGCCGGTGAGGGTGCCGACGCGGTACTCGTGCTCGGGGACCTGCTCGATTTCGTCGACTACCACGATCACGGCGGCGGAATCCTGGGACGGTTGTTCGGGGCCGAGACCGTCGCCCGGTTCGCGCGGCTGCGCCGGGAGGGCAGGCGCGCGGAGACGGTCGAGTACGCCCGCTCGCTGTGGGCCGGACTGGCGGACCCGCGGGCCGCGGTGGAGGAGGCCGTGCGCGAGCAGTACAGCCGGCTGTTCGGGGCACTGAGTGCGCCCACCTACGTGATCCCCGGCAACGTGGACGCCCCCGCGCTGTGGCCGGAGTTCCTCACCGACGGCATCCGGGCCGTCGACGGCGAGGTCGTGGAGATCGGCGGACTCCGGTTCGGCTTCGTCGGCGGGGCGCTGCAGGCGGAGGGGGTGCCCCCACGCTCCGATTCGGCCTGGCGCCCGCACCTGCGCACCGGCGAGGACTTCGCCGCGGACGTGGCCCGGGTGTCCGACGCCGACGTGCTGTGCAGCCACATCCCGCCCGCCGTTCCCGAACTGACCTACGACGTGGTGGCACGCAGGCCGGAACTCGGGTCGGACGCCCTGCTCGGGGCCGTGCGCGAGCACGAACCACGCTGGGCGCTGTTCGGACACGTGCACCAGCCGCTGTCGGCGCGGGTGCGGGCGGGCCGCACCGAGTGCGTCAACGTCGGCCACTTCAAACGCACCGGCACGCCCTACGTGCTGCGCTGGTGAGGCGACGGACCGCTACGCTCTAGCCCCATGGCCGAGCAGTCCACCCAGTCCATCGAGATCGAGGCCCCGCCCGAGGACATCATGGCCGTCGTCGCCGACCTGCCCGCCTACCCGGAGTGGGCCAAGGCCGTCCGGGAGACGGAGGTGCTGGACAGTGACACCGCGGGGCGACCCCGTCGGGTGCGGTTCACCCTCGACTCCGGTCCGGTCAAGGACGTCTACACCCTCGCCTACGACTGGGCCGACGACGGGTTGTCCGTGAGCTGGGAGTTGGAGAAGGGCCAGATGCAGAAGTCCCAGGAGGGGCGGTACCGGCTCCGGCCGCTGGGTGGCGGCCGCACGGAGGTGACCTACTCGCTCTCGGTGGAGCTGTCCCTGCCCATGATCGGGATGCTCCGTCGCAAGGCGGAAAAGATGATCATGGACACGGCGCTCAAGGAGCTCAAACGCCGGGTCGAGGACCGGGCCTGACGATGCGCACCCTGCTGTTCACCGGCAAGGGCGGTGTCGGCAAGACCACCGTCGCCGCCGCGACGGCGAGCCGGCTGGCCCGGTGGGGGCGCAAGACACTGGTGGTCTCCACCGACCCCGCGCACTCGCTCGCCGACACCCTCGCCACCCCGCTGGACGGCGAGCCCCGGGAGGTGGCCGCCGACCTGTACGCGGTGCAGGTCGACGCGCGGGCGCTCACCGACGGGGCGTGGCGGACGCTGCGGGACGCGATGCGGTCGGTGCTGACCGGGCTCGGGGTGGACGCGCTGGACGCGGAGGAACTCACCGTGCTGCCCGGGGTCGACGAACTGCTCGCGCTGACCGAGGTCCGTGCGCTCGCCGATGCCGGGCCGTGGGACACCGTGGTCGTGGACTGCGGCCCGACCGCGGAGACGTCGCGGCTGCTCGCCTTGCCGGAGGCGGTCGCGGGGTATCTGAGCCGCACGGCCGGGCGCGGTCCGGCCGGGATGCTCGACCGGCTCGCCGCGCACGTCGACGACCTGCGGCGCTGGCTCACCGACACCGAGGCCACCGCGGTCCGGCTCGTCCTCACCCCCGAACGGGTGGTGCTCGCCGAGACCCGTCGCCTGCTGACCTCGCTGACCTTGCGCGGGATCGCGGTCGACGGTCTGGTCGTCAACCGGATGATGCCCACGGGCGGGCTGAGCTGGGGCCCCGCCGCCTCCTGGTTGCGCGCCCGGCGCCGCGCGCAGGACCGGGTGCTGGCGGAGCTGCGCGCGGACGGACTGGCCGAGGTCGGGATCCGCACCGTGGAACACCGGCCGGACGAACCGATCGGACCGGCGGCCCTGGACGGGATCGGCGACGAGCTCTCCGCCCCCGACGGACCGACCGCCGGGGGCGGGCGGTCCCCCTCCCTCCCGTTGCTGCGGGCCGAGGAGACCGACGACGGATTCCTCCTGCGGATCGAGATGCCGCTGGCCGGGGACTCCACCGTCGACCTGGCACGGGTGGACGACGACCTGGCCGTCACCGTGGACGGGTTCCGGCGGCTGCTCGCCCTGCCCGACGCACTGCGACCGTGCCGGGTGACCGAGGCGGAGTCGGACGCCCGCGGGCTCGTCGTCCATCTGGAGCGGAGCCCCTGATGTTGGAGCGGAGCCCATGACCACCGCGGACAACGGCGCCCGGCTCGCCGACGAGATCCGCCTGCTCGTCGACCTGATCGTCGAACGGGCCGCCCCGTGGCTGGACAGCCTGGTGGAGGAGGGACACGGCGCGGGTGCCGCGGCAGATCACCCCGCCGGGGACCACCCCGGTGGCACGGGCGAGGCGGAGCGCGGGTGGTGCCCCCTGTGCGCTGTGCTGGCGATCTGCCGGGGCGAGCGGGTCGACGTGGCCGCGCGGGTCGTGGACCAGCTGACC
>NZ_KB912544.1 GCF_000383775.1 Saccharomonospora halophila 8
GCGGCCTCCGCGGCGTCGTCCGGCTCGCCCGTACGGCGCTGTCGCCGCGCCTGTTTGCGCTCGGCCGCGGTCGTGCGGTGTGACGTCTCCAGCCTGGGGTCGCCACCCCGGCCCGCGAGCGCGCCGACCACACCGGGCGTCGTGGGCTCCCAGTCGAAGGTGACCCCGCCGATGGTGACCGGGCTCCCCGGTTCGGCCCCCTGCCGGGCCAGCTCCTCCTCGACCCCCAGCCGGTTCAGCCGGTCGGCGAGGTATCCGACGGCCTCGTCGTTGTCGAAGTTCGTCTGCCGGATCCAGCGCTCCGGACGCGCGCCGCGCACCACGAACCCGCCCGGTTCGTCCCGGTCGGGCTCCACGACGAACCCGCCGTCGTCGACCGCCTTCGGCGTGAGCACCACCTTCTCCGGGGTGGGCGGCGGCTGCTGCGCACGGTGCCGCTCGACGATCTCGCCGAGGGCGAAGGTCAGGTCCCGCAGACCCCCACGGGTCGCGGCGGAGACCTCGAACACCCGCATCCCCCGCGCCCGGAGGTCGGGGCGCACGAGGTCCGCGAGCTCGGCGGCGTCCGGCACGTCCACCTTGTTCAGCACCACCACCCGCGGCCGGTCGGCGAGGTCGCCCCCGAGCGCGGGGGTGTACCGGGCGAGCTCCTCCTCCAGGGCGTCGACGTCGGAGAGCGGGTCGCGCCCGGGCTCGAACGTCGCACAGTCGACCACGTGCACCAGCACCGCGCAGCGTTCGATGTGCCGCAGGAAGTCGAGTCCGAGGCCGCGGCCCTCACCCGCGCCCGGGATGAGTCCCGGCACGTCGGCCATGGTGAACACCGTCTCGCCCGCGGCGACCACCCCGAGGTTCGGTGTCAGCGTGGTGAACGGGTAGTCGGCGATCTTCGGTTTGGCCGCCGACAGCGCGGAGATCAGCGAGGACTTGCCCGCCGACGGGAAACCCACCAGCCCCACGTCGGCCACCGACCGCAGTTCGAGCACGAGATCCCGGGTCTCGCCGGGTTCGCCGAGCAGGGCGAAGCCGGGCGCCTTGCGGGAGCGGGACGCGAGTGCCGCGTTCCCGAGACCGCCACGTCCCCCGCGCGCGGCGACGAACCGGGTCCCCGCGCCGACCAGATCCGCCAGCACCTCGCCGTCCTCGGTGAGCACCACGGTGCCCTCCGGAACCCGCATCTCCAACGGGTCCCCCGCGGCGCCGTTGCGGTGCGAGCCCTTGCCCTGTTTGCCGTTCCCCGCCGCGGCGTGCGGACGGAAGTGGAAGTCGAGCAGCGTGTGCACGCCCGGGTCGACGACGAGCACCACGTCGCCCCCGTTGCCCCCGTTGCCGCCGTCCGGCCCACCGAGCGGTTTGAACTTCTCCCGGTGCACCGAGGCACACCCGTTGCCGCCGTTGCCCGCGGACACGTGGATCACCGCGCGATCGACGAATCGGGATGCCATCCGGTTGCCTTTCTCCGGTGCCGCCCGGAGCGGGCGGGGTGTGGAACTCGACGGTCGGGGGCCCGCGGAGGTCGCGAACCGTCCCGTCACAGCAAAACGAGGGACGGGGCCGGATGTGTTCCGGGCCCGCCCCTCGTTTTGACTACGGTGTGCTGGCCGGGCCGGTCAGGCCTCGGCCGGCACGATGTTGACCGTCTTGCGGCCACGCTTCGTGCCGAACTGGACCGACCCTTCGGCCAGAGCGAACAGCGTGTCGTCGCCGCCACGGCCGACGTTCACGCCGGGGTGAAACTTGGTACCGCGCTGACGGACGAGGATCTCGCCCGCGTTCACGACCTGACCGCCGAACCGCTTGACACCGAGGTACTTCGGGTTGGAGTCACGGCCGTTGCGCGAGCTGCCGGTGCCCTTCTTCGTTGACATGGCTGGTCAGGTTCCTTACTTGTTGATGCCGGTGACTTCGAGGCGGGTCAACTTCTGACGGTGTCCCTGCCGCTTGTGGTACCCGGTCTTGTTCTTGAACTTGTGGATACGGATCTTGGGGCCCTTGGTCTGCTCGACGACCTTGCCCGAGACCGAGACCTTCGCCAGCGAGTCGGCGCCGGTCGTGACCGTGCCGTCGTCGACCACCATCACGGCGGGAAGGGTGTGCTCGGTGCCCGGCTCGCCATCGAGCTTCTCGACCTCGACGACATCGCCGACGGCGACCTTGTACTGCTTGCCGCCGGTCTTGACGACTGCATACGCCGACACGGAAGTCTCCTGATTACTCGACTGCTGGTTCGGGGCTCGACGACCCGCCCTGCTCGCGGGCCGTCCTTCAGGATACTGACTCATTCCCGGACGTCCTGCACCGGGGTGCGCCTCACCCGTTCTCCTGTGCGTGGACGGGCGGGCCCGCGGGGCGGGCCGCCGCACGCCGGGG
>NZ_KB912545.1:0-3389 GCF_000383775.1 Saccharomonospora halophila 8
GCCTCGCCCGCACCCGTGGAAACGGCCCGCCGCGGGCCGGGGTCGCGCGCGGCGGGCCGTTTCCGTGCCGGTCGGGCCGGAGGGTGGTCCGGCCTCCGGGAACTCAGGCGGTCATCTTGCGCAGCACGTACTGCAGGATGCCGCCGTTGCGGTAGTAGTCGGCCTCACCCGGGGTGTCGATGCGGACGACGGCGTCGAAGGTGACGGTCGAGCCGTCGTCCTTCGTGGCGGTGACCCGCACCGTCCCGGGCGTCTCCCCGCTGTTCAGCGCGGTGAGCCCGGCGATGTCGTAGGTCTCCGTGCCGTCCAGGCCGAGCGAGTCCGCCGACGACCCGTCCGGGAACTGCAGCGGGGCCACCCCCATGCCGATGAGGTTCGAACGGTGGATGCGCTCGAACGACTCGGCGATCACGGCGCGCACCCCGAGCAGCCGGGTGCCCTTGGCGGCCCAGTCCCGCGACGAGCCGGAGCCGTACTCCGTACCGCCCAGCACCACCAGCGGCGTGCCCTGCGCGGCGTAGTTCTGCGCGGCGTCGTAGATGAACGCCTGCGGGCCGCCGGGCTGGGTGAAGTCGCGGGTGTAGCCGCCCTGCACGTCGTCCAGCAGCAGGTTGCGCAGCCGGATGTTGGCGAACGTGCCGCGCACCATCACCTCGTGGTTGCCCCGGCGGGAGCCGTAGGAGTTGAAGTCCTTGCGCTCGACGCCGTTGTCCATGAGGTAACGGCCCGCGGGGGAGTCGGCCTTGATCGCGCCGGCCGGGGAGATGTGGTCGGTGGTGACCGAGTCGCCCAGCTTGGCCAGCACCCGGGCGCCGGAGATGTCGGTGACCGGGTCCGGCTCGGCGCCCATGCCCTCGAAGTACGGGGGCCTGCGCACGTAGGTGGACTGCGGGTCCCACGCGAAGGTCTCGCCCTCCGGGGTGGGCAGCGACTTCCACCGCTCGCCGCCGTCGAAGACGTCGGAGTAGTCCGAGGTGAACATCTCCTGGGTGATGGCCGACTCGATGGTCCGCTGAATCTCCTGCGGCGACGGCCAGATGTCGCGCAGGAAGACGTTGCCGCCGTCGGTGTCGGTGCCGAGCGGCTGGTTCTCGAAGTCGAAGTCCATCGTGCCCGCCAGCGCGTAGGCGATCACCAGCGGCGGCGAGGCCAGGTAGTTCATCTTGACGTCGGGGTTGATCCGGCCCTCGAAGTTGCGGTTGCCGGACAGCACCGACACGGCCGCGAGGTCGTTCTCCGAGACCGCGGCCGAGATCTCCTCGGGCAGCGGGCCGGAGTTGCCGATGCAGGTGGTGCAGCCGTAGCCGACCAGGTGGTAGCCCAGCTTCTCCAGGTACGGCCACAGCCCGGCCTTCTCGTAGTAGTCGGTGACCACCTGCGAGCCGGGCGCCATGGACGTCTTGACCCACGGCTTGACCGTCAGGCCCTTCTCGACCGCGTTGCGGGCCAGCAGCGCCGCACCCAGCATCACCGACGGGTTCGAGGTATTGGTGCACGAGGTGATCGAGGCGATCACCACGGCGCCGTGGTCGAGCACGAACTCGCCGCGGTCCGGCGAGGACACCGTGACCGGCTTGCTGGGCCTGCCGTCGGCGCCGAGGGCGGCCGAGTGCACGGCCGCCGGGCCGTCGTCGGCGAACTCCAGGGCGGGCGAGTCGCTGGCCGGGAAGGACTCCTCGGAGGCCTCGTCCATCTTGGTGTGCGGGACGGGCTCGTGGTCGGTGACGTACTCGCGCACCGAGCTGCGGAACGACGGCTTGGCCCCGCTGAGCGCGATGCGGTCCTGCGGACGCTTCGGACCGGCGATGGACGGCACCACGGTGGACAGGTCCAGCTCCAGGTACTCGGAGTACTCCGGCTCCCGGGCCGGGTCGTGCCACAGGCCCTGTTCCTTGGCGTAGGCCTCCACCAGCGCGAGCTGGTCGTCCGCGCGGCCGGTGAGCTTGAGGTAGCGCAGCGTCTCGTCGTCGATCGGGAAGATCGCGGCGGTGGAGCCGAACTCGGGGCTCATGTTGCCGATGGTGGCGCGGTTGGCCAGCGGGACCGAGGCCACGCCCTCGCCGTAGAACTCGACGAACTTGCCGACCACACCGTGCTGCCGCAGCATCTCGGTGATGGTGAGGACCACGTCGGTGGCGGTCGCGCCGGGCGGGATCTCCCCGGTGAGCTTGAACCCGACCACCTTGGGGATCAGCATCGACACGGGCTGGCCGAGCATCGCGGCCTCGGCCTCGATGCCGCCCACGCCCCAGCCGAGGACGCCGAGGCCGTTGACCATGGTCGTGTGCGAGTCGGTGCCCACGCACGTGTCCGGGTAGGCCTGGCCGTTGCGGGCCATGATCGAGCGGGCGAGGTGCTCGATGTTGACCTGGTGCACGATGCCGGTGCCGGGCGGGACGACCTTGAACTCCTCGAACGAGTTCTGCCCCCAGCGCAGGAACTGGTAGCGCTCCCGGTTGCGCTCGTACTCGATCTCGACGTTGCGCTCGAAGGCGTCGGCGCGGCCGAACACGTCGATGACCACCGAGTGGTCGATGACCATCTCGGCGGGCGCGAGCGGGTTGACCTGGTCCGGGCTGCCGCCGAGGTCGGTCACGGCCTCCCGCATCGTCGCGAGGTCGACGACACAGGGCACACCGGTGAAGTCCTGCATCACCACGCGGGCCGGGGTGAACTGGATCTCGGTGGCCGGCTCGGCCTTCGGGTCCCAGCCGCCGAGCGCGCGGATGTGCTCGGCGGTGATGTTCGCGCCGTCCTCCGTGCGCAGCAGGTTCTCGAGCAGGATCTTGAGGCTGTACGGAAGGCGCTGGGACCCCTCCACCGTGTCCAGGCGGAACACCTCGTAGGAGGTGTTGCCGACCTGGAGCGTGTCCCTGGCGCCGAAGCTGTTCTTACTGGCGGGTGCAGTCACGTTGTCTCCATGGCGGCGGTTGTTCGGGTAGCAGCAGGTCGAGTCTTGCGCACCTGCGTAGCGACCGCACTGATGCGTCTCGGACCGTCCTGCCTAAACCGTACGCTCGTACTTTTTCCGGTCAAGGTCAGGATAGCCGACAACCCGGCATCGCGGTGTGGTAGCCGGGCCGTCGGCGACCGGAGGCGGCGATCACACCCGCCCACCCCCGGGAGGGGTGCCCGGACCTCCGCGCTCCCTCGTCCGTGTGGCGCGTGTCCCCCTGTCCGGCGAAAACCGCGTTCCGAAACCGGTGTTCCGCGTGGTGCGGACGGTGCGCGTGTGGTGCCGGTGGCACAGTCCGACTACCGGGACGCAAAGGAGGTGACACCGGTGCTGACCAGTGCCGACGGTGCGCCGCGCCGCGGGAGCGGACGCCGCCGCCGGGTCGTGGTGACGGCGGTGGTCGCCGTCCTGCTCCTCGGCGGGGGCGGCGTCA
>NZ_KB912545.1:3489-7796 GCF_000383775.1 Saccharomonospora halophila 8
GGCGCCGGGCACACCCGCGAGCTCGTGCGCCGGGTCGCGACCACCCCGAGGGCGGAGGAAGGCACCCGCGGGGACCTGGCCACCCTGGTCGACCAACTGCGCCGGCCCCCACGGCGCCGTGGCCTGGCCGTGCTCATCTCGGACTTCCTCGGCCCGGTGAACTGGGAGAAGCCGTTACGGGCGCTGTCGGCCCGGCACGACCTGGTGGCCGTCGAGGTACTCGACCCGCGCGACGTCGACCTGCCGGAGGTGGGCTCGGTCGTGCTCGCCGACCCGGAGACCGGACGGCAACGCGAGGTCACCGTCTCCGCGTTGCTGCGCCGCGAGTTCGCCGCCGCCGCACAGGCGCACCGCGCCGAGGTGGCGCGCGCGATCCGGCAGGCGGGTGCCGGACACCTGGTGCTGCGCACCGACTCCGACTGGATCGCCGACACCGTCCGGTTCGCCGTGGCCCGCAAGCGCGGATGGTCGGGGGCCGCCTCATGAGCATCTCCGGTTTCACGTCACCGTGGTGGTTCCTCCTGCTGATCGTGGTCGCCGCGGTCGCGGTCGGGTACGCGCTGGCCGTGCGGGCGCGGCGCAGGCACACCATGCGGTTCACCAACCTGGAACTGCTCGACCGGGTGGCGCCCCGGCGCCCCGGCCGGGTGCGGCACGTGCCCGCCGTGCTGCTGGTGGTGTCGCTGACGCTGCTCACCGTCGCCTTGGCCGGGCCGACGGCCGAACAACAGGTGCCCCGCAACCGCGCCACGGTGATGCTGGTGATGGACACCTCGCTGTCCATGGAGGCCACCGACGTCGAACCCACCCGGCTGCGGGCCGCGCAGGACGCCGCGCGGTCGTTCGCCGACGGGCTCACCCCGGGGGTGAACCTGGGGCTGATCTCGTTCGCCGGGACCGCCACCGTGCTGGTGGCCCCGACCACCGAACGCGCGGGGGTCGTCGAGGCCATCGACAACCTCAAGCTCGCGCAGTCCACCGCGACCGGTGAGGGCATCTTCGCCGCCCTCCAGTCGATCGAGAGCTTCTCCGCCGTCGTCGGCGGCGCCGAGGGCCCCCCGCCCGCCCGGATCGTGCTGATGACCGACGGCAAGCAGACCGTCCCGCAGGACGAGTACGCCCCCCGCGGCGCCTACACCGCCGCCGGGGCGGCCGAACAGAAGGACATCCCGATCACGACGATCTCGTTCGGCACCTCCTACGGCACCGTGGAGATCGAGGGACAGCAGGTGCCCGTCGAGGTGGACGACTCATCGATGCGGGAGATCGCCCGGTTGTCCGGCGGCGACTTCTACAAGGCGGCCACCGCCGAACAGCTCCGACAGGTCTACGCCGACCTGGGGGAGCAGATCGGGTACGAGACCGAGGAGGTCGAGGTGTCCCGACCGTGGGTGGTGCTGGGCACGCTCACGCTCCTCGCGGCCGCGGGCAGCTCGCTGCTGATCGGGCAGCGGCTGCCGTGACCGGCCCCGGCGCGGCGGTGCGGTGCTTCACCCGGCCGCGCCGGGGAAGCCGTGCTGGCGCCACGCCTCGTAGACCGCGATCGAGGCGGTGTTGGTGAGGTTCAGCGACCGCGACGACGCCAGCATGGGCAGCCGCAGCCGGTCGGTGATCCGCGGGTCGTCGAGCACCTCGGGGGGCAGCCCGACCGACTCCGGCCCGAACAGCAGCACGTCCCCGGCCGTGTAGGCGACGTCGGTGTAGCGGCGGCGTGCCTGTGTGGTGAAGGCGAACACCCGCGCCGGGTCCAGTGCCCGCCAGGTGCTGTCCAGGTCCGGGTGCACCCGGACGTGGGCCAGGTCGTGGTAGTCGAGCCTGGCCCGGCGCAGGTACTTGTCCGCCATGGAGAAGCCCAGCGGTTCGACGAGGTGCAGTTCGCTGCCGGTGTTGGCGGCGAGCCGGATCGCGTTGCCGGTGTTCGGCGGGATCTCGGGCTGGTAGAACACGATCCGGAACACGACCTCTCCCGTCCCCTTCCCGTGGTGTGTGGGTGCGTCCTGGCGGGGTCCGATCCTGCCGGGTGCCGCCGCGGCCGGGGGAGGTGACCCCCGGTGGGCGCGGCGGACGGATCCCGGACGTGCGCGCCGGGGGCGAACGGATAACCTCGGCGCGGACAGACATCGCATCACCGGCGCGAGGAGTGGCACGTGGGACGGTCCGTACTGGTCACAGGAGGCAACCGCGGCATCGGTCTGGCGATCGCGCGCGACCTCGCCGACGCCGGGCACAGCGTCGCGGTGACCCACCGGGGCTCCGGCGCGCCCGAGGGGCTGTTCGGTGTCGAGGCCGACGTCACCGACGCCGAGCAGGTCGACACCGCCTTCAAGCAGGTCGAACAGCACCAGGGGCCGGTCGAGGTGCTGGTGTCGAACGCGGGCATGAACGACGACACGCTGCTGATGCGGATGAGCGAGGACCAGTTCACGCGGGTGGTGGACGCCAACCTCAGCGGTGCCTACCGGGTGGCGAAACGCGCCTCCCGGGGGATGCTGCGGGCCCGGTGGGGCCGGTTCGTGTTCCTGTCCTCGGTGGTCGGCCTCGCCGGGGGCGCGGGTCAGGTGAACTACGCGGCCAGCAAGGCCGGCCTGGTCGGGCTCGCCCGCTCGCTGACGCGCGAGCTGGGGTCGCGGGGCATCACCGCCAACGTCGTCAGCCCCGGATTCGTCGTCACCGACATGACCGACGAACTCACCGACGAACAGCGGCAGGCCGCGCTGGACCGGATCCCCGCGGGCCGCTACGGCGAGGTCTCCGAGGTCGCGCACGCGGTGCGGTTCCTCGCCTCCGACGAGGCCGGCTACGTCAACGGCGCGGTGCTGCCCGTCGACGGCGGCCTCGGCATGGGGCACTGACCGGCCACGACCGAAGCCCCGCGCGCCGTGCGGGGCCGACGCCCCTGATTTCCCGACTCTCACCGACTTGGAGGACTGGTGTCCGGACTGCTCGAAGGGAAGCGACTGCTGATCACCGGGGTGATCACCGACGCGTCGCTGGCGTTCCACGCGGCCAGGGTCGCCCAGGAACAGGGCGCCACGGTGGTGCTCACCGGATTCGGCCGGCTGTCGCTGGTCGAGCGGATCGTGAAGCGGCTGCCGGAACCGGCGCCGGTGCTCGAACTGGACGTGCAGAACCCCGAGCACCTGTCCACGCTGGCCGACCGGGTCGGTGCGCACGTCGACGGGCTCGACGGCGTGCTGCACTCGATCGCGTACGCGCCGCCGAGCTGCCTCGGCGCGCCCTTCCTGGACGCGCCCGCCGAGGACGTCTCCACGGCCGTGGAGATCTCGGCGCACTCGTACAAGTCGGTCGCCAACGCCGTGCTGCCGCTGCTCACCCGTGGGTCGTCGGTGGTGGGCATGGACTTCGACGCCCGGGTGGCCTGGCCCGCCTACAACTGGATGGGCGTGGCGAAGGCGGCGCTGGAGTCGGTCAACCGCTACCTGGCCCGCGAGTTGGGCGAACACGGCGTGCGGGTCAACCTCGTGTCGGCGGGCCCGATGAAGACGATGGCCGCCAAGTCGATCCCCGGCTTCGCCGAGCTGGAGGACGGTTGGGGCGACCGCGCCCCACTGGGCTGGGACACCACCGACCCCGAGCCGGTGGCGAAGAGCATCTGCGCGGTGCTGTCCGACTGGCTGCCCGCCACCACCGGCTCGATGATCATGGTGGACGGCGGGGTCCACGCCACCGGACAGTGATCCGCACCCGCGTGTGATCCATGATCCCCCGCGGGGGACCCGGCTCTGCGGGTCCCCCGCGGCGGCGGGAGGATGAGCGGCGTGCACTACGACGCGTTGCTGTGGTTGTCCTTCGGAGGGCCCGAGGGCGAGGACGAGGTCATGCCGTTCCTGGAGAACGTCACGCGGGGGCGGGGCGTGCCCCGGGAACGGCTGGAGGAGGTCGCCGAGCACTACCACCGGTTCGGAGGCGTGTCGCCGATCAACCGGTTGAACCGGGAGGCGATCGCGGCGGTGGAACGGGAACTGGCCGAACAGGGCCTGCCGCTGCCGGTGTACTTCGGCAACCGCAACTGGCACCCGATGGTGGAAGACACCGTGGCGCGTATGGCCGACGACGGCGTGCGCACCGCCCTGGTGTTCGCCACCAGCGCCTATGGCGGCTACTCCGCGTGCCGGCAGTACGACGAGGACCTCGCACGCGCCCGTGCCGCCGTGCGGGAGCGGGCGCCGCACCTGCGCAAGCTGCGGCACTTCTTCGACCACCCGCTGTTCGTCGGGGCCCTGGCCGACGGGGTGCGCGCCGCCTACGAGCGGCTCGGGGACCCGGCGGCGCGGCTGGTGTTCACC
>NZ_KB912545.1:7896-10743 GCF_000383775.1 Saccharomonospora halophila 8
ACCCCGAACGCGCTCACCGCGGTGGACGCCTGGGCCGACGACGCGCTGCGCCACCGGGACACCGCCGGGTCGGACACGGCGGCCCCCGGCCTGATCCGCGACGCGGTCGACGCCCTGCTCGGCGTCGAGCTGTAGTGCCGCGGTCCGTGTCGGACGGGCGCCTGGCACGATCAACAGGTGTGTGATCCGGCCGATCGTCCCGCCTGGCACCGTCTCGTCGAGCGGGCCGGCGCGTTCCGCGTGGTCCTCGTCAACGGGCCGCGCCAGGCGGGGAAGACGACCCTGCTGCGGCAGTTCCAACGTAGCCACGGGGGGTCGTTCCGCTCGCTGGACGACGCGACCACACTCCGGAGCGCACAGGACGCGCCCACGGACTTCGCCGACTACGGCGCCGTCCCCCGGGTGATCGACGAGATCCAGCGGGGTGGGGACGACCTCGTCCTGGCGATCAAGTACCTGGTCGACCGGGACAACCGCCGTGGGCAGTTCGTGTTGTCCGGCTCGACGCGGTTCCTCACCGTCCCGACCCTGTCCGAGTCGTTGGCCGGGCGGGCCGTGTTCGTCGATCTGTGGCCGTTGAGCACGGCCGAACGGACCGGGGCCCCCGGCGACTTCTGTGAGCGCGCGTTCGCCGGCCGGGACTCACTGACCGACGCGGACGGTTCGGCGTGGACCCGGTCGGACTACGTCGACCTGTTCGCCGGAGGTGGGTACCCGGAGGTACTGGAGTTCGAGACCCCCGCGCAACGCCGCGCTTGGTTCGACGGGTATCTCAGCACCGTGGTGCTCCGCGACGTCGCGAGCTTCGCCCAGATCCAGCACGCCGACGTCGTGCCGCGGCTGCTCGCGATGCTCGCCGCCCGCTCCGGCGGGCAGACGGTGCTCGCGGACATGGCCCGGGAACTCGGCCTCAACCACGCCACGGTGCGCAACTACCTCGGCTACCTCGACACGGTGTTCCTCACCGCGCGGTTACCGCCGTGGTCGACCAACCTGAACAGCAAGCTGGTCAAGACGCCGAAAACTACCCGACGGACTCCGGGCTCGCCGCCCACCTGATGGAGGTCGACCACGACGCGCTGACGGTCCCCGGCAGCCGCGCCGCCGGGAGCCTCACCGAGACCTTCGTGCACGCCGAGCTGACGCGGTTGCTCGCCACCAGTGACCTCGGTGCCCGCCTGCACTTCTACCGCGACCGGGACGCCCGGGAGATCGATTTCGTGCTCGAACGGCGCAACGGGGACGTCGTCGGGATCGAGGTGAAGGCCTCCAGCACGGTCGGCTCCGACGACTTCCGGCATCTGCGCTGGTTGGCCGACCGGCTCGGCGATCGGTTCGTCGCCGGCTACGTGCTCCACCTCGGTCAGCAGACCCACCGCTTCGGCGAGCGCATGGCCGCCCTGCCCGTGTCGGCGTTGTGCCACCACGCCCCGCTGTGATCCGGGATCGGTCGTCATCAACCCGGAGGGTGTGGTCTCTACGGACAGACGTCGGACGCGCCTCAGCGTGCTTGACGGACTGAATTCTGTCCGACAGAATTGGCGAGTGGCGCGGATCCGGTTCACTCAGGCGGCACACAAGCATCGGGTGGCGGCCGGCCGAGCTCGGGCCGTGTTGGCTGATCCGGTGGCGATCGTGCCGGTACGCCGCGCCGACGATACGCGGATGATGCGGCTCTACCTGGGTGACGATGACACCGGCCGGGCGTTGGAGGTCGGCGTGATCGACACCGACGAGGGCGACCACCTGGTCATCCACGTCATGGACCTTCGGGCGAAGTTCCGTACCTACTACGACTTCGGCAAGGGGAACGTGCTATGACCCGCAAAGACACCGAGACCGAGGGCGTCGACCTCGACCGTGAGCCGGTCTTCGACCGACAGGGTCGACGGATCACCGAGGACGAGGTGAACCGGGCCGGGGAAGCTCTGGAAACCGGCGATGTGGCGGTTCACGAGGTCGACATCGTGTATCCGCGCCGTGGTCGGCCGTCGCTGACCACCCCGGGAGTGCACTCGCCACGGGTCGACACCCGGGTATCCCGCGAGGTCAAGAATCATCTGGAATCCCTCGCCCATACCCAACACCGCTCGGAGTCCGAGATCGTCCGCGAGGCCCTGGAAGAATACCTGGCCCGCCACTGAGCAGCGTCGCCCGCCACTGAGCAGCGTTGTGCAGCGCCGTCAGGCGGCGAGCGCAGGGGCCGCCCTGCCCGTGTCGGCGTTGTGGCACCACGCACCCGGTGATCCGGGATTGCGTCGGGCCGGTCGTGCGCGCCTCAGCCGCCGGTGAGGTCGAGCCGGTCGTGGTTCCACCGGCGACGCAGCCACCGGTCGTGTGAGGCGAGCACGACGGCGCCCGGGGCGGCCTCCAGCGCCTCGGACAGCTCCTCGGCGAGCGTGGGCGAGAGGTGGTTGGTCGGCTCGTCCAGCAGCAGCACGTGCGGCCCCCGGGCGATCAACAGTGCCAGGGCGAGCCTGCGCCGTTGCCCGACCGACAGCGTGCCGACCGGGCGGTGGCAGTCCCGGGGCGGCAGCAGCCCCAGCGACGTCAGCGCGGGTGCCCCGCCGTCCGGGCGGGCGGCGGTGTAGAGCTCGTGCGGCGTGCGGTGCGGGTCGGTGAAGGATACGTCCTGCTCCAGCAGCCCCACCCGCACTCCCGGCGTCCACCGCACCGAACCCCGCGCCGGGGGCACCGTGCCCGCCAGCACGCCCAGCAGTGTGGACTTGCCGGTGCCGTTGCCGCCGGTGACCAGCAGCCGGGTGGAAACGGACCCGGGCGCACCGCCGCCGACCGGTCCGCCCCCGCCCGTCTCGTCCGTCCCGTCCACCGGGGGGCCCGCGGGGG
>NZ_KB912545.1:10843-14862 GCF_000383775.1 Saccharomonospora halophila 8
GGCGGGCTGCACCGTGCTGGTGGTGCCGCACGACGTGCCGGTACCGCCGGGGCCGCGCCGGGTGTCGCGCCCGTCGCTGGTGGGGGTCGACGCGCGGACCCTGACGGAGCTGATGAGCCGGGACTGAGCGCCGGTCAGTCCGTGCCATCGGGACTGAGCTGCCGGTCAGTCGGCGCCGTCGGGGACTGAGCTGCCGGTCAGTCCGTGCCGTCGGACGGCGCGACCGGCACGTCGCCGTGCTTGGTGGCGACGACGGCCAGGTAGTACAGCGGCTCGCCGCGCACGTCGAGCCGGTGCCGGTACCGCTCACGGGCACGCACCTCGAACAGTCCCTCCCGCTCACACCGGCGGACGAACCGGGCGAAACCGGACTCGTCGGACTCGGACAGGAACCGGTCGCGGATCGTGAAGGCGATCCGGCCGCCGTCGGCGACGAGGTTCACCGCCGTCGCGAACGCCCGCACCGGGATGTCGCCGAACCCGAGCGCGGCCACGCAGGTCAGCGCGTTGAACCGGTGACCGGCCAGGGTCCGTTCCCACGCGGCGGTCAGCCGGGCCGTGTCGCACACGTGATAGTCGTCGTAGACCTCCGGACGGTCCCGCAGCGCCGCCCGCCGGGCCTCGTCGAGCAGGTCCACCCCGACGAGATACCCCGCGCCCACCGTGCGCAGCTGCTCGGCGATCAGCCCGTTGCCCGCGCCGAGGTCGAGCACCCGCAGCGACGCGGGGTCCGTGCCGGAGGCCTGCAACTCCTCCTTGAGCAGCTTGCCCACCACGTCCGGCGACCGGCAGTCCAACAGGTCGTGGAACAGCGTCTCGTAGAGCCCGGGCACGGCGAAGATCCGGTCGTAGTCGTGGAACCGGATGTCCTGCCAGGTGCCGTCGAGCCGGACCGAGCAGTACTCGGTGTCCTGGTCGAGTCCGCACTCGGTGTCCTGGTCGGGTCCGCCCGGGTTCTCCGGGAGCCGCACGTCGGGCCGGGGCCCGCCCGCCGAGGGGGCCTGCGGTGACCCGGGGGAGGAGGTGTCTGCCATATCACGATCTTTTCGCGTCGAAGTCCACACGCGCGTCGCTGCCGCGTTCCCTGCGAGATCAGCAAACTACCGCGCGCAGTACCGCGTCAACGTCGCCTGCGCCACGTGCGGCGGCCCCGGACCGGGCCGCCCGTCGGCGCGGCGGGCGCGGATGGAAGGATTACGGGGCGTGAAGACCTTCGACGAGCTGTACGCGGAACTCCTCCAGCGCGCCGACACGCGGCCCGAGGGGTCGGGCACCGTGCGTGCCCTCGACGCCGGGGTGCACGAGCAGGGCAAGAAGGTGCTCGAAGAGGCGGGCGAGGTCTGGATCGCGGCGGAGCACGAGTCCGACGAGCGCCTCGCCGAGGAGATCTCGCAGCTGCTCTACCGGGTCCAGGTCCTCATGCTCGGGCGGGGCGTCACCAGCGAGGACGTCTACCGCCACCTGTGAGGGTCGTCTCGCCGGTCCCGGGTGGCGGCCCGCCGACCACCTCCGCTGGGGTGGACACCGGCGCCCGCCCGCCCGGCCGGAGCGGGCACGGGCAGCGACAACGTCAGGAGGGAACATCATGCTGCGGTTCGCGGTGCCGAACAAGGGTGCGCTGGCGGGACCGGCGTCGGAGATGCTCGCCGAGGCGGGCTACCGGCAGCGGCCCGAGCAGCGGGACCTGACCATCCTGGACACCGTCAACGACGTGGAGTTCTTCTTCCTCCGGCCCAAGGACATCCCGATCTACGTCGGCTCGGGTGACCTGGACCTGGGGATCACCGGCCGGGATCTGGCACTGGACTCGGGGGCACCGGTCGACGAGACCCTGTCGCTCGGGTTCGGGGGCTCCACCTTCCGCTACGCCGCCCCCGCCGTGCGGGAGTGGACGGTCGCCGACCTGGCGGGCAAGCGCCTCGCCACCTCCTATCCGCGGCTGGTCGCCGACGACCTCGCCCGGCACGGGGTGGAGGCCGACGTCATCCGGCTGGACGGGGCCGTGGAGATCTCGGTGCAGCTCGGGGTCGCCGACGCCATCGCCGACGTCGTGGGGTCCGGCCGCACCCTGCGCCAGCACGACCTGGTGGCCTTCGGCGACCCCATCTGCGTGTCCGAGGCGGTGCTCCTCCACCGCGCGGGCAACGCCACGTCGAAACCGATCGCGCAGATGGCCGCCCGGCTGCAGGGCGTGGTGTTCGCCCAGCAGTACATGATGCTGGATTACGACTGCCCGCGGACGCTGCTCGACGACGCCATCGCCATCACCCCGGGGCTGGAGTCGCCCACGGTCGCCCCGCTCGCGGACGCCGACTGGGTGGCCGTCCGGGCGATGGTGTCCCGCAAGCAGGTGAACTCGGTCATGGACGAGCTGGCCGCCGTCGGCGCCCGCGCGATCCTCGCCTCCGACATCCGCGCCTCCCGGCTCTGAGCCCGGTCACCCCCGACGGGCGCACGGGCGTTCCCCTCGACCGGCAAGCCGTCGGTGCCGGTGGGGCCGCCGGCTGGTCGGTCCGTGCCGGGGCGCCGCGGGTCAGTGTGGTTTCCGGTGGCGGGGCAGCAGGTCGTAGAGCCTGCTGTGGGCGCCGCTGTCGTTGGCCGCGCGGGCGTGCGAGACGTCGGCGATGAAGTCCTCGAACACGAAATCCTGTTCGGGCGCGGTCAGCGGCGTGACCGGGCCGCTGTGCATGGAGTCCAGCGCGCGGGCGACCTCGCGGAACGCCGCCGCCTGCACCGTCTCGGGGGCGAACGTGGTCACCGGCACCCCGCGGGCCGCCGCCTCGTTGATCACCACACCCAGCGGCACGTGCGCCAGTACGGGCAGCCCGAAGCCCTGCAGCTCGTTCAACGCGGCGGCCGCGTACGCCGACACCGGCCGCCGGTACAGCCCGGGCACCAGGCCGTAGTGGAGCACCGGCGGCCGCTGCACGGCCTGTTCCAGATAGCTGATCTGCTCGCGCAGCAGCCGCAGCGCCCGGATGCTGGTGCGTTCGGGCTGCACCGGCACGACGATCCCGTGGCTGGCCACCAGCGCGTTGTTGGTCAGCACGTCCAGCGCGGGCGGGCAGTCGATGACGACGTGGTCGTAGTCGGCGAACTGGATCACCCGCGCCAGCTGCCATCCCGGCACCCGGAACTGGTCCAGCCGACGCACGAGGTCGAACATGCCGGACGAGGTGGGGATCACGTCGAGCGCGCCACCGTCGCCGACGGCGCAGCGCGGGTGCGGCACGACGAGCTCCTCCACCGGCCCGCGCCACGACTTCGTCAACGCCTTGGCCATGCTCGGCGCCTCGGGTGGGGGCTCGGGCAGCCCGAGCGACTCGGTCGTGGCGTGCCCCTGCGGGTCGAGGTCGATCAGCAGCACCCGGCGCCCGCGCTCGGCCAGCGCCGCCGCCGCGCCCACGCTGAGCGCGGTCTTGCCGACCCCGCCCTTCTGGTTGACCACCGAGGTGATCTGCACTCTGCGCCAGCTCCCGTCTCGTTGTCTGCGGGAAGGGTAGTAGATCAACGACCGTGCGTCAGGCCCCTTGCGCGCGGGCCGGGCGGGGCTCCGCGTCCTCCGGGGACACGGCCTCGAGAGACACGGCCTCACCAGACACGGGATCGCGGGTCAGCGGTGCCGCACCAGCAGTGCCTGCGCCCCGGTGGCGACCTGCCCGTCGTGGTCGTGCAGCGCGCTCGTCGCGGTGCCGATCCCCTCCGGGCCGAGGATCGTGGCGGCGTCCAGACCGACCCACTCGCCCGCGGGTTCGCGGTGCAGATGGACGGTGAGCTCGGAGTTGATGAACAGCCACCGACCCGGGTCCAGCACATTGGACACCCCGCTGCCGGAGTCGGCGACGGCGAACAGCCGTTGCAGCGGACTCGGCGGCTCGCCGGCGACCAGCGGCACCCGTTGCCGCGCCCACACGGTCGCCGGACCGGGATCGACGACCCGCCCCCACACCGTCCGCCACTCGATCGCCCGCAGGTATCCGCCGTGCCAGTCGGCAGGCCACTCCGCGGGGGCGCACCCG
>NZ_KB912545.1:14962-20455 GCF_000383775.1 Saccharomonospora halophila 8
TGGTGCTCGTCCGCGCGGACGGGGTCGCGGCGGGTTTGCTGGACACCGGTTCGGCCGAGCGTCTGGCGGCCACGGCCCCGGGCTCACCCGCCGAACGGGCGGCCGAGCCGATCCGTCCGGAGACGGTGCTGGCCGACGGCGACAGCGCCGAGGACCTCGCCCATCACCTGGCCGGAGTGGGCACGGGACAGTTCCTGGTCCTCGACCCGTCCGGGCGGCCCACCGGTGTCCTGCGCCGCGACGACCTCCTGCGGGCGTGCTCCGCACGGGGCGGCACCGGGTTCGGCCGGCGCCCGCCGGTCTGGGACGATCGGAGCCCCGATCCGTCCGTTCCCCGCCCGTGAGGGCATTCCTGGAGGTGTGGTGTCCGCAGGTCCGTTCCGTGTCGGCGACCGGGTGCAGTTGACCGATCCCAAGGGGCGGCACTACACCGTCGTCCTGTCCGAGGGTGGGCAGTACCACACCCACCAGGGCGCGATCGCCCACGACGACCTCATCGGCCTGGACGAGGGGTCGGTGGTCACCTCCGTGGGCGGCACCGCGTACCTGGCGCTGCGCCCGCTGCTGGCCGACTACGTGTTGTCGATGCCACGCGGGGCCCAGGTGATCTACCCGAAGGACGCGGCGCAGATCGTGATGTGGGGGGACGTCTTCCCCGGCGCCCGCGTGCTGGAGGCGGGCGCGGGGTCCGGGGCGCTCACGTGCTCGCTGCTGCGTGCGGTCGGGCCGGAGGGCCGGGTCACCTCGTACGAGGTGCGCGAGGATCACGCCACGCACGCGGTGCGTAATGTGGAGCGGTTCTTCGGGGAGTCCCCGGCGAACTGGGATCTCACCGTCGGTGACGTCACCGGGTTCACCGGGGAGGCCGACCGGGTGGTGCTCGACATGCTCTCCCCGTGGGAGGTGCTGCCGTCGGTGGCCTCGGCGCTGGTGCCGGGGGGCGTGCTGGTCGGGTATGTGGCGACGGTGACGCAGCTGTCCCGGCTCACCGAGGCGCTGCGCGAGCAGCAGTGCTGGACCGAGCCGCAGTCGTGGGAGACGATGGTGCGCCCCTGGCACGTGGTCGGGCTGGCGGTCCGCCCGGAGCAGCGGATGGTGGGGCACACGGCGTTCCTGCTCACCACCCGCCGACTCGCCGAGGGGGTCACCCCGCCCCGGCCGCGCCGCAGGCCCAGCCGAGGCTGACGGCGGGGCCGGGTCATCCCAGGCCGGTGACACACCATTCGCCGCCCTGGGAGCCCGCCATGAGATCCCCCTCCTCCGACCGGCCCCTTATTTCGACCTTGATCGGCACGGTCGCCGAGCCAGCGTCACCGGAGGGGGTGCCGGTTCGGGTGATCCGGACGCTGTCCGGAACCTCGTCGAAATTGACCTGGCCGGCTCCTCCGCAGACAAGTTGACCGAGCGCGGCTGAGTCGCGGCTGTTGTAGGCCTCGATGAACCGGTCCGCGAGCGTCTGCACGGCCGCCGCGTCGAATGATCCGGCTCCCGGCTGATCCGCGTCGCCGCCGGGGCCGGGCATCGGGGCGGACGACTGGCCGGGCAGGCCCGGCTGGTCACCGGGGAGAGGGCCCTGGCCCGGTCCGGGTGCCTGCTGTCCGGTGTTCGGTGCGGTGCCGCCCGGCTGTGCCTGCTGTTCGGACTCGCCCTCGTCCCCGCCATTGAGCACGAGGACGAGGGTGACCACGCCGCCGGCGAGGGCGAGTCCGGCGAGGGACAGGCCCACGATCAGTCCGGTCTTCTTCTTCGGCGGCGGTCCGTCGGGACCCGGAGGGCCGAATCCCGGTTGGCCGTATCCCGGCTGTCCCTGGGGTACGCCCGGGTAGCCCGGGTAGCCCGGATACCCGGCCTGGGACGGGTCCGGTTGTCCCCACTGGCCCGGCTGGCCCGGCTGGCCGGGTTGGCCGGGTTGAGGCTGGCCCGGTTGTCCCCACTGGCCTTGCTGTCCCCACTGATCGGGTTGGCCCCATCCTCCCTGCTGGGGCTGTCCGGGCTGGCCCCACTGGCCGGGTTGTGGGCCCTGGTGTCCGTAGGGGTCGGGTGGGCCCGGTTGCGGTGGTTGTGTCACGACTCGCTCCTGCTTCTCGGTACCTGTGGTGATCGCCCGGGGGCGGAACAATCGTAGAAGAGGATCATTCCCGGCAGGGGTGGGTTCCCGCGGTTCGCGTGACCGGCTGTGCCCGCAGGGGTACCGGAGTCCCGTGCGGGTCCGGCGGGTACACGGTCGGGAGCCGGACGACGCGCCGATCCTGTAACGCGGATAGGGCTTTTCATGTCGGTGATCGCCGGTACCGTGGGAAGAAATGCATTCCGAGGAGGTGCCGAAATGCCACACGACCTTCCCGGAGGTCGGCACGAGGAGGCCGACCCTTCACAGACGAGCGGAGCCGGAGCCACGGAGACCCCATCGAGCGAGCAGGCACGGCAGATCCGTTTCCTCGAGGAGGAGGTGGCCCTGCTCCGTCGGAAGCTCACCGACTCGCCCAGGCAGAACCGCGTGCTGGAGCAACGGCTCACGGAGGCCAACGAGCGGGTGAATCAGCTCACCGAGCGCAACAACAAGCTGACCGAGACTCTGCGCGAGGCGCGGAGTCAGTTGTTGGCGCTGCGGGAGGAGGTCGACCGGCTCGCACAGCCTCCGAGCGGGTACGGCGTGTTCGTCACCGCCTACGAGGACGGCACCGTGGACGTGTTCACGTCCGGACGCAAGATGCGGGTGGCCGTCTCACCCGCCGTCGAGGTGTCCGAACTGCGCCGGGGGCAGAGTGTCCGGCTCAACGAGGCGCTGACCGTGGTCGAGGCCGGCGAGTTCGAGAGCACGGGCGAGGTCTGCACGTTGCGGGAGACGTTGCTGCCGGAGAACGGCAGCGGCAGCGCCCGTGCGCTCGTGGTGGGCCACGCGGACGAGGAGCGGGTGGTGTGGCTGGCCGACCCGTTGACCGAGCAGAATCTGCGCTCGGGCGACTCGGTGCTGGTGGACTCCAAGGCCGGCTACGCCTACGAGCGGGTCCCGAAGGCCGAGGTCGAGGATCTGACCCTGGAGGAGGTGCCGGACGTCCGCTACGAGGACATCGGTGGCCTGTTCCGGCAGATCGAGCAGATCCGGGACGCGGTGGAGCTGCCGTTCCTGCACGCGGACCTGTACCGGAAGTACCAACTCGCTCCGCCGAAGGGTGTCCTGCTCTACGGGCCGCCGGGGTGCGGGAAGACGCTGATCGCGAAGGCGGTGGCGAATTCGCTGGCCAAGCAGGTGGCCGAGGCGAGGGGGGACGGTCGCGCGGCCGACGCGAAGTCGTTCTTCCTGAACATCAAGGGCCCCGAGCTGCTGAACAAGTTCGTCGGGGAGACCGAGCGGCACATCCGCATGATCTTCCAGAAGGCCCGGGAGAAGGCCTCCGACGGCACTCCCGTGATCGTGTTCTTCGACGAGATGGAGTCCATCTTCCGTACCCGCGGCAGTGGCGTGTCGTCGGACGTGGAGACGACGATCGTGCCGCAGCTGTTGTCGGAGATCGACGGTGTCGAGGGGTTGGAGAACGTCATCGTCATCGGCGCCTCGAACCGGGAGGACATGATCGACCCGGCGATCCTGCGGCCCGGCAGGCTCGACGTGAAGATCAAGATCGAGCGTCCGGACGCCGAGGGCGCCAAGGACATCTTCTCCAAGTACCTGACCGCGGACCTGCCGATCCACACCGACGACCTGCGGGAGTTCGCCGGTGACTCGGAGGCGACGCTGGACGCGATGATCCAGCACACGGTCGAGCGGATGTACGAGGAGACCGACGAGAACCGGTTCCTGGAGGTCACCTACGCCAACGGGGACAAGGAGGTGCTGTACTTCCGGGACTTCAACTCCGGCGCGATGATCCAGAACATCGTCGACCGGGCGAAGAAGTCGGCGATCAAGTCGGTGCTGGAGACCGAGCAGCCGGGGCTGCGGGTGCAGCACCTGCTGGACGCCATCGTGGACGAGTTCGCGGAGAACGAGGACCTTCCGAACACCACGAACCCGGACGACTGGGCCCGCATCTCCGGGAAGAAGGGGGAGCGGATCGTCTACATCCGCACCCTGGTCACCGGGAAGAACCAGGACTCCGGCCGGGTCATCGACACCGCGACCAACACCGGCCAGTACCTCTGAGCCGGCCGGTGGCCCGGTACGCCACACGACCACACGACCACAGGAGCACCTCCGAGAAGCAGTGGGGCCGCCCGCGCGCGACGCGCGGGCGGCCCCACTGTCGGGTGGGTCGGGTTCTTCCCGCGACGCGCCGGCTGGCCAGAGACGTATAACGTCCTATACCGTCCGGGTATGGATGTGGACGACACACAGCGAATCGGTCCGCACACGGATCCGCCGGGGACCGACATGGCGCCACCCGTGACGGCGGCGGACATGCTGGCCTGGCTGGAGGAGACCGCGCGGGCGGTGCGCGAGGGGGAGCTGGCCGCGGAGGAGCTGGTCGCGCTGCTGGGGCAGTTGCGGCAGGCGGCGACGGCGTGTGCGAACGCCTCGGACTGGACGTTGCTCGCCGCGCGGGAGGCGGGGGCGAGTCTGCGTCAGCTCGCCCCGGTGTTCGGCAAGGGGTATGTCCGGGCGCCGGCGGCGCGGCTGGAGAAGCTGCACCGCGAGGTGCTCTCGTCGGAGCAGTTCCTCGAACTTCTCCGACAGCGTGATGTATAACGGCCTATACCACCGCGCCGGAGTCGAACCCAGTCCGGCGGTTCCTGTATATCCCGTACCGTCGGCCCGATGAACAACCTCGCACGGACCGCGATCGGACTCGCGGCGGTGGGCAGGCCCGCGTACCTGAATCTGGGCCGGACGCGGGTGTTGCCGGGTGAACGATCCGTGCGCGAGATGCGGCGGGTCACCCACGCGGTGCTCGACCACGCCTACGCGCGCGGGGTGCGGCGGGTGGACGTGGCCGCCTCCTACGGTCGGGCCGAGGAGTTCCTCGCGGACTGGCTCGCCGACCGCGGGCACCCGGACGTGGTCGTGTCCAGTAAGTGGGGCTACGCCTACGTCGGCGGCTGGCGGGTGGACGCCGACGTGCACGAGACCAAGGAGCACTCCCGGACACGGTTCCGCACGCAGTGGGCCCGGACGCGAGAGCTGCTGGGCGGGGCGGTGTCGCTGTACCAGGTGCACTCGCTGACCCCGGACAGCCCGGTGTTCGACGACCGGGCGCTGTTGTCCGACCTGGCGGAGTTGCCGGCGCGCGGCGTGCGGGTGGGTTTCTCGACGTCCGGGCCGCGCCAGGCGGACACGATCCGCCGGGCGCTGGCGACGGAGGTGGACGGTCGTGCGGTGTTCACGGCCGTGCAGTCGACGTGGAACCCGCTGGAGCCCTCCGCCGGTCCGGCACTGGCCGAGGCGCACGCGCGGGGCGCCCTGGTGCAGCTGAAGGAGACTCTGGCCAACGGACGCCTGGTCCTCGACCCGCCCGCCCCGCTCGCGGCCGAGGCCGCTCGGCTCGGGACGGGCCC
>NZ_KB912545.1:20555-29086 GCF_000383775.1 Saccharomonospora halophila 8
GCATACGCCCGGCCGTGGGCCGACGTGGTGCTGCTCGGCGCCGCGAGCCCGGACCAGCTCGACTCGAACCTCGCGGGCGCCGCCCTGCCCGGACCCGCCGACGACCGGGATCCGGGAGCGGTCCCGTGGGGAGTGGCCGAGGACCCCGGGGACTACTGGAAGCGACGGTCGGCGCTCGCATGGCGGTGACCCTCACCCGACCGACCTCGCCCGGCCGGGTGAGCAGCCGCGTGCGGTGTCGCAGGTGGGTGGCCCCTGGTGACGTCCGATCGGGGTTTTTCACCCACGACCGCACCGGCGCCGGAGTTTTCCGGCCCGACACCCGTAGGCTTGGGGCATGCGGCGGATCATGGGAACCGAGGTGGAATACGGGATCGCGGTGCCGGGCGATGCGACCGCGAATCCGGTGCTGACCTCCACCCAGGTGGTGCTGGCCTACGCGGCGGCGGCGGACATCCCGCGCGCCCGGCGGGCCCGCTGGGACTACGAGGTGGAGTCACCCCTGCGGGACGCGCGGGGCTTCGACCTGGCCGGGCCGAACCAGCAGGGACACGATTCCGACGTCGAGGACCTCGGCGCGGCGAACGTGATCCTGACCAACGGCGCGCGCCTCTACGTCGACCACGCCCACCCGGAGTACTCGGCGCCCGAGGTGACCAACCCGCGGGACGCGGTGATCTGGGACAAGGCCGGCGAACGCGTCATGGAGGAGGCGGCGCTGCGCGCCGCGACCGTGCCGGGCCAGACGCCGCTGCAGCTGTACAAGAACAACGTGGACGGCAAGGGCGCCAGCTACGGCACGCACGAGAACTACCTGATGGACCGGACGACGCCGTTCACCTCGGTGATCGGCGGACTCACGCCGTTCTTCGTGTCCCGCCAGGTGTTCACCGGCTCCGGACGGGTGGGGTTGGGCGCCCAGGGGGAGGAGCCCGGATTCCAGCTCTCCCAACGCGCCGACTACATCGAGGTGGAGGTCGGCCTGGAGACCACGCTCAAACGGGGCATCATCAACACCCGCGACGAGCCGCACGCCGACGCCGACCGCTACCGCCGGTTGCACGTCATCATCGGGGACGCGAACCTCGCCGAGTACGCCACCTACCTCAAGCTGGGCACCACGGCCCTGGTCATCGACATGATCGAGCACGGGGTGCGGTTCGACGACCTCCGGCTGGAGGACCCGGTGAAGGCGGTGCACCAGATCAGCCACGACCCCACGCTGAAGACCACGGTGGATCTGGCCAACGGCCGCAAGTACACCGCACTCGACCTGCAGTACGCCTACCACGAGCTGGTGTCGGAGCACCTGGAGCGGGTGGGTGCCGACGAGCAGGACAAGGAGGTGCTACGGGTCTGGGGCGAGATCCTCGACGCCCTGTCGCGGGACCCGGAGGAGTGCGCCGACCGGCTCGACTGGCCCGCGAAACTGCGGCTGCTGGAAGGGTACCGCTCGCGGGACGCGCTCGGCTGGGCCGCGCCCCGGCTGCATCTGATCGACCTGCAGTACTCGGACGTGCGGCTGGACAAGGGACTGTACAACCGGCTGGTCACCCGGGGGTCGATGAAACGCCTCGTCAGCGAGGACGAGGTACGCGAGGCGGTGACGACGCCCCCGTCGGACACCCGCGCCTACTTCCGGGGCCGGACCCTGGAGAAGTACGCGAACTCCATCGCGGCGGCCTCCTGGGATTCGGTGATCTTCGACGTGGGTAAGGAGTCACTGGTGCGGATCCCGACCCTGGAACCCCTGCGGGGGACCCGGGCCCACGTCGGGGAGCTGCTGGACTCCGCCGCCACGGCCGAGGAACTCGTGGAGGCATTGACCACGTCGGGATAAACTGGACCCCGAAGATCAACGAGGTGGTCACGGAGGTCCCGGGAGCCGACGACCGAGCGTAGGCTGGAACCCACGCGGCCACACGGGAGGCGATGATGGCTCAGGAACGGATCGAGAAGCACGGCGGCGGCGACTCCGACGAGGAAGTCGAATCCGGCGCCCCCGCAGGCCAGGAACGTCGCGAGCAGATGGGCGAGGACGTCGACACGATCCTCGACGAGATCGACGACGTGCTGGAGGAGAACGCGGAGGACTTCGTGCGTGCCTACGTGCAGAAGGGCGGCCAGTAGCCGCGCGTGACGACCTCGTAGGCTTGCCCGGCAGGGCACGCCCCGACGTATCCCCGTCCCGTTCACCTTCGTCGATGGGAACAACGAGCACGCATGGAACACACTCCGCGTAACTCGGGCTTCGTGTTGCCCGCCGCCTACCTGTCGTCGGCGACGTCGTCGTTCACGGACTTCCTCCGGGCCCAGGCCCCCGAGCTGCTGCCCGGGAACCGGGCCGACGGGATGCCCGCCGCACCCCCGGTGCCCCAGGCCGGTGGTGCGGAACCACCGCACGGGACCACCATCGTCGCGGTGACGTTCAACGGTGGTGTGCTGCTGGCCGGTGACCGCCGGGCCACCACCGGCAACACCATCGCCAGCCGGGACATGGACAAGGTCCACGTCACCGACGCCTACTCGGCGGTGGGTATCGCGGGCACCGCCGGCCTCGCGCTGGAACTGGTACGGCTGTACACGGTCGAACTCGCGCACTACGAGAAGATCGAGGGCGTGTCGCTGTCGCTGGACGGCAAGACCAACAAGCTCGCCAACATGGTCAAGGCCAACCTGGAGGTGGCGTTGGCCGGACTGGCGGTGCTGCCCCTGTTCGTGGGATACGACGTCGACGCCACCGACCCGAAACGGGCGGGACGGATCGTGTCGTTCGACGTCACCGGCGGCCGGTACGAGGAGAACGCCGGATATCACGCGATCGGGTCGGGATCGGCGTACGCGAAGTCGTCGCTGAAGAAGCTGTACGACCCGGAGGCCGACGCCGAGACCGCGACCAGGGCCGCGATCGAGGCGCTGTACGACGCGGCCGACGACGACACCGCCACCGGGGGGCCCGACCTGGTGCGCCACATCTTCCCGACGGTGGTCACGGTCACCGCCGAACACGGAACGGTGCGCACCCCGGAGGAGGAGACCTCGGAGATCGCGCGGGCCGTGGTCCACGACCGGACCGAACGCCCCGGCCTGCTGGGCTGACCCCCGCCGGGCCCGTGGCGGCCCGGCGGCGCCGACCCGACCAAACCCGATTCGATTAGTTCCGATTCGACGAGCAGAGCGATTCGACGAGCAGAGCGGAGCGAACGCCAGTGACGATGCCGCTGTACACCTCCCCCGAACAGCTGATGCGCGAGCGGTCCGAACTCGCGCGGAAGGGGATCGCGCGGGGACGGAGCGTCGTCGTGCTCAAATACCGGGGCGGAGTGCTGTTCGTGGCGGAGAACCCGTCGCCGACACTGCACAAGGTCTCCGAGATCTACGACCGGATCGGGTTCGCCGCGGTGGGCCGCTACAGCGAGTTCGAGAGCCTGCGCCGCGGTGGGATCCGGCACGTCGACCTGCAGGGCTACCAGTACGACCGGCGCGACGTGAACGCCCGCGCGCTGGCCAACGTGTACGCGCAGACCTTGTCGACGATCTTCACCGAGCAGTTGAAGCCGTTCGAGGTGGAGATCTGTGTGGCGCAGGTGGGTGCGGACTCCGACGAGGACGAGCTGTACCGGCTGACCTACGACGGTTCCATCGTGATGGACCAGCCGAAGTACGTGGTCATGGGCGGACAGACGGACGCGATCAACAGCAAGCTCACCGACAGCTTCACCGACGGGATGGATCTGGGCGCGGCGCTGTCGGTGGCCGTGGGGGCGCTGCGCGCCCCGTCGTCCGGCTCCTCCGGCTCCTCCGGCTCCTCCGGGTCCGGTGGCACGTCCGGCTCCTCCGGTGACGGGGACACGGAACCGGGCAAGTTGGAGGTCGCGGTGCTCGACCGGGAGCGGCCGGGCCGGAAGTTCCGCCGGATCACCGGCGCGGCGCTGGAGGCGCTGATGCCGGCCTCCCCGGGTGGCCCGTCGGACTCCTCGCCGGAGGGCGCGACCACGGACGGGAACGGGTCGGCCGGAGGCGGGTCGGCCGAGTAGGGGCGGTTCCGCGATGGTCAGGGTCACCGGCCTGTACAGCTATCCGGTCAAGGGGTGCGCGGGAATCCCGCTCGACGCGGGGGTGCTGTCCCCGGCCGGGCTGGAGCACGACCGCACCTTCATGGTTGTCGACCCCGCAGGCGGGTTCCGCAGCCAGCGCACCGACCCGCGGCTGGCGCTGGTGCGGGCCGGTGTCGAGGCCGACGGGTCCGGCGCGGCGGGAACGCTGACTTTGTCGTGCGCGGGGGCGGAGACCCTCCCGGTGACGGTGGAGACCGAGGGGCCCCGCCACCCGGTGCGGATGCACGGCAGGGCGTTCCACGGCGTCGACCAGGGCGACACCGCCGCCGGGTGGGTGTCGACGGTGCTGGGCCGGCCGAGCAGGCTGGTGCGGGTGCCGCCGGAGCACGACCGGGAGACCACCGGCCGCACCCCGGGCACCGCGGCCTACGCCGACAGCAGCGCGGTACTGCTGATGACGCGGCGCAGCCTGGACGAACTGACCGCCCGGTTGCGCGCACGCGGCGCCGACCCGGTGCCGATGGACCGGTTCCGGCCCAACGTGGTGGTCGACGGCTGGGAGGCGCCGCACGCCGAGGACGAGGTGCGCCGCGTCGCGGTGGGGGAGGCGGAGCTCGGGTTCACCAAGGTCGCGGTGCGGTGTGTGGTGACGACGGTGGACCAGGACCGCGGCGTGCGTGTCGGGCCGGAACCGTTGCGCACACTGGCGGAGTACCGGCGCACCCCGGACGGGGTCGCCCTGGGCACACGGTTCGCGGTCACCCGCCCCGGCAAGGTGTCGGTCGGTGACGAGGTGCGGGTTTCGGAGTGGGCAGGGCCGTGACCGGTGCGGCGCGCCGGTGGCCGGGACGTGCCCGGTGACCGGGCCGGTGTCCGGCACCGACGACCTGCCCGCGGCGGAGCGGTTCGACCACTGCCGTGCGCTGATGGAACCGGCCCCTGCCCCGCTGGAGCCGGTGTGTGCCGATCCGGCCGGGTTCCGGATGTCGCAGGTGGACGTGACCGTGGATTCTCTCCGGGTGTGGACCATGGAGTTCGCCCCGGTGACGTTTCGCCGCACCGAGCGGCTGATCGAACGGTCCGACCCGGAGACGTACAACGTCGTGCTGGTGCGCGCGGGTGCGATGGACCGGGTGGCGGCCACCGGGGAGACCGCGTACGGGCGGGGTGACCTGCATGTCGACGACTCCTCGCGCCCGTACGAGTTACGGGCGCGGGGTGCCCCGACGATCTCGTGCGCGGGGGTCGAGATCCCCAGGGCGTTGCTTCCGGTGCCCGGCGACCGGGCCGATCTGCTGATCGGGCGTCGGTTGTCCGGCCGGGACGGGTTCGGGGCCCTGTTGGCCGGCACACTGGCGCAGATCTCCGCCGACCACGGGTCGTACCGCCCCGAGGACGAGCCGCACCTGGCGACGGTGGTGTGTGACCTGGTGGCGGGACTGTTCGCCCGGGTGGTGGGGGAGGACGCGGACGCGGTGACGCCGGAGAGCCGCCGCCGGGTCCTGCTGCAGCGGGTGCGGTCGTTCATCGATCAACGGCTGCACGACCCGGAGCTGACGCCGGGTGTGGTCGCCGCGGCGCACCACATCTCGACCAGTTACCTACACCGCCTCTTCCAGGAGGACGGCGTCGCGGTGGCGGCGTGGATCCGGCGACGGCGGCTGGAGCGTGCCCGCCGGGATCTGACCGATCCGGTGCTGAGCACGGTCCCGGTGCACCACATCGCCGCGCGGTGCGGGTTCCGGCACCATGCGGCGTTCACCCGCGCGTTCCGCACCGCCTACGGGGTGCCGCCCCGGGACTACCGTGCCGCGGCGCTCGCGACGCCGGGGTAGACGCATCGTCAAGAAGGTGTGCACGCCATGCCAACGACTCCGAGGCCGGATCCGGGCACGCTGTGTCGTGGCAGTCGGCCCGCCCGAGGGGCGCGGCCGGGTGCCGAGGCACGGTCCGGACGAGGACGAAGGAGTTGTGGGCGAGCATGCGGACACGTGGGGTGGCGGCGGTGTTGACCGCTGTCGGCGCGATGACCGGGGGTTCCGTGCTGGTGGCGGCGCCGGCGTCGGCTGCGGCGTACAACGGTGCGTGTGGGGCCGGGTACGGCGTGGTGAACGAGGCGGACATCGGTTCCCTGGGCACCGTGTACCTGACCTACAACGCGAGCAGCGCGATGAACTGCGTGGTCACGGTGCGTGACGATCCGGGGGTGCGGCTGGCGATGTTCGCCGGTATCGCCCGCGCGGACGACCCGGCCTGGTACGCGGTGGATCAGGGGGACTACACCACGTACGCCGGTCCGGTCTACCGGTATGCACCCGGGACGTGTGTCACCTGGGGTGGTGCGATCTCGGGGGAGTACGCCGGGGACGAGAACACCAACTGTGGCTGAGCGGAAGGGCGATGTCCTGCGCGAGCGGGTGTTGTCGCGGTGAGGGGGAGGTGGGTGGGCGCGGTCTCCGCCGTGCCCACCCACTCGTCGTGCCCGCGTCCGGACCGGCCCCGGGCCGCGGGTTACGGATTCGGTGGATTTCGTTCACCGTACTGCGGCCGAGAGCGCCTACCCTTGAGGGATGCAGCGTCGGATCTTTGGGATCGAGACCGAGTTCGGGGTCACCTGCACCTTCCACGGGCAGCGCAGGTTGTCGCCCGACGAAGTGGCGCGCTACCTGTTCCGGCGGGTGGTGTCGTGGGGCCGGTCGTCGAACGTGTTCCTGTCGAACGGCTCCCGGCTGTACCTGGACGTGGGTTCCCACCCGGAGTACGCGACCGCCGAGTGTGACGACATCACGCAGCTGGTGACGCACGACAAGGCGGGGGAACGGATCCTGGAGGATCTGCTCGTCGATGCGGAACGGCGGCTGGCCGACGAGGGCATCGGTGGGGACATCTTCCTGTTCAAGAACAACACCGACTCGGCGGGCAACTCGTACGGGTGTCACGAGAACTATCTGGTGACGCGGGCGGGGGAGTTCTCGCGGGTGGCGGACGTGCTGTTGCCGTTCCTGGTGACCCGGCAGTTGGTCGCCGGGGCGGGCAAGGTGCTGCAGACGCCGCGCGGGGCGGTGTATTGCCTGTCGCAGCGCGCGGAGCACATCTGGGAGGGGGTGTCCAGCGCGACGACCCGCTCCCGGCCGATCATCAACACCCGCGACGAGCCGCACGCCGACGCCGAGCGGTACCGCAGGCTGCACGTCATCGTCGGGGACTCGAACATGGCCGAGCCGACGACGTTGCTGAAGGTGGGCGCGGTGCACCTGGTGCTGGAGATGGTGGAGCAGGGGGTGCAGTTCCGGGACTTCACGCTGGACAACCCGATCCGCGCGATCCGGGAGGTGTCGCACGACCTGACCGGCCGGCGGCCGGTGCGGCTGGCGGGGGGTCGGGAGGCGTCGCCGTTGGAGATCCAGCGGGAGTACCACGCGCGGGCGGTGCAGCACGTGGAGGCCAACGACTCGGGGCCGACGGCGCGGCAGGTGGTGGACCTGTGGGGCCGGGCGTTGGACGCGGTGGAACGGCAGGACTTCTCCGGCATCGACACCGAGATCGACTGGGCGATCAAGCACCGCCTGGTGGAGCGGTACCGGGCGAAACACGATCTGGACCTGTCGGACCCGAAGGTGGCGCAGCTGGATCTGGCCTACCACGACATCCGCCGCGGTCGGGGCATCTTCGACCTGTTGCAGCGTAAGGGCATGGTGCGGCGGGTGACCGACGACGGGGAGATCGAGGCGGCCAAGGACACGCCGCCGCAGACCACGCGGGCGAAGCTGCGGGGGGACTTCATCGCGGCGGCGCAGCAGGCGGGCCGGGACTTCACGGTGGACTGGGTGCATCTCAAGCTGAACGACCAGGCCCAGCGCACCGTGCTGTGCAAGGACCCGTTCCGCGCGGTGGACGAGCGGGTGGAACGGCTGATCGCCTCGTTGTGAGACCTGCCGCCGGTGCCGCCTCGGGTGGGGTGCGTCGGTGTGGGCCGCGCGCGTGCGGGCCGGTGGAGTGGCTAGGGTGGTTCTGTGTCCACCGCCCGTGCTGAACGCCTGGTCAACCTGGTGCTGGCGCTGCTGTCGACGCGGCGGTATCTGACCGCCGACCGGGTGCGGCAGATCGTGCCCGGCTACCCGGACGTGGCGGGGGATGAGGCGTTTTCCCGGATGTTCGAGCGGGACAAGGCGGAGCTGCGTGAGCTGGGGATCCCGGTGGAGACCGGGCGGAACTCGGTGTTCGACGGGGTGGAGGGCTACCGGATCGCGCGCCGGGACTACGAGCTGGGCGAGATCGACCTGGCCCCGGACGAGGCGGCGGCGGTGGCGCTGGCGGTGCGGCTGTGGGATTCGCCGGAGCTGACCGGGCAGGCGCACGGGGCTCTGGTGAAGCTGCGGGCGGCCGGGGTGGAGGTCGACGACCAGTCGGCGACGCTGGTGGAGCCGCGGGTGCACACGGACCCGGCGTTCGCGCCGCTGCTGTCGGCGGTGC
>NZ_KB912545.1:29186-33434 GCF_000383775.1 Saccharomonospora halophila 8
GCTGAAGCGGCAACAGGCCGAGCAGGGCGCGGCCGGGCAGGCCCGGCCCCAGCGCAACCACGGCTGAGGCGGCCACGCCGCGGCGTGGCCTGCGCACGGGAACGGGACCACCTTCGTGACGGACTCGACGGACTCGACGGGAACGGGCAGGCGCGGTCGGCGCGCGGGACAACGACGCAGACGGAGCCGTCGGTACAACCCCGACGGCACGATGACGCTGGTCGAGCACATCTACGAGTTCCGCCGCAGGCTGGGGTTCGCGCTGCTGGCCTTGGTCGCGGGCGGCGTGCTCGGGTTCCTCTGGTTCAACACCCGCGTCGGGGCCATCCCGCCGCTGGGGGATCTGGTCACCGGCCCGTACTGCGCCATCCCGCCCGAACAGCGGTTCACCGCGGGCGACGGGTCCGAGTGCAAGTTGTTGCAGACGGTGCCGTTCGAAGCCTTCATGATCCAGATGAAGGTCGGGTTGACCGCGGGGGCGGTGCTGTTCTCCCCGGTGTGGCTGTACCAGTTGTGGGCGTTCGTGGCGCCCGGGCTGTATTCGCGGGAGCGCAGGTACGCGCTGGTGTTCGTGTCGCTGGCCAGCGTGCTGTTCGCGACCGGCGCGGTGCTGGCCTACGCGATGGTGCCGTACGCGCTGGAGCTGCTGACGAACTTCGGCGGCGAGTCGTTCGACACGTGGTTCACCGGGGACAAGTACGTGTCGTTCGTGTTGTCCCTGCTCATCATCTTCGGGGTGAGTTTCGAGCTGCCGCTGCTGGTGGTGATGCTCAACCGGGTCGGCGTGGTGCGCTATGCCCAGCTCGCGAAGTGGCGCCGCGGGCTGATCCTCGTGTTCTTCGTGTTCGCCGCGTTCGTCACCCCGGCCGACCCGTTCTCGATGATCGCGTTGGCGGGGGCGTTGACGCTGCTGTTCGAGATCGCGTTGCAGATCGCCCGGCTCAACGACCGCAAGAAGGACCGGCGACGGGCCGCCGAGGGGTGGGACGGGCTGGCCGACGACGAGGCCGCCCCGTTCGAGTACACCCCCAGCTCCGTCGAGGAACCCGACGGTGCCGGGCCGCGCGGGTCGCCGCGCCGCGACGGCACCGACGACGTGACCTGACGCGAGGTGTGCAACCCTGGCGATTGTGGACCCTTCCGCCGATTCCTCCCCGTCGACCAGCCCGGCCGAGGCGTACGCGGCGGCGCGGCGGCGCGGCCGCTACCCCGAACTGGCCCGGTTCACCGGCGAGCTGGCGTTCACCTTCGACGACTTCCAGGTCCGCGGGTGTGAGGCGCTGGAGGACGGGCACGGCGTGCTCGTGTGCGCGCCCACGGGTGCCGGCAAGACCGTCGTCGGCGAGTTCGCCGTGCACCTGGCGCTGGCCGAGGGCCGCAAGTGCTTCTACACCACGCCGATCAAGGCGCTGTCGAACCAGAAGTTCGCCGACCTGACCGAGCGGTACGGCACCGGGACGGTGGGGCTGCTCACCGGGGACACCTCGGTCAACGGGGACGCGCAGATCGTGGTGATGACCACCGAGGTGCTGCGGAACATGCTCTACGCGGGTTCGACGGCCCTGGACAACCTCGGCTACGTCGTCATGGACGAGATCCACTACCTGGCCGACCGGTTCCGCGGCGCGGTGTGGGAGGAGGTCATCCTGCACCTGCCCGCCTATGTGCGGGTGGTGGGCCTGTCGGCCACGGTGAGCAACGCGGAGGAGTTCGGCGAGTGGCTGGTGGCCGTGCGCGGCGACACCACCGTCGTGGTGGACGAGCACCGGCCCGTGCCGCTGTGGCAGCACATGCTCGTCGGCGGCAGGCTGATGGACCTGTTCGCCGGGGAGTCCGACACCGGCGAGGCGACGATCAACCCGCGGTTGTTGCGGCGGGTGGAGGAGACCGCCCGGATGCACGCCCCCGCCGGGGCGGGCAAGGGTGGCCGGAACCGGCGTGGCGGCCCGCCGCGCATGCCCCGTTACCGGCCCCCGTCGCGCACCGAGGTGATCGACCGGCTCGACCGGGCGGCACTGCTGCCCGCGATCGTGTTCATCTTCTCCCGCGCGGGCTGCGACGCCGCCGTGACCCAGTGCCGCCACTCGCGGCTGCGGCTGAACACGCCCGACGAGGTCGCCGAGGTGCGCCGCGTGGTCGACGCGCGCACCGCGGACCTGCCGCCCGACGACCTGGCGGTGCTGGGTTACTGGGAGTGGCGCGACGGACTCGAACAGGGTGTGGCCGCCCACCACGCGGGCCTGTTGCCCGCGTTCAAGGAGACGGTGGAGGAACTGTTCGTGCGCGGCCTGGTCAAGGTCGTGTTCGCGACCGAGACGCTGGCGCTGGGCATCAACATGCCCGCCCGCACCGTGGTGCTGGAGCGGCTGGTCAAGTACAACGGCGAGGCCCACGTCGACCTCACCGCGGGCGAGTACACCCAGCTCACCGGCCGCGCCGGGCGCCGCGGCATCGACGTCGAGGGGCACGCCGTGGTGCTGTGGCAGCCCGGGATGGACCCGCGTCAGGTCGGCGGCCTGGCCTCCACCCGCACCTACCCGCTGAAGTCGTCGTTCCGGCCCGGCTACAACATGGCCGTCAACCTCGTCGGCCAGTTGGGCGCCGCCGAGGCCCGCGGCATGCTGGAACGGTCGTTCGCCCAGTTCCAGGCCGACCGGTCGGTGGTGGGCCTGTCCCGCCGGATCGACCGCAACGCCGAGGCGCTGCGCGGCTACGCCGACGCCGTTCCCGGCGACTTCGAGCAGATGCGGGAGTACGCGCAGCTGCGCCGCGCGATCTCCGAGCGGGAGAAGACGTTGTCCCGGCAGAACACGGCCGCCCGCCGCGTGGAGACGGCCCGGTCGTTGGAGAACCTGCGCAAGGGTGACGTGATCTCGGTGCCGGGGGGTCGGCGTGCCGGGCTGGCCGTGGTCGTCGACCCGGGGCTGGACCAGATGGAGGAGCCCCGCCCGGTCGTGGTGACCGAGGACCGGTGGTCCGGGCCGCTGTCGGTGGCGAACTTCCCCGCGCCGGTGGAGCCGCTCGGCCGGGTCAAACTGCCCCGGCACGTGGAGTTGCGCTCGGCCAAGACCCGCCGTGACATCGCCTCCTCCCTGCGCAACACCGGCATCACCCGGCCGGGACGGCAGCGTCGACGCGGCTCCGACGCCGCCTCGGACAGCGAACTGGTCGAGCTGCGCCGGCAGGTGCGTGCCCACCCGGTGCACGGGATGGCCGACCGGGAGGCCGGGTTGCGGTGGGTCGAACGGCACGAGCGGCTCGCCGCCGAGAACGCCAAGCTCGAACGCAAGGTCGCCGCCACCACCCACTCGCTGGCCCGGTCGTTCGACCGCATCCGCGGGCTGCTGGCCGAACGCGGCTACCTCGGCGACGACGGCGACGAGGTCACCGGGCACGGAGGGACGCTGTCCCGGCTGTACAGCGAATCGGACCTGCTGGCGGCCGAGTGTGTGCGGCACCGCGTGTGGCACGGGCTCGGCCCCGCGGAACTGGCCGCGGTCGTGTCGACCCTGGTGTACGAGGCGCGGCGGGACGCCACCGCGGAGGCGAAGGTGCCGTCCGGGCCGGTGTCGGACGCCTGGCGGGAGACGGTGCGGGTGTGGACCGACCTCGTCGACGACGAACGCCGGCACCGCCTGGACCGCACCCGCGAACCCGACGCCGGGTTCGCCTGGCCGGTGTACCGGTGGGCGCGGGGCGAGTCGCTGGAGAAGGTGCTCACCACCGCCGAGACGAACGGCCAGGAACTGTCCGCCGGGGACTTCGTGCGCTGGGCCCGCCAGGTGATCGACCTGCTCGACCAGCTCAAAGCCGTGCTCGGCAAGGAACACCCGGTGGGTGGGGCGGCGGGCAAGGCCGCCCGGTCGCTGCGGCGCGGGGTCGTCGCCGCGGGCGAGGTGTGACCCGCCCGCACGGGTGCCTGTGGGCCACCGGTTCGTGTGAGGTCCGCGTGAGCCGGGGCGCGGCGGCGCGGCACGAGGGTGTGCAGGTGTGCGCCGTCGGGTGCGGGTGTGGTTGGATTCCGCACGGCACCCACGGTGGTGTGCCGTGCACATGTCGGTGACTTGGCGGAGGCAACACGATGAGCGCGCCGTACGGAGGAAACCAGCCGCCGCAGTGGGGCCAACAGCCCCCGGCGGGTCCGGACTCGGGTGGCTTCCCCGACCAGAGCGGATTCGGCGGCCCACCGCAGTACGGCCACCCCGGCCAGCCGGGCCAGCCGGGCCAGCCCGGGTACGGCCAGCCGCA
>NZ_KB912545.1:33534-34417 GCF_000383775.1 Saccharomonospora halophila 8
GCAGCCTCGGCGGGGTGCCGGTGCCCGACGACACCACCGACCCGCAGCTGCGGCGGCTGCGCAACGTCGTCGAGGAGATCGCCATCGCCTCCGGCACCCCGGTGCCGGACCTGTACGTGCTGCCGAACGAGCCGGGCATCAACGCCTTCGCCGCCGGGTGGTCCCCAGCCAACGCGGCCGTGGCGGTCACCCGCGGCACCCTGGAACGGCTCAACCGTGACGAACTGCAGGGCGTGATCGCGCACGAGTTCAGCCACGTCGTCAACGGCGACATGCGGCTCAACATCCGGCTGATCGGGCTGCTGGCCGGGATCGTCGGGCTGGCCGTGGTGGGGCGGATCCTGCTCGCCGGCGGCGGACGCTCGGGCCGCAACAACAACGCCGCGCCGCTGGTGCTGGTGGGGCTGGCCGCGCTGATCGCGGGCTACATCGGGGTGGTGGCCGGGCGGTTGATCAAGGCGGCGGTCTCGCGGCAGCGGGAGTACCTGGCCGACGCGTCCGCCGTGCAGTACACCCGCCAGACCGAGGGGCTGACCGGCGCGCTGAAGAAGATCGGCGGTATCCCCACCGGGTCGAACCTGCGCAGCGGCAAGGTCGACGACGTCAGCCACATGCTGTTCGGGGAGGGGCGCAGGCTGTCGTCGCTGCTGGCCACCCACCCGCCGTTGCCGGAACGCATCCGCACACTCGATCCCACCTTCGACCCGGCCGAACTCGACCGGCTCCGCAACCGCTGGTCCGACAATCCCCCGTCCGGGCTCGCCGAGGACGAAGCCCTCGGGCTCGGCCCGGGTGGGCCCCCCACGGACACCGGCCCACCCCGGGGTAGCGGGACCGCCGGGACCGGCAGCGGCGAGACCGGCGGGGACGGGCCGCAGCGGAT
>NZ_KB912546.1:0-4649 GCF_000383775.1 Saccharomonospora halophila 8
GACGGCGCGTCCACCGGGGAGGCCCGGGAGTGGGCGCTGGCCCGACTCGACCGGCCGCTGTCCCTGGACGAGTGGGCGGCGCGGGCGGCGATGAGTGTGCGAACATTCACCCGGCGGTTCCGGCAGGAGACGGGCCTGTCGCCGGGCCGGTGGCTGACGGCACAGCGGGTGGAGCGCGCCCGGCAACTGCTGGAGCGCACCGACCTGCCGATCGAGCGGATCGCGGTGGCGGTCGGGTTCGGCACGACGGTGTCGTTGCGGCAGCACCTGCGCGCCACGCTGGGCGTGTCGCCGAGTGTGTACCGCGGCACCTTCCGCGGTCCCGCCCGACCGGAATCCACGGAGCGGCCACAGCGTTGTCCCACCGGAACCCCGACCCGATGACCGCCCGGTCGGCACACCTCCCCCGCCCGGGCGCGGGCGAAACGTGTGTGCGGAATGCCCGACCCGTGCGCAGCGTTGCCCTACCAGAAGGAGGGTGCAGAATTGGCTGACGCGACACTGACCGCGACCCGTGGCCGCGGCCGGCCCGCGAACGAGGAACCCGACATCGTCCGGTACTACCTCGACGAGGTCGGCACGACGTCGCTGCTCACGGCCAACGACGAGGTCGATCTGGCGAAGCGGATCGAGGCGGGCGTCTACGCCGCGGAGCTGCTGCGCCGGGCCGACGCGGGCGAGACGGGGCCGCCGGAGACCCCGGAACGGTCCCGGCGCGACCTGCAGCGGGTGGCGCGCGACGGTGCACGTGCGAAGGATCACATGGTGCGCGCCAACCTGCGGTTGGTCGTCACCGCGGCGCGCAAGAACCGGCACACCTCCCTTCCGCTGCTGGACGCCATCCAGGAGGGCAATCTCGGCCTCATCCGCGCGGTCGAGAAGTTCGACTACGCCAAGGGCTACAAGTTCTCCACCTACGCCATGTGGTGGATCCGCCAGGCCATCCAGCGCGGCAACGCGTTCCAGGCCAACACCATCCGCCTGCCGATGCACGTCGGTGAGCAGGTCGCCAAGCTGGACCGGCTGGAGCGCACCCTCCAGTCGCACAGCGACCACGAGCCGACGGTGGAGGAGATCGCCGAGGCCGCCGACATGCCGGTGGAGCGGGTCGTGGCACTGCGCCAGGCGGGCCGGTCGACGGTGAGCCTGGACGTGCCGTTGGACGAGGACGGCGAACTCCGGCTGGGCGACCTGGTGACCGACGGCGCCGTTCCGGCGGTCGGAGAGGGCCTCGAACGGCAGGCCATGACCGACGACCTCAAGGCGGCGCTGGACAGCCTGCCCGACCCCGAGGCCGCGGTGGTGTCGCTGCGCTACGGCCTGCGCGACGGACACCAGCACACGATCCCGGAGATCGCCCAGCGCCTCGGCCTGAGTCGCAAACGGATCCGCACCCTCGAACAACGCGGCATGGAGGCCCTCCGCGACCCCAACCGCAGCGAGGCCCTCCTCGACTGGGCGAGCTGACACGGCCCGCGCCCGGGGCCGGGTCGTGCCGTGAGGGGCACATTCCCTGCGTGTGACGCAGCGAATGTGCCCCTCACCGCCCACGACGCAGGGAACGTGCCCTTCACGGCACCACGCAGGGTGAACCGCGTGCCCGGAGGGTGGGGCGGGCCTAGGATCGCGGTGTGGAGTTGCCGCTGTCGCCGCCGGTGAAGCCGATGCTGGCCACGCTCGTACGTGCGCTGCCGGACGCGCGCGGTCTGCATTACGAACCCAAGTGGGACGGGTTCCGCTGCATCGTGTTCCGCGACGGCGACGAGATCGAACTCGGCTCCCGCAACGACCGCCCGCTCACCCGCTACTTCCCCGACCTGCTCGACCCCCTGGCCGCCGCGCTGCCACCGCGGTGCGTCGTCGACGGGGAGATCGTCGTGGTCACCGGGGAGGGGCTGGACTTCGACACGCTGCAGAACCGCCTGCACCCGGCGGCGTCCCGGGTTCGCAGACTGGCCGCCGAGACCCCGGCCAGCTTCGTGGCGTTCGACCTGCTCGCCCTCGACGACCGGGACCTCACCGGCGAGCCGTTCACCGAACGGCGGCGGCTGCTGGAGACCACGCTGGACACCACACCCGCCCGCGTCCACCTCACCCCGGTCACCGACGACGCCGACGTGGCCCGGGACTGGTTCACCCGCTTCGAGGGCGCCGGGTTCGACGGGGTCATGGCGAAAGAACCGGACGCACCGTACCAACAGGACCGGCGGGCGATGTGGAAGATCAAGCACGAACGGACCGCCGACTGCGTGGTCGCGGGGTTCCGGTGGCACAAGGACGGCCGCGGGGTCGGGTCGCTGCTGCTCGGCCTCTACGACGACGCGGCGACGCTGCACCACGTGGGCGTCGCCGGCAGCCTCCCCGCGAAGCGCCGCACCGAGCTGGTGGACGAACTCGCCCCGCTGCGGGAGAACGCGTTGGACCGGCACCCGTGGCGGGACTGGGCCGAGGCGGAGGCCCCCGGCGAACCGGGTGGGTCCGCGCGGATGCCGGGGGGCCAGAGCCGGTGGAACGCGGGCAAGGACCTCTCGTGGGAACCGCTGCGCACCGAGCTGGTCGCCGAGGTGCGCTACGAGCACGTGCAGGCGGGCCGGTTCCGGCACGGCGGCAGGCTCGTGCGGTTCCGGCCGGACCGGTCGCCGGACTCGTGCACCTACGCCCAGCTCGACGAGGTCGCCCCCGCCGAGCTGACCACGCTGTTCGACGAGGCGCGCGGGGTGGGCCGCCGATGAGCGATCCGGTCGTGCTCGACGTCGACGGCACCGAGGTGCCGATCTCCAGCCCGGACAAGGTGTTCTTCGCCGAACGCGGGGAGACCAAGCTCGACCTGGTGCGCTACTACCGGGCGGTGTCCGGGCCGCTGCTGACCACGCTCGGCGGCAGGCCGCTGCTCATGGAGCGCCACCCGTCGGGCGCGGGCGGCAAGTCGTGGTTCCAGAAGCGGGTGCCGACGTCGGCACCGCCGTGGCTGCGCACCACCGTGGTCCGCACCCCGAACGGCACCACCGCCGACGCGCTGGTGGCCGCGGACCTCGCCCACGTGCTGTGGGCGGTCAACCTCGGGTGTCTCGGCTTCCACGTGTGGCCGTTCCACGCGGGCAGCCCCGAGGTGGTCGACGAGCTGCGCGTCGACCTGGACCCGTCGCCGGGCGTGACGTTCGACGGGGTGCGCCAGGCGGCGTTCGCCGCCCGCGAGTTCCTCGCCGAACTCGACATGCGCGCCCACGTGAAGACCACCGGCTCCCGCGGGCTGCACCTCTACGTCCGGCTGGAGCCCCGCTGGGACAGCTACCAGGTGCGGGCCGCCGCGGTCGCCCTCGCCCGCGCACTGCAACGGCGGCATCCCACGCTCATCACCGCCGAGTGGTGGAAGGAGGAGCGCGGGAGCCGGGTGTTCGTGGACTACAACCAGAACGCCCCGCACCGGACCGTGTTCGGGGCGTGGTGCGTGGCCCGCCCCCGCCCGGGCGGGCAGGTGTCCACCCCGCTCGCGTGGGAGGAGCTGCCCGGGGTGGTGCCCGACGAGCTGACACTGGCCACCGTGCCCGCGCGGCTGGCGCAGCGGGACGACCCGTGGGCCGCGATGTGGAGCGACCCCCAGTCGTTGGAGCCGCTGCTGGAGCTCTCCCGCCGCGATCTCGCCGACGGGCTCATGGACGCGCCGTGGCCGCCGGTGTACCCGAAGCAGCCGAACGAACCGCCCCGGGTCGCCCCGAGCCGGGCGCGGAAACCGACGGAGTCGTGACGGCCGCGTCGTGCCGGCCGGGTCCACGCCGACCGGATTCACGCTCGCACACTCAGCGCGTGGCTGGTCAACCCCCGCCGGTCACGGCTCCGCTGGTCACGACGTCCGCTTGCTCCGCCTGCTCCCGCCCGCCTTCTCCTCCTCCCGGGCTTCGGCGGTGCGCCTGCCGCTGGCCTTCTGCAGCGCGTCGACGAGGTCCTTCTTGCTCATCGACGACCGGCCGGGGATGTCGAGCTGCCGCGCGCGTTCGTAGAGGTGCTGCTTGCTGGCGTTGGCGTCCACACCGCCCGCCGTGTCCGTGGCGCGTTGTCCGGCTCCCCGCTCGGCCTGCGCGTCGGAGGGACCCTTGTCCTCCTTCGGCTCCCAGCGGTCGCCGACCTTCTCGAACGAGTGCTTCAGCGCCGAGTACGCGGTCTGGTGCGCCCGCCTGCCCTCGCCGTAGGTCTCGACAGCGGAGTCGTGCGCCTCGATCCACGTGCGCTGTGCCTTCTCCGGCGACCTCCGCAGCGTGCTGGGCAGTTCCTGACGTCCGGGCATCACGCTCACCTGCCTGGGATCGGGTAACCTCGCCGTGTCCGGGGTTTTCCGGCGTGCGCCGCCCGCAAACGACGCCCGCCGGTCGGCCGCGGCGGTGTCGTGACCGAAGGCGGTGCCGCAGCCGGGAGGCACCCGCGTGGCCGGGCCGTATAGTCCGCCGCGATGCGACACACTCTCGGCCTCATCCCCGGCGACGGCATCGGCCCCGAGATCGTCGACGCGACGGTGTCCGTCCTGGACGCACTCGGTGCCCACGGCCCCGAGCCGTTCACCCCGGACTGGGTCCCCATCGACGCGGGCGCGGACACCTACCGCCGCACCGGCGCGGCCTGCTCCGCCGAGGACGTGCGGCGCGTGCGGGACGCGG
>NZ_KB912546.1:4749-15907 GCF_000383775.1 Saccharomonospora halophila 8
GCTGCCGGACGTGCGCACCCCGGACGGGACCGAGGCGGGGGTGCTCGGCGGCATCCTGCGCGCGGGGCTGGACACCTACGCCAACGTGCGCCCGGTTCTGCTGCTGCCCGGGGTGCGCTCGGCGCTCGCCGACGTCGACGCGGGCGCGGTGGACTACGTGCTCGTCCGGGAGAACACCGAGGGTCTCTACGCCTCGCGCGACCGGGGTGTCGGCAACCGGTGGGCGGTGACCGACACGTCGTTGACCACCCGCGAGGGCACCCTCCGGGTCGCGCGGCGCGCGTTCGAGACCGCCCGCGACCGCTCGGGTGCTCCCGCCGACGGCGTACGGCGGGTGACCTGCGTGGACAAGAGTAACGTCCTGCGCAGCCACGCGCTTTTCCGGGAAGTCGTCACCGAGGTGGCGGCGGAGTTCGCCGACGTGGAGCTGGAGTACCGCTACGCCGACGCGGCGGCCCAGGACCTGGTGCGGCGGCCTGGGCACTTCGACGTCCTGGTGATGGAGAACTTCCTCGGCGACGTCCTCAGCGACCTGGGCGGCGCCACCGTCGGCGGGATCGGGCTGTGCCCGGCGGGCAATGTCGGCGACGGCCCGGCCTACTTCGAGCCGGTGCACGGCAGCGCCCCGGACCTGGCGGGGCGGGAGCTGGCGAATCCGGTCGGCCAGTTCCTGGCCGCCGCGATGCTGGTGGACCACCTCGGTCATCCCACCGCGGCGGCACACCTGCGCACCGCGGTCTCCACGGCTCTGGCCCGCGGCACCGTCCGCGTCACCCCCGACGGCACCGTCCCCGGCGGCCCGCACACCGCCGCCGACGCCGTCGTCGCCGCCCTGCGGGCGTTGCCGTGAAGGACTCCTTCCCGGCGTGTGACGCCGTGAGGGCCTCCTTCACGGCACTCGATGCAGGGAAGGAGTCCTTCACGGCACAACCGGCGCACCGGCGCACACCGGGCCGGATATTCCCCGGGTACGGGATTATGTGAGAAGGTTGCGGATCTGTGGGCGGGGCGGGGGGCGGGGTGCCAGAATGGCCGTGTGTTGTGGCTGGATCTCGAAGGTGCCGTGAACGTCCGTGACGTCGGGGGCATCCCGACCACCGACGGGGGTAAGACCGCCCCGGGTCGGCTGCTGCGGTCGGACAACCTGCAGGACCTCTCCCCCGCCGACGTCCTGTTGCTGATCGAGCAACTCCGGCTGAGCACGGTGGTGGACCTGCGCTCGCCGTCGGAGGTCAACGCCGAGGGTCCCACCCCGTTGACCCGGCTGGAGCGCATCACCCACGTCAACCACTCGCTCATCCCCGACCACGCCTACGACGCCTCGGCCGAGGCGCTGCTGGTGCGGCGGCAGCGGGAGGAGCAGCGTTACCCGGGCGACCCGTCGACCGCGCACTACCTCGGCTACGTCGAGCACCGGCCGGACAGCATCGTCGCCGCCCTGCGCGCGGTGAACCGCTCGCCCGGCGCCTCACTGGTGCACTGCGCGGCGGGCAAGGACCGCACCGGCGTGGTGGTCGCCTTCGCACTCAGTGTCGCGGGCGCACGGCGGGAGGACATCATCCGCGACTACGCCGCCACCGGCCAGCGGCTGCCCCGGATCCTCGACCGGCTGCGCGCCTCGGCCACCTACGCCGGGGACATCGACAAGGTGCCCGAGGACCACCACCGTCCCCGCGAGGAGACGATGGAGGCGTTCCTCGAACAGATCGACCATCGGCACGGCGGGGTGACCGACGTGCTCGGCCGCCACGGCTTCACCGACGACGAACTCGACGCGCTGTACCGCAAACTGCGCGGTTGAGCGACCCTCGGCTCACGCCCCGTAGACGGGCTCCGGTTCCGGGGCCGCGTCGATCAGCTTCCGCACGACGGGGCCGAGTTCGCCCGGCTCCCACCGGGCGCCCTTGTCCTCCCGGGGACCGTGCCGCCAGCCCTCCATCAGGCACACCCGGCCGCCGTCCACCTCGAACATCCGCCCGGTCACGTGCGCGGACCCGGCACTGCCCAGCCACACCACCAGCGGCGAGACGTTGCCCGGGTCCATGGCGTCGAACCCGCCGTCGGGAGCGGCCATGTCGTCGGCGAACGCGGTCTCGGTCATCCGGGTCCGCGCGGCGGGGGCGATGCCGTTCACCGTGACGCCGTAGCGGGCCAGTTCGGCGGAGGCCACCAGGGTGAGCCCGGCGATCCCGGCCTTGGCCGCCGAGTAGTTGCCCTGGCCGACGCTGCCCAGCAGACCCGCGCCGGAACTGGTGTTGATGATGCGCGCGTCCGGGGTCCGCCCCGCCTTCGCCTCGGCACGCCAGTGCGCCCCCGCGTGCCGCAGCATCGCGAAGTGTCCCGTGAGGTGGACCCGCAGCACCGCGTCCCACTCCTGCTCGTCCAGATTGACCAGCATCCGGTCCCGCAGGAACCCGGCGTTGTTCACCAGCACGTCGAGCCGGCCGAACGTCGCCAGGGCGGTACCCACCACCCGTTCGGCACCGGCCCAGTCGGCGACGTCGTCGGTGTTGGCCACCGCCTCGCCGCCGGACGCCGCGATCTCGGCGACGACCTGCTCGGCCGGGCCACCCGAGGTGCCGCTGCCGTCCAGGGCGACACCGACGTCGTTGACCACCACCTTCGCGCCCTCCCGGGCGAAGGCCAGGGCATGCTCCCGGCCGATCCCGCGTCCGGCGCCGGTGACGACGACGACCCGATCCCGCACGATTCCGCTCACGCCTGCTCCCTGTTCCGCTGCTGACCGTCCCGCCCGGTGCCGGACGGGATCGCGGTGTCGGCGTTGGCCGCCGCGAGGAAGGCGGGCACCTCTCCCCCGCCGTGCGCGGTCAGCACCGACGCCGCTGACGTAGGAGGCCCGCGCCGAGGCGAGGAACGCCACGCAGTCCCCGATCTCGTCCGGCCGCGCGAGCCTGCCGACCGGCACGGTGGCCCCGACCGCCGCCACGCCCTCGGCGTCGCCGTAGTGCATCGCGGCGCGTTCGGTCTCCACCATGCCCACGCGGACCGCGTTCACCCGCACCTTCGGCGCCCACTCGACCGCCAGGCTCGTGGTCAGGTTCTCCAGACCCGCCTTGGCCGCGCCGTACGCGGCCGTGCCCGGGGACGGGCGCGCGCCGCTGACACTGGAGATGTTCACGATCGCGCCGCCGGAGTCCTGCCGCTGCATCACGGCGTTCGTCCGCTGGGCGACGGTGAGCGGGGCGAGCAGGTTCAACGCGACCACTTTGGAGTGAAAGTTCGGCGAGGCGTCCGCGGCGTCGGCGAACGGGGCACCGCCCGCGTTGTTCACCGCGACGTCGAGCCGTCCGTGCCGCGCGACGATCCCGTCGACGAGGCGGCCGACGTCGTCCGGGTTCCGCACGTCGCAGGTGGCGAACTCGACGCCGTCGTCGAGGGTGTCCGGCTCGTTCCGCGCACAGATCACCACCCGCGCCCCCGCGGCCCGCAGGGCCCGGGTGATCCCGGAACCCACTCCCCGGACGCCGCCGGTGACGAGCGCCACCGCGCCGTCGAGGTCAAGGTCGAGCGCCACGCCGTTCCTCCTTCCGGCCTGTACTCGGGTCAGGCACACTGCTAACTTACCAAGCAAGTGCTAGGTTAGGAAGTCGAATGGCTGACGTCATCACCACCTCCCGCGCCGATCCCGGAATCGCCGTGGTGACGGTGAATTCGCCGCCGGTCAACGCGCTGACGGCGCGAAGCTGGTTCGACCTCGCCGACGCGGTCACGGCCGCAGGCCGGGACCCGGAGTGTCACGTCGTGGTGCTGCGGGCCGAGGGGCGTGGCTTCAACGCAGGCGTGGACATCAAGGAGATCCAGAACGATGCCGGATACGCCGCGCTGATCGGCGCGAACCGGGGGTGTGCGGCCGCGTTCGCCGCGGTCTACGAGTGCGCGGTGCCGGTGGTGGCCGCCGTGCACGGGTTCTGCCTCGGCGGCGGGATCGGACTGGTCGGCAACGCCGACGTGATCGTGGCCGCCGACGACGCGACCTTCGGACTGCCCGAGGTGGACCGGGGCGCGCTCGGGGCGGCCACCCACCTCGCCCGCCTGGTGCCGCAGCACATGATGCGCACCCTGTACTACACCGCGAGCACCGTGGACGCGCACCAGCTGCACCACCACGGTTCCGTGCACCGGGTCGTCCCCCGTGGACAGTTGGCGGACGCCGTCATGGAACTCGCCCGCACGATCGGGGAGAAGGACACCCGGGTGATCCGCGCGGCCAAGGAGGCGATCAACGGGATCGACCCGCAGCCGGTGCACCGCAGCTACCGGTTCGAGCAGGGCTTCACCTTCGAGCTCAACCTGTCCGGGGTCTCCGACTCCGCCCGGCAGGAGTTCCTGGACCACGGCGACAACGCCCCGAGCGGAAACGACCACGAGGGAGAGTGATGGCCGACAAACGGATGAGTGCCGAGGAGGTCGTCGCCGAGCTGTCCGACGGGATGACCGTCGGCATCGGCGGCTGGGGTTCGCGGCGCAAGCCGATGGCCCTGGTGCGGGCGATCCTGCGCTCGTCGCTGACCGAGCTGACCGTCGTCTCCTACGGCGGGCCGGACGTCGGCCTGCTCGCCTCGGCCGGGAAGATCCGCAGACTGGTGTTCGGGTTCGTCACGCTCGACTCGGTCGCCCTGGACCCGTGGTTCGGCCGGGCGCGGGAGTCCGGCGACCTCGCGGTGACCGAGTACGACGAGGGCGTGTTCGCCACCGCGCTGACGGCGGCGGCCCGGCGGCTGCCGTTCCTGCCCACCCGCGCCGGACTCGGCTCGGACGTCACCCGGCTCAACCCGGAGCTGCGGACGGTGACCTCCCCGTACGACGACGGGGAGGAACTGCTGGCCGTGCCGCCGCTGCGGCTGGACGCGGCGCTGGTGCACCTGAACCGCGCCGACGCCCGCGGTAACGGCCAGTACCTCGGGCCGGACCCGTACTTCGACGACGTGTTCGCGCTCGCGGCGGACAAATGCTTCCTGTCCACCGAGCGGATCGTGGACACCCACGCGCTGACCGACGAGGGGCCGGTGCAGAGCCTGCTGCTGAACCGGTCCGCTGTGGACGGAGTCGTGGAGACCCCGAACGGGGCGCACTTCACCACCGCGGCGCCGGACTACGGCCGGGACGAGGCGTTCCAGCGGCACTACGTCGCCTGCGCGAAGGACCCGGACCGCTGGCCCGGGTTCGTCGACCGGTTCCTCTCCGGCGACGAACGGAACTACCAGACCGAGGTCGACCGGTTCGCCGGGGAACGGGAGGCGGCGTGAGCGACCATGCCCGGCGCGCACGACCCCGACCGGGTGCGGGTGACCCGCAGGACACAGGAGGCGGCATGAGTGAGGCGACCCGCGCCGAAATCGCGGCGGTGGCGTGTGCGGACCTGTTCCGCACCGACGGCGAGATCGTCGTCAGCCCGATGGGCCTGACCCCGTCGATCGGGGCGAAGCTCGCCCGGACGACGTTCGCGCCGGACATCCTGCTCACCGACGGGGAGGCGTCCCTGCTCGCGAACACCCCGGGCGTGGGTGCGCCGGTCGTCGAGGGCTGGCAGCCGTTCCGCGCGGTGCTGGACACCGTCGTGCCGCACGGCAAGCGGCACGTCGTGATGGGCGCGAGTCAGCTGGACCGGTTCGGCAACCAGAACATCTCCGCCATCGGTGCGCACGCCCGGCCGACGAAACAGCTGCTCGGGGTGCGCGGCGGCCCCGGGAACACGGTGAACAACCGCACCAGCTACTGGGTGCCGAAACACAGCCCGCGGGTGTTCACCGACCACGTCGACGTGGTCTCCGGCGTCGGGTACGACCGCGCCCGCGCGGCCGGGCCGGGCGCGGCGAGGTACCACGACGTGTACCGCGTGGTCACCGACCTGGCGGTGCTGGACTTCGCCGGGCCGGACCACACCATGCGGCTGGTGTCCACGCACCCCGGGGTCTCGGTGGACGAGGTCGTCGCGGCCACCGGCTTCGAGCTGGACACCGGCGCCGTGACCGGGACCAGGCTGCCCACCGGCGAGGAGCTGCGCCTGCTGCGCGAGGTGATCGACCCGAAGGGCACCCGGGAGAAGGAGGTTCCGTCGTGAGGGAAGTCGGAGCGACGGAGACCGGAGCGACGGAGGCCGTGACCGAGACGCCGCCTCTGCGCACGCCGCTGACCGACCTGGTCGGCGTGCGGCATCCGGTGGTGCAGACCGGGATGGGCTGGGTGGCCGGGCCCCGGCTGGTCGCGGCCACCGCCGAGGCGGGCGGTCTGGGCATCCTGGCTTCGGCCACGATGACCTACGACGAGCTGGAGCACGCCGTCGCCGAGGTGAAAAACCGCACGGACAGGCCGTTCGGGGTGAACCTGCGGGCCGACGCCGAGGACGCCGGGGACCGGGTGGACCTGCTCCTCCGGGAGGGCGTGCGGGTGGCCTCGTTCGCCCTCGCCCCGCGTCCGGAGATGATCGCGAAACTGAAGGACGCGGGCGTGGTCGTCATCCCCTCGGTGGGCGCGGCCAAGCACGCGGCGAAGGTCGCCTCGTGGGGCGCCGACGCCGTGATCGTGCAGGGCGGCGAGGGCGGCGGGCACACCGGCGGGGTCGCCACCACCCTGCTGTTGCCGTCGGTACTGGACACGGTGGACATCCCGGTGGTCGCGGCGGGCGGCTTCTACGACGGCCGGGGACTGGCCGCCGCGCTCGCCTACGGCGCGGCCGGGGTGGCGATGGGCACGCGCTTCCTGCTCACGCGGGAGAGCACCGTGCCGGACGAGGTCAAACACGCCTACCTGGCGCGCGGTCTGACCGACACCGTCGTCACCCGCAAAGTGGACGGCCTGCCGCACCGCGTGCTGCGCACGGACCTGGTGGACTCGCTGGAACGCTCCGGCGCCGTCACCGGCCTCGCCCGCGCGGTGCGCAACGCGATGCGGTTCCGCAGGTTCACCGGGGTATCCTGGCGGTCCATGCTCACCGAGGGGCGGGCGATGAAACGCTCCGGCGACCGCACCTGGGCGCAGGTGCTCATGGCGGCCAACACCCCGATGCTGCTGCGCGCGGGTCTGGTCCGCGGCGAGACGGACGCGGGCGTCCTCGCCTCCGGCCAGGTCGTCGGCCTCCTCGACGACCTCCCCACCGTGACCGACCTGGTGCAGGCGATGGTCACCGAAGCCCACACCCGCCTCTCCTCCCTCCCCTGACCCCCAACCACCCCCGCGAGTCGCCACCCCAGACCCGCAAGTCGACACTCCAGGTCGGCGAGTCGACGCTCCAGACCCGTGAGTTGCCGTTCCAGGCCGGCGAGTTGGCGTCCCGAGGCCGCTTCGGGACCGGAACGGTCCCGCGACACGCCCGAGGGTCCCCGAGCAACTCTCGGGCGTGTCGGTAACGTCGTGATAACGTGCACCCTCTGGCGCGAGGGTTGTGCCTGCTCGGCCAGGGTGGCGTCAGCCCTCCGCGGCTGGCGAGGATCGCAACGTGGTCGCACTACCCCGGAGGAGTTTCTGTCCGACCCGATGGCGCCGGCCCGGGCACCGGGGTTCTCCACCGCGCCGCGTCGTCCGGTCACAGCGGCCGGATGACGCGGCAGGGGTTGCCCGCCGCGAAGACCCGGGGCGGCAGGTCCCGGGTCACGACGCTGCCCGCGCCGACGACCGTGTCTGCGCCGACGGTGACCCCGGCGCAGACGAGCACCCCGCCGCCCAGCCAGGTGTTGTCGCCGATCGTGATCGGTGCGGCGCTCTCCCATCGCTGTCTGCGGGCCTCGTGGTCGGCCATCGGGTGCAGGGGGGTGAGCAGCTGGGCACGGGGACCCAGGGAGACGTCGTCGCCGATGCGGATCCGGGCGCAGTCGAGCAGGACGGCGTCGTAGTTCAGGAAACTGTTGTCGCCGATCTCGACGTTGTAGCCGTAGTCGCACCGCAGGCTGGGCATGATCCACGATCCGGTGCCGAACCTCCCGAAGAGTTTCCGCAGGATCCCGGCGCGCCGGTCGGACTCGTCCGCGCGGGTGGCGTTGAACTCGTCCACCAACCGCCCGGCCGCCAGCCGGTCGGCGACCAGTTCCGGGTCGTCGTCCCGGTACAGGTCGCCGCGCAGCATCCGGTCCTTGTGCTCACCCATCGGGGCAGCCTAGCGCCCGGAACCGTCGACCCACGGGCACCGAGTGTCGACTCGCCGTCCTGGAGCGTCGACTCGCCGTTCTGGGGTGGCGACTCGCGGGGTGGGGTGGGGGGCGGGGCCGGGATTACAGGCGTTCGAGGAGGGTGACGTTGGCGGTGCCGCCGCCTTCGCACATGGTCTGGAGGGCGTAGCGACCGTTGCGGCGTTCGAGTTCGTGCAGCATCGTGGCCAGCAATTTCGTGCCGGTGGCGCCGATGGGGTGGCCCAGGGCGATGCCGCCGCCGTTAACGTTGACCCGCTCGGGGGCGGCGCCGGTCTCCTCCAGCCACGCCAGCACGACACTGGCGAAGGCCTCGTTCACCTCGAACAGGTCGATGTCGTCCACCGAAAGGCCGGTGCGGCGCAGCGCGTGTGCGGTGGCCGGGATGGGACCGGTGAGCATCCACACCGGATCGGCCGCGCGCACCGACAGGTGGTGCACCCGCGCCTTCGGCGTCAGCCCGTGCGCGGCGACGAACGACTCCGAGGCGAGCACGGCCGCGCTCGCGCCGTCGGAGATCTGGCTGGCCACCGCGGCGGTGATGCGCGAGCCGGGGCTCAGCGGCTGCAGGGCGGCCATCTTCTCCGGGGTGGTGCCCCGGCGCGGGCCCTCGTCGTGGACGAGCTCGCCGAACGGCACGGTCTCGGCGTCGAAGCGGCCCTCGTCGATCGCGGCCAGCGCCCGCTGGTGGCTGGTGTGGGCGAAGCGCTCCATCGCCTCGCGGGAGAGGTCCCAGTGCTCGGCGATCATGTCGGCGCTGCGGAACTGGGAGACCTCCTCGTCGCCGTAGCGCCTGCGCCAGCCCTCCGAGCCGGAGAACGGGTCGTCGAAGCCGAACTCGCGCCCGGCGAGCATGGCCGCGCTGATCGGGATCGCGCTCATGTTCTGCACCCCGCCGGCGACCACGCAGTCGGCGGTGCCGGACAGCACCGCCTGCGCGGCGAAGTGCACGGCCTGCTGGCTGGAGCCGCACTGCCGGTCCACGGTGACTCCGGGCACCTGGTCCGGCAGGCCCGCGGCCAGCCACGCGGTGCGGGCGATGTTGCCCGCCTGCGGGCCGATCGTGTCGGTGCAGCCGAGGATGACGTCGTCCACCCGCTCGGGATCCACCCCGGTGCGGGTCACGGCGGCGTTCAGCACGTGCGCGGCCAGGTCGGCACTGTGCACCTCGGACAGTGCGCCGCCGCGTCTGCCGACGGGCGTGCGCACGGCGTCGAGGATGTAGGCCTGCGGTCGGTCGGCTCGGTCAGCCATGGGTGTCTCCCGTTCTGGTGGCCCGCCTGCGGCGGGTGGCGATCCCGTCGAGCAGGATGCCGAGGTACTGCTGTGCGACGTCGTCGGCCGAGAGCGCGCCGTCGGGGTTGTACCAGCGCACCGCCACCCAGACCGTGTCGCGGACGAAGCGGTAGACCAGTTCGATGTCCAGGTCGGCGCGGAACACGCCATCGGCCACGCCGTCGCCGAGGATGGTGCGCCAGAGGTCGCGGAACTCGACGTTGCGGTCGTCGATGTAGGCGAACCGCTCCAGCTGGGTGAGGTGTTTGGCCTCGTTCTGGTAGATCGCGACCTCGGCGGGGTGGTCGTGGATGGACCGGAACGACGCCCGGACCACCGCTTCGAGGGTCTTCCGCGGTCCGAGGCCGGAGTCCATGATCTCGGCGTAGGTGCCGAACAGGTCGTCGAGGAAGCCCCGCAGGATCTCGTCGGCCATCGACTCCTTGGAGTCGAAGTGGTGGTACAGGCTGCCGGAGAGGATGCCGGCCGCGTCGGCGATGTCCCGCACGGTGGTCGAGACGTAGCCGCGTTCGGCGAACAACCGTGCCGCCAGGGCGAGCAGTTCCGCCCGCCGTCCCGATCCGTTCGTGCGCGACCGCCGGGTGCGCGCCGTGCTCCCGTTCATCCGTTCCGCCCCTATGCGTGCTGACTGCTCACCGAGATGACCTCGCCCGTCAGATACGAAGCGTAGTCACTGGCGAGGAAGACCATGACATTGGCGACCTCCCACGGCGCCGCGGCCCGGCCGGACACCTCGCGGCCCGTCAGTTCGTCCAACAGCTCGTCACTGGTGACCTTCGCCAGGAACGGGTGCATGGCCAGGCTCGGCGAGACCGCGTTCACGCGGATGCCGTTCCCGGCCACGTCCACCGCCGCGCTGCGGGTCAGGGCCATCACCCCGGCCTTGGCGGCGGCGTAGTGGGCCTGCTCGCCCTGCGCCCGCCAGCCGATCACGGAGGCGTTGTTCACCACCGCTCCCCCGCCGCCCTGTTCGACGAACCGCCGCAACACGGCGCGGGTCACCCGGAACGTGCCGTTCAACGTCACGTCGAGCACGGACGACCACTGCTCGTCGGTCATGTCCAGGATCGAGGCACTGCCGCCGAGTCCGGCGTTGTTGATCAGCACGTCGATCCGGCCGAACCGGTCGACAGCGCCGTCGACCAGGGCACGGACCCGGTCCTCGGCGGTGACGTCGCACGGCACGGCGTGCACCTCGCCCAGTTCGGCGAGCGCGTCGCGGGTCTCGCCGAGCCTGCGCTCGTGCCGGTCGCTGAGCACGACCTTCGCGCCCTCCTCCAGGCTGCGCCGGGCCACGGCCGAGCCGATGCCCGTCCCGGCGGCGGCGGTGACCAGCACCACCTTGTCGCGCAGCAGGTCACGCCCCTGGGGACAGTCCGGCAGCGGTATCACTTATCGCTTCTCCCTCGGCAGGCCGAGCACGCGCTCGGCGATGATGTTGCGTTGGATCTCGTTCGAGCCGCCGTAGATCGTGTCGGCGCGGCTGAACAGGAACAGGCGCTGCCACTCGTCGAGATCGTCTTCGGCGACCATGCCGGCGGCGCCCCGAACGAGCATCGCCAGCTCGCCGAGCTCGCGGTGCCAGGTGGCCCAGACGAGCTTGGACACCTCGGCCACCCCGGGCGCGGTGTCCCCGAGGGTGCGCAGCGCGTGCGCCCGCATCACCTCCAGCCCCGTCCAGGACCGGGCCAGCCGTTCGGCCACGGCCGGGTCGTCGGCGG
>NZ_KB912546.1:16007-20200 GCF_000383775.1 Saccharomonospora halophila 8
CGCCCAGCCCGCGCAGTCCGGCGAACTCGCCGGTGAGGTTCTCGGCGAGCCACGTCCGCACCCGCTCGCGGAACCCGCCCGCGGCCTCCGGGTCGGTGCCGGTCACGCTCGCGGACCCGGCCCCTGGGCCGGACACGGTGTCGGACACGGGGAGACCTCCTCGAAGGCTGGTTTTCAACACGGCCGTTCGTGCGTAGGCTACCCTACCAAGCACTTGCTAGGGAGGTCTTCGTGGAAACGGCACCAGCCACGATTCCGGCGGCCCTCGTCCGGGCCGCACACGAGTTCGGCGACCGCGAGGCCGTGGTCGACGGCGAGGTGCGGCTGAGTTGGGCGGAACTGTACGAGCGGGCGCGCCGGTTCGCGACGGTGTTGTCCCGCCGCGGGATCGAGCCGGGTGACCGGGTGGCGATCTGCGCGCCGAACACGTACCACTGGGTCGTCGCCGCGCTCGGCACCCTCTACGCGGGCGCGACCCTCGTCCCGGTCAACACCCGGTTCACCGGGCCGGAGATGCTCGACCTCGTCACCCGCAGCGCGGCGAAGGCGCTCGTGGTGGCGGGCCCGTTCCTCGGCGTGGAGCGGATCGACGAGCTGCACCGGGCGGGGATGGGCGCGCTGCCGTTGATCGTGCGGGTGCCCGTGGAGTTCGAACCCGAGGCCCGCGCCGACGTGACCGAGTGGCGGGACCTGGACGGACTCGTGGCCGACGCGGACGCCGCCGAACTGGCCGCGGTGGACGAGCGGGCGCGGGCGGTGGAGGCCGACGACCTCAGCGACATCCTGTTCACCTCGGGCACCACCGGCCGCAGCAAGGGGGCGCTGACCAGCCACCGCCGGTCGCTCGGCGTGGCGCGGGCGTGGGCCGACCGCGCCACCGTCGCCGCGGGCGACCGGTACCTGGTGATCAACCCGTTCTTCCACAGCTTCGGCTACAAGGCGGGGATCCTCGTCGCGCTGCTGCGCGGGGCGACCCTGCTGCCGCAGCGCACCTTCGACGTGACCACGACGATGCACACGATCGAGGACGAGCGGGTGACGATCCTGCCGGGCCCGCCGACCATCTATCAGACGATGCTGGACTCGGCCGAGCGCGCACGGTTCGACCTGGACAGTCTGCGGGTGGCGGTCACCGGCGCGGCCACGGTGCCGGTCGCGCTGGTGGAGCGGATGCGGTCCGAGCTCAGCTTCGACGTGGTGCTCACCGCCTACGGGCTCACCGAGGCCGTGGTGGCCACGATGTGCGCGCCCGACGACGACGCGGAGACCATCGCGCGCACCAGCGGGCGCGCCGCGGCGCATTTCGAGGTCACGCTGGCCGACTCCGGTGAGATCCTGCTGCGCGGGCCGAACACGATGCTGGGCTACCTGGACGACCCGGCGGCCACCGCCGAGGCGATCGACGCGGACGGCTGGCTGCACACCGGGGACGTCGGCGTGCTCGACGGGCGCGGATATCTCACGATCACCGACCGGATCAAGGACATGTACATCTGCGGCGGGTTCAACGTCTACCCGGCCGAGGTGGAGCAGGTGCTGGCCCGGCTGGACGGGGTCGCCGAATCGGCCGTCGTCGGGGTTGCGGACGAGCGGCTCGGCGAGGTCGGCAGGGCGTTCGTCGTCCGCCGCGCCGGGGCCACGCTCACCGCCGACGACGTGCTCGGGCACTGCCGGGAGCGGCTGGCGAACTTCAAGGTGCCCCGGCAGGTCGAGTTCCGCGACGACCTGCCGCGCAACCCCGCGGGCAAGGTCCTCAAGCGCACGCTGCGCGACGAACACGGCAGGAACGAGGAGACACGATGACCGGCAGCGACAACCCCGGCCCGGCCGCCTCCGACGAGGAGGTCGTGCGCTACGAGCGGCGCGGCCCGGTGGCGGTGGTGACGATGAACCGCCCGGAGTACCGCAACGCGCAGAACTCCGTGATGACCTACGCGTTGGACGCGGCGTTCCAGCGGGCCGTGGACGACGACGAGGTGACGGTGATCGTGCTCGCGGGGGCGGGCAAGCACTTCTCGGCGGGTCACGACCTCGGCACCCCGGGCCGGGACACCGACGTGCACTACGACAACACGGCCGTGCTGTGGTGGGACCACGTCGGCCGGGCGGGCGGGGATCAGCGGTTCGCCCGCGAGTCCGAGGTGTATCTGGGCATGTGCCGCCGGTGGCGGGAGATCCCGAAACCGATGATCGCCAGCGTGCAGGGCGCGTGCATCGCCGGGGCGCTGATGCTGGCGTGGGTGGCCGACCTGATCGTGGCCGCCGACGACGCGTTCTTCGCCGACCCGGTGGTGCGCATGGGGATCCCGGGGGTCGAGTACTTCGCGCACCCGTGGGTGCTCGGGCCACGGGCGGCCAAGGAGGTGCTGTTCACCGGGGAACGGTTCGGCGCCGAGCAGGCCCGGGAGTGGGGCATGCTCAACCGCGTCGTGCCGCGGGCGGAGCTGGAGGAGCGGACGCTTCAGCTGGCGGAGACGATCGCCGGGATGCCGACGTTCGGTCTGGCACTGGCGAAGAAGGCCGTCAACCAGGCCGAGGACCAGATGGGCATGCGCACCGGCATGGACGCGGCGTTCGGCCTGCACCACTTCGCGCACGCGCACAACGCCGAGGTCTCCGGCGGTGACTCGCTCGGTGGGCAGAACGCCCGCTCGATGCGCGAGAGCGGCACCGGGTCCGGGAGCTGACGATGGACCTGGAACTCGACGAACACAGCAGGGCGTTCCGCGACGAGGTGCGCGCGTGGCTGGCCGGGCACGTGCCCGCCGAGCCGTTGGCGTCGTTCGACACCGCCGAGGGGTTCGCACAGCACCGGCGGTGGGAGGCCGAGCTGGCCGGGGCGCGGCTGTCGGTCGTGGCGTGGCCGGAGGAGTTCGGCGGCCGGGACGCGAGCCTGCTCGACTGGGTGATCTTCGAGGAGGAGTACTACGCGGCCGGCGCACCCGGCCGGGTGGGGCAGAACGGCCTCTTCATGCTCGCCCCCACACTGTTCTCGCACGGCACGCCGGAGCAGCGCGCACGCATCCTGCCGCCGATGGCGCGCGGGGAACAGGTGTGGGCGCAGGCGTGGTCCGAACCGGAGGCGGGCAGCGACATCGCCGCCCTGCGCAGCACCGCGCGCCGTACCGACGGCGGCTGGCTGCTGTCCGGGCAGAAGACGTGGAGTTCGCGGGCCGCGTTCGCCGACCGGGCGTTCGGCCTGTTCCGCAGCGACCCGGACAGCGAGCGGCACCGGGGGCTGACGTATCTGATGTTCGACCTGCGTGCCGACGGCGTCACGGTGCGCCCCGTCCCCCAGCTGGACGGCGAGCCGGGGTTCGCCGAGATCTTCCTGGACGACGTGTTCGTGCCGGACGCCGACGTGCTCGGCGAGCCGGGCGACGGCTGGCGCGTGGCGATGACCACGGCGAACAACGAGCGCGGGCTGTCGTTGCGCGCGCCGGGCCGGTTCCTCGCCGCCGCCGACCGGTTGGTGCGGCTGTGGGCGGAGTCCGACGGAACCACCGACAGCGACACCGCACGGCGGGTGGCCGACGCCTGGATCGACGCGCGGGCCTACCAGCTCTACACCTTCGGCACGGTGACCCGGCTGGCCGAGGGCGGCGAGCTGGGGCCGGAATCGAGCGTGAACAAGCTGTTCTGGTCGCATCTGGACGTCGGCCTGCACGGGACGGCGCTGGACCTGCTCGGCCCGGACGCCGAACTGCGGCACGCCTCCGGCTGGCCGGAGGGCTGGCTGTTCTCCCTGGCCGGCCCGATCTACGGCGGCACCGATCAGATCCAGCGCAACGTGGTGGCCGAGCGGCTGCTGGGACTGCCGAGGGGGCAACGGTGAGATTCGCACTGTCGGCCGAACACCACGAGTTCGCCGCGAGCCTGGACGCACTGCTGACCGACACGGACACCGCCACGGCGAACCGGGCGTGGGCCCGCGGCGACCACGGCCCCGGACTGCGGCTCTGGCACTCCCTGGCCGAGACCGGGGTCCCGGCCCTGTCCGTACCCGAGCGGTTCGACGGGCTCGGCGCCACCGCGGTGGATGCGGTGGTGGCCTTCGAACGGTTGGGTTACCACGCCGTCCCCGGCCCGTGGGTGGACACCGCGGCGGTGCTGCCCGCGCTGCTCGCCGGGGACGGAGCGGACACCGCCGACGACGCCGACGACGCCGACGACGCGGGATCCGGCACGGCGGC
>NZ_KB912547.1:0-2541 GCF_000383775.1 Saccharomonospora halophila 8
GCTCCGTCGTCGCCGTCGCGGACGGACCGCCGTCCGCGCTCGTCGTCGTTGCGTCCGGCGAGGGTGTGGCGTCCTCGGCGGTGCCACCACCGCACGCACCGACGGCGAGCAGCGCCACGGCCGCCGCCGTACCACCGATCCTGCGCATGGTCCCCCTTTCGTGGTCGCGGTCGGGGTGCCGACGTCCGCGACCGCGCGGGCACATGCCCCGGAGGCGGGAAGTCGGCCCCCCGAGGATGTCCCGGACCGGCCGGTCCGGGACAAGGGGTTGTTATCCGGGCGTTAGTCGGTCGCCCACCGCGAAGTGACCGGGACGGTCCTGGTGGGACGCGCGGTCAAAGCAGCGTCACGGCATGCTTCCGGGCCTCCGGAGCGGCGAAGGTCGCCAGCCGGTGTGCCTCGTCCCGCACCTCGGCCTCCACCGCGTCGTCCACCCCCGCGAACAGCCGCACCACCACGGTCGCGGTGTCGTCCGTGCGGTCGAGACGCCAGGTGCCGCGCACGAACCCGTCCACCCAGCACGGTCGGGGAGTGCGCGGCTCCGTCGATCACCTTCGGCCGATATTCGTCCGGCAGCACCCGGGTCCGGTCGCGGTGGGCGAGCAGGAGGTTGTCGAACTCGGGCAGCAGCCGCACCGGCGCGCGTTGAGCCCGGCGAGGCTGCGTACCGCGTCGGCCACGGGGAGGTCGTGGCGGCGCAGCAGCAGTTGGCGGGCCAACGTGGCCCTGTTCAGGGCGCGGCGGGTCAGTACCTCGCCGCCCACGGCACCCGTCTCCGGTCGATCCCGCACCGTCTCCCCCCACACACGCCGGCCACATCCGTCCCCTCGACGTCCGTCCGGCCACGGCCGGACGGGAGGACCGTATCTCCGCCCACCGACACGGCGGAGACCTCCTAGAGTGCCCGGGTGGCCGATTATCTGCTCGTCATCGGGGACCGCGAGGCCCTCGGCTGGCTGCTCAGCGAGCAACGCATGGCGTTCCCGGACACCCGGCGCGCCGAGGTGCGCGCCCTGGCGCCCGGGGACGGCCTGTTCCTCTACACCACCCGCGGGTGCTTCAAGAACCCGACCCGCGACCGCGGCCGGGTGATCGCCGAGGGCACCGCCACCGAGGCCGTCCACCCGCTGGACGGACCGCCCGAGTTCGGCGGCCGCACCTATCCGGTGGGGTGCGCGGTCGACTTCCGCACCGCGACGCCCTGGCCGGACGGGGTGGAGCTGGATCCGCTCGTGGAGCGGCTCACCGCCTTCGCCGGGGCGGAGGCGTCCTGGAGCATCCGGCTGCGCCGGCCACTGCTCACGTTGCCCCGTGCGGACGCGGAGCTGCTGCGCGGGCGGCTCGCCGGGCTGGATCCCCGGCCACTGCCCGAGGTGCTGCCCCACTACGCCCGCTGGTGGCGGGCGGGACGATCATGAGCGCATCCGAGCGGGACGCGCACGGGAACGGCGGTGACGGGGGAACGTGGTGAACGGTCGCAAGGTCCTCCACGGGCGCTACGAGTTGGCACCGCTCGCCCGCGGCGGGATGGGTGAGGTCTGGGTCGGCCACGACACCCGGCTCGACCGCGAGGTCGCCGTCAAGTTCGTGCGGTTCTCCGACGGACTGCCGGAGGACGAGATCAGGCGCCGGTTCGACCGGGAGGCCCGCATCACCGCCCGCCTCCGGCACCCCGGCGTGCCCGCCGTGTTCGACGTCGGCACCGAGGACCCCGACGACGGGTCCGGCCCCGGCAGGCCGTACCTGGTGATGGAGCGGGTGCGCGGGCTCAGCGTCGCCGACCTGGTCGACCAGCAGGAGCGCCTGCCCGTCGGGTGGGCCGCCGCCGTCGCCGCGCAGACGTGTGCGGTGCTGGCCGTGGCGCACGAGGAGTCACTGGTCCACCGGGACCTCAAGCCGGGCAATCTCATGGTCGAACCGAGCGGCACCGTGAAGGTGCTGGATTTCGGGCTCGCCGTGGCGATGGCCGTGGCCGACGTCTCCCGGATCACGCGGTCGGGGCAGAGCATCGGCACCCCCGCCTACATGGCACCCGAACAGGTGTTGGCGGCGATCAGCGAGCCCCGCACCGACCTGTACGCGCTGGGCTGCACGATGTACGAGATGCTCACCGGCCGCCCGGTGTTCCGCGGGGCGACCTCGTACACCGTGATGAACAAGCAGGTCGACGAGCGGCCGCCACCGGTGACCGACGCGCGTCCGGACGTGCCTGCCGAGGTCGAAGCCGTGCTGGAGCACCTGCTGGAGAAGGAGCCGGAGAACCGGCCCGGCTCGGCGCGGGAAGTCTACGACCGGCTGTTGCCGTTCGCCACCGACCTCGCGTACCTGCCCGGGGTGGTCAACCCGCCGACCGTGCCCAGTCCCGTGCGGATGTACGCCCACGTGCTCACCCGCGCCTTCCGGGCACCCCTCCTCGACATCTCGCCCACCGGCGACGACGCCGGACGGCCGGGGAACGGATCGCGACCGGACGCCGGCGGGGACACCGGGGGAAGCCACGGCGCCGAAGGTGCCGGGGACGCCGCCCCGCACCGCGACGGC
>NZ_KB912547.1:2641-18876 GCF_000383775.1 Saccharomonospora halophila 8
GGACGTCGTCCGGCCCGAACGCGGCCCCGCCCGCGAGGACCGGGACCCCCACCATCGTGGCGGCCTCGATGAAGCGGCGGGCGTGGGGCAGCCCGCCCGCCAGCGAGCAGCTCACCGCCACCGCGACCGGGTCGAGCTTCTGTAGATGCGACGACAGGCGCTCCGCCGGGGTGGCCGCACCCAGGTAGGTCACCTCCCACCCCTGCCTGCGCAGCGCGGTCCCCACCATCAGCGCCGGCAGCGCGTGCCACTCGCGTTCCGGGCAGCCGACCACGACGCGCCCCCGGGTCACCGGGTACCACTGCCGCACCCGCTGGGCGACGCACTCGGTGACCGCCACCGAGACGCCGGTGGCGATGTGTTCCTGCGCCACCGACCACTCACCACGCTGCCAGCGCTCGCCGATCCGGTGTTGGATCGGCGCCAGCAGATCGGAGAGCACGGCCACCGGGTCGGCCCCCTCGTCGAGCGCCTGTTCGGCCATCGCGGTGGCCTGCGCGGTGTCGCCCAGAACCAGCGCCCGCTCCAACGGCCGCACCAGCTCCGTCAGGTCCCTCGCCCCCGCGCCCGACACCGCCCGCGTCACGGTCAGCTCTCGTTCCGGATCGCCAAGACCGCGATGTCGTCGTGGCCCTCGCCCCCGATGTGCTCGACCACGTGCTGCTCGACCGCCTCGCACAACGTCGCCGGGCTCGCGCCCGCGTAGTGCGGCAGCAGACGCCGCAGCCGGTCGGCGCCGAAGAACCCGTACGGGCCCCGTGCCTCGTCGACCCCGTCGGTGTAGAGCAGGAGCGTCTCCCCCGGGGCGAGCCGGAAATCCACCTCGTCGTAGGACAGGTTCGGGACGATGCCCGCCACCGTGCCGCGCGCGTCCGGTTCGTCGACGGTGCCGTCGCGGCGCAATACCAGCGGGGGTGGGTGCCCGGCCACGGCGAGGGTGGCGAGCAGGTCCCCGTCGTCGCGCCCCCGGCGCAGCCGGACGCAGGCGAGACTGACGAAGCGCTTCTCGGGCTGGGTGCGCAGCACCTCGTTCAACGTGCGCAGGACGCGGGACGGTGACCGGTCGATGTGCGCGGCCGTCCTGATCGTCTGGCGGGCCTGGCCGGTGAGCACCCCGGCGCGGATGCCTTTGCCGCACACGTCCCCGATCACCACGGTGAAGTCGTCCGAGGCGCCGTGGACGTCGTAGAAGTCGCCACCGATGTCGGTGCGTTCGGAGGAGGAACGGTACCGCGCCGCCATCCGGACCTCCGGATACTGTGGCAGCTCGGGCGGCCGCAGGGTCTCCTGCAGCGCTTCCGCCATCTCCGCCCGCTCCTCGTACAGCTTCGCCGACTGCACCGCGACGGCGACCCGGCGCCCGAACTCCTCGGTCAGCCGCACCTCACCGTCGGTGTACGCGCGGTCGGGGCCGGTGACAGTGACCAGCACGCCGTTCGTGGTGCCACCGCTGTCCAGCCCCACCGCGAGCACGCTCGACGGTTCGAGGCTCTCCGCCTGTTCCCGGAGCGACTCCAGTGGGACGAGGTCCCGCAGCACGGCCCCCAAGTCGTCGTCCCGTGCGGTGCGCAGCTCGGTGTGGCCCACGCGCTTGATCCGGGCCAGGGCACTGCCCGGGTCGAGCCTGCCGACGGGGACGGGATCAGCCGACCGTGCCCCTCCCGACCCGCCGTCCGGCCCGCCGACCACCCACGCGCCCATGTCGTCGAACACCGCGACCATCGCCCAATCCCCAAGCTGCGGGACGGCGAGGCGCACCGCGCGCAGCATCGTGCGACGGACGTTCAACGACACCGCGAGCTGCTGGGAGGAATCCTGGATGAACTTTACGGCCGCCCAGTCAGAGGCCCGGTCGCTGGATCGCTCATCCCGGCGGCGGGGTTGGCCCGGCACCCGGTCCGGAGTCTGTCGGTTCACTGCCGTGTCCACATCGAACTCCTCGGCACAACGGCGACGAATCCGACTGTACGTGACCGCGGCGCCGAGTTCGCCGCGTTGCGCGCACCGGATTTTCGTGGTTTGCCGGACTTCGGCGGTTCTTCCGGGCCGTCCTTCCCCCGGGGTGCCGGACCGGGTACGGGGGGCGACCGACCCGCGCCGGAGCACGCCACACCGCGGTCGTACACGGCCGGGAATAGTCTCGTGCCATGTTGCGGGAAGCGGCAGAGGCCCGCCGCGTCGCGGTCGTCGTCAACACGGGGTCCCGGCGCGGAGCGGAGCACTACGGGCCGGTCGTGCGCCGGCTGGCGCGCACGGGGCTGCCCGTGGTGACCACGCACGCGGTCACGGACGGGGCCGAGATGGAACCCACCCTGCGGCGGGTACTAAAGGCCGACCACGACCTGATCGTGGTCGGCGGGGGCGACGGCACCCTCAGCACCGCCGCGGGGCTGCTCGCGGGCACCGACCGCACCCTGGGCATCCTGCCGCTGGGCACCGCGAACGACTTCGCCCGGACCCTGCACGTGCCCGCCGACCCGGTCACCGCCTGTCACGCACTCGCCTCGGGCAGGGTGGTGGACGTGGACGTGGGGCGGGTGGACGGCGAACCACTGCTCAACGTCGCCTCGGTGGGCCTGGCCGTGGGCGTGACCGAGGCGTTGACCGCGCGGCTGAAGAAGTTCCTCGGCCCGCTGGCCTACCCGGTGGCCACCGCCCGCGCGTACCGGCAGCACCGGCCGTTCCGGGCCCGGCTGGAGTTCCCGGACGGCGACCACGAGCCGGTGGACCTCGACGACCTCCTCCAGGTCACGGTCGGCAACGGGCGCTACTACGGCGGGGGCAACGCCATCTCGCCCACCGCGGGCATCGACGACCACGAACTCGACCTCGTCGCCATCGTGCGCGGCAACCTGCCGGAACATGTGACGATCGCCCGCCGCCTGCGCGACGGCACGTTCGTGCGGCACGACAACGTGCACTACCTGACGACCCGGCGGGTGCGGCTGAGCACCGACCCGCCGTCGGACGTCACCGTGGACGGTGAGATCGCCGGGACCACGCCGACGCTGTTCGCGATCGAGCGCAACGCGCTGCACGTGGTGGTGCCGACCGGGAGCACCGCCGCGACCCTGGACGGTGCCCGCGCCAAACGGGACTGAGGACCACCCGCCCGCTCCGGCACCGACAGTGCCGGAGCGGGCGCGGACCGCACCTGACGGGGACTTCCGATCATGGTGTCCCCTGTCCGATACTGAGCCGGCAAGGGGGCTCGAACCCCTGACCTTCTGTTTACAAGACAGACGCTCTACCAACTGAGCTATACCGGCCGGACGCCTCCCGTGGCGACGAGGGGCTCCACTCCAACTATATCCACCGCGATCTCCGCCACAGTGGCCGCCCACCACCCGTGACGAAGCTGCTCAACGGCTTGGCAGCGACTACATTCGGTGCAGGTCACCGTACTACAACAATGTGGTATACGGCACGACCGTCGGTGTGCAACGGCCGGTGACAAGCGGCCGATGTTCTCTCGGGGATCCCGCAAGGAGGTGGAAATGAAGCTCAGGCCGCGCGCTCGTGCGGCGGCACCCAAGCGCCGGCACGCGTGGCAGATCCTGGAAGCACCGGCCGAGGAGCACACCGAGAAGCGCTCGCCGCGGCAGCAGCGCGGCGGCAGGACCCGGCAGCGAGCCTGGCAGGTTCTGGAGGCCCCGACAGGGGAACTGCCCGCGGTCCAGCCGGCACCGGAAGGGGCCATCGGACCGGAACTTCCGGACGAGGCGACCGTGCACATGGTGCTCGACCTCGTCACCCGGATCGGTGAGGTCCAGATGGCGAACGGGGCGGGTGCCTCCGACGTCACCGCCACCATCCTGACGTTGACCCGCGCGCTGGGTCTGCCGCGGTGCGAGGTCGACGTCATCTTCACCTCCGTCACGGTGAGCTGTCTCCGGGGCAGTGATCTGCCCCCGGTGACCGTGCTGCGCGTCGTCCGCTCCCGCAGCCTCGACTACACGCGGCTGTCCGAGACCGAGCGGCTCGTGCAACGCCTGATCCACAACCGGATCAGCATCGAGGACGCCTACACCGAGCTGCACCGGCTCACCACGGCCAGGCACCCCTACCCGCGCTGGGTCTCCACGCTGGCCTGGGGCGGCATGGCCGCGTTCATCACCCTGCTGCTCGGCGGCTGGGGCACCTGGGCCCCGGTGACCGCGTTCCTGATCAGTTCCGTGGTGGACCGGGTGGGGCGCGTGCTGAACCGGTACTCCCTGCCGTTCTTCTTCCAGCAGGTCGCGGGTGGGTTCGTCGCCACCCTGTCGGCCATGGTGATCGTCAACCTGGACTTCCTCGAACTGCAGAGACCCACGCTCGTGGTGGCCGCCGCGTTGACCGTGCTGCTGTCCGGCCTGTCCACCGTCTCCGCGGTGCAGGACGCCATCACCGGCTACTACGTCACCGCCGCCGGGCGGATGCTGGAGGTCGTGCTGATGAGTGCCGGGCTGATCACCGGGGTCGCGGCCGGCATCAGCATCGCGGTCCAGTTCGGCGCGTCCCGGGCGCCGGACCCGATCGCGCCTTCCACCGCCGTCGGCGAGCTGCACATCATGATGTTCGCGGGCACGGGGGCGGCGGCCTGCTTCGCGCTGGCGTCCTACTCGAAGATCCGTCCGCTGCTGGTCGCCGCGGTCGCGGGTGCGGTGGGCGCCACCGGATACGGGGTCCTGAGCTCCCTCGGGTACAACCCGATCATCGGCGCGGCCTTCGCCACCACGCTCGTCGGCCTCGGTGGCGGTGTCCTCGCCCGGAGGTTGAAGGTGACGCCGCTGGTGGTCGCCGTCTCCGGCATCACCCCGCTGTTGCCCGGGTTCGCCACCTACCGGGGCATGTCCGAACTGATCGACAACGGCACCATCACCGGACTGATGACGGCGGCCGCGATCGGCCTGGCGCTGGCCGCGGGGGTGGTGCTCGGGGAGTTCCTCGCGCAACCCGTGCGCACCGGGCTGAGCAGGCTCGAACGCAAGCTGGCGGGTCCCCGGATGGCGGGTCCGCTGGACACTGGCCGCCCGCTGGAGTAGCGCCCGCGCGATACTGTTTGAACCATGTCACCCGCCGGAAACGCCGAGTCGCACGCCCGGGCCGAGTTCGTGGTCGTGGCCAACCGTCTGCCGGTCGACCTCGAACGCGCCTCCGACGGAACCCAGCGCTGGACACAGAGCCCCGGCGGGCTCGTGTCCGCGCTGGAACCGTTCCTGCGCTCCCGCCAGGGCGCGTGGGTCGGCTGGCCCGGCGTCCCGGACGTCGAGGTGGAGGAGTTCACCGACGACGGCCTGATCCTGCACCCGGTGATGCTGACCTCGACCGACGTCCGGGACTACTACGAGGGCTTCTCCAACGCCACGCTCTGGCCGCTGTACCACGACGTGGTGGCCCGGCCGGTGTTCGACCGCAGCTGGTGGGAGAGCTACGTCCGGGTCAACCGGCGGTTCGCCGAGGCCGCCGCCGCCGTGGCGGGCGAGGGCGCGACGGTGTGGGTGCAGGACTACCAGCTCCAGTTGGTGCCCACGATGCTCCGGGAACTGCGTCCCGACCTGCGGATCGGGTTCTTCCTGCACATCCCGTTCCCGCCGGTGGAGCTGTTCATGCAGCTGCCGTGGCGGGCCGAGATCGTGCGCGGGCTGATCGGGGCCGACCTCGTCGGGTTCCACCGGCCCGGTGGTGCGCAGAACTTCCTCTGGCTGGCCCGCCAGCTGATCGGGCTGGAACCCAGCCGCGGGTCGGTCGGGGTGCGGTCCCGTCCCGGCATGGTGCAGGTCGGCGACCGCACCGTCCGGGTCGGCGCGTTCCCCATCTCGATCGACGCGGCCGGGCTGGACACGCTGTCCCGCAGCCGCGCTGTCACCGAGCGGGCCGTCGAGGTGCGGCACGAGCTCGGTGACCCGAGGACCGTGCTGCTCGGCGTCGACCGCCTCGACTACACCAAGGGCATCGACCTGCGGCTGCAGGCCTTCCACGAACTGCTGCAGGAGGGGCGGGTCAAACCCGAGGACGTCACGTTCGTCCAGCTCGCCACGCCGAGCCGCGAGCGCGTCGAGCACTACCAGCGCATGCGCAGCGACATCGAGCAGATGGTGGGCCGGATCAACGGCGAGTTCGCCCGGGTCGGCAGGCCGGTGGTGCACTACCTGCACCAGTCGGTGAACCGCTCGGAGCTCGCCGCGTTCTTCGCCGCCGCGGACGTCATGGTGGTCACCCCGCTGCGGGACGGGATGAACCTGGTCTGCAAGGAGTACGTCGCCGCCCGGCACGACCTCGGCGGTGCCCTCCTGCTCTCCGAGTTCGCCGGTGCGGCGGCCGAGCTGAACAGCGCCTTCCTGGTCAACCCGCACGACCTGGACGGGGTGAAGAACGCCCTCGAACAAGCTATTACTCTCGACCCGGCGGAAGGGCGGCGCCGGATGCGCGCCTTGCGCCGTCAGGTCCTGACGCACGACGTGGACAGGTGGGCACGCTCGTTCCTCGACGCGCTCGGGACCGAAACGGCCTCCTGACGTCCCCCGGACTGACTGTGTAGCTCCCCTGAAGGAGGAGTGTTGACCGCTGAGGCCCTGCCTGCTGAGCTGCGGCGCGCGATAGTGCAGATCGCCAGGACGCCGCGCCTGCTGGTCGCCTGCGATTACGACGGGACGCTGGCGCCGATCACGACCCAACCGGAGGACGCCCGCGCCCGCCCGGAATCTGTCGGCGCGCTGCGGTCGTTGGCGTCGCTGCACGAAACCACCACCGCGGTGATCTCCGGACGCGCCCTGCGGGATCTCGCCATCCTCTCCCGGTTGCCCGCCGAGGTGCACCTCGTCGGCAGCCACGGTTCCGAGTTCGACATCGGGTTCGTGCATGCGTTGGACCCCGGGTCGCGCGAGCTCCACCGCGCGGTCCAAGCCGAGGTGGAGCGGATCACCGACGGCGTCTCCGGGGTGGCCCTGGAGGCCAAACCGGCGGGGGTCGCCGTCCACGTGCGCCGCGCCGACCGCGACGAGGCCCGCCGGGTCGTCGACGCCGTCCACGCGGGACCCTGCACCTGGGACGGCGTGACGACGACCGACGGCAAGGAGGTCGTCGAGCTGTCGGTCGTGCGCACCGACAAGGGGCAGGCCCTCGACACCCTGCGCCACCAGGCGGGCGCCACCGCCGCGGTGTTCCTCGGCGATGACGTCACCGACGAGAAGGCGTTCGCCCGGCTGACCGGACCCGACCTCGGGGTGAAGGTCGGTGACGGGGAGACGCTGGCCCAGTACCGCATCGCCGACACCACCGACGTCGCCACCGTGCTCGCGTTCCTGGTGGAGGAACGGCGCAACTGGCTCTACGGCAAACAGGCCCCGCCCATCGAACGGCTGTCGATGCTGGCCAGTGAGCGGTCGGTGGCGCTTCTGACGCCGGACGCGAAGCTGACGTGGCTGTGCCACCCCGGCCCGGACGCGCCCGCCGTGTTCGCCGACCTGCTCGGCGGGGAGGGCGCGGGGCACTTCTCGGTGAAGCCGCACCGCAACGGTCTGCCGCTGGGGCAGCGTTACCTTCCGAACACCATGACCGTGGAGACCCGCTGGTCGCGGCTGCTGGTCACGGACTACCTGGAGCCGGAGAGCCCCCCGCACCGCACCGATCTGGTACGGGTGATCAGTGGGGAGACGACGGCGTCGCTGGTCTTCGCGCCGCGGCCGGAGTTCGGCGGGGTGCCGGTGCGGCTGCTGCGGGAGGAGGACGGGCTGCGGGTGCTCGGCACGTCCGAGCCGTTCGTGCTGCGCTCGCCGGGTGTGCAGTGGGAGATCACCAACGACGGGCTGAACGACACCGCGACCGCGCTCGTCGACCTGGAGCCGGACCGGCCCGCGGTGCTGGAGCTGCGGTGCGGCACCACCGACCTCGGCCCGCACGACCTGCCCGAGGTGGACCGCCGTGCGCGGGCGGGCCGGTACTGGAGCGAGTGGGCCACGACGCTGAAGCTCCCACAGGTGGCGCCCGACCTCGTCGCCCGGTCGGCGCTGACCCTGCGTGGACTCGCCGACGCCGACACCGGCGGTGTGATGGCCGCGGCCACCAGCTCTCTGCCCGAGGAGATCGGCGGGGTGCGCAACTGGGACTATCGCTACTGCTGGATCCGCGACGGCGCGATGACCGTGCGCGAGCTGGTCACCCTCGGCTCACTGGACGAGGCCGAGGGGTTCCTGCGCTGGCTGCACGGGGTGCTGTCCACGCTGGCCGGTCCGGAACGGTTGCACCCGCTGTACACGCTGGCCGGGACGCAGATCGGCGCGGAGGCTGTGATCGACTCGCTGCCCGGTTACAAGGGGTCGCGCCCGGTCCGGGTCGGCAACCTCGCCAACCATCAGGTGCAGCTCGACGTGTTCGGGCCCGTGGTGGAGCTGGTGATGACCCTGGCCGAGGCGCGCGGCGAACTGCGCGACGAGGACTGGCAGATGGTGCGGGCGATGGCGGAGGCCGTCACCCGCCGCTGGTCCGAGCCCGACCACGGCATCTGGGAGGAACGCCACGTGCCGCGGCACCGGGTGTACTCCCGGGTGATGTGCTGGGTGACGATCGACCGCGCGATCAAGCTCGCCGAGATCTACGGCCGTCCGGTGCCCACGGGCTGGCCGGAGCTGCGCGACGAGATCGCCGCCGACGTGCTCGAGAACGGGTGGAACCCGACGGTGCACGCCTACACCACCGCCTACGACGGCACCGACCTCGACGCCGCATCGCTGTTCGTCGGCCTGTCCGGGCTGCTGGACCCGCAGGACGAGCGGTTCCAGTCGACCGTGACGGCGATCGAGGCGGAGCTGCGCAGCGGGTCGACGGTGTACCGCTACCACCGCGACGACGGCCTGCCCGGCGAGGAGGGCGGCTTCCACCTGTGCGCGGCGTGGATGATCGAGGCGTACCTGCTCAGCGGCCGCCGCACCGAGGCGCAGGAACTGTTCGAGCAGATGATGGACGCGGCGGGCCCGACCGGCCTCCTGCCGGAACAGTACGACCCGGTCGCCGAACGCTCCCTCGGCAACCACCCCCAAGCCTACTCCCACATCGGCCTCATCCGCTGCGCCCGCCTCCTCTCGGAGACCTGACCGGGGTGTTGTGCCGTGAAGGGCACTTTCCCTGCGCTGGATGCAGGGAAAGTGCCCCTCGCTGCCTCAAACGCAGGGAATGTGCCCCTCACGACCAACGAGCGAGCGGGCCGTGTCGGCTCGATCCCACTCAGCTGCGGAGGTTCACCCGGGGGCGGGGACGGGCCGCGGCCGCTCGATAAGCCGCCTCCACTTCACCGAGTACCGCCGCTGTGTCCTCGATCAGACGTGAAGGCAACGTCTGCACGACGGCGACGCCGGCCTGTGCGTAGCGACTGTTTCGAGCAACCGTCTTCGCGTGATCGCTACGCGCGTAGTGGAACTCCATCGAGTCGATCTCCCAGGCCAGGCCGACGTCATCCCACCAGGCATCCGGGCGGGCAAGATAGGTGCCGTCCTCGGTGTGCAGAACCGGGTTCCAATGTGTCGGCGGGACAGCGAGTCGGGAAGCGGCCCGGCGGCCGTGTAGCTCGGAGACCGAACGCAGGTTGTCGATCTCGCCGAGCACCCGGCGGGGGATCGCTGTTCCACGTTGTGAACCTCGGTCGAGCTCCGCACGGAGAGCCCGCGTAGTGCAGCCGCCATGCTGCACCGACTCGATCAGGAGTTTGGCGATCGGTCCCGACGACCGCACGCGACGTACGGAGTCGAGAACCGCCCGGACAACCGGGGCCAAGGGAATCCGCCCCCGCACAGTTGCTCTCGGCATTCGACGGGTGCGTTCTATGGTGACAAAGCCACTGCTCACGATGCGGTCGTCATGGGGGATCAGCAGGTGTAGCCGCTCGCCGTCCGAACGGTCGACCCGCAGACCATGCCGCCGACACGCCTCCGCACCCGTCAGAACGGCGTCGGGCCCGGCATAGAGCAAAGCGGCCGTGATCATCTGTTCTCGGGTCGGTGCTGAATTCTGCAGCATGACGACCCCGGGGAGAAGCCACGTCCAGGGCCCTCCGGGAAGGCATCGTCGATACACGGACGAGCTCCCCATTCCCTCGGCCTCAAGCTCAGCCACCCGCAGGACCCGGTTCCGGCTGCGCTGCGACAACATCTCGGTCAGGTCATTCCAACGCCCTCTTCGCACCCCTTCACCGTCGGCCGCGGCAGCCGGTCACGTCATCCCGACTCCCCGCCCCCTGTGGACAACTACCCCACTGTGGACGACTGGAGGGGCGGCGTGAGGGGCACTTTCCCTGCGTCACGTGCAGTGAATGTGCCCCTCACGGCACCACATGCAGGGAAAGTGCCCCTCACGGCACAACACCGGCGGCGCGAGCGGGGAAGGTCAGAGGGTGTTGAGGGCTTCGGCGAGGTTGGTGACTTCGCGGGTCTTGATGCCGTCCGGGAGGGGGCCCGCGTCCGGGGGGACGAAGGCGTGGGTGAAACCGAGGCGCGCCGCCTCGGCCAGGCGGCGGCCGACGCCGGTCACCCGGCGGATCTCCCCCGCGAGGCCGACCTCGCCGATCGCCACCAGCCGCGGCGACAACGCCCGGTCGCTCATCGCCGACCACACCGCCAGCGCGACGGCGAGGTCCACCGCCGGTTCGGTCACCTTCATTCCGCCGACGGTGGCGGTGTAGACGTCCTTACCGCCGAGCGGGTGGCCGGTGCGCTTCTCCAGCACCGCCAGCACCATGCTCACCCGGGAGGAGTCGAGCCCGCTGACGGCGCGGCGGGGCTGTGGCAGGGCGGAATCGGCCACGAGGGCCTGCACTTCCCCCAGCAGGGGTCGCTTGCCCTCGACGGTGACGGTGACGGCGGTGCCCGGGACCGCCTCGGCGTGCCGGTTCAGGAACAGCCCGGACGGGTCGGCGACACCGACGATGCCCTCGTCGTGCAGCTCGAAACAGCCGATCTCGTCCGCGGCACCGAAGCGGTTCTTCACCCCGCGAACCATCCGCAGCGTCGAGTGCTTGTCCCCCTCGAACTGAAGCACGACATCCACCAGATGCTCCAGCACCCGCGGCCCGGCGACCGAGCCCTCCTTGGTCACGTGCCCGACGAGCACCACCGGCAGGCCCCGCTCCTTGGCCAGTGCCACCAGCGCGGACGCCACGGCCCGCACCTGCGTCACGCCGCCGGGTGCACCCTCGGCCTGGGGAGACGACATCGTCTGCACCGAGTCCACGATCAACAGCCCGGGCTTGACGTCGTCGACGTGGCCGAACACCGCGGAGAGGTCGCTCTCGGCGGCCAGGTACATCCGCTCGGCGACATTGCCGGTGCGCTCGGCGCGCAACCGCACCTGGCCGGCCGACTCCTCCCCCGTCACGTACAGCGCGCTGGTGCCGCTGTGCGTCGCCCACTGATGGGTGACCTCCAGCAGCAGCGTCGACTTGCCGACGCCGGGTTCCCCGGCGAGCAGCGTCACCGCGCCGGGGACGAAGCCGCCGCCGAGCACCCGGTCCAGCTCGGCCACCCCGGTGGGACGGGCGCGGGAGGTCTCGACGTCGACCTCGGAGATCGGCTTCGCGGGTGAGCTCGGCGCGCCGGCCGCGACCTGAGCCACCGGCGATTTCGTCGGGGCGGAGCGCTCCTCGATCGTGCCCCAGGCGTGACACTCCGGGCAGCGGCCCACCCACTTCGCGACGTCGAGGCCGCACTCCGCACAGCGGTAGCTCGTGCCCTTCCTGACCACACCCAGACGCTAACGCCCCCCACCGACGATCCCGGAGGCACCTCGCGGACACACCGCGCGCCGTCATGCCGTGAGGGGCACTTTCCCTGCATCACACGCAGCGAAAGTGCCCCTCACGGCATCCGACGCAGGGAAAGTGCCCTTCACGGCACAACCGCGGTAAGGCTCAGTGGCCGCCTTCCGGCGCCGGGGAAGGGGTAACGTCGAAGCGTGGGGTGTCCGGGATGGTGGCGGGCATGTCGAAGGTGACCCGGCCCGCCTCGCGGAAGGTGAGCGTCATGGTCACCGTCTGGCTCGGGCGCACGTCCCGGTTGAGCCCCTGCAGGGTCATGTCCGCCCGTGTTTGGATCTCCAGCTCGGGCCGCGGCACCCCGGCCGCCTGCGGTTCCGGCGCGATCACGAGCGCCCCCTGGGCGGGCACCTCGCGCGAACCGTTCAGTACGACGTTGGCCGCCGCGTCGGTGCTCGCCGACACCAGCGTGTCGTCCCGCAGCTCGGACTCGTTGACCAGGTACATGGCCACGCCCGGGCTCGTGCCCGCACGGTAGAGGGGGTCGTCGCCCTCGGGGTAGGCGAGTTCGGCCTTACGGATGGCGATGTCGCCGGCCTGGGCGCGGGTTCCGTTGATCGTCGCGACCTGGGAGTCCGTCTGCGTGATCTGGCCCGCCGCGCAACCGGAGACGAGCAGTGCGGCACCGACGGCGACCACGGCCGCGGACACCATGCGACGTTTCACTTCTCCGAGTCCCTTCTCCCCGAGGCTACCTCTCCGGGAGAGTATCCGCAGCGCGACCGTGCGCGTCATCGGGTGCCCCGGACGTGTGGCGCACCTTTCACCGCGCCGGTCGCCCCGGTCCGGAATGGACCTCCCCGCGCGCGCCCGGCTCCCGCGGCCCCACCTGCGTGAGTATGCGGATCACGTGTTTGTCAACCCCTCGACCGGCCGGCTCAGGCCACTGACCTGCGAGGACGAGGCCGGGTGCCTGGTTCGGCCGCGAAACCGCGTGCTAGGATGGGGACAGCGAAAGGGGCAGAGGACACATGGTTTTCAAGGTCGGAGAGACCGTCGTCTACCCGCACCACGGTGCCGCACTCATCGAAGCAATCGAGACCCGCGTGATCAAGGGCGAGGAGAAACAGTACCTCGTGCTGAAGGTCGCGCAAGGCGATCTCACGGTTCGCGTCCCCGCCGACAACGCCGAGGTGGTCGGTGTGCGTGACGTGGTCAACCAGGACGGCTTGAACCACGTCTTCGACGTGTTGCGGACACCGCACACCGACGAACCGACGAACTGGTCTCGGCGGTACAAGGCCAACGTGGAGAAGCTCGCCTCGGGCGACGTGAACAAGGTGGCCGAAGTGGTGCGCGACCTGTGGCGGCGGGAGAAGGACCGTGGCTTGTCCGCGGGAGAGAAGCGCATGTTGGCCAAGGCGCGGCAGATCCTGGTCAGTGAGCTCGCCCTCGCCGAGGGCACCGATGAAGGCAAGGCCGAGGTGCTGCTGGACGAGGTGCTCGACACCACGGTGGTCTGACGGCTCTGAACGTCTTCGCACTGATCCCTCTCGGAGCGGGGGACGTCCCCGGCTCGGGTGCACTCGCCGAGGTGTGTGACACATCACTGCTGAGGCACTGCGTGCGGGCACTGTCCCGGTCGGGGTGTGTCGAACGGGTCGTCGTGGCGGGACCACCCGGCACGGTGGCCGACTACCGCGACGTCGGCACCTCCGCGGTCCCGGCCTCCGCGGGCGTCGACCGCTGCCCGGTGGAGGTCGTCCCGGGTACGGACGACCGTGTCGGCTCGCTGCGGTCCGCGTGGAACGCCGTGGCGCCCGGACCGGGAGACGTCGTACTGCTGCACGACGTCGAGTACCCGTGTACGCCGCCGGAGACGGTCCGCGCGGTCGTGGAGGCCCTGCGCGCCGGGGCCGGGGCGGTGGTGCCGGTCGAGGCGGTCACCGACACGGTCAAGCGCACCGCCCCCGACGACCTGCTGCTGGGCACGCGGGATCGGGACGGTCTGCGCCGGACGCTGGCGCCGTGGGGATTCACCGCCGACGCGCTCGCCGACGCCGACCTCGCCGACCCCCTGACCACCTGCGGCACGGCCGTCCACACGGTGCCGGGACACCCCCACGGGATGCGGGTGCGCACGGCCTTCGACCGCACCGTGCTGGAGGCGCTGCTGCAGGCGGAGGGAGAACCATGAGGATCGGCCAGGGCGTCGACGTCCACCCCGTCGAGGTGGGCCGGGAGTGCTGGATCGCCGGGCTGCACTGGCCGGGTGTGAACGGCTGCACGGGTCACTCGGACGGTGACGTGGCCGCGCACGCGTTGTGTGACGCGCTGCTGTCGGCGGCCGGGCTGGGTGATCTCGGCTCGGTGTTCGGCACGGGCGACGATCGTTGGGCCGGCGCGCACGGCACCGAGCTCGTGACGGAGGTGCGCGGCCGGGTCGGGACGGCCGGCTACCGCCTGGGCAACGCCGTCGTGCAGGTGATCGGCAACGCTCCGCGGATCGGCCCCCGCCGCGCGGAGGCCGAGGAGACACTCGGCACGGCGGCAGGCGGGCCGGTGGCCGTGTCCGCGACGACCAGCGACGGTCTCGGCCTCACCGGACGCGGTGAGGGCCTCGCGGCAGTCGCGAGCGCGCTGCTGCTGCCGCGGGACGGGGAGCCGCGGTGAGCGTCGACGCGGTGCTGTTCGACTTCTCCGGCACCCTGTTCCGGCTGGAGCACGACCCCGACTGGCTGACCGACGTCACCGACCACGACGGTGACCCGCTCGACGTCGAGGCGCAGACCGAGCTGCTGCGGAGGATGACCGCGCCGGTGACGTTGACCGTCGACCTCGACGACGAGCACCGGCACGCCTGGGAGAACCGCGACCTGGACCCGGCGCTGCACCGGAAGGTGTACCTGGAGGTGCTGCGGCAGTCCGGTGTCCCGGGGGTGGAACAGGCGAAGGCGCTCTACCGCAGGCTCGTGGACCCGTCCGAATGGACGCCCTACCCCGACGCGGGGACCGTGCTCGGGGCGCTGTCCGGACGCGGGGTGTCGGTGGGGGTGCTGAGCAACATCGCCTTCGACATCCGGCCCGCCTTCGCCGCGCACGGGCTGGACGCCCACGTCGACGAGTTCGTGCTCTCCTACGAGGTGGGCGCGATCAAACCCGACCCGGCCGTCTTCCGCCTGCTGCTGGACCGGCTCGGCGTGGCCCCCGAGCGGACCCTCATGGTGGGCGACAGCGCGGAGGCCGACGGCGGCGCCCGCCGTCTGGGCTGCGCGTTCGCGCAGGTGGAACCGCTCCCGACAGCGGAGCGGACGGACGGATTGCTGGCCGCCCTGCGCGACCACGCCGCGCTGTAGACCCGTACCATCTGACGACGTGGCCCTTCGACTGTTCGACACCGCGACCAGGCAGGTGCGCGAGTTCACGCCCGCGCGGACCGGCACGGCGACCATGTACGTCTGCGGGGCCACCGTGCAGGGCGTCCCGCACATCGGGCACGTCCGGGGTGCGCTGAACTACGACGTGCTGCGTCGCTGGCTCGTCCACAACGGAATGGACGTGCTGCTGGTCCGCAATGTCACCGACATCGACGACAAGATCATCGCCAAGGCCGCCGACGCGGGCAGGCCCTGGTGGGAGTGGGCGGCCACGCACGAGCGGGCGTTCGAGGAGGCCTTCGACGCGCTGGGCTGCCTGCCCGCCTCCGCGACCCCGCGCGCGACCGGGCACATCACCCAGATGATCGAGCTGATCCAGCGGCTGCTCGACCGCGGACACGCCTACGCCGAGGGCGGCGACGTCTACTTCTCGGTGGGCTCGTTCGGCGACTACGGTGTGCTGTCCAACCAGCGCCCGGACGAGGTGCAGCAGGGCGAGTCGCAGACCGGCACCAAGCGCGACCCCCGCGACTTCACCCTGTGGAAGGGCAGCAAGCCGGGGGAGCCGTCCTGGCCGACGCCGTGGGGCGACGGGCGGCCCGGCTGGCACCTGGAGTGCTCGGCGATGGCCACGACCTACCTCGGCTCGGAGTTCGACATCCACGGCGGCGGGGTGGACCTGGTCTTCCCGCACCACGAGAACGAACGGGCGCAGTCGCACGCCGCGGGCGACGGCTTCGCGCGGTACTGGCTGCACAACGCCTGGGTGACCCTGTCCGGCGAGAAGATGTCGAAGTCGCTGGGCAACATCGTCTCGATCCCGCAGATGCTGCGCAGGCACCGTCCGGTGGAGCTGCGCTTCTACCTGATCCAGCCGCACTACCGCTCCACCATCGAATACTCGGACGAGGCACTGTCCGAGTCGGCGCACGGCTACCGGCGGATCGAGCAGTTCCTGCGCCGGGTGGCCGGCCAGGCCGGTGCGGTACCCGTCGGCGCGGTCCCCGCCGAGTTCGGCGACGCGCTCGACGACGACCTCGGCACCCCGCAGGCGTTCGCGGCCCTGCACAACACCGTCCGGGACGGCAACGCCGCGCTCGACGCGGGCGACGACGCCAAGGCGGCGGAGCTGGCCGCCA
>NZ_KB912547.1:18976-23205 GCF_000383775.1 Saccharomonospora halophila 8
GGGTGCTGTTGCCGCGCAGGCGCAGCGCGAGCATGACGGCGGTGGCCTGGCGCACGAGCGCGGGCGCGGCGGCCCGGATGCCGATCGGTGTCGCCCCGAACCTCACCCGCCAGCTCCGGACGTGGGCCGACGAGGGGTTGATGATCGCCGGGCTGGACGCGGACGGTTCCACCGACATCGACGGCCTCGACCTGGCCACCGAACCGCTGGTGGTCGTGGTCGGCTCCGAGGGGCGGGGCCTGTCCCGGCTGGTGCGCGACACGTGCGACGTCACGGTGTCCATCCCGATGGCGACCGGGGTGGAGTCGTTGAACGCCTCGGTGGCGGGGGCGGTGCTGCTGTCCGAGGTGGCCCGCAGGCGCCGCGCGGCGGGCCGGACCTGACGAGCCGGGCAGCGCGGAGCATGACCGATGCACCGCGGACGCTCGGGATCGTGCTCTTCGACGGCCTGGCCGAGCTGGACGCGGTCGGCCCGTGGGAGGTGCTGGCGCACTGGACGCGAGCGTTCCCGGAGGACGGCTGGTCGGTGGTGTCGTTGAGCCCGGACGGCGACGTGGTGCACGGCGCGAAGGGCCTCGACCTGCACGCCGGGTACTCGTTCGCCGACGCGCCCGCGCTGGACGCGCTGCTCTACCCGGGCGGGCCGGGCACCCGCACGCACCTCCGGGACGAGGTCCGGATCGACTGGGTGCGGGCCCAGTGGGACGCGGTGCCGCTGCTGACGAGCGTGTGTACCGGCTCGCTGGTCTACGCCGCCGCGGGTGTGCTGCGCGACCGCCCGGCGACGACCCACCACGCGTCGCTCGACCTGCTGGGCGAACTGGACGCCACGATCGACGTCCGGCGCGGCGAGCGGTTCGTGGACGACGGGGACGTCGTCACCTCGGCCGGGGTGTCCGCCGGGATCGACATGGCACTGCACCTGGTGGCCCGGCTGGGCGGGACGGAACACGCCCGCGCCGTGCGCCGCGCGATCCAGTACGACCCGGAACCGCCGGTGTAGACCGGCGAACACCGCTTCGGGGTCGGGGCACGCCACGCCCACATGGCCCGCGCCACGGTCCCCGGTATCTCACTCCGGCGGGGGATCGCCTCGGCTAGGGTCACGGTGCCGGATCGTGAGCAGGGGGCCCGCGGGATGTCGTTCGTGTCGCCACTCTTCCTGTGGTTCTTCATGCCCGCGGTGCTGGTCGCACTGCTGGTGCTGCCACGCGGCTGGCGCAACGGCATCGTCGCGGTCGGCAGCCTACTGTTCTACGCGACCGGCGCGGGCGCGTTCACCCTGCTCCTGCTGACCTGCATGGTCGTCAACTTCGCCGTCGGCCGGGTGCTGGAGCCCGACCCGTGGAATCCGCGGGACGCCGTCCGGCGACGGCGGTTGTTGTTCGGCGTGGTCGCGTTCGACCTGTCGATCCTGTTCGTGTGGAAGTACGCGGGATTCGCCACCGAACAGATCGCGCATTTCGCCGGCCTCTTCGGCGGGAACGTTCCCGTGGTGGAACTGGCACTGCCGATCGGCATCTCGTTCTTCACGTTCCACCACATCTCGTACGTGGTCGACATCTACCGGGGTGAGCGTCCCGCACTGCGGGAACCGGTGGCGTTCGGCACCTACATCTCGATGTTCCCGCAGCTTGCGGCCGGGCCGATCGTGCGCTACCACGAGATCGCCGACCAGCTGCCGCAGCAGCGTTCGCACCGGCTGGACGACATCGCCGCGGGATTCCCCCGGTTCGCGCTGGGCCTGTGCAAGAAGGCCGTGATCGCCGATTCGCTGGCGCCCGTCGTGGACGCCTGCTTCTCCACTCCCGGCGACGACATGACGTTCGCGATCGCCTGGACCGGCGCGCTCGCCTTCACGCTGCAACTGTTCTTCGACTTCTCCGGCTATTCCGACATGGCGATCGGGCTGGGGCGGATGCTGGGCTTCCGGCTGCCGGAGAACTTCGCGCGGCCCTACTCCTCGGTGACGATCACCGAGTTCTGGCGGCGCTGGCACATGTCGCTGTCCCGCTGGTTCCGCGACTACGTCTACATCCCGCTGGGCGGCAGCCGCGACGGCGCGGCGCGGACCTACCGCAACCTGTGGATCGTGTTCCTGCTGACCGGCTTCTGGCACGGCGCGGCCTGGACCTACGTGGTGTGGGGTGTGTACCACGGGATGCTGCTGGTGATCGAGCGTGCGAGCGGCCGGGACTCCTCCCCCACCGGGAGCCGTGGTCGGATCGCCCGGCGCGTACTCACCGCCGTGCTGGTGGTCATCGGGTGGGTGTTCTTCCGCGCCCCCGACCTCGGGGCCGCGTTCACCATGCTCGGCCACATGCTGGTGCCGGACACCGGCGGCCTCACCGACCTCGTCGAGACCGCGCTGACCAACCAGCGCCTGGTCATCCTCCTCGCCGCGCTCGCCGTGTTCGCCCTCCCCACACGGCCGGTCACCGGCCCGACGCTGGAGGCCGCCCGCACCCGCACGGCCACCGTCCTGCGCGTCGGCGTCATGACCGTCGGCGTCGCCTACGCCGCGATTCTCGTCGCGGGCGGCACCTTCAGCCCGTTCCTGTACTACCAGTTCTAGCTGGTTGCCCCCGCTTGCGGCTTCGTCACGGAGAGAGGAAGTTGGATGCCGTGGCTGAGATCGCCGATCGCTACCGAAGGCACGCTGACGCGTTCGAGAGGAAAGTCGCTGCTGTGCGGCCGGACCAGTGGGCCAACCGGTCGCCCTGCGAATCGTGGTCGGCTCGGGACGTGGTCAGCCACATCATCTTCATGCATGGCGTGATGTTGCGGCCCCTCGGGCGGGAGCTCAGTACCGCGCCGTCGGTGGAGGACAGTACGCTCGGTGCCTTCCGCTGTGCCCGTGCCGATGTCGAGGCTCTGCTCGATACTCCCGAGTCGGCCCACACGGAGTGCGACACCCCGGGTGGTCGAATGTCGGCCGAGCAACATGTCGATCAAACCCTGACCGACGATCTGGTGCTGCATGGCTGGGACCTCGCCCGAGCCACCGGCCAGGACGACACCATGGACGCCGACGCCGTGGAGCGCATCTGGTCATCCATTTCGGCGCTTCCGAACGAACTGTTGGAGAAGATGCGGACACCGGAGGCCTTCGGCCCGGGTGTCGTGGTGTTCGGTCCCGAGGTCGCGGTGTCCGAGAGCGCGCCGCTCCAGGACCGCTTGCTCGGCCTGATCGGCCGCGACCCGCAATGGAGCTCCGACGGCAACCCCTGATGAGTGCGGCCGACCCCGGACAGTCCCCGAGATCGTCGAGCTGCCGTGGAGGAGTTGAACAGGCTGATGCGGAACCTGTGCGTCGGTGGGTCAACCGCTACCGTGCTCCGCTACGGGACAGCGTGAACCGTCCTGTTCTCTCACAGCTGATCGCCACGCGCCCAGTGTCCGCCGAGTTGACGGCGTAGCTCCGGCATGGACCAGCGGGCCTGACCGCCGGGCGTGGTGTAGAGCGGTTCCACCTTCCCGTCCTGCCACCAGCGCAGCAACGTCGTCCGGTGAACACCGAGCGCGCGAGCCGCTTCGCCACTTCCGACCGGTCTGTCCTCGCGTGCCACGCATGCAGCATTCCCACCGCATCGCAACTCATCCAGTCGTGTGCATCTCATCTATCGATATGCATCCGATGCAGCCGATAGTCTGCGCGCTCGTACCGGAGGAGGAAGGCATGCGCAGGACAGGAACACCGCCCGACCCACGGACCACCCGTAACGGCGTGCAGCATTGCGTCATCGGCCGGACCGGAACCAACACCTGCCGGGGGTACTCCCTCGCCCACGTCATCCCCGACCCGGACACCAGCCTCTGCGAGGGGTGTGGCCGATGATCACCAAGGACCGGAAGCTCCTCGCCCGCCTCGCGACGGTCAATCGCAATCTCGGCGAGGTCGTCATCGACCTCATGCAGCACCAGGACGGCGGTGAGCTTCCGGCCGACCGGCTCGCGGACATGGCCACCGCACTGTTCACCCTCGCCATCGACATGGCCTCCCGTGCCGAGGAGCTCGACGGTGGTGGTGCGGGTCGGGTGGTCGAGGGTGGGGACGGTGGATGGTGAGGTGCCGACGGTGCTGTTGGGCCGGGTGGGTTCGGATCCGCCCCGGTGGCCGGTGGTGGATCCGGACGCGGCGGGGTTGCCTCCGCCGGAGGTGGCGGTGATGCGGCGGGTGTTGGCCGCGTTGCGCGCCTGGGGGCCGCGCCGTGCGCGGTGTGCGCGGT
>NZ_KB912547.1:23305-29589 GCF_000383775.1 Saccharomonospora halophila 8
CGTGCGCGGTGTGCGCGGTCGAGCCGGTGGCCCGGCCGCACCGGCCCCGGGGCACCGTCGACGGCCGCTTCTGCCCGGACTGCATCCAGGCCTGCCTCGACGACCCCCGCCGTGACCACTGGTGCCCCGTCGACACCCTCGGCGCCACCGGCGACTGACCAGGGTCCGCCGGAGCATGGCGCTGCCCCGGTGGTCGTGTGAGACTGGCGGAGAGGCGCCGTCCCGCGGGCGGCCACGGTCCCGGCCGGACGAGGATGCGAGGTCGCGACGATGAGCGATCCGATGGTGCGGCTCCGCGAACACAGCGACGAGCGGCGCGGCGAGATCGTCGAGGTGCTGGTCGAGGCGTTCGACGAGCTGATGCGGGCGAACCCGGCCGCGTTCCGCAAGAAGTTCCGCAAGATGGCCGCCGACCCGTTCAGCTTCTACCGGGGCTCGGCACCGCTGTTCTACCGCGACATGGTCGCGCTCGACGACCCGTGGGCCGACGACCGTACCGGGCGGGTGTGGATCCAGGGCGACCTGCACGCGGAGAACTTCGGTACCTACATGGACTCCGGCGGGGTCCTCGTTTTCGACGTCAACGACTTCGACGAGGCGTTCCTCGGCAGCTTCACCTGGGACCTGCGGCGGCTGGTGGCCAGTGTCGCGCTGATCGCGTGGACGAAGGCGATCTCGGACGACGACATCGCTCACCTGATCGAGACCTACCTGCGTGCCTACGTCGACCAGGTGCGGCACTTCGCCGAGCGTCCGGACGACGTGAGGTTCCGGCTCCAGCTCGACAACACCGAGGGCCTGGTGCACGACGTGCTGCTGGACGCCCGGATGAGCACCCGGGTGGAGCTGCTCGACGCGGTGACCGTGGTCGAGAACTACGACCGGCGGTTCCGCCACGGCCCCGGGACCCGGGAACTCGGTGACGACGAGTACGCCACCGTGCGGGCGGCGTTCGACCGGTACCTGGGCACGATCCCGGAGAACAAGCGCTTCGGCAGCCTCACCTACGAGGTGAAGAGCATCGTCGGGCGCGCGGGTTTCGGCATCGGCTCGGCGGGGCTGCCCGCGTACAACGTGCTGGTGGAGGGGCGCACCCAGGCGCTGGGGAACGACGTCGTGCTGTCGATGAAGCAGGGCAACGTCGCCGCGCCGAGCCGGGTGGTCGACGACGCGCGGATCCACGACCACTTTCACCACCACGGGCACCGCACGGCGGTCTCCCAGCGGGCGTTGCAGGCCCACGCCGACCCGTGGCTCGGGCACACCGAGATCGACGGGACCGGGTTCGTCGTCTCCGAGCTGTCCCCGTACGTGCGCGACCTCGACTGGTCGGACCTGACCGAACCCGCCGAGATGGCGCCCGTCCTGCGCTACCTGGGCATGGCGACGGCGAAGATGCACTGCGTCGCCGACGCCGACTCCGAGCAGACGCTGGTGACCTTCCAGGCCGAGGACGCGATCGCCGCGGCGATCGGTACGGACTCCTCGGCGTTCGTCCGGGATCTCGTGGACTTCGGGATGCACTACGCCGTGCGGACCCGGGAGGATCACCGGCTGTTCGTCAACGCCTTCCGCAACGGCGAGATCCCGGGCGTGCGCTCCTCCGGCACCGGATGACGGCACTCCCCGCGGACACGGCAGTGCCCCGCTCACGGCTCAGCGGCGGCGGCGTGCCAGGACGTCGTCCAGGACGAGGGAGGCGCCGATGCCGAGCATCCAGACGTCCTTGGCCAGCGACAGCCCCTCCTCGGTCGGGCGGATGCTGCCCTCCCGGCGCATCCCCGGCGTGCGCACGTACAGCCCCAGCAGGCCCGCCGAGAACGCGGCCAGGCCCGCTCCGGCGACGGCCGACGGGATGACCGGGACGAGCAGTGCCGTGCCGAGCACCATCTCCCCGGCCGAGAGCAGGCGGACGAAGTTGCGTGGCTCGATGTTCTTGAGCTGCGGATAGGTGCCCGCGGCGAAGCCGTGCAGCTGGCTCGCCGTGTCCTCGTCGGCGCCGCGTTTGGTGTAACCGGAGTTGAGGATGAACGCCCCGGTGGTGATCCGGGCCGGGAGGTGCGTGGTGTTCCACGACCGCGGATCCAGCGGACCGCCGGTGCTCCGGCGCCTGCGTGGTTTGCGACACCAGTTCGTCACGGCTGGCGACCTCCTCGCTCCCTGGTCCTGTCCACCGCCCGGGTGCCCCGGTGCGCCGCGGCGCAATCACCGTCCGTCCGTGCCGTCCCCGTCCGGGTCAGCTCGCCTCCGTGTCGGGCAGGAATGCGAACTGGTCGGGATGGAAGTCGTCGCGCCGGGGCGGGGGCAGCCAGGCCTCCGGCCGCACGCTCTTCTTCCGCCCCAGTTCCGCGAAGTCGAGCGGGGCGGTGAGGTCGGCGTCGTAGACGGAGGTGTCCTCGATCGGGACGAACGACAGGTTCGCCGGTTCCGTCCCGACGCCCACGGCCACGAGGTAGGCGTCGTCCAGCGCGGTGGAGAACGCGGCCCAGCCGCCCGCGAAGTGCCACACCCGGGCCCGCACCTGGGCGCCCTCGATCTCCCACCACACGATCGGCCAGTCGGCGTAGCGGCGGGCCTGCTGCTCGGCGTGCTCCACCAGCGCCGGAATGAACCCCTCCGGGCGCGGCACCGTGGAGGTCGGCAGGGTCAGGTTGATGACGCCGAACGCCCCGCTGAAGGCGACCTCCACCAGCGGGTCCTTGCCGTTCGGGCACATCACCGCTTCGTAGCGCTGCCGGGGCAGGGTGCCCACCCGCACGCCGCTGTCCGAGTCCGGTTCGCGGTGGCCGAGCCACAGCGCCCACGGCGGTCTGCCGGGCAGCCCCTCGAAGAAGTCCACCCAACGCGCGCCCTCGAAGGTCGCGTCGAGTCCGTACACGTCGAAGTCGACGACCGACGAGGTTTTCTCGACGGTGTCCGAGTCGTCCGGGTCCACACCGTCGATGGTGCCCCGCCCGTGCCGCTCCGGCAGGACGTTCGCCCGGCCGGGTGTCAGCGTGCGCCGGGTTGTCCGTACCCGCGCAGCCGGTCGACGACGTGCTCCACCTCGGCGGGCGGCAACACCCGGGGGGTGCCCGCCGAGCGGGCGAGCAGCCACAGCTGGCAGGCCCATTCCAGCTGCCGCGCCCGGTGGTAGGCGGCGTCGAGGCCGTCGCCGTAGGTCACCGTGCCGTGGTTGCCGAGCAGGCAGCCACGCCGGCCGTCCAGCGCCGCCAGCATCCGCTCGGCCAGCTCGGTGGTCCCGTAGGTGGCGTACGGCGCCACGCGCACGCTCGGCCCGAGCGTGGCGAGGATGTAGTGCACCGGGGGCACCTCGTCCACCAGGGTGGACACCGCCGTGGCATGCACCGAATGGGTGTGCACCACGGCGGTGACCGGTGCCCCGTCCGGGTCCTCCGCCTCCCGGTACACCGCCAGGTGCATGGGCAGCTCACTCGTGGGCCGCAGCGAGCCGTCCACGACGGACCCGTCCAGCGCCACCACGGGGATGTCGTCGGGACGCAGCGACCCGTAGTCGACGCCGGTAGGGGTCACCGCGACGTACTCACCCGCGCGGGCGGAGACGTTGCCGGAGGTGCCGACCACGAGGCCGTCGGCGACCATCCGCCGGGCGTAGTCGCAGACCGCCGTCCGTTGTTCACTCAGTAGCACGACCGCCATTCTCCCCGGCCTTCCTCGTGCCGGAGGACCCGGACGTCTCGGAGGACCCGGACTTCTTCGCCCCGGTGGAACCGGACCTTGCGCGGGAGGTGCCGGAGGACTTCCCACTCTGGGTGGTGGGCTTCTCGGCGGTGGGCTTCTCGGCGGTGGGCTTCTCGGCGGAGGACTTCGCATCCGCGGTGGCGGACTCCGGGGCGTCGGGATCGGGGCCGGACTCCCGGGCGCCCGCGCGGCGGATCTCCTCCGGCGTGGGATCCGAGCCGAGCCGGTCGAGCGCGTCGGTCACCGCCTGTTGGCTCGACCTCAGCCGCTCGGCCACCAGCGCCCGCAGTTCGTAGGCCTCCCGGCGGCGCGCCTCGGCCTCGGCCAGCCTGCGCTCCGCGTCGGCGATCAGCTCGTCACACTTCTCGCGGGTGGTCCGCTCCAGCTCGGCCGCGGCCCGCTCCGCCTCGGCGCGCTCGTCGGCGAGCTGTCTGTCCATGGCCTCCTGCTGCTCCCGGCGGCGCCGGTCGGCCTCCTCGTCCAGGCGCGTGCGTTCGGCCTCGGCCTCCTCCGCCCGCTTCTCGGCCGCCTCGTCCGCCTTCTTCCGGGTCTTCTCCGCGTAGGCGTCGGCGGCCTGGCGTGCGTCCGTGGCGTCCTGTTCGGCCTTGGCCCGCAGTTCGGCGATCTCCTCCTCGGCGAGCTGCATCATGGTCTTGACCCGTTCGGTCATCGCGGCGGGACCCGCCGGATCGTCGACCATGCGGGACAGGGCGGTCTTCGTGTCCGCGAGTTCCTGCTGGGCGTAGCTCAGCGCCTTCGTCAGCTCCGCCACCGAGGCCGAGGCCTCGTCCCGGTGCCGGGTCGCCTCGGCCAGTTCGTCGGTGAGCCGCTGGACGTGCTCGTCCACCTGGCTCTGCTCGTAACCGCGGAAGGCGGTCGCGAACTGCGGGTTGGTCGCTTGCGTGGGGGATACCTGCGCGTCAGCCATCGGGCAACCATAATGATCCGACGTGACGAATCCCATACCCGCCGCGCCGCGGGTCCGGCGAGCCGCCCGCGGGGTGCGGCGAAAGGCACGATGGGATTTCGGTTCCCCCGAAGGTAAGGAGGTCGCGCGGTGCGGGCTGTGCTCGACGACCTCGCCGCGAACTGGCCGCTCTACGCCGCGATCCCCGTGGTCGCCGCACTGATCGGCTACGTCACCAAGCGGGTCGCCGTCGAAATGATGTTCCGCCCGCTGGAGTTCGTCGGGATCCCCGGAACCGTGCTCGGCTGGCAGGGCGTCGTGCCCGCGCACGGCGGCCGGATGGCGGCCAAGGCCGCCGAACTGCTGACCACCAACCTGCTCAGCGTCTCCGACGTGTTCTCCCGCATCGACCCGGCCCGGTTGACGCGGGAGATGGAACAACCGCTGCTGCGGGCCGTCGACGACATCGCCCGGGACGTGCTCGCCGAGTACCACCCGAGGTTGTGGGAACGGCTCCCGCCGATGGCGCGCGACCTGGTGGTCAAGCAGGTCCAGGCCTCCTCACCACGGGTGGTCCGGCAGGTGATGGACGAGCTGCGCGACGACATCGACACCATCCTCGACATCAGGCATCTGAGCGTGCAGCGCCTCACCCGGGACAAGGCACTGCTGGTGCGCCTGATCCGGGAGACCTCGCGGCCGGAGATGGCCTTCATCGCCCGCTCCGGCATCTGGTTCGGTCTCGCTCTCGGCGTCGCGCAGTCGGTCGTGTGGGCGGTGACGAAGAACCCGCTGGTCATGCCGGTCTTCGGGGCCGCGATCGGCCTGTTCACCGACTGGCTCGCGATCAAGCTCGTGTTCGTGCCCCGCGATCCGGTGCGGCTGCCCGGGGGCCTGCTGCTGCACGGCAAGTTCCAGCGCAGGCGCGCCGAGGTCGCCCGGCAGTACGGCGATCTCGTCGCCAACGAACTGTTGACCGTGCCGAACCTGCTCGACGCCGTGCTGCGCGGGCCGCGCTCCGACCGCGTGGTCGCGCTGATCCGGCGCGAGGTCTCCGCGGCGGTCGACGAGCACGCCCGGAACGCGGGGCCGCTGGTGACGGCCACCGTCGGCCGCCGCAGGCTGGAGGAGATGAAGGACGCGGCGGCCGCCCGCGCGGTCGAGGCACTGCCGGACACTCTCGCCCACGCCGAGGGCTACCTGGCACGCGCGATGGACGTGGCCAACCTCGTCGAGGACCGGATGCTGCGGATGACATCGGTCGAGTTCGAGGGCCTGCTGCGCCCCGCGGTCCGGCAGGACGAGTGGAAGCTCGTGGTCGTCGGCGGGATCATCGGGGGCGTCGTGGGTGAACTCCAGGTGCTGCTGATGCTGCACTGAACACGGCTCACACCGGCGGTGCCCCGGTGCGCACCCTGGCCCCGTCGTCCACACCGACGGCCGCCTCCGCGCCGCCCTCGGTACCGGCCCGGTCGATCCGGCGGGTGGCCCGTTCCCGGGCGAACGCGACGACCCGGCAGGTCAGGTAGATCGCGAACGAGATCGCGGTGACGAAGAAGCTGACCGGGGCGCCCGGCGCCAGCGACAGGACGATCCCGCCCAGCGCGGCCGTCTCCGCGAACAGCACCGCGAGCACCGTCGCCCGCAGCGGGCTGGCGGTCACCCGCGCGGCGGC
>NZ_KB912547.1:29689-34517 GCF_000383775.1 Saccharomonospora halophila 8
CGGGCTGGCGGTCACCCGCGCGGCGGCCGCCGCCGGGGTCACCATCAGCGCCATCACCAGCAGCGCGCCGACGATCTGCACGCCGAGCGCGGTGCCCACCCCGATGAGCACGGCGAACAGCGGGGCGAGCAGCCGTTCGGGCACCCCCCGTGCGGCCGCCACCACCGGGTCGACGCTGGCGAACCACAGCGGCCGGTAGATCAGGGCGAGCACCACCAGCACCACCGCCGAGGCGATCAGCAGTGCGGTGAGGTCGGTGGGTTCGACGGCGACGATCTGGCCGACGAGGATGCCGAACTTGTTCGCCGCGCGACCCGGGTAGTACCACAGCAACAGCACCCCGAGGCCGAGCCCGAAGGCGAGGACGACTCCGATCACCGAGTCCCGCTCGGACTCCCGGCCCCCCAGCAGGCCCAGCAGCAGCGCGGCGACGACGGCCCCGGCCAGCGCACCGTAGCTGACCCCGATGCCCAGCAACAGTGCCGCCGCGGCGCCGGTGAACGCCAGTTCGGCCGTCCCGTGCACGGCGAACGACATCCGCCGGGTCACGATGATCGGCCCCAGCACGCCCGCCACCAGCCCGAGCACGGCCGCGGCGAGCAGCGCGGTCTGCACGAAGTCGAGTCCGAGCAGACGCATCGTCAGGTCGAAATCGAACAGCTTGTCCATGGGCGGACCCTCAAACGACGGGCCGGGCGTGCCGGGCGGTGGGTGACGGTTGCGGGTTCGGGAGACGGAGCGGCGTCACGAGTGGTGCACCTCGTCCTCGCACAGGCCGCTCTGCGCACCCGCGACGTGGATCTGACCGCCGACGCGCAGCACCTCGACCCGCGACCGGTACAACTCGGACAGGGTCTCCGAGGTCATCACCTCGTCCGGGGTACCGACGCGGAACTGCCCGTCCACCAGGTACAGCACCTTGTCCACGTAGGGCAGCACCGGGTTGATCTCGTGCGTGACGAACAGGACGGCCGTGTCCGCCTCGCGCCGTCGACGGTCGATCAGGTCCGCGACCACCCGCTGCTGGGTCGGGTCGAGCGAGGCCAGCGGCTCGTCGCACAACAACACGTCCGGGTGACCGATGAGCGCCTGGGCCACGCGGAGCCGCTGTTGTTCGCCCCCGGAGAGCGTGCCCACCGGTGCGTTCGCATAGTGCCGGGCGCCCACCGACTCGATCGCCTCCGTGATCCGTCTGCGCCGCCGCGCCAGCCCGCGCAGGCCGATGCCCCACCGGTGCCCGTCCAGGCCGAGCCCGACGAGGTCCCGGCCGCGCAGGGTGAGCCCCCGGTCCATCGCGCGCTGCTGCGGCACGTGCCCGACACGCTCGTTGCCCCGACCGGGTGGTGAGCCCGCGACCAGGGCGCTGCCCGCGCTCAACGGTTGCAGGCCGAGCAGCACCCGGATCAGGCTCGTCTTACCGGACCCGTTCGGCCCGAGCACCGCGACGAACTCACCGGGCGCGACGTCCAGGTCGAGACCCGACCACAGGGTGCGCGCACCGAAGCCCAGCGCCGCCGCCCGCAGTCGCACGACGGCGTCCCCGGTGGCGTGACCGGTGCCGGGGTCGGTGCCGTCGGCGTCCGCGGTCCTGCCGGGGTCGGTGTCCGTCTCACCGTGCACGTTGCTCACCTCGACCTCGGCCGACCGTCGACTCATCCGGACAGCGCCCCCGACAGAGCGTCGATCTGCGCTCCCATCCAGGCAATGTAATCGTTTTCACCCTCCGGCAGGGTCTCGGTGACATCCACGACCGGGACACCCGCGCCCCGGGCCTCCTCGACGATCTTCCCGGTCGCGGCGCTCACGGTCTGCACGTTCCGCACCACGGCGCTGACCTCGGACCCCGAGACGAGCTCCAGCATCCGCTGCTGCGCGGCGACGGGAACGTCGGTCTCGTTCTCGATCGCGGCGGTGAACTCCCTCGGCGTCACGTCCTCGATCCCGGCGTCGGCGAGCAGGTAGTGCGCCACCGGTGCGGTGGCCGCGACCCGCGCCCCGCCGTGTTCGTCGGTGATGCCGTCGACCCGCGTGGAGAGCTCGTCCACCCGGTCGGTGAACGCGGCCGCGTTACGACGGAAGGTGTCCCGCTGATCCGGGGCCACCTCGCCGAGCCGCTCGGCGGTCCGTTCGGCGACGGCGGCGACCACCGGCAGGTCGTACCAGACGTGCTCGTTGCCGGAACCGTGCTCGTGGCCCTCGTGGCCGTCATGGCTCTCCTGGTCACCGTGGCCTTCCTGGCCGCCGGAGCCGTGCTCCGCACCTTCGTGCGCTTCGTTTCCGTCGTCCGTACCGTGCCCGGGCGCCGAGTCGACGGCGACGACCGTCGGGACGTCGGGAGCGCGGTCGGCGAGCTCGGTGAAGAAGTCGTCGTAACCGCCCCCGTTGGACACCAGAAAGTCCGCCGACTGCACATCGGCGGCGTCCTCGGCATCGGCCTGGTACGAGTGCGGGTCGTCCGAGGGATCCTCGATGAGGGCGCTGACCTCAACGTGCGGCCCGCCGACCGCCTTGACCACACTCGCCCAGACGTTGGTCGAGGCGACCACGGCGATGCCCCCGTCGCCACTCGCGTCCCCGTCACCCGCGCCGTTCCCGCCGCCACAGGCCGTCGCCGTCAGGGCCACCGCGCTGCCCAGCGCGGCGACCGTCAGCCACCCCTTCGAGTGAGCACCGCTGCACCGCACCCCGGATCACCCCACACAGTTGGAAATGATTGTCGACTTCACCTTACCCGATCCATCGACCCGACGACCACCGGTCGGGTGAACGATTCGACGACGCGGAGTTACCGTGTGAGCCACGTTGGGCTCTCCTTCTGCTGCGACTTCTGAACCGTTACGGTTCTTCCATGAACCGGCCGATGCGAACCAGGCGACAGGCGACCTTGGCGTCGCTGGCCGCCGAGTTGGGCGTGTCCAGGACCACGGTGTCGAACGCATACAACCGGCCGGACCAGCTGTCGCCGGAACTGCGGCGGCGGGTCCTGGACACGGCCCGCCGTCTCGGATACCCCGGACCCGACCCGGTGGCACGCTCACTGCGCACCCGGAAGGCCGGCGCGGTCGGGCTGCTGCTCACCGAGAACCTCTCCTACGCCTTCCGCGACCCCGCGGCGGTCGGCGTGCTGGAGGGGCTCGCGCTGGCCTGCGAGGACGCGGGCGTCGGGCTACACCTCGTCCCCGCCAGCCCGGGCCGTGAGGAGGTGGCCGCCGTGCACCAGGCGGCGGTCGACGGCTTCGTCGTCTACTCGGTGCCCGACGACGACCCGCACCTGTCGGCCGTGCTGTCCCGCCCCGTGCCCACGGTGGTGGTCGACCAGCCCCAGTCCGACGGCCTCGACCGGGTCGGCCCGGACGACGAGAACGCGACCGTCGAGGTCGCCAATCACGTGGTCGGGCTCGGCCACCGGCAGGTCGGCGTGCTGTGCATGCGGCTGGCCAGCGACCGCAACGACGACTTCGTCCCCCTGCGGCGGCAGCGGGAGGCCCACTACCACGTGCAGCGCACCCGGCTCGCCGCGCTGGCACGGACGTTCGAGGTGGCCGGGGTCGAATGGGACACCGTGCCCGTCGTGGAACGGTTCGACCACACCGTCGACGACGGCGCCACCGCCGCCCGGCAACTGCTCGACGCCCACCCGCGGGTGACCGCGTTGATCTGCACCTCGGACATCCTCGCCCTCGGCGCGATGGCCGAGGCCGGGCGCCGCGGACTGCGCGTGCCCGCCGACCTCACGATCACCGGGTTCGACGGCATCGCCGAGGCCTCGCGCGCGGGGCTGACCACGGTGCACCAGCCGGTGCTGGAGAAGGGCCGGGCCGCGGGCAGGCTGCTGCTGGAGGAGGCCGACCGGACGACGCCGAAGGTCATCACACTCCCCACGGAACTGCGCATCGGCGGTACCTCGGCCGCCCCGCGCACCGCGGAGGAGCAGTGGTTCGGCCCCTGACCGGGGCCGGTGCACCACCGGCGGGTGGCGGGGGAAAGAATACGGGACCATGAGCTCGATCGACGAACTTCTGGTCCGCGCGGCCGGACGGGACCGCGCCGCGACCGAGGACGACACCCCCGCCCCGCCCGCACTCCCCGTCGCGGTGGTCACCTGCATGGACGCGCGGATCCGGGTGCCCGAGCTGTTCGGGCTGGCGCACGGCGAGGCCCACGTGCTGCGCAACGCGGGCGGGGTCGTCACCGACGACGTGATCCGGTCGCTGGCGTTGAGCCAGCGCAAGCTCGGCACCCGCGAGGTCATGGTCGTCGGGCACACCGAGTGCGGCGTGAGCACGGTGACCGAGGACGGGTTCCGGGACGAACTGGAAGCCGACACCGGCCTGCGGCCACCGTGGGCCGTCGAGGCCTTCCGGGACGCCGAGGACGGCGTGCGGCGGTCCGTGACGCGGGTGCGGCGGAGCCCGTACCTGCCGTACACCGACGGCGTGCGGGGCTTCGTCCTGGACATTCGCACCGGAGAGCTGCGCGAGGTCGCCTGAAGAGGTGCCGATACCCTGGCGCCGATGTCCGACCTCGCTCCCTCCGTCGACACCGTCGACACCGTCGACACTGTCGACACCGACACCCTGCTCGACTGGTTCGCCGACCACGCACGGGACCTGCCGTGGCGGCGGTCCGACGTCACACCGTGGGGGGTGCTGGTCAGCGAGATCATGCTGCAGCAGACCCCGGTGAACCGAGTGTGGCCGGTGTGGGAGCAGTGGCTGGCCCGGTGGCCGCGGCCGTCGGACCTGGCGGCGGAGAGCCAGGGCGAGGTGGTCCGCGCGTGGGGCAAGCTCGGCTACCCGCGACGGGCGCTGCGGCTGCACGAGGCGGC
>NZ_KB912547.1:34617-44231 GCF_000383775.1 Saccharomonospora halophila 8
CCGTGGCCCCGCGCGTCGAGCCCGACCACGTGCCCGTAAGGCCTCAGCCACCGCGCCACCGACCGCCAGGTGCGGGCCCGCCCCATCAGGGCGTGCAGCAGCACGATCGGGGGCCCCTGCCCGCCGAAGTCGGCGACCCGGGATGCCGTCCCGGGTGCGGGATAGGGTCCGTTCATGGTCTCCCAGGCGTTCCGGGGCGGCCGGCACCCACGCAGGGCCGGCGCCGTCGCGTTGTGCGGGCTCGTCTCCGTCCTCGTGTCCTGCACGGCCCCCGCACCCGACGGGGGCGACGGGGACACCGGCGCTACCGCACCGGCCGACGCCGCGCACGGGGCACCGGGCATCGGCGACGCCTACTATCCCACGGCGGGCAACGGGGGATACGACGCCCGGCACTACGCCGTGACGGTGCGCTACCACCCCGGGAAGAGCCACCTCGACGGGGACACGACCGTGACCGCCCGCGCCACCCGGGCACTGGACCGGTTCAACCTCGACCTCCGCGGTTTCGAGGTCTCCTCGGTGGAGGTGGACGGCGAACCGGCCGAGCACCGCCGGGCCGACGACGGCGAACTGGTCGTCACCCCGGCGCGGCCCCTGGACGACGGCGACACGTTCACCACCCGGGTCCGCTACGCGGGCGAGCCCGTCCGGGGTGACTCGGAGGACTCCCTCGGCGAGGGGTGGTACGGGACCTCCTCCGGCGGGGCGTTCGTGCTCGGCGAGCCGCGGTCCGCCTCGTACTGGTACCCGGTGAACGAACACCCGCGGGACAAGGCCACCTTCGAACTGACGGCGCGGGTGCCCGAGGACTGGACGGCGGTGTCGATCGGCCGCAAGGAGGGCGAGACCACCGAGAGCGGCTGGACGACGACCACCTGGAACGAGTCCGACCCGGTCGCCGGCTACCTCACCGTGTTCGCCGTCGACCGGTTCACCGTCGAACGCGGCGAACTGCCGGACGGCACCCCGGTGCGCAACGCCTTCGCCCCGGGCACCGAGGGCGCCCGCGACGTCGCCGGGCGGGTCGACGACGTCGTCGCGTTCCTGGAGGAGCGGTTCGGGGACTACCCGGCGAGCACCGCGGGCGGCATCTACCTGAACGAGAACCCCGGGTTCGCCCTGGAGACGCAGGGCACGCCGACCTACCCGCCGGAGCCGGACGTCGAGCTGGTGGTCCACGAGATGGCGCACCAGTGGTACGGCAACTCGGTGTCGCTGCACTCCTGGGCCGACATCTGCCTCAACGAGTGCTTCGCCAGCTACGCGACCTGGCTGTGGGCCGAGCACCAGCGGGGCGCCGACCTCGACGCCCATTACACCGAGCAGATCGAGCGGCTGCGGGGGAACGACGACTTCTGGTCCCGGCCGCTGTACGACATGGGCGCGGGCAACGAGTTCGGCGCCGTCTACAGCAAGGGCCCGCTCGCGGTGCACGCCCTGCGCAGGCAGGTCGGCGACGAGGCGTTCGACCGGATGCTGCGGGAGTGGCCCGCCGAACACGCCGACGGCAACGCACGCTGGCCACAGTTCGAGGCCTTCGCCGAGCGGATCTCCGGGCAGGACCTGCGCGGATTCTTCGACGCCTGGTTCCGCGGCGCGCGGCAGCCCGCGGACGAGTACCTCTGAGTGCGACACCACGGCACGGCGCCGGACCGGTTGGGGGTGCGGCCGGGTGCACGGAGGCCGCCGGCCGGGTGCCTCGCCGTGCGCATTCGCCGGGTCGAGCCGCTACGGTGGCCGGTATGGCAGTTGTGAAGATCAACGCGATCACGGTCCCCGAGGGCGCGGGCGAGGAGCTGGAGAAGCGGTTCGCCGCGCGGTTGCACGCCGTGGACGACCAGCCCGGCTTCCTCGGCTTCGAGCTGTTGCGCCCCGTCTCCGGCGATGACCGCTACTTCGTCTACACGAAGTGGGCCTCCGAGGAGGACTACCAGGCGTGGGCGCAGGGGCCCGCCCGCGAGGCCCACTCGGGTGAGCGGAGCAAGCCCGTGGCCAGTGGCGCCAGCCTGCTGGAGTTCGAGGTGGTGCAGAGCTCCGTCCCCGGCGAGCGGGAGTGAGCGGGGAGTCCGACGCCGCGGCCGGTTCCGGAGTGCTCGACCCCGGTCTCGTCGCGGACCTGGACCGCGCCGCGGAGTGGATCCGCGATGCGGAGGCGCTGCTCGTGTGCGCGGGCGCGGGGATGGGGGTCGACTCCGGGTTGCCGGACTTCCGCGGCGACGAGGGTTTCTGGCGGGCCTACCCGCCGTACGCCCGGCTGGGCCTGCGGTTCGTGGAGCTGGCCGACCCGGCGCACTTCGCCGACGATCCCGAGCTGGCGTGGGGCTTCTACGGTCACCGGCTGGAGCTGTACCGGCGCACCGAGCCGCACGACGGGTTCCGGCTGCTGCGCGAGTGGGGCGGGCGGCTGCCCGGCGGGGTGCGCGTGTTCACCTCGAACGTGGACGGGCAGTTCCAGCGCGCCGGGTTCGCCGGGGTGGCCGAGGTGCACGGCTCGATCCATCACCTCCAGTGCCTCGCGCACTGCGGCGCGGGGATCTGGCCCGCCGACGACGTCGAGGTCGACGTCGACCCGGACACGATGCGGGCGCGACCGCCGTTGCCGTCGTGCCCGGAGTGCGGTTCTCCGGCGCGGCCGAACATCCTCATGTTCGGCGACGGCGACTGGCTGGCGGACCGCAGTGAACCCCAGCTCGACCAACTGTCCCGGTGGCGCAGGCAACACCCCGACCTCGTCGTGGTCGAGATCGGTGCGGGCACCGCGGTGCCGACGGTGCGCAGGCACGCGGAACTGGCCAGTGCGGCGGGCGGGGCGCTGATCCGCATCAACCTCCGCGAACCGGAGATCCGGCACGGCCGCGGCGTCTCCCTCCCCCTCCCCGCCCTCCACGCCCTCCACGAGATCGACACCCGCCTGTCCTGACCCCGCGCGTCACCGGGTGTGTCGCGTGAAGGGCACTTTCCCTGCATCACACGCAGCGAGGGGCACATTCACTGCGTCACACGCAGCGAATGTGCCCTTCACGGCACACCTGCGGCGGGGGTGGGCAGGCGGAGGTGGGCGAGGACGGCGCGGTGGTCGCTGCCCGGGATGTCGTGGGTGGAGTAGTGCCGGACGGTGGCGCGGGAGTCCACGAGGACGTGGTCCAGGGTGACGGGTGGGCCGAAGCGGTTGTGCGGCCAGGTGGGGACCAGTGCCCGGCCGCGTTGTTCGGCTGCGTCGACGTAGCCGGTGTCCACGAGGTCGCGGAAGGCCGCGTGGTCGGCGGTCGCGTTGAAGTCGCCCGCCAGGACCCGCACGGCGCCGTCCGGGTCCGCCTCCGGAAGGCCGCGAAGTTCCGACCGCCAGGTGCGCGCGTCCGTGACCGGGGGGACGGGGTGCACCGCCACCACCTCGACGGCGACGCCGCCGACCCGCATCCGGGCGCCGGGCTGTTCGAACGTCGACGGTCCCGCGAGATCGGCCTCGGCCAGGGGATACCGGGAGATCAGCGCGGAGCCCACCCCGCCCGCACCGGGCCGGGAGATCCGGTGCGGGAGCAGCTCCGGCAGTCCGGCATCGGTGAGCGCCCGCACCGCGTCGGCCTCCAACTCGGTCAGCACCAGCACGTCAACCCGGTGCTCGGCCACCAGGTCGACGACGCGCCGCGCGTCGGCCTCACCGAAGTACGTGTTGAACGCGAGCACGCGGAGCCCGGGCCCGGCGACGGCGGGCGTGCCGTCGACCACGACCCTCGGCACCAGCGGCACCGCGAGCGCCAGCGTCAACAGCAGCGACGCGACACCGATCAGCCGCTGTCGGCCCACGAACGCCAGCACCGCCAGGACCGTCCCGAACGGCACGGCGAACGGGGTGAGCGCGAGCGCGGCGGCGGTGTAACGGTTGCCGTCGAGGCCGAACACCCCGGACACCACCAGCCGCAGCACCGCGAACCCGAACAGCCCCGCCAGCGCCGTGCCCAGGACGATCAGCAGAACCCGGGTGCCGTCCCGCCCCGGCGTCGTTTCGGACATGCTGACGGCGTCGTCGGTGGCGGTCACGCCGTCCAGCTTTCCAGAGCCGCCGTGACCCCGCCGGAGTGGCCCGCACCGTCCGCCCCGCCACACAGGCGAAGGCGCCCCCGGACACGGTCCCGGGGGCGCCTTCGCGTGTGTCGGCTATGCGGTTGTGTCGTCGAGCGGGTCCGTCACTCGTTCTCGTTCTCGTTGCCGGACTCCTCGCCCGCGGCGGCGATGCTCACCGGGGGAGCGTCCGGGACGTCCAGCGGCTTGGCCTCGCCACGGAAGATGAACCGGGCGTCCTCGTCGCGGGACTCGCCGATCTCCCAACCCTCGACGTCCACGATGATGATCTGACCGGGCTGGACCTCGCCGAACAGGATCTTCTCCGAGAGCTGGTCCTCGACCTCGCGCTGGATGGTCCGGCGCAGCGGCCGGGCACCGAGCACCGGGTCGAACCCACGCTTGGCCAGCAGGGCCTTCGCCTTGTCGGTCAGCTCCAGAGCCATGTCCCGGCCCTTCAGCTGCTCCTCGACCCGCGAGGTCATCAGGTCCACCATCTCGATGATCTGGTCCCGCGTGAGCTGGTGGAAGACGATGACGTCGTCGATCCGGTTGAGGAACTCCGGCCGGAAGTGCTTCTTCATCTCCTCGTTGACCTTCTGCTTCATCTTGTCGTAGCGCGTCTCCTCGTCGCTACCCGAGGTGAAGCCGAGGCTCACGGACTTGGAGATGTCCTGTGTGCCCAGGTTGGAGGTGAAGATCAGCACCGTGTTCTTGAAGTCCACCGTGCGGCCCTGGCCGTCGGTGAGCCGCCCGTCCTCCAACACCTGCAGCAGGGTGTTGTAGATCTCCTGGTGCGCCTTCTCGATCTCGTCGAACAGCACCACGGAGAACGGCTTGCGGCGCACCTTCTCGGTGAGCTGGCCGCCCTCCTCGTAGCCGACGTACCCCGGAGGGGCACCGAACAGCCGCGAGGCCGTGTAGCGGTCGTGGAACTCGCCCATGTCGATCTGGATGAGCGCGTCGTCCTCACCGAACAGGAAGTTGGCCAGCGCCTTGGACAGCTCGGTCTTCCCGACACCGGAGGGGCCGGCGAAGATGAACGAGCCGGACGGGCGCTTCGGGTCCTTCAGCCCGGCGCGGGTGCGGCGGATGGCCTGCGACACGGCCCTGACCGCGTCCTCCTGGCCGATGATCCGCTTGTGCAGCTCGTCCTCCATCCGGAGCAGACGGGTAGTCTCCTCCTCGGTGAGCCGGAACACGGGGATCCCGGTCCAGTGGGCCAGGACCTCGGCGATCTGCTCGTCGTCGACCTCGGCGACGACGTCCAGGTCACCGTCCTTCCACTGCTTCTCCCGCTCGGACTTCTGGCCGAGCAGCGTCTTCTCCTCGTCGCGCAGGCGGGCGGCACGCTCGAAGTCCTGCGCGTCGATGGCGGACTCCTTGTCCCGGCGCACGTCGGCGATCTTCTCGTCGAACTCGCGCAGGTCCGGTGGAGCCGTCATCCGGCGGATCCGCATCCGGGCGCCCGCCTCGTCGATCAGGTCGATCGCCTTGTCCGGCAGGTACCGGTCGTTGATGTAGCGGTCGGCCAGGGACGCGGCCGCCACCAGGGCGGAGTCGGTGATCGAGATGCGGTGGTGCGCCTCGTACCGGTCGCGCAGCCCCTTCAGGATCTCGATCGTGTGCTCCAGCGACGGCTCGCCGACCTGGATCGGCTGGAACCGGCGCTCCAGCGCGGCGTCCTTCTCGATGTACTTGCGGTACTCCTCGAGCGTGGTCGCGCCGATGGTCTGCAGCTCGCCACGGGCCAGCATCGGCTTGAGGATGCTCGCCGCGTCGATCGCGCCCTCGGCGGCGCCCGCCCCGACGAGCGTGTGCAGCTCGTCGATGAACAGGATGATGTCGCCGCGGGTCTTGATCTCCTTGAGGACCTTCTTCAACCGCTCCTCGAAGTCACCGCGGTAGCGCGAACCCGCCACCAGCGACCCGAGGTCGAGGGTGTAGAGCTGCTTCTCCTTCAGCGTCTCCGGGACCTCACCCTTGACGATGTTCTGCGCGAGCCCCTCGACGACGGCGGTCTTGCCGACACCGGGCTCACCGATCATCACCGGGTTGTTCTTGGTGCGCCGGGACAGCACCTGCATGACCCGCTCGATCTCGGAGTTCCGGCCGATCACCGGGTCGAGGTTGCCCTCCCGCGCGGCGGCGGTCAGGTTCCGCCCGAACTGGTCGAGGACCAGCGACGACGACGGGGTGCCCTCGCCACGGCCGGCGCCGGCCTCCGCGGGCTCCTTGCCCTGGTAGCCGGACAGCAGCTGCAGGACCTGCTGACGCACCCGGTTCAGGTCCGCGCCGAGTTTCACCAGCACCTGCGCGGCGACGCCCTCGCCCTCGCGGATGAGGCCGAGCAGGATGTGCTCGGTGCCGATGTAGTTGTGGCCGAGCTGGAGCGCCTCCCGCAGGGACAGCTCCAGTACCTTCTTGGCACGCGGCGTGAAGGGGATGTGCCCGCTGGGGGCCTGCTGGCCCTGGCCGATGATCTCCTCGACCTGCTGGCGGACACCCTCCAGCGCGATACCCAACGACTCGAGCGCCTTGGCGGCGACACCCTCACCCTCGTGGATCAAGCCCAGGAGGATGTGCTCGGTGCCGATGTAGTTGTGGTTGAGCATCCGGGCCTCTTCCTGGGCCAGGACAACCACCCGCCTCGCGCGGTCGGTGAACCTTTCGAACATTCCCACTCCCTCGACTGCTGCGCCGGCGGCCCGATCTCACCGGATTCCGGCGACCCACCGGGGTGAGCCCGGCACCGTGAGACCACTGTAGTAGCCGGACGCACGTGTCGGCCTACCACTGGGGCGGACAGGGCCCGCCCGACCAAGGTCGCGCGCCTCTCGGGGACAGACAGTCAGTCGACTTCATTGCTGGCAGCTGACGTATCGGACAACGTGCGTGGGCCCGGGTGCATTCCACGGCAATCCGCTGTCCGCTCCCCGCGAACACGCCCCGGAGCCCTCTCGACGACCGGTCGGCACCCTCCCCGGGCACGTCCGCGGCGACGGCCGCCACCGGTCGGCAAGGTAAGGCGATCCTAACCCCTATCCCCGCGAGGCCGGCCCGAACCGCCGCGCAGCCGCGCCCGGTGCGTCCCGGCACGCCTCGAACCGCGCCCGCACCGCACGCGAAAGCGGCCCCCGGCGGGAACACCGGGGGCCGCTGGACGCACACGTTCAGTTGCGCCGGTGGTAGGCCTCCACGACCTCGGACGGGATCCGCCCCCGGTCCGACACCTCGTAACCGTTCTTGCGGGCCCACACGCGGATCGCCTGATTCTGCTCCCGGTCGGCGGCCACCGAGCGCGCGGGCGCCTTCCGCGGACGCTGCGCGTCGTGGGCCGCTTGCGCCCGCCCGCCCTGCGGGCGTGCTCGACGTACTGGGCGAGGGCGTCCCGCAATTCTTCCGCATTCTCCGTGGAGAGATCGATCTCGTAGCTGACGCCGTCCAGACCGAACTGAACCGTCTCCTCGGCCTCCGATCCGTCCAGATCGTCGACGAGTGAGACAAGGACCTTCTGCGCCATCTTTCCTCCTGCACTGAGCCGTCATAAGATCACGAGGTGCCCACGCCCGAGCCGAAAACCTCGACCGAGGATATTGTTACCCGCCGCGGCGGATTAACGCAAACCATCCCCCGGATTGTGTTGCGACGGCATATGCGACCCGACACATTCGTGCGGGAGAACTCGCGGGGAATACGCACACCGGGCGCTCGTCCACGGGAGGCGACCGTGATCTTGTCGAAGTGTGCCACACGGCGCCCGATCGGGGTGAACCCGGCGGTAGTGATCGGATCCGCACGTCCGCGCGGATCCGGACCCGACAGCACGTGCGAAGGCGGACCGCACAACGCACCCGGCACCCGGGCACGGAACGGATCCCGCGCGTCGCCCCGGATCCCGCCGCACCGCGGCACGCCGGCGGGCGGCCTTCACTCACGCACGGCCGGGACGCCGCCCGCGCCCGGTGTTTCGCTCGAAAACCAGTCGGAGCCCCACCATGCTCAGGTGCGGCAGATGCCGGGTGACGGTTTCGGACTCGGGCACCACCAGCGGCGCCAGTCCCCCGGTCGCGATCACCTCGACCGGATCGGGACGAGCCGGGGCCAACTCGGCCGCGATCCTGCGGACGAGTCCGTCGACCTGCCCCGCGAAGCCGTAGAGAATGCCGGACTGGAGACATTCCACCGTGTTCTTGCCGATCACCGAGCGCGGCGGCACCAGCTCGACCTTGCGTAACGCCGCCGCGCGGGAGGCGAGGGCGTCGACCGAAATATCGATCCCGGGGGCGAAGGCCCCGCCCAGAAACTCACCTTTCGCCGAAATCGCGTCCACGTTGGTCGACGTGCCGAAATCCACCACCACGCACGCCGTGTCGTAGAGGTGATGGGCGGCGAGCGTGTTGACGAGCCGGTCGCCACCGACCTCCTTCGGATTGTCCACCAGTAACGGCACCCCGGTGCGGACGCCCGGCTCGATCACCACCCGGCCGACCTCGGGATAGTACCGATCGAACATCGTCCGGAGTTCCCGCAGCACCACGGGAACCGTCGACAGCGCGCTGATCCCGGTGACCGAGTCGGCGTCCGGCCCCAGCAGACCGCGGATGGTCAGTGCGAGCTCGTCGGAGGTCATGTGCGGGTCGGTGCGCATCCGCCAGTCCCGCACCAGCTCGGCCTGCTCGCCCTGCCCGGTGTGCAGACCGAGCGCGATGTTCGAGTTCCCGACGTCGACGGTCAGCAGCACCTACCGCTCCGCGGGCAACAACTCGTCGCGATGCGCGTGCGGCGCGGGATCCGCCGACCACGCCGCCCCGGCCGGGACGGCGCCGCTGCTCAGGCCGGACCCCTCCGGGGCCCGCCCGGCGTCCGCACCGAGATCGGCGACACGGTTGTCGCCGTCGACGAACACGACCCGCGGCTCGTAGGAAGCGGCCTCGGCGGAGTCCATCTGGCCGTAGGCGATCAGGATGACCAGATCGCCCGGGTGCACCAGGTGTGCGGCGGCGCCGTTGATGCCCAGCACGCCACTGTCGCGTTCGCCGGGAATGACGTAGGTCTCCAGCCGGGCGCCGTTGGTGATGTCCACGATGTGCACCAGTTCGCCGGACAGCAGGTCCGCGGCCTCCATCAGGGTGCGGTCCACGGTCACCGACCCCACGTAGTGCAGGTCGGCCTGCGTCACGGTCGCCCGGTGGATCTTCGATTTCAGCATGGTGCGATACATGACCGGCTCCTCTATACCCCGGCGTCCCCGCGGACGCCGGTCACGTCGGTGCTCTCGGCGCTCGCCCCGGCGGGGTCGCCGACGGCGTGCTCAGGGGCGTCGTCGGCGCTGTTGCCGTCGTCGTCGGGAATCTCGCCGAGCCGGACGGCGACGTTGTCGATCAGCCGGGTCCCGCCGATCCGCGCGGCGACCAACAGCCGGGCCTGCCCGTCGACCGGTGGTTCGCCGAGCTCGGGCCCGCGCAGCTCCAGGTAGTCGACCTCGACCTCGGGACGGGCGGCGAGCGTACGCCGCGCGGCGTCCAACACCGCGTCGGCCCCTCCCGGCC
>NZ_KB912547.1:44331-46777 GCF_000383775.1 Saccharomonospora halophila 8
CGGAACCGCCGTTGTCCGCGCCCGCGGTGGACGCCCACCCCGCGTCGGGACCACCGACCCGGCTGATCAGTTCGGTGGGGCGGTCGGCGACCTCCGCGTCCGGGCCGATCGTGATCGCGGCGGGCCGGGACTCACCCGCCTCGCCCGCGGCCACCAGCACCGGTTCCTCACCGAATGACCGCATCCGTGTCGACTGGGCCGTCAGCGCGACCCGCTCCCAGAGGACCTCGCCCCCGAGCAGCGTCTGGAGGCTCTCCCGGAGGGTGCTCAGCTCGGTCCGCAACGCCTCCAGCTCCGCCTGCGAGGCCGCCTCGGCACGCTGCCGCGCCTCGGCCTCCCGCTGCCGTGCCTCGGCCTCGACCTCCCGCTCGAACTCACGGCGGGCCGCGACCTCCTTCTCGAGCTCCAGCTCGTAGATCCGCTGAGCCTTCTCCGCCGACTTCTCGCTCGCCGCCGCGGCCCTGCGGTTCTTCACGGCCACCAGCGTCCCGATCAGCGCCGCCCACAGCGCGGCCACGACCGCGAGCCGGACCCAACGGAGGTCGTCGGTGAGCACCAGCGCGAGGGTGGCGCCGATGGCGAGGAGAAAGCCGACGGTCAGCCACGGCCGACCGGACGATCGGTCGTGTGCGTCGTCACCCACGCCAGTCATGCCGACACCGTACCTTCCGGTGATCTCATCGAGACCTTCTCGGTACTTCGAGCGGTGGGTTGCGTGCGCTAACCGGTCGGCGGTTGACCGCGGCCCCGATCACCCTCGTCCGGTGTGCGGCAGCTGTACTCCAACCACAACGCCGCGCCGATCAGCGCGGCGGCGCTGACGACCCCGACGATCGTGGCGGGCAGGTCGTCCGCGGCGGCCGTGATCCGTCCGGAACGGGGGCCCAGGTAGGCCAACGCACCCACCCATGCGCCGCCCATCAGCGCTCCGAGCAGCGAGGATGCCTTGGCCAGCGCGACCGTCCGGGCGATGCCCAGCCCGGTGACGACCCGGTGCTCGCGGATCCGGGCGCGCACGACGAACGCCAGCACGAACTCCCCCACCGCCAGCACGAGCAGGGTCGTCCCGGCCAGGGTGGGCAGGGCGGGCAGGGACTGATACGCGGCGCGGAACAACGGGAACGTCAGTCCGAAACCGAGCACCGCGGCGACGACGAGATCCCGTGCCCGCGTGAACTGCATGGTTCCCACCGTACCCACGGCTTACGAGGCGCCTCCGACGGTGACCTCCCCGCGACCGGGCCGACCGCGCCAGGTCGTGCACACTACGCCGTCGGGTCCGCCGGGATCAGCTCCACGTGGGTCGATCCGGCCGAACCGACCGCGTCGGACACCCTACGGTCGAACGTCGCGAGCGTGCCACCCGTTCACTCGTCGAGCGCACGTTCCACCATGTCGACAGTGATCACTGGCGCGTCCGGATCGACGTCGAACGTGGGGAATATCGAGGTACCAGCGCATCGACGCATCAACGCATCAGAGGGTCAGGTCCGGGCGATGGTGGACGTCGTCGTGGTCGGACCGGGGGAGGGCGGCCAGCAGGTCGGCGGCCCGGCCCCGGCCGGGTACCTCGGCCTCCGGGTCGAGCTCCAGCCAGGGAATGAGCACCGTCGCCCGGTCGGCCGTGCCCGGGTGCGGCAGCAGCAGGTCGGGGTCGTCACTGCGGACGTCGTCCACGGTCACGACGTCGACGTCGAGGGTGCGCGGGCCCCACCGCGTCGCGCGCACCCGCTCGGCACGCCGCTCCAGCTCCTGGGCGGTGCTCAGCCAGTCCCGGTGGTCCCGGGACGGGTCGTCGACCACGCACACCGCGTTGAGGAAGTCCGGCTGGTCGGTCACGCCCCACGGTTTCGTCTCGTAGACGCCGGAGACGGCCACCAGGACGTCCCGGAGGCCGTCGACGGCCAGCCGCAGAAAGGACAGCCGGTCGCCGAGGTTCGAGCCGAGGGAGAGGACGGCCCTGCTCACGGTGTCCGCCCCGGTCCGTCGTCGCCCGGTCGGCCGGGGTCCGCGGCGCCGTGCCCCCTGCCGCGGGCAAGCGTCACGGCGACGTCGGCGAACGTCCCCGGGATCGGTGCCGACGGCTTGTGCAGGGTGACCTCGACGCGCCGGATCCGCACGTCGGTGAGGATCTCGTCGGCCACCCGTCCGGCCACGCTCTCGATCAGGTCGTGCGGCGGTCCCGCGACGATGTCGGCCGCGGAGGCGGCGAGCGCGCCGTAGTCGAGCGTGTCGGACAGGTCGTCCGTGGCGGCGGCCGGGGCGAGATCGAGCCACACCGTCAGGTCGAGGACGAACTCCTGCCCGTCGCGGCGCTCGTGCTCGAACACCCCGTGCCTGCCGAACACCCGCAGGCCGGTGAGAGTGATCCGGTCACCGTCCGCCGACGGGAGCCCGCGGCCGGGGGCCGTGCCGGAGCCGGCGGGGGGACCGGGCCCGGGGTCAG
>NZ_KB912548.1:0-3947 GCF_000383775.1 Saccharomonospora halophila 8
CCACGGTCGCGACGCCGGCGCCCACCAGTACGGGCGGGCGCCAGCCGAGCCCGCGCAGGGCGCCGTACCCCACGCCCACCGTGGTGCCGGTGACCATGCCCAGCAGCGCGCCGAGGCCCGACTCCCGGCTCTGCTGCTTCTGCTCGTCCCCCGGCAGTTCGGTGCCCACCGCCCGGCTGATCCGGTCGATCGTCTGCTGCGGGGTGCTGCTGGACGGGCGGCCGCGCAGGGTCATGTCCAGGTAGGTGGATGCGTTCAGCGCCGTGGTGCCTGCGGCGCCCGCCGCGGCGCCGCGTGCGAGGGAAGACAACATGCGCGCCGGATACCCCACCCGGCCGGGACGAACCGCGAGGGGTGCCGATCCGGTGACAGCGGGTCGTCCCACGCTGGGCGCTTCCGGGCTTTCACCCAGCGAAAACCTCGACGGCAGTGTGTTGAGGGGGTTCACAGGCCGTGTGACTATGCCGCAATGAGTCAGCGTACGAGTCCCCCGTTCCGCGCCGACCACGTCGGCAGCCTTCTCCGTCCGCCCGAGCTGCACACGGCCCGGGAGAAGGCGGCGCGGGGCGAGATCACCCGTGACGAACTGAAGGCCGTCGAGGACGACGCGATCCGGGAGGTCGTCGAGCGGCAGCGCCGGGCCGGGCTGCGTTCGGCCACCGACGGCGAGTTCCGCCGTGCCTCCTGGCACATGGACTTCATCTACCAGCTCGACGGCGTGTCGCAGAGCGACGAGCGGATGGAGGTCCGGTTCCACAACGCGGCGGGCGACCTGAACTTCTCCCCGCCCAAGCTGCAGGTCGACGGCAAGGTCGGGCTGGGCGAGCCGATCTTCGCCGAGCACTTCGAGTTCCTGAAGTCCGTCACCGATCCGTCGGTGACGCCGAAGCTCACCATCCCGTCGCCGAGCATGGTGTACTACCGCGGCGGCCGTGCCGCCGTCGACGAGACGGTGTACCCGGACCTGGAGGACTTCTTCACCGACCTGAGCGCGGCCTACGGTGCGCAGATCGCCGCGATGGGCGAACACGGATGCCGCTACCTCCAGCTCGACGACACCAGCCTGGCCTACCTCAACGACCCCAACCAGCGCGAGCTCGTGGCCCGTATGGGCGGCGACCCGGACACCCTGCACCTGCGCAACATCCGGACGATGAACGCCGCCCTGGAACACAAGCCCGAGGGCATGGCGATCACCACGCACCTGTGCCGGGGCAACTTCCGCTCCTCGTGGGCGGCCGAGGGCGGCTACGACTTCGTGTCCGAGGCGCTGTTCAACGAGCTGAACGTGGACGGCTACTTCCTGGAGTTCGACGACGAGCGCTCCGGCGGCTTCGAGCCGTTGCGCCACGTGCCGAAGGGTAAGTACGTCGTGCTCGGCCTGGTCACCACCAAGCGCGGTGAGCTGGAGTCGCTGGACTCCCTGCAGCGGCGCATCGAGCAGGCGTCGGCCTACATCGACGTCGACCAGCTCTGCCTGTCCCCGCAGTGCGGCTTCTCCTCCACCGAGGAGGGCAACGACCTCACCCGCGACGAACAGTTCCGCAAGCTCGAACGCATCGTCGAGACCGCCGAGAAGGTCTGGGGCTGACCGGGCCGGTCACTCTCCGTGTTGCCGTGAGGGGCACTTTCCCTGCACTCGACGCAGGGAAAGTGCCCCTCGCTGCGTCCAACGCAGGGAAGGTGCCCTTCACGGCAACCCCCCGGTGAGGGGTTGCGGGGGTGGGGGTGGCCGCGTTGGGTGGGGGGTGTGCGGCACAGGGGTGAGAGTTCGGTGAGTGTGGTCGGGCGGGTGTTGGCCGTGTTCGACGCGTTCAGCCCGCAGCGGCCGGTACTGACCCTGTCCGAGTTGAGCAGGCGGGCCGGGCTGCCGCTGTCCACCACCCACCGGATCGTGGGCGCACTCACCGAGCACGGCGCGCTCGAACGCGACGCCGACGGCGGCTACCGCGTCGGGCTGCGGCTGTGGGAGATCGCCTCGCTCGCCCCGCACGGCGCGCCGCTGCGGGACAGCGCCCTCCCGTTCCTGGAGGACCTCTACGAGGCCACCCACCAGAACGTCCAGCTCGCCGTCCTCGACGGCACCGACGTCGTCTACGTCGAGCGCATCGCCGGACGCGAGGCCATCCGCATCCGCTCCCGCGTCGGCGGGCGCATGCCGCCGCACGCCACCGGGGTCGGCCTCGTGCTGCTCGCACACGCCGCCCCGGAAACGCAGGAGCGCGTGCTCGCCGGGCCACTCACGCGGTACTCGCCGAAGACCCTCGTCGACCCCGCCCGGTTGCGCCGCGTGCTCGCCGACGTGCGGCGGGACGGATTCGTGCTCAGCGACGGCCAGATCGAACCGGATGCGGTGTCCGTCGCCGCGCCCGTCCGCGGTGCCGACGACACCGTGGTCGCCGCCATCTCGATCGTCGTCCCCGCGCAGGGCACCGACCCGTGGACCCTGGTGCCCGCCGTCCGCGCCGCCGCGCACGGCATCTCCCGCACGCTCGGGGCGCCGCGTGCGGTCTCCCACCCGCACGAGCCCGACGAGCGTTCCCACCCGCACGAACGGTCCTCCGCCGAACGGAAGAGCCGGTGGTCCGCGGGCCGCGGGCGCCCCCAGTCTTGACCGCACCGCGGCACCGGCGGGATCGTCGCGCCCCTCGGTCCGCCGTCGCACCTCGGCGGCGGTGGTCGGAACAGCTCTTCGGGGAAGGAGAGGACTCCGGTGACGGACACCCGGGTTGGCATCGTCGGAGCGGGCCCCGCCGGGCTGCTGCTGTCCTACCTGCTGCATCTGCAGGGCATCGAGGCGGTCGTGCTGGAGGCCCGCAGCCGCTCCTACGTCGAGCAGCGCGTCCGTGCGGGCGTGTGCGAGCAGCCGACCGTCGAGCTGCTGCGCGAGATCGGGGTGGGTGCCCGGATGGAGACCCGGGGGATGCCGCACCACGGTCTGTCCCTGCGGTTCGACGGGGCGGACCACCGGATCGATCTCACCGGGCTGACCGGCCGGTGCATCACCGTGTACGGCCAGCAGGAGATCGTGAAGGACCTGATCGCCGCGCACGAGGAGAAGGGCCTGCCCATCGAGTTCGAGGTCTCCGACGTCGCGCTGCACGATCTGGACGGCGACCGGCCACGGGTGAGCTACACCGACGCCGACGGCCACGCGCGGGAACTGCGCTGCGAGGCGATCGCCGGGTGCGACGGGTTCCACGGGGTGAGCAGGCCGTCGATCCCGGAGAGCGCGCTGACCACCTTCGAGCGGCACTACCCGTTCGCCTGGCTCGGCATCCTCGCGCGGACTCCGCCGTCGCACTCCGAGCTGATCTACGCCCACCACGAGCGCGGCTTCGCCCTGCACAGCATGCGCTCGGCGGAGATCACCCGGTTGTACCTGCAGGTCGATCCGGATGATCCGGTGGACGACTGGCCGGACGACCGGGTGTGGTCGGAGCTGCAGCTACGGCTGGCCACCGAGGACGGCTTCAGCCTGCGGGAGGGGCCGGTGCTGGAGAAGAGCATCGCGCCGATGCGCAGCTTCGTGGTGGAGCCGATGCAGTACGGCAGGCTGTTCCTCGCCGGCGACGCGGCGCACATCGTGCCGCCCACCGGGGCGAAGGGCATGAACCTCGCCATCGCCGACGTGCGCCACCTCGCCCGTGCCCTGAAGGCGCTGCTGCGCGACGGCGACCCGGCCCCGGCCGCCGCCTACTCGGACACCTGCCTGAGCCGGGTGTGGCGGGCCGAGCACTTCTCCTGGTACATGACGTCGATGCTGCACACCGACCCGTCGACGGACGCCTTCGGGCGCAGGTTGCAGTTGTCCCAGCTGCGCTACACGGCGACCTCCCGGCCCGCCGCGACCAGCCTGGCCGAGAACTACGTCGGCCTGCCGTTCGAGGGGGCGTGACCGGCCCGGCGGCCGGGTGCGGCACGTGCCCGTGCCCCCGGGCCCGTGC
>NZ_KB912548.1:4047-6333 GCF_000383775.1 Saccharomonospora halophila 8
GGGGCCACCGCGTGGGCGGGCACCCGCACCCCCGGTCGTCCGCCCGCGCAGTGACCCGACGAGCACGCCCGCCACCACGACGACGCTCGCCGCGAGCTCCACGGGAGTGGGGCGCTCGCCCAGGACCGCGAACGCGAGGCTGAGGCCCACCACGGGCACCAGCAGCGAGAACGGGGCCACCACCCCGGCCGGGTTCCGCCGCATCAGCGTCGTCCAGATACCCGATCCGGCGACGGTGCCCAGCAGCACGACGTAGGCGAACGCGCCGAGACCGATCAGCCCGTCGCCGGTGAACACGGTGGAGACCGCGGCCCACTGTGCCCGCGGGCCCTCGAACAGCACCGACAGCACGAACATCGGCAGCGGGGGCACGACGGCGCTCCACAGCACGAAGTGCAGCGCATTCGCCGGCTCGGCCCGACGGGCGCACAGGTTGCCGATCGCCCAGCTGAGCGCGGCGAACACGGTGAGCAGCACCGGGAGCACGGCAGCGTATTCGGCGCGCTGCCAGGCGATCGCGGTCATCCCGGCGACGGCGAGCACGATGCCGGTCACCTGACGGCCGGTGAGCCGCTCCCGCAGGAGCACGGCGCCGAGCAGCACCGTGAACGGAGCCGAGGCCTGCAACACCAGCGACGCCAGCCCGGTCGGCATCCCCAGGTCGAGGCCGACGAACAGGAACGCGAACTGTCCGGTACCGAACCCGAGTCCGTACCCGATCAGCCAGCGTGGACGCACCTTCGGCCACGGCACGAGCAGCATCGTCGGTACCGCGATCACCAGGAACCGCAGCGATCCGGCCAGCAGCGGCGGGAAGTGCGTGAGCATCGCGTGGATCGCGAGGAAATTGCAGCCCCACAGGACAGCGGTGAGCACGGCGAGCAGACGGTCCCGGACAGCCATGAACCCAGCCTGACCCGCGACCACGCTGAAGCACCAGCGAAATGATCTGCACATACGATGAAGTGCCACTTGATGAACGTGCGCTCTCGTACACTGTGCGTGTGAACACGGTTCGTGTCCGACAGCGCATACTCAGTGGGAACCCGCCGCGCACGGACCACGGCGCCTGGACGACCGTCGGGTGCCGACCCGCCGGGGAGCCGGGGGACGCCGCCGGCGGTGACCCGGTCGCGTGCGGCGGTTCCGGGTCCTTCCTGACCGCACCGTGGGTACGGCTACTTCGCGCGTCGGAGGGCCGACGAATCGTCGTCGGCCAGGCACGGGTCACCGTCGCGGCCGACGGCCGCACGGACGTGACCGTCGCGGTGACCGCCGTCTGGGACGAGGCCGACGGGTGGCATCGGGAGTCGACCGGCACCGTGCGGCTCGACGACCTGCTTCCGGCTGCGTTGGCGGAACCCGCGCACCCCGTCCCCGACGAAACCGAGGCGCGGGCGGTGACCGTGGCGAAGGCGGTCACCGAGGGCTCCCGCAACGAGGTGTTGCGCCTCAGAGAACTGCGCTACGAGTCGGAACGGCGGGTCGCCGACCTGCTCGCCCGGCGGCGGACCGTCTCCCTGCGGCGGGCGCTGGCCGACGTGGTGGAACTGTCGATGGCGGTCAACCGGGCACGGGACCAGGCCCGCGAGGCCCTGCGGGAGCGGATGCATCTGTGGCTGTGGCACCCCGGGGTGTACGACGCACCCGAGTCGGCATCCCGAGGCGCGAGAAGGGATGCCGATCCGCCGTGGATGCGGACGCACCGGGCCGCGCTCCGGCACTGCGAGGCGATCGATGTCGAACTCGCCGAGGAGGGCAGCCGTCTGCACGGTCTTCTGAACAGCATGTCCACCTTCGCTGTCGCCCAGGACGGTGAGGCCCAGCAGCGGTTCAACCTGTTCGCGGCGGTCGCGGCGGCGGGGTTGGGGCTCCCCGCGCTGATTCTGTCGTTCTACGGTGCCGAACCGTTCCTGCCGTTGAACAGTGTGGACCGTGCGTGGCGGGCGCTGGTACCGGTCGCGGTGACCGTGCTCGTGGCGGTGCTGTTCGGTCTACGCCGGCTGCCCGGCCGCCGCAAACCACGGGACTACCTGCTCGGGTTCGGCTTCGTGGCGGCACTGCTGATCGTGCTGTTCGTGGCCGGTGCACTCGCGCCCGGGGGCTGAGGTGGTTCACTGCCGGGATGGACGTCGAGAGGCTGCGGGCGCTGCGGGAGTTCGCGGACCGGGGCAGTGTCACGGCCACCGCCGAGGCGTTGCACCGCACCCCGTCGGCGGTGTCGCAGCAGTTGCGGGCGTTGCAGGCCGAGGCCGGGGTGCCGTTGACCGAGCCCGCCGGGCGCGG
>NZ_KB912548.1:6433-8639 GCF_000383775.1 Saccharomonospora halophila 8
AGCGGCAGCGGAGGCCAGGGTGGTGCGACGCGGCGCGCGGCCCCTCACCGGTCCGCCCCCGTCGGGAGGCGGTCCGCCTCGGCCGTGCCGAGTGCGCGCGAGAAGTGGGCCACGGCCGGGTACGTGGCCACGAACGACCAGAAGAACCGGTTGAGGCCCATGAACCGTGCGTTGCCGACGTGGAAGGCCATGCCGCTGACCATGATCGTCCGGGCCAGCGGTCGCGGGGCGACGAGCACCAGCGGGAACAGGGCCTCGGCGACCATGACGCTCCAGGCCATCGCCCGGGCCAGTGGCCTGTTGTCCCGGGTGAGCCGGTAGAGGAACCGGTCGCCGTAGGTCTTGGTGCGGAACACGCCGGTGATCGCGTCGCCGTTCCGCCACACCGGGGAGGTCATCTTGACCACGCCGGAGGTGAAATAGGACAGACAGCTCTGCGCGGCGATGAACGCCAGCGCGGCACGACGTGCCCGCTCGTCGTTCGGGTACAGCTTCTCCAGCAGCGCCACGGTGAAGTTGATGAAGGCGAAGTGGTCGGAGCCGTCCAGGCCGTAGTTACTGCGCAGGTTGAGCGCGGCGCCGGTACCGGTCATCCCGGCCAGTGCGACACCGCGTCCCCGACGGCCCACCCCGGGGGCGAGCAGGCCCAGCCCGGACAGCAGCCGGGTCTGCATGACGGCGACCACCTGCGGGTAGCCGAGCAGCCGACCCAGGTAGCGGCCCGGGCCGCGGTTGAGCCCGAGCATCCGGGTGCGGTTGATCGGCCAGCCGAGCAGCCCGTTGTCGTCGAAGGTGCGTGCGGTGGCCAGCAGTTCGGCGGCGCTGATGGTGGCGCCGACGGTACTCAGCCGCTCGATGCGGCGGAAGGCGACGTCGATCTCGTCCCCCTCCGGCCCGCGCCGGTGCCGTGCACGGGCGGCACGGGCGCTGCGGATGCGCGACAGCATGGTCCCTCCGATCACCGCGTCGGTGCCCGGCGCCCGCCGGTGCCACCCGGTTTCCGGCCGGCGGGAGCCGACCCCGGACGGTGAGCCTAGGGAACGGGAACTCGTGGCTTCGTCCGTCAAGTAGCGGTATTGGCCACCCCGGGACTCATCCGAATGAATGATCAAACACCCGGAGTACGACGAAAGTCGCGAGTTGGGCCGATTCTGTGGCCTGTGCAGGGCGCGAGGTGGAGGGCCCTGGAGCGTTCACGATCTCGTGATGGATCAACGGCTCGGATCCGTGCTACATATCGTTTTGCATGAGTAGTCCGGTGGAGTGGAAAAGTTCAGCGTCAGAGGTCGCCGAACACACTGTCGGTAGGTGTTTCGCTTGTCGAAACGTCTGTTCGGAAGATTCCGCACTCCGGGGTGCTGCGCGCGAGGGGCGGCGCGGGTCGGCCCGACGAATCCCCCGGCACGGCGCCGGGGAGGAACAGAGGTGCTCAATGGTCGCGTTGGGGATGATCGATGATGCGCAGGACAGCGCGGTTCAACCGTTCTTCGCGTGGCTCCACGCGATGGACCTCGGCCGGTTCAACATCTCCGTCGACCACGTGTTCACCACGATCGAGCAGGCGATCCGGGAGGTCGCCCGGACCCCACCGGACGTCTGGTTGCTCCGGGCGCGGAAGGCACTCGGCTCCCGTGCGCTGTCCGAGCTGTGCGCCGACGGTGCCCGGGCCGAACCGCTGCGGCCCGTCGTGGTCGTGTGCGACGACGACGTCACCGAGATCCGGGAGGTGCTGAACCGTCAGGTGTCGGCCGTCGTGCTGGTCAACGACTCACCGTGGCAGATCACCAGCGCCATCCACGCCGCGGCCGCGCGTAAGCTCTTCCTCACCTCGCAGGTGCTGGACCAGTACCGGGACCGGGTCATCGAGCTGATCACGTCCCCACCGTCCCGGCACCTGCATGTGCTCACCAGGCGGGAGCACGACGTGCTCGCCTGTCTCGCCGAGGGCAAGTCCAACGCCGAGATCGGACGGAGCCTCTACATCAGCCGCGCCACCGTCGGTTCCCACGTGCTGAGCATCCTGCGCAAACTGGAGGTGTCGAACCGCACCGAGGCGGCGGCGCTGGCCTACCAGTACGGACTGATGGACGGCCGTTCGGTCGCCCCGGCCGCCCCCCGGGCGCCCGTCCCCCGGTCCGCCTCCGCGACGGAGTCCACCACCGCGACCGGGTCCGGTGCCGCGACGGGGTCCGCGGCCGCGCTGCAG
>NZ_KB912548.1:8739-11231 GCF_000383775.1 Saccharomonospora halophila 8
CAGCGCCAGCCCCCCGAGCCGCGCACTCTCGACACCTTCGGCGCGACACGCCTTCACCGTGGTCGACGCGGCGAGGGCGCGCTGGAGGTCGGCGCCGAAGTCGCCGACGAGGGTGCGACTGTGCTGCGCGGCCCGGCGCAACCTGCGGGCCAGCAGCAGTGCGACGAGGCTGGCCACCGTCAGGCAGGCGGCGGTGACCCCGAGCAGCATCGGGTCGATCAGCAGCATCAGCACGATGCCGCCGAGCACCATCGCCCCGTCCACCATGATCCCGGCGAGGCTCTGGGACAGGGCCACCTTGAGCAGCGCCGTGTCGGTGACCACCCGGGCGAAGACGTCGCCCTGGCGCAACGCGGCGAAGGCACCGACATCGGCGGCGAGCACGCGGTCCACCAGGGTGGTCCGGGTGTCGTGGACGATGCGTTCGCCGGTGCGCCCCATGGCGTAGGCCTGGGTCGCCGTCAGTGCCGCTTCGGCGACGAACAGGCCGACGATGATCGCCACGGGCAGCGCGAGATCGGCGTCCGTGCCGAGTGCGCCGATGAGGCTGCCGATGACCGCGGGCTGCGCCAGTCCGGCGGCCGCGGCGGCCAGCCCCAGCGCCACCCCTCCGGCGATCTTCGGCAGATGCCGCCGGGTGATCGCGCCGACCCGGTCGACGTTGCCGTTGCGGTCGAGTCCGGGGGTCCTCCGGTGCGTCGTCACTCGGGCCCGCCGTCGTCCCGGCCGAGTGCGCGGGAGCAGTGGACGATGGCCGGGTACGTGCCGAGGAACGCCCAGACGAACCGGTTGAGCCCCATGAACACCGCGTTGCCCGCGTGGAACCCGGCGCCCACGCCGAGCAGTGTCCGGGCGACCGGCTTCGGCGTCACCAGCACCAGAGGGAACAGCAGTTCTCCCGCGATGGTCGCCCGGCCCACCGCGCGGGCCAGCCGTGGTCGCTCGCGCAGTACGGCGAAGGCCGTGCGGTGGCCGAACATGCGGGTGCGGAAGATGTCGCGCACCGCCGTCCCGTCCCGCCACACCGGTGAGACCGCCTTGGCCGTGCCCGCGATGCCGTACGACAGGCACGACTGCGCGGCGAGGAACCACAGGCACGCACGCCGCGCGCGCGGGTCGTTCGTGAACAGCCGTGCGAACGTCAGCGTCGTCAGCGAGATGGTGAGCACCGTCTCCGAGCCGTCCGACCCGTACGGGCTGCGGGCGTGGACGGCGAAGTTCGTGCCGGCGAGGTACGTGGCTGAGGTGGTCTTCGCCCCCGACCCGGCGCGCGGGTTCATCAGCGCCGCCGCGGCGAGCACGCGCGCGGCGAACAGCGCCTGGATCCCCGGCTTGTCGAACACGGCGCCGAGCACCTTCCCGGGCCGTCCCGTCATCCACCGGTACCGGGTCCGTGCGGTGTCCCAGCTCAGCAGCTCACCCTTGTCGAAATCCCGCGACGAGGCGAGATACTCCAAGGACGACACGGCGGCACCGAGGCCGGTGAGCTGTTCGACCCGGCGCAACGTGCGGTCCTGCCCGCGGGGGTCGGGGTCTGTCTGGAATCGTTCGCGGAGCGACGCGGGCAACGCCACGGCGGATCACATCCGTCCTTCGTCCGGTGTGCGGAGTGGCGCCGCGGACCCCGGGGTCCGCGGCGCCACGACGACGGGTCAGCTGATGCTGGACTTGCGCATGTCGAGCAGCTGGTCCACGGAGCCGAAGTTCGGCACCGGCCCGGTGGGCGAGACCTCGGAGGCGTGGTGGCTCTCCACCGCGTCCGAGATGATGCCCAGGGTGAACACCACGCCCGCGCCCGCGGCGTAGCCCGCGTAGGCCGGGGTCGCCAGGACCGGGCCCACCGCGGTGGTGACTTCCAGGGGGTTCAGCACGCCGTCCACGTGCTCGTTGGCGAACGCCGCGACATCGCTCATGATTGCTCCTCGCTGTGCGGGTGATCTGACGAAAGCGACGGTATCCACGCGGTTTCGTCCTGCTCATCCACCAGATTGCCGAGTTGTCGCACCGGGTCACAGCCATACCGGGGAGACGTGGTCCCCGAACTGCGCGCGGGCGATCTCCCGTTCGGCACGGACGTCGAACAGCGGATGTGCCGCCAGTTCCTCCGCGTGGAGCCAAAAAGTCCGCATCGAGTGTCCGATGTAAAGGGATGACCCGCCGGACTTGCCGAAGACGAACCGCACGGCCCCGACCGCGGTCGCGTGCACGTGGGTCATCGTCGCGGCGAGCGTGGTCCGTCGTGCGCCGGTGACGGCCCGCTGGTCCGCGCCGTCCGGCGGCAGGGCGTCCAGTTCGGTCAGTGCCAGCTGTCGCGCGGCCCGAAAGCCCTGCACCACCCGGTTCAGCTCGGCACGCAGCGTGGGTTGCTCGGCCATCGTCGTGACCTGGCCCAACCGGGACCGGCGCCGTGCCGAGGTTCCGAACTCGTGCAGTGCCGCCCGCGCGAGCCCGGCCGTGACCCCCGCGACGGCGCAGCGCAGCGCGGTCGTGGG
>NZ_KB912548.1:11331-19279 GCF_000383775.1 Saccharomonospora halophila 8
CGGGCGGACACGCAGGACTCCCGCCGGTGCGCCGGGGTGCGCTCCCGTCGCGCCACGGCGGCCGCGAGCGTGCCGATGGTCAGCGCGACGCCGAAGGACAGCAGCAGGCTCACGTGCGGTTGCCGCACGAGCTCGCCCCCGAGGTAGCCCAGGCCTGCGGCGTAGGTGGACCAGAGCAGTACGCCGATCCCGGACGCGATCAGGAACCCAGGCCGGGACCAGCGCAGCGACCCGGCCACCAGCGAGCCCGCGGTGCCGCCCGCGGGCAGCCACCGCGCGAGGACGAGTGTGGTGATGCCGTGGCGGTCGAGCTGATCGCCGATCCAGCGGGTGCTCTCCTCCACCGACGGGCGACCCCGCAGCCGGTCGAGCACGCGGGACACGCCGTGCCTGCCCAGGCCGTACAGTGCGAGGTCGTTGACCAGGCAGCCCACGGCCCCGACGCCGATGACCGGCACGAGTGACACGTCCCCCTGTGTCGCCGTGAAGCCCATGCCGATCAGCGCCACCTCGGTCGGCGCGAGCGGGATCGCCGCGACGACGAAGAGACCGAACAGCGAAGCGGTCGAGAGGTCCACACGACCACTCAACGCGCCGGAAGCTGAGAACTATTCAGTACCCGCCCGGTCGTAACCGCACCGTTGCCGGATCGTGAGTTGACGTCTGGGGCACATCCCCTGCGTCGGGAGCGGTGCGGGGCACTTTCCCCGCACCACACGCAGGGAAAGTGCCCCTCGCGCCACACCCGGGGAACGGCCTCAGCGGTGGGCGCGGTTCACCGCCGAGACGACGGCGCGCAGGGACGCCGTGACGATCGACGGGTCGATGCCCACGCCCCAGTACACCCGGTCCTCGACGGTGCACTCGATGTACGAGGCCGCCCGGGCGTCGTCCCCGGGGCTGAGGGTGTGCTCGCTGTAGTCGAGCAGCCGCAGATCGTAGCCCACGGTCGCCAGTGCGTCGAAGAACGCCGCGATCGGCCCGTTGCCGCCGCCGACGACCTCCTGCTCCTCGCCGTCCAGCCGGATCGTGGCGGTGAGCTGGTACAGACCGCTGTCGTCGGCCCGGACGTGCTGGCTGATCAGCTCCAGCGGGGTGCGCGGCCGCAGGTACTCCTCGGCGAAGGCCTCCCACATGGTGTCCGGGTCCACCTCGCCGCCACCGGCGTCGGTGTGCTTCTGGATCACCTGGGAGAACTCGATCTGCAGCCTGCGCGGCAGGTCGAGCTGGTGCTCGGTGCGCATCACGTAGGCGATGCCGCCCTTGCCGGACTGCGAGTTGACCCGGATGACCGCCTCGTAGGTGCGGCCGACGTCCTGCGGGTCGATCGGCAGGTAGGGCACCTCCCACGGGAACCGCTCCAGCGGCACGCCCTGCTTGTCGGCCGCCTCGCGCAGGGCGTCGAAGCCCTTGTTGATCGCGTCCTGGTGGCTGCCGGAGAACGCGGTGAACACCAGGTCGCCCGCCCACGGGCTGCGCTCGGGGACCGGCAGCTGGTTGCAGTACTCGACGGTGCGCTTGATCTCGTCCAGGTCGGAGAAGTCGATCTGCGGGTCGATGCCCTGGCTGAACAGATTCATCCCCAGCGCCACCAGGTCGACGTTGCCGGTGCGCTCGCCGTTGCCGAACAAACAGCCCTCGATCCGGTCACCGCCCGCCTGGTACCCCAGTTCGGCGGCCGCGATGCCGGTGCCCCGATCGTTGTGCGGGTGCAGGGACAGGATCACCCCGTCCCGCCGTTCGAGGTTGCGGCTCATCCACTCGATCGAGTCGGCGTAGACGTTCGGAGTGGCCATCTCCACGGTGGCGGGCAGGTTGAGGATCACCGGTTGGTGCGGCGTGGGCTGCCAGATCTCGGTGACCGCGTTGCACACCTCGGCCGCGTAGGACAGCTCCGTGCCGGTGTAGGACTCGGGGGAGTACTGGAACCGGAACTCGGTGTCGGAGTACTTGGCCGCGTACTCGGCGGCCAGCTCGGCGCCCTGGGTGGCGATCTTCTTGATCCCCTCGCGCTCCTCACGGAACACCACCCGCCGCTGCAGGATCGAGGTGGAGTTGTAGATGTGCACGATCGCCCGCGGGGCGCCCTCCAGCGCCGCGAAGGTGCGCTCGATCAGCTCGGGACGGCACTGGGTCAGTACCTGGATGTGCACGTCCTCCGGGATCGCGTCCTCTTCGATGATCTCGCGGACGAAGTCGTAGTCGGTCTGGCTCGCGGCGGGGAAGCCGACCTCGATCTCCTTGTAGCCCATGCGCACGAGCAGGTCGAAGAACGTGCGCTTGCGGGCGGGCGACATCGGGTCGATCAGCGCCTGGTTGCCGTCGCGCAGGTCGACCGCGCACCACAGCGGCGCGGTCTCGATGCGGGTGTCCGGCCAGGTGCGGTCGGGCAGCCGGATGTCCTCGACCAGCCGGTACCACGGTTCGTACCGGTCGTAGGGCATCGTGCTGCCCTTCTGCTTGTTCCAGGACGGCTGCCCCTCGGGTGCCGGACGGGACGGCGTCCGGACGCGGCTCGCGGATCCGGCGCCGGACACGCTGCCGGGGGAGGTGTCGAAACGGGGTGCGTCGGACGTCCGGGAATCGGAAGTGCTCATGATGGCTGAAACGCTCCTGCTCACTGTTCGGGTCGTGCACGATCGACGGCCGGCGCTGCGGCGTGTGAGAACACCGGCGAACCCCGCGACGGGGAGCCGGTCCGAATCAGGCCCCGTCGCGGCAGCGAAGCAGGAGGAGCGAGAGCGCCACGAACGTCAGCCTAACGCCGGTCCGACCTCGGACGGAACCCCGGGGTTCGTTGTGGAACCGTTATGTGTGGTCCCACCGTGGGGCTACTGGCGCGTAGTCAAGGTGGGGTCGGCGTGCGAAAATCCCGGCATGGGTGAACATCGCGCCGAGGGCGGGGACGAGACGGCCGAGACGACACGCGCCATGCCCGCCTCGTCGGCGGGCCCCGACGGCCGGCCCCCCGTGGGGGAGGCCGAGCCCGGACCGTCTCCGAAGCGCCGGACCGACTGGCACGCCGCCCGGGACCGGGGCGTCGAGGTGCTCGCCACCCTCGCCCGGTGGGTGGGGCTCGCCTTCGCCGTCGTGCTCGTGCTGCACGTCGTCTTCGTCATCGGCGAGGCGAACCCGGACAACGGCATCGTGTCGTTCGTCGCCGACGCCGCGGAGCGGCTCGCGCTGGGCTTCGAGGACATGTTCGTCCCGGAGGACCCGCAGCTCGCGGTGCTGCTCAACCACGGCCTCGCGGCGGTGTTCTGGCTGGTGGCCTCGTCCCTGGTCACCCGCATCATCCGCCTCGTCGGCGGCGCCGGCCGCAGCTGAGCCGCCCGCTCGCCCGGGGTGGTGCCGTGAAGGCCCCCTTGCCTGCGTCGGGCGCAGCGAGGGGCCCCTTCACGGCGTCACACGCAGCGAAGGAGTCCTTCGCGGCACCACCCGGGTGACCCTGTCGGGTCAGGACGGGAAGATGGGGGTGTCCCAGGTGCCGGTGAAGGCGAACTCCGTCAGGGGGAGGCGGTCCCGCGGGGCCGTCTCCCGGCTGATGTCGCGGTCGTCGGCCAGCACGTCGGCGTCGGTGGCCACACCCACCGCGATCGCCGCCAGCGGCTCGAACTCGTCCGGCAACGCGAACTCGCGGCGGACGGTGTCCCGGTCGAACCCGGCCATCTGGTGTACCGCCAGCCCGTCGGCGACGGCCTGCAGGGCCAGGTTCTCGGTGGACAGGCCCACACCGTACTCGGGGTAGGGCACGTCGCCCTTCTCGTTGCGCATCCGTGCGCAGGCCACCATGAGCACACTCGCGCGGTGCGCCCACGACTGGTTGCGCTCGGTCAGCGCCCCGAGTATGCGGCGGAAGGTGTCGTCGCCGCGCACCCCCACGAGGTAGCGGGCGGGCTGGCTGTTGCCGCACGACGGCGCCCAGCGCGCGGCCTCCAACAGGGCGCGCACCCGCGACGGGTCGACCGTCGCCTCGGCGTCGAACGCCCGCGGGCTCCACCGCCGGGCGATCAGTTCGTGTACGGGCACACTGGTGTCGGCGTCTTTGTCACTCATCGCCGTCCAGAGTAGGCGGGCACGCCCGTCCCCGGCCGGGTGACGCCGCGGCCCGGGGCCGGAAGGATTCCGGTGCCGTCGGGGGTGATGCCCGAAGTCCGTCCGGTGGGGCCACGTGCGGCACGAAATCGCACGTCGTCAGTGGTCGGTGCCACAAAGCCGGGTATCCGTCCCGCGTCGCCCCGGTATTCTGGGGCGGCGAAAACGATCCGTAGCGCCGCGGGCCGAGACCGGATCGGCGGGCAGGCGTGCAGCGAGGAGGAACGAGGCAGTGGCGCTCGTAGTCCAGAAGTACGGTGGTTCGTCGCTGGAGAGCGCCGACCGCATCAAGCGCGTCGCGGAACGGATCGTGGCCACCCGGAAGGCCGGCAACGACGTGGTCGTCGTGTGCTCGGCGATGGGGGACACCACCGACGAACTGCTGGATCTCGCCGAGCAGGTGAATCCCGTCCCGCCCGAGCGGGAGATGGACATGCTGCTCACCGCGGGGGAACGGATCTCCAACGCCCTGGTCGCGATGGCGATCTCCGCCCAGGGCGCCGAGGCGTGGTCGTTCACCGGCTCTCAGGCCGGGGTGGTGACCACCGGCGTACACGGCAACGCCCGCATCATCGATGTCACCCCGTCGCGGGTCACCGAAGCGCTCGAACAGGGCTACATCGCCCTCGTGGCCGGGTTCCAGGGTGTCGCCCAGGACACCAAGGACATCACCACGCTCGGCCGCGGCGGGTCGGACACCACGGCGGTCGCCCTGGCCGCGGCGCTGAACGCCGACGTGTGCGAGATCTACTCCGACGTGGACGGGGTCTACACCTCCGACCCGCGGATCGTCCCGGACGCCCGCAGGCTGGACACGGTCCCGTACGAGGAGATGCTGGAGCTCGCCGCGAGCGGTTCGAAGATCCTGCACCTGCGCTCGGTCGAGTACGCCCGCCGGTACGGCGTGCCGATCCGGGTCCGCTCGTCCTACAGTGACAAGCCGGGCACGACCGTGACCGGTTCGATTGAGGAGATCCCCGTGGAACAAGCGTTGATCACCGGCGTCGCCCACGACCGGTCCGAGGCCAAGATCACCGTGACCGGCGTGCCCGATCACGCCGGCGCGGCGGCCCGGATCTTCCGGGCGGTGGCGGACGCGGAGATCGACATCGACATGGTGTTGCAGAACATCTCCAACACGGCGGGGCGCACCGACGTCACCTTCACGTTGTCCAAGGCCAACGGCCCGAACGCGGTCAGCGAGCTGGAGAAGATCAAGTCGGAGCTCGACTTCTCGGCGGTGGTCTACGACGACCACGTCGGCAAGGTCTCGCTCGTCGGCGCGGGGATGCGTTCGCACCCCGGGGTGACCGCGTCGTTCTGTGAGGCGCTGGCCGAGGCGGGCGTGAACATCGAGATCATCAACACCTCGGAGATCCGCATCTCGGTGCTGATCCGGGACGCGCAGGTGGACGACGCCGTGCGCGCGATCCACGAGGCTTTCGAACTCGGCAGCGACGAAGAGGCTGTCGTCTACGCGGGGAGTGGTCGCTGATGGCGCAGCACGGGAGAGGGCAGCACGGGACAGGGCAGCACGGGCCGGACGACAGCCGCGGAACCGGCCTCCGGGTCGGCGTCGTCGGCGCCACCGGCCAGGTGGGCGCGGTGATGCGCAGGCTGCTGGCCGAACGGAACTTCCCGGTCGCCGAGATGCGCTACTTCGCGTCGTCCCGCTCGGCGGGCAGCACCCTGCCGTTCAACGGCGGGGACGTCGTGGTGGAGGACGTCGCCACCGCGGATCCGTCCGGGCTGGACGTCGCGCTGTTCTCGGCGGGCGGTGCGACGTCGAAGGCGCAGGCGCCGCGATTCGCCGAGGCGGGCGTCACCGTGATCGACAACTCCTCGGCCTGGCGGCTGGACCCGGACGTGCCGCTGGTGGTGAGCGAGGTCAACCCGCAGTCGGTGAAGGACGCCCGCAAGGGGATCATCGCCAACCCGAACTGCACCACCATGGCCGCGATGCCGGTGCTCAAGCCGCTGCACGACGAGGCGGGCCTGGTGCGGCTCGTGGCCAGCACCTACCAGGCGGTCTCCGGCAGTGGCCTGGCCGGGGTGGAGGAGCTCGCCGAGCAGGTGCGGGCGGTGGGCGACCGCGCCACCGAGCTCACCCACGACGGCGCGGCGGTCGACCTCGGCGAGCCCGCCAAGTACGCGCGGCCGATCGCCTACAACGCGCTGCCGATGGCCGGGTCCGTGGTGGACGACGGGTCGAACGAGACCGACGAGGAACAGAAGCTCCGCAACGAGAGCCGCAAGATCCTCGACGTCCCCCAGCTGCGGGTGTCCGGCACCTGCGTGCGGATCCCGGTGTTCACCGGGCACGCGCTGTCGATCAACGCCGAGTTCGCGCGGCCGCTGTCGGTCGAGCGGGCGAGCAGCCTGCTGGGCACCGCCCCGGGCGTGCGGATGTCCGACATCCCGACACCGCTGGAGGCCGCGGGCACCGACCCGAGCCACGTGGGCCGGATCCGGGTGGACCCGGGCGTCGACGACGGGCGCGGACTGGCCCTGTTCGTCACCGGGGACAACCTGCGCAAGGGTGCGGCGCTGAACACCGTGCAGATCGCCGAACTGATCGCCGCGGCCGACTGAGGCACGCGCAGGCGTGCACTGGTCGGCGGTTCCTCCGGTGTCACCCGGTGGGGCCGAGATCTCAACCGGCTCGAAGGTCGAGTCGGCGCACACCGATGAACGAGGTCTCGCCCCGTACCGATGATCGGTCCCGGCGAGGGTGCCGTCGTGCTGCCACAGGGGACGTGGCAGCCCCGCTTCCGGGGCGCCGGCCACGCGCCGCGCCCGGATGCGCTGGGGCGGAACTACCACCGATCGGGCCGACGCCGGTACGGTCGGGTCCATGAGGATCTCTGGTGTCCGGGTCGCGTCGGCGGCCGTCGTGTTGTCGGTGGCGGGACTCGTGGCGGGCTGCGGCGAGGTGGGCGAGACGATCGAGCAGGTGGACGGTGCCACCGACAAGGCGAGCGCGTGCAGCGAGGCGCTCGGCATCGTCGATCTGAATCCGAATCTCGACCCGGAGCAGGCCGCCGCGAAGGCCGGGGAGAAGGCCGAGCAGCTGCGTCAGCTGGGCAACGAGGTCGCCGATCAGAGCGTGCAGGAGTCGCTGTTCCGGTTGGCCGACGGTTATGTGGAGCTGGAGCAGCGCAAGGCCGACCATCTGGACAACTTCAACCAGTGGTTGCAGCGGAATCTGACACGGCTCGACCAGCTCCGGCAGGCGTGCTTCTGACCCGACGGCGGCGCCCCGGCCGGGGTGGTCCCGGCACCAGCAGCAGCGCGCCGACCGCGGCGAGGGTGAGGCCGCCGAGTCCCGCCGCGGCGAAGCCCCACGCCGGGCCCGCGTGATCGAGCACCCAGCCCACGACGGGACTGCCCAGTGCCAGTCCCATCCGGGTCGCCGAGTCCTGGACGCCCATGGCCTCGCCGCGCACGGTGTGCGGGACCAGCCTGCTCACCGACTCCGTGGTGGCGGCGAGCGTGGGTGCGCACGCCAGGTTGGACGGGATCAGCGCGAGCGCGAGCACCCACCACGGCCCGCTCACCAGACCCACCGGCAGCACCAGGACCGCCAGCGCGACCATCAGCACCGGCTGCGGCAGCGAGCGCGCCACCGCGCCGTGCACGAGGCCACCCGCGAGTGACGCCACGCACATCACCGCGATGACCACACCGGTCCAGGCCACCTCATCCGACTCCCGCAGCGCGGCGACGGCGGCCAGTTCGGTACCGACGAGCACGAACAAGGCGCCGGTCGCCACCAGCAGCGTCGCGACGAGCGGCCTGCCGACCCACGTCCGCAGTGCGGGGCGCACCCCGGACCCCCGGGCGTCCTCCCCCG
>NZ_KB912548.1:19379-26491 GCF_000383775.1 Saccharomonospora halophila 8
CCCGTAGGACAGGTGGGGGGCGCCGACCCAGAACACCCCGGACACCGTCCCGCACACCGCGAGCACCGGGCGCAGGCCGTGCCGGTCGATCATCCGGCCGAGCAGCGGGGCCGCCAGTGCGGTCCCGGCCATCGTGGCGGTCCCGACCAGTCCCGCGGCCCCGTAGCCGCGGCCGAGGTCGCCGACCACGTGCAGGGTGAGCGTGATCCCGGTCGCCGTCATCGGCAGCCGCGCGGCGAACATGAGCAGCATCGACGTCGCCACGCCCGGGATGCGGAGTACGGGGAGGTAGGACTTCAGCGCCACCTCCCGGACACAACCCGAACCTGGTACGGCCGTGCAAGCTCATTTCCGTGGCGATCACCCGACAGAGGGTGTTTTTTGACTGATTCCAGAAAACGGGGCATGCTGAGGACGTCATGCCTCACCGGGAAAGCCCTGTACGGGACCATCTCAAGGCGGCCGGCCTGCGCGTCACCGCGCCCCGGCTGGCCGTGCTCGAGTGGCTCTCCGACCACCCGCACGCGACGGCCGACCAGGTGGCCGCGGGAGTGCGCGCCGCACGCGGACCCGTGTCCACGCAGGCGGTCTACGACGTGCTCGGAGCCTGTACGCACGCGGAACTGGTGAGGCGGATCGAACCGGCCGGGCATCCCGCGCGGTTCGAGACACGAACCGGAGACAACCACCACCACCTCGTCTGCCGCCGGTGCGGGCACGCCGAGGACGTCGACTGCGTCCGCGGTGCGGCGCCCTGCCTGCGGCCCTCCCACCCGGGCGGCTTCGCGGTCGAGGAGGCGGAGGTCGTCTTCTGGGGACTGTGCCCCGCCTGTCAGCAGGCCCCGTCCGCGGAATCGGGCCCGTGAGCGGGATTCCCGACCCGTGGACACACACCGACCCGTACGCACAGCACCGACCCTGTGACCAAGGACGACGAGGAGGCATCGGCGTGACGAAGCCGACCACCAACAACGTCGGTATCCCGGTGGGCAGCGACAACGACTCGCTCACCGCGGGCACCAACGGCCCGATCCTGCTCCAGGATCACTACCTGATCGAGAAGAACGCCCAGTTCAACCGCGAGCGCGTGCCCGAGCGCGTGGTGCACGCCAAGGGCGGCGGCGCCTTCGGTGTGCTGGAGGTGACCGAGGACGTCAGTCAGTACACCAAGGCGGCCCTGTTCCAGCCCGGTGCGCGGACCGAGAGCCTCATCCGGTTCTCCACCGTCGCGGGGGAGCTCGGTTCCCCCGACACCTGGCGCGACCCCCGCGGCTTCGCCGTGAAGTTCTACACCAGCCAGGGCAACTACGATTTGGTCGGCAACAACACCCCGGTGTTCTTCATCCGGGACCCGATCAAGTTCCCGGACTTCATCCACTCGCAGAAGCGCCGCGCGGACAACAACCTGCGCGACCACGACATGCAGTGGGACTTCTGGACCCTCCGTCCGGAGTCCGCCCACCAGGTGACCTGGCTGATGGGTGACCGGGGCCTGCCGAAGACGTGGCGGCACATGAACGGCTACGGCTCGCACACCTACCTGTGGGAGAACGCCGCGGGCGAGAAGTTCTGGGTGAAGTACCACTTCAAGACCGACCAGGGCATCGACCACCTCACCCAGGACGAGGCCGACCGGATGGCCGGTGCGGACTCGGACCACCACATCCGGGATCTGTTCAACGCCATCGAGCAGGGCGACTACCCGAGCTGGACGCTGTACGTCCAGGTCATGCCCTACGCCGACGCGGCGACCTACCGGTTCAACCCGTTCGACCTGACGAAGGTGTGGCCGCACGGCGACTACCCGCTGATCAAGGTCGGGAAGTACACGCTGAACCGGAACCCGGAGAACTACTTCGCCGAGATCGAGCAGGCCTCGTTCGAGCCGTCGAACCTGGTGCCGGGCATCGGGCCGTCGCCGGACAAGATGCTGCAGGGGCGGCTGTTCGCCTACGCGGACGCCCACCGCTACCGCATCGGCGCGAACTACACCCAGCTGCCGGTGAACGCGGCGAAGTCCGAGGTGAACTCGTACTCCAAGGACGGCCGGATGCGCTACCGCAACACCGGTGACCCGGTGTACGCGCCGAACACCATGGGCGGCGCGCACGCCGATCCGGAGCTGGCCTCGGAGACCACCGCCACCTACGGCATCGACGACGAGGTCGTGCGCTCGGCGTACACCCTGCACGCCGAGGACGACGACTTCGGCCAGGCGGGCACGCTGGTGCGTGAGGTGATGAACGACGAGGAGCGCGAGCGCCTCGCGAACAACATCATCGGCCACGCGAGCAAGGGCGTGTCCGAGCCGGTGCTGGAGCGGGTCTTCGAGTACTGGCGCAACGTCGACAAGGACCTCGGCGACCGCGTCGCCGCGGCCTTCGGCAAGTGAGCTGATCCCCCCACGCCCGTGCGCGCGGCGGGTGTCGCCGTGAAGGCCCCCTTCCCTGCATGTGACGCAGGGAAGGGGGCCTTCGCTGCGTTGAGCGCAGGCAGGGAGTCCTTCACGGCACACCCATGCGGAGGGCGCCCGCGGCCTCCGCGGTGGCCTCGGTGAAGCGCCTGCCGACGCCGAGGAAGTTGGCGTAGCCGTGGATGAGGTCGGACTGGCGGCTCAGGGAGACCGGAACACCCGCCTGGCGCAGCCTGGTGGCGTAGGCCTCCCCCTCGTCGCGCAGCGGGTCGAATCCCGCCGTGGCGAGGTAGGTGGGTGGCAGACCGGTGAGGTCGTCGGCGAGCAGCGGCGACAGCGTCGGGTCGGACCGGTCCACCCCCTCGGGGGCGTACTGATCCACGAACCAGGTCATCTCCTCGTCGGTGAGGAAGAACCCGTCGGCGAACAGGTCCCGGGAACGCCGCCGTACCGTCGCGTCCACGGCCGGATACAGCAGGAGTTGGAAGGCGGGCGCGGGGCCACCCCTGCGGGTGGTCACGAGTGCGGTGACCGCGGCCAGGTTGCCGCCCGCACTGTCCCCGCCGACCGCGATCCGGTCCGGGTCGGCGCCGAGATCGCCCGCCTTGGCGTGGGCGAAGTCGAACGCGGTGAGCGCGTCCTCCTGCGCGGCCGGGAAGGGGTGCTCGGGCGCCAGCCGGTACTCCACCGACAGCACCCGCACCTGCGCGTGTTTCGCGAGGAACCGCGCGGTGTTGTCGTGGCTGGCACGGCTGCCGACCACCCAGCCGCCGCCGTGGTAGAAGACCAGCAGCCCCGGCCCGGGGTCCTGCGGGGTGTACAGCGTGGCGGGCAGCTCACCGTGCGGTGCGGGGATCGGGATCTCCCGGGTGTTGACCGGCTGGATCGCCGGACCACTGACCAGGTGCCGGGAGGCGTCCAGCGCCGCGCGGGACTCCCCGACGGTGCCGTTGGTCAGTCCGGCCCCGGACAACTGTTGCAGACGGAGCAGCAGGTGCGCGTCCAGTGCGAGGTCCTGGCCGTCCCTGCGGACCGGCCTGCCCGCGAGTGCCCGGCGCAGGGGGCGGGGCAGGGCGTAGAGCAGCTGGGCGGCGGCGGCCTGAACGCGAACCGTCATCGATGGCGCCATGGGTCCCCTTCGTACGAACGGTCGGGTCGAGCTGACGTTACTCGCTGGTAGTCCAGGTGTCACCGGTCTCGCCCCGGTTCGGGTGAGCGCGGCGGGTGCTTCCGTGGTGACTGTGACACACGTCGTCACGACCGAAGTAGTCCTCGACCTGACTCGAGCGTTTAGCCTCGGGAGGGTGACTGCGACACGTGCGATCAAGGTGCTCGGCATCGGAGGGTCCCTCCGGGACGGCTCACAGTCCGAGCGGGCGTTGCGCATCGCCCTGGCCGGTGCGCAGTCCGCGGGGGCCACCACCAGGGCGGTCACCGGGAGCGCGCTCGCACTGCCGTTCTACGACGCCGCGCTCGACCAGCGCTCGCCGGAGGCCACCGCACTCGTCGAGGCGGTGCGCGAGGCCGACGGACTCGTCGTCGTCTCCCCCGGCTATCACGGCGCACTCTCCGGCCTGGTCAAGAACGCCCTCGACTACGTCGAGGACCTGCGCTCGGACGCCCGCCCGTACCTCGACGGCCGTGGGGTCGGGCTCGTCGCGGTGGCGCACGGGTGGCAGGCGGCCGTCACCACGCTCGACCAGCTCCGCACGATCGCGCATGCGCTGCGCGGCTGGCCCACCCCACTCGGCGGTGCCGTGAACTCGGCCGAGGTGAAGTTCGACGAGGGGGGTAGCGCTTCCGACGAAAAGGTCGTGGGCAATCTCCGGATGATCGGCCGGCAGGTCGCCGAGTTCGCCCTCGCCCGTGCGGGTGGCGTTTAACCGTTCACGCGGACGGGTAACGCTCTTCCAGGACCGAGCTCGCCGTCCGGCGAGAAGTCACGCACCACGGAGGAGGAGCACGATGGCGAATTCGCCCATCACGAGCCCGCTCAAGGAGAGTGACAAGGAACTGACGGCGAGCGCCCTGCAGACGACCGTCGTCGACCTGGTGGACCTGGCACTGATCGCCAAACAGGCGCACTGGAACGTCGTCGGTAAGAACTTCCGCAGCGTGCACCTCCAGCTCGACGAGCTGACCACGCTCGCGCGCGGCTACACCGACAGCGCCGCCGAGCGGGCCAACGCCATCGGGGTCTCCCCGAACGCCAAGGCGAGGACCGTCGCCGAGAACTCCGGACTGCCCGAGTACCCGGAGAACTGGCAGAGCACCGACCAGACGGTGGACAAGATCGTCGAGATTCTCAGTGTGCTCATCCAGCGGATGCGGGTCCGGGTCGACGAGACCGACAAGAGCGACCTCATCACCCAGGACCTGCTGATCGAGATCACCCAGGAGCTGGAGAAGCAGCACTGGATGTGGCAGGCGCAGCAGGCCTGACCGCCGCCGTCCCCCGGTTGTGCCGTGAGGGGCACTTTCCCTGCACTCGACGCAGGGAAAGTGCCCCTCACTGCGCTGAACGCAGGGAAGGTGCCCTTCACGGGCACCCCGGCCGCGGTCAGGCCAGGCCGACCCTGCGCATCGCGAAGTGAACCTCGGTGGCGACCTGGGTGATGGTTTCGGCGGTGACCAGGGAGCCGTGGCCCGCGTCGTAGCGGTAGAACTCGTAGTCGAGGCCCCGCGCGGCCAGCCGGTCGAGGTAGTTCTCGATCTGCCGGATCGGGCAGCGCGGGTCGTTGTCCCCGGCCAGCACGAGCACCGGTGCCCGCACCGTGTCCACGTACGTCAGCGGCGAGCACCGCTCGTACACGTCCGGGACGTCGGTGGGTGAGCCGCCGAACAACGCGCGGTCGAACGCCCGCAGCGGCTCCATCTCGTCCTCGTAGGCGGCCACGTAGTCCGCCACCGGAACCCCGGCCACGCCGGCGGCCCACCGCGTCGGTTGAGTGCCCAGCGCCAGCAGGGTGAGGTAGCCGCCCCACGAGGCGCCCGCCACGACGCACCGGTCCGGATCCGCCAGGCCGTCCGCGACCACCCGGTCGTAAACGGCGGCGACGTCCTCCAGCTCGGTCAGCCCCGGACGACCCTCGATCGAGTCCCGCCACGCGGAGCCGTAGCCGGTGGAACCCCGGTAGTTCACCTCCACCACGGCGAAGCCCGCGTCCAGCCAGACCGCGCGGTAGGCGGAGAAGCGGTCCTCGTCGGCCGCGTGCGGCCCGCCGTGCAGGTTGAACACCGTGGGCACCGGCCCGTCCGGCGCGACCGCGGGGTCCGGCCGGGACACCAGCGCGTGGATCCGCCCACCGGGCCCGTCCACGAAGACGTCGGACACCGGCAGCGACCCCGGCGGGCGCTCGCCCGGAGGCGTCAACAGCACCTGGTCGGTACCGTCCACCTCCCGTGTGCGGATCAGCGGCGGATGCGCCGCGTCGGACCACGCGTACTCCACGGACCCGTCCGGCCGGGCGCCCGCGCCTCCGATCCGCCCGGAGGGGGTGTCCAGCGAGGTCAGCGACCCGCTCGCCGGCTCGTACCGGTACAGCTCACTGCGTCCCCGGTGGAAGTGGGCGATGAGCAGGGCCTCGGCGTCGAGATACCAGTCACCGACGACCTCGCCGGGCAGGTCCAGCTCGATCTCGGTCTCGGTGTCCGACTCGACGTCCCAGATCAGCAGTTCCTCGCGGCCCCGGCGCTCGTGCTGGACCAGCAGCCTCGGGTCGCCCCGGCGGGGGGAGAACGCGAGCGCGGCCAGGCCCTTGCCCTCGCCGTCCCACTTCTCGGCGACGGTGTGGAAGTCGCTCCCGTCCGCACAGGCCAGGACCCGCACCGCAGGGTGGCGGGAGTCGCCGTGTTCGGAGTGCCCGATCGCCAGCAGCCGCTCGTCCCGGGACAGTGCCGACACGTCCGCGTCCTGCTCGTGGCTGTAGAAGCGGGTGGTGGTGCCGTCCCGGTGCGCGTAGAGACTGCTGCCGTCGTCGGTGGACACGCCGAGCGCGATCACCTGGTGCCCGAGTGCCAGGCCCGCCGGGTAGCCGTTGCCGAGGTCCGGGAACACGGTGGTCGCGGCGCTTTCCCCGCCCTCGGCCGCGTTCCCGTCCGTGCCCTCGGCCGGGCCCGCACCGGAGCCCTCCAGAGCGGCGGTGAACGGCTCGCGCACCCACGCGCCGAACTCGTCGCCGTCGGTGTCGTTGAACCACCAGATCCAGCGACCGTCCGGCGTGACCGTGGCGTGCAGGGTGCCGTTCGGCCGGTCGGTGACCCGGCGGTGCGTGTCGGCGGTCCGGTCCCAGGCGTAGACCTCCCACACGCCACTGGCGTTGGAGACGTAGATGTTGCGGTCCGGGGCGTCCAGGGCCCAGTCCGGCACCGACACCCGCGCCGCGTCGAACCGTGCCCGCCAGCGGGCCTCCCGTTCCGGGTCGGTCAGAAGCCGGTCGGGAACCCGGGCGTGCGGATGTTGTGTGCTCACGCCCGCGATCCTGCCAGGTCCGTAGGGTTGACGATGTGTCGGAGGGTCACGTGGGGTTCGTGCTGCCGTTGCTGCGGCCGGGGATGCGGGTGCTCGACGTCGGCTGCGGCGCCGCGGTGAACACACTGAGCATCGGCACGGCCGCGCATCCGATCCACGTGCTCGGGCTCGACCGGGACCCGGACGGTGTCGCGGTGGCCCACCGCGCGGCCCGGCACGCGGCCGTGC
>NZ_KB912548.1:26591-31327 GCF_000383775.1 Saccharomonospora halophila 8
ACGCGGCCGTGCGCACCGTCGACTTCGCGGTCGCGCTCGCCCGCGCACTGCCGGTGCCGACCGCGTGTGCGGACGTCGTGTTCGCGCACGGCCTGCTCGCCGACGAGCCGGACCAGGCGGCGGTGCTCACCGAGTTCTTCCGGGTCCTGCGGCCCGGCGGGACACTCGCCCTGTCCACGCCGGACTGGAGCCGGGTGCGGTTGCGGCCGCACACGGCGAACGTCGACGCCGCGCTGCGTGGCTGGCAGCTGTTGCGGCGGCGGACCGGGGCGGACCCGTACGCCGGGAGGCGGGTGGACGACCGGGTGCGCAGGGCCGGGTTCCGCGACGTCCGCTCCCGGACCCGGCATGTGGCCGACTACGACTACCGGCAACTCGCCCGCGACGTCGAGGCGGAGCTGGCCGGGGCGGTCCGGACCGACGACGGGATCGTGGACCAGCAGCTCGCCAGTGCGGCCCGCTCGGCGTGGATGTGGGTGCGGGGCGGCCCCGGTGACGTCAGCCGGTGCTGGGTGGAGACCCTCGCCGTGCGGTGAATCACGCTCGGCCGGTGCTCTCCAACCGCGTGCGGCAACGCGGCCGCGTGCGGCAACGCGGGACACCACGGAAAGACACGACGGAACAACGAGAAGGGCCCCTGCCCGGTCGCCCGGACAAGGGCCCTCTCGCTACGTCGGGGTGGCGGGATTTGAACCCACGACCTCCTCGACCCGAACGAGGCACGCTACCAACCTGCGCCACACCCCGATGTCTTCCTCAGCGGGTCGACACCCAGTCTAACGGACGTTGCCGACGGCTCGACGCGGGGCCGGGTTTTCCGCCGTGTGTGGTGTCGCACCCCTCGGGACCAGCGTCAACAGGCTTGCCTCCGGGGGGCAGGCGAACCGGGCGGGCGCGTACGGCGAGGTGCCGAGCCCGGCGGAGACGTGCAGCCACATGTGGGAGCCCCACCGCGAGACGCCGCGGGCGCGCGAGCGGTCGAGGTCGCAGTTCGTCACCAGCGCGCCGAACCCCGGCACCCGCAGTTGGCCGCCGTGGGTGTGGCCCGCCAGCACCAGGTCGTAGCCGTCGGCCGCGAACGGGTCCAGCACACGGGGCTCGGGTGAGTGGGTCACCCCGAGCCGCAACGCGGGCGCGCCCCCGGGCCTGCCGCTCACGTCGGAGTAGCGGTCGCGGTCCAGGTGCGCGTCGTCCACACCGGTGGCGACCACGGTCTGCTCCGCCACGGTGAGCGTCCGGCGTACGTGTGTGAGGTCGTGCCATCCGTGTTCGACGAACGCCGCCCGCAGGTCGCGCCAGGGCAGTTGCGGGCCGTGGACCCGCGTGCGGCGCCCCTTCGGCATCAGGTACCGCGCCGGGTTCTTGGGCTTCGGGGCGTAGTAGTCGTTGCTGCCGAACACGAACAGGCCCGGCCGGTCGAGCAGGGGAGCCAGCGCCCGGAGCACGGCGGGCACGGCGCGCGGGTGGGAGAGGTTGTCCCCGGTGTTGACCACCAGATCCGGCTCCAGTCGGCCCAGCTCGGCCACCCAGCGCTGTTTGGCCTCGTGGCCGGGAAGCATGTGCAGATCGGAGATGTGCAGGACACGCAGCGGCCGTGCGCCCTCGGCCAGCACCGGAAGGTCCGCGGTCCGCAGGGTGAACCGCCGCCGCTCGACCCCGACGGCGTACCCGAGCGTCGCAGCGGCCGTGACCGCTGTCCCCGTCGCGAGGCGTTTCATCATCATCCTTGGGGAGACGTGTGTCACCGACAGTACGTCCGCGAGGGACGATCGGTTGCCCTACCAGGGCAGACTACCGAAACGGGCGACAATTGCTCACCCGGTTCAGCGACGGCTCGGCGGAGGTGGGGCTCGTTACCGGATGTCCGCGTACCTCGGGTGCGGCTCCGGCAACGGTGCCGCCGGCTCGCCCTCCAGGGCCGGCTTCACGGCCCGGAACCAGGTGCGGGCCGGTGTCTTGCCGCCGAACATGTTGCCCGCGCCCTGTGGGACGGCCCGGACGTTGCCTGGTCCTCCGTCGACAAGCCCGCCGTAGGGCACATCGGGGCGGAAAACCATGGCCGCGCCGGCGATCTGCGGTGTGGCGCCGATAAAGGCTGCCGAACCGCTGTGCTGCGTCGTCCCGGTCTTCCCGATCACCGGCCGGTCCCAGCCCGCGGCCTCGGCCGCGGCGTGCGCGGTGCCGCCGGAGGCGGTGTCCTTGCTCAGTCCCACGGCGAGCGTGTCCGCGACTCCCTCGGGCACGGCCTGCTCGCACGGTTGTTCTTCGATGGGGTGAGCGGTCCCGTCCCGGTCGGAGATCTCCAGGATCGGGGTGGGTGGGCACCAGACCCCGCCACTCATGATGGTCGCGGCGACGTTCGCCATTTCCAGACCACTGGTCGGGCTCGCACCGAGCGTGAAGAAACCCTTGCCCGGTGAGTTCTCGCTGGGACCGAAGTACTCCGTCTGGCTCTGGTTGTACATGGGATCGTCCGACTCCGGATCTACCGGGCCACCGACCGCAGGGTTCGAGGCCATCGTCTTGCGCAGGCCGAGCTTGCTCGCCATCTGCACGACCGGCCCCATCCCGACCTCTTCTTCGAGCACGACGAACGCGGTGTTCGGCGACTTGGCCAGCGCGTCCTGCAGAGTCATCGTCCCCGGATAATCGCCCGCATTACGCACGCAGTAGGTGCGGATCCCGCTCGAGCCGATCGGACAGTGTTCGCCACCCCAACTGAACACCTGGGATACGTGGAATCCCGGCACGCGGACCTCGTCGAAAATGCCGTACCTGCGCTGTTCCAGCGTCGCGGCGGCGGTGAAGATCTTGTAGCTGGAGCCGGTACCCGTCACATTCATGATCTCGTAGGGCAGGCCCAGCATGGTCTGGCCCTTGTCCGGATCGGGGCCGTAGTCGCGGTTCGCGGCCAGTGAGAGTACCTCGTGCCGTTCCTCGCCGGGTTTGACCAGGGAGAGCGTGTTCGCCACGTTGGGCTCGTCCTGATCGACCTCGGCCTTGGCCGCCTGGGCGGCCAGGTGGTTGACGTCGGCGTCCAGGGTGGTGCGGATGGTGTAGCCGCCGGTGAGCAGGTCGTCCTGCTGCATCCCGTGCTCGTAGAGGTACTCGATCACGTACTGGCAGAAGAAGCCGCTCTCGGCGCCGGTGCAGTTGGCGGCGGCCTTGTCCGGACCACCGGGCAACACACCGAGCGGTTCCTTCTTGATGCGTTCGGCGTCGTCCCGGGAGAGTTTGTGGTTGTCCACCATCGTGTCGAGCACGATGTTGCGGCGCTTCTTCGCGCCTTCCGGGTTGTTCCACGGGTCGAGCACGGCGGGATTGTTCACCGCGCCCGCCAGCAGCGCCGCCTGCGGAACGGTCAGTTCCGCCGCCGTGGTCCCGAAGTACGCCTTCGCGGCCGCGCCGACGCCGAAGATCTCGCGGGAGAACTCGATGATGTTGAGGTATCCGGTGAGGATCTCCGGCTTGGACATCTTGGTCTCGAGCTGCATCGCGATGCGCGCCTCCTTCAGCTTGCGCGCGATCGAGACCTCCTGGGCCTTCTGCTGGCCCAGTTCGTCGTTGCGGTACGTGACGTTGATCAGATAGTTCTTCACGTACTGCTGGGTCAACGTCGAGGCGCCCTGGGTGTCGCCGCCCGCGGAATTGCTGATGGCGGCCCGCATCGTGCCTTTCCAGTCCACCCCGTGGTGATCGTAGAAGCGCCGGTCCTCGACCGAGATGATCGCCCACTTCATCGCCTCGGAGATCTCGTCCGGCGCGGTGGGGATGCGGTACTGGTCGTACACCGTCGCGATGCGCTCACCATCGCGGTCGGTGATGTTGGTGATCAGTGGTGGCGGTTCGTCGGCCAGGTTCGACGACATCGACTCGACCGTGTCGCTGGCCTGGTTCGAGACCACCCCCGCGGCGCCGACGACCGGGAACAGCAGCCCGGCCACCAGTACGCCCGCGAGCAGACACAGCCCCACCATCTTGAACAGCCCGCTCCGGATACCCACACCGGACAGGGTACGCATGCGGGGGTGTGATCGTGGTGACCCGTTCCGGCGGTATCGTCGTCCGCACCGTGACGCGGTGATCACCCACCGGACCGAGGGGCTGGTCGTCCGGGTCGCGGCGACCGGAGGTCGTTACCGATCCGATATCGGGTAACAACGACCGAACGGGGTTGGCGGACGGAACCGTTGAGTCCTACAGTCCGTCAACAACTCACGTGGGCGGTGCCGGGGAGGCGCCGTCCGGAGGGAACGTGAGCAACGTGAGACCTGCTTGCGGGGGGCGAGGTCGTCTTCGTCGTCATCCGCCTGCCGGTCGTGACAGGTAGGAGCTGGGGGTATGAACACCGAGCACACCGACTGGCGCATCCATGCCTACTGCCGGGACACCGATCCCGACGGCCTGTTCGTCCGCGGGGCCGAACAGAATCGCGCCAAGATGGTCTGCATGGGATGTCCGGTCCGGACGGAGTGCCTCGCCGAGGCGCTCGACAACCGGATCGAGTTCGGCGTCTGGGGTGGTATGACCGAGCGGGAGCGGCGTGCGCTGCTGCGCAGGCGGCCGGGTGTGCCGAGCTGGCGCGCACTGCTCGAAGCCGCCAAACGGGAGTACGAACCCGCCGAACGGGTTTCCTGACCGCGTCCCGGCGGCGTCCGACGTGGTACGGGCGGCCGGGGCGCGTCCACGGACGGCACGGGCGGTGTGCGGGACCCCCGTCGCGGGGGCCTGCGCCC
>NZ_KB912549.1 GCF_000383775.1 Saccharomonospora halophila 8
GCCGGGCCCGGCGGGCCCGGCCCCCGACCTGTCGGCACCCCGGTCCGTGCTTCCTCCCCTGACGGTCACCGCTGCGGCGGGTGATCTGTGTCGCGCCCGGGCGCCCCGGCGCTGTCCGACCCCGGTGCGGTCGCGGTACGGTCTGGTCCCTTTCACCGGATCAGACCGCCTTGCCGAGGGAAAACGGAGCCGCAGCTGTGACCGTCCCCGAATCCACGTCCGCGTTCCAGCACACCGACGTCCTCCCGCTCGGTCCGGACACCACCACCGAGTACCGCCTGGTGACCGAGGAGGGCGTGCGGGTCGTCGAGGCCGCAGGCCGCCGGTTCCTCGAAATCCGGCCCGAGGCGCTGACCGAACTGGCCCACGCGGCCGTCACCGACATCCAGCACCTGCTGCGTTCGTCCCACCTGGCGCAGCTGCGCGCGATCGTGGACGACCCGGAGGCCAGTGGCAACGACCGGTTCGTCGCGATGGATCTGCTGCGCAACGCCGCCGTGTCGGCGGGCGGGGTGCTGCCGATGTGCCAGGACACCGGCACCGCCATCGTGGTCGGCAAGCGCTCCGAGGGCGTGCTCACCGGCGGCACCGACGAACGGGCGCTGTCCGAGGGGATCCACACCGCCTACCGCGACCTGAACCTGCGGTACTCGCAGATGGCGCCGCTGACCTTCTGGGACGAGCGCAACACCGGCACCAATCTGCCCGCGCAGATCGAACTGTTCCACAAGGACACCGGCCACGCGGGCTCCGCGTCCGACGGGGCGGGGTCCGACGGGGCGGGCTCCGACACGGCCGACGGCACCACCGACGACACCGCCGACGCCGACCCGTCCTACGAGTTCCTGTTCCTGGCCAAGGGCGGCGGCAGCGCCAACAAGACGTTCCTGTACCAGGAGACCAAGGCCGTGCTGAACCCGAAACGGCTCGCGCGGTTCCTGGAGGAGAAGCTGCGCGGGCTGGGCACCGCGGCCTGCCCGCCGTACCACCTGGCGATCGTCGTCGGCGGGATGTCGGCCGAGTACAACCTCAAGGTCGCCAAGCTGGCGTCGGCGCGGTACCTGGACGAGCTGCCCGCCGAGGGGTCCGAGCTGGGCCACGGCTTCCGGGATCGGGAGCTGGAGCAGCAGGTGCTGGAGATGACCCGGCAGTTCGGCATCGGGGCCCAGTTCGGGGGCAAGTACTTCTGCCACGACGTGCGGGTGATCCGGCTGCCCCGGCACGGGGCGTCCTGCCCCGTCGGCATCGCGGTGTCCTGCTCGGCCGACCGCCAGGCCAAGGCGAAGATCACCCCGGAGGGGGTCTTCCTCGAACAGCTGGAGCGGGACCCGGCGCGGTTCCTGCCGGAGGTGTCCGAGGGCGACCTGTCCGACGAGGTGGTCGAGGTCGACCTGAACCGGCCGATGTCCGAGATCCGCGCGCAGCTCTCGCAGCTGCCGGTGAAGACGCGGTTGAGCCTGACCGGGCCGCTGGTGGTGGCCCGCGACATCGCCCACTCCAAGATCGCCGAGCGGCTGGACGCCGGCGAGGAGATGCCGTCCTACCTGCGGGACCACCCCGTGTACTACGCGGGCCCGGCCAAGACCCCGGACGGCTACCCGTCCGGCTCGTTCGGCCCCACCACGGCGGGCCGGATGGACTCCTACGTCCCGCAGTTCCAGGCCGCGGGCGGGTCGATGGTGATGCTGGCCAAGGGCAACCGGTCGAAGCAGGTCACCGAGTCCTGCCGCGAACACGGCGGGTTCTACCTCGGTTCGATCGGCGGGCCCGCCGCGCGGCTGGCGCAGGACTGCATCCGCAACGTCGAGGTGCTGGAGTACGCCGAGCTGGGGATGGAGGCCGTCTGGCGGATCGAGGTGGAGGACTTCCCCGCGTTCATCGTCATCGACGACAAGGGCAACGACTTCTTCGCCGAGACCTCGGAGCCGGTCCTGCAGATCTCGTTCCGCTCCTGAAGCGCCGGGGTGTGGCGGCCCTCCCGGCCCCTCGACGGGAAGGACCTCCACACCGTCCGGACGCCGCCTGCCGGCGCTACTCCCGCTCGCTGCGGTGCTCCAACACGACCGCACGCTCGTCCAGCGGCGCGTCGAGTTCCACGGTCAGCGGCGGGTAGCGCATGTCCATCGTGCACATGGTGTCGGGGTCGGCGGGTTTCGTCTCGACCAGCGTGACCGTCACCCGCTTCTCGCCCGCGTCGGTGAGTTCGGCCGAGGCCTTCCCACAGCCACCCTCCATCCCGACGACCCGGAGGGTGCGGCCGCCGTCGGCCACACCGACGTCGACGGGGTGACCGTCGGGCAGGGCACTCCCGTCGATCCGGTCCGTGGGCAGCGGCTGGGCGTCCGGCGGCTCGCGGTCCGGCGGTGCGGAGCGGGACAGCTCCTGCGACGACGGCGCGATCCGCGCACTCCCGTCCCCGGACCCACCCGGACCTCCCGCTTCGGCCCGGTCGGCCTGTTCCGCGCAGGCCGCGCCGCCCAGCAGCACGGCACCCACGATCGTTCCCGTGACAACGGCTCGTGTTCGTCTCATGGACGGACAGACGTAACCGGGGCCCCGGTAGGTTGCACGCATGACCGGAGACGGACGGCTCGCCCGGGGGCTGGGCACCGGGGACGCGGTGGTGCTCGGGCTCGGGGCGATGATCGGTGCGGGGGTGTTCACCGCGTTCGCCCCGGCCGCGCGTGCCGCCGGGGCGGGGCTGTTGGCG
>NZ_KB912550.1 GCF_000383775.1 Saccharomonospora halophila 8
CGGTGCCGTTCGCCCGGGTCGGTGGCGGCGAGCAGGGCGCATCCGGGCACGGCCTCGGCCGGCCGCACGATCTCCCCGGAGACCTCGACCAGTCCGGAACCGACCGCGTCGGTCAGCGCGTCCGCGCCCTCCCCGGTCCGGGTCCACACCCGGTCCAGCGTGCGCCGGTCGAGCCGGTGATCCACGGCGGCGAGCACGACGACCCTCCGGCCCGCGGGCGACAGTGCGGACAACCGCCCGCGGACCGTGGCGCACAGTCTGCTGTCGGTGGGAAGCCCGGTCGGTGGGTCGGCGCGGCCGCTGAGCTGGTCCACCGTGACGGCCGAAGCGAGTTCGACGAGGGCGAGCACGTTGCCGTCGGCGAGGTCGAGCAGGCTGTCGGCCAGGTCGTGGGGCAGTGCGGGCCCGAGGTGGTCCCGCAGCACCCGGTGCCCTGCGTCGGGCTCCAACGGCCCGAGCCGCAGACGGGGGAGTTCGGCCAGGAACTCGGCCCGCCCCGCCGGGATCGCGTGGTCGGTGCCGAACAACACGACGACGCCCAGGTGATCGAGTCTGCGGGCGGCGAACGCCAGCGCGGCCAGCGACTCCGTGTCCAGTTCGTGCGCCGAGTCCACACAGCACAGCGTCGGGCCCTCCGCCGCGGCGGCGGAGAGCAGCGCGTGGGTGGCGGCGCGCACCGCGATCGGGTCGACGTCGGCGGAGAGCCCGAACGCCCGGTGCAGCGGATCCGCCTGCCCGGGCGCGAGCCCGGACAGCAGGTGGTCCAGTGGCCGCAACAGCTGGTGCAGACCGGCGAACGGAACCTCCGACTCGGCGACCGTGCCCCGGGTGCGCAGCACCCGGAACGTCCCGGCGCGGTCGGCGACCTCGTCGAGCAGTGCCGTCGTGCCGACGCCGGACCGGCCCATGACGACACGCGCCGCTCCGGTGCCCCGGGAGGCGTCGTCGAGCACCCCGGTCAGCACGGCGAGTTCGCGGTCGCGCCCGTGCACCCGGAAGGCGTGCGCGGGTGTCGCATTCCACACGGCGAGCATGCCGACAGTGTTACCGGTCGGTCACCATAAGGAAAGAGTTGCGTAAAAGAACCGACCGATCAGCGGTTCTTCTCGTCCCGCCAGGCCAGCCACTCACGCAGTGTGGTCAGGTCGTACTCCGGGCCGCCCACCGAGACCGTGAAGGTCGTGATGCCGAGGTCGAGCAACTGGTCCCCGGAATCGGCGGGGCTGCCGCTCACCCCCACGGACCGTTCGATGTCGGCCGGGTCGCGCCCGACGTCGGCACAGTGCCGGTCGAGGATCTCGACCTTGCGCGCGGCGGTGTCCACGTCGCCGAAGCCGTGCCAGATGTCGGCGTGCTCGGCCGTCAGCCGCAGCGTCTTCTTCTCGCCCCCGCCGCCGATCAGGATCGGGATCCTGCGGGTGGGCGGCGGGTTCAGGGTGTCGAGCCTGCGCCGGATGCGCGGCAGCGACTCGGCCAGGTCGGCCAACCTGCCGCCCGCGGTGCCGAACTCGTAGCCGTACTCGACGTAGTCCTTCTCGAACCAGCCCGCCCCGATGCCGAGGATCAGCCTGCCACCGCTGATGTGGTCGACGGTGCGCGCCATGTCGGCGAGCAGGTCGGGATTGCGGTAACTGTTGCAGGTCACCAGCGCGCCGATCTCCACCCGGGACAGCGTCTCCGCCCAGGCGCCGAGCATGGTCCAGCACTCGAAGTGCTTGCCGTCCGGATCGCCGCTGAGCGGGAAGAAGTGGTCCCAGTTGAACACCATGTCGGCACCGAGATCTTCCGCCTCGACGGCGGTGCGCCGCATGTCGGCGTACCCGGCGTGCTGTGGCTGCAGCTGGAGTCCGATGCGGACTCTCCCGCGGTTCGTCGTGGTCATGAGGTCGAGCGTACTGAGGACGGCGCACTCGCGCGCGAACGACGGCGGGCGCGGTGCGCGCCGGTGAGGCGCGCCGCGGCGAGACGCCCGGAGATCAACACGGGCGGGATGCCGACGCCGGGCACGGTGCCGCATCCGGCGAGCACGGCGTTGTCGATCCCCCGGACCCGATTGGCGGGGCGGAACGGCCCCGTCTGGACCAGCGTGTGGGACAGCGAGAACGGCGTTCCCGCGGCGAGTCCCCGCTCCGCCCACGTCCGGGGGGTGACCACCTCGTCGATCTCCACGTCGTCGGCGAACCCGTCCAGACCGCGCCCGGCCAGCGTGCGCAGCAGTTCGTCGCGGTAGGCCGGTGCCAGCCCCGGCCAGTCCAGCCGCCCGGTGTGCAGGTTCGGCGCCGGGGCCAGCACCGAGAGGACCTGCCTGCCCGGCGGCGCGAGGCCCGGGTCGGTCGCCGTCGGCCGGGTCACCAGCAGCGACGGATCGCTCATCAGCCGTCCCTCGCGCGCGATCTCGGCGAAGGTGCGCCGCCACGCGCCCCCGAAGAACAGGGTGTGGTGATCGAGTGCCGGCCAGTCCCGGTGGGTGCTCCCGTGCAGGACGACCGCCGACGGGGAGTACCGCAGGGGGACGGGGCGCCGTGGCCGCGCCCGCAGGAGGGCGTAGGCCGTGGTCAGGTCGGTGGCCAGCACCACCGCGTCGCAGGCCAGACGTTCCCCCTCGGCCGTGACCACGGCCGACACCTGTGACGACGCACGTTCCAGTCGTGCCACGCGGGTTCCGGTACGGACCTCGCCGCCCGCGCGTCCGAGTGCTCCCGCCAGGGCGCGGGCGAGGGCGCCCATTCCCCCGCGCGGGTGGTAGACACCCGCCACCGTGTCCATGTACGCGATGACCGCGTAGGCGGCCAGGGCGCGCGCCGGGTCCAGCCCCGCGTACAGCGACTGGAACGAGAACAGCCTGCGCAGCCGGTCGTCCCGGAGAAACCGCCCGATCGCCGGACCGAGCCTGCCGAACCCGCCGAGGACGGCCAGGCGCATCAGTTCGGGCCGGGCCAGTTCCAGCGGGGAGTCGAAGTCACTGCCGATGAACCGGTCGCGCTGCACCTCGTACAGCGCGGTCAGCCACCGCCGCAGCCGCCGGTAGCCCGCCGCCTCCCCGGGGCCCGCCACTGATTCGATCTCGGCCTCCATCGCCTCCGCGTCGGTGTGCAGCGCGACGGTGCTGCCGTCGACGAAGTGCGCACGGTAGGCGGGATCGAGCCGCACCAGGTCCAGCCACGCCGCCGTGGTGTCCCCGACCGCGGCGAAGGTCTCGTCGAGCAGCTCGGGCATGGTCAGCACACTGGCCCCGGTCTCGACGGTGTGCCCGGCGCGTTCGTCGTCGGCCACCCGGCCGCCCGGATCCGGACGTCGCTCCAGCACCGTGACCCGTCTGCCGGATCCCAGCAGGTGGGCGGCGGCCGACAACCCGGCCAGCCCGGCCCCCACCACCACGACGTGCCCGACACCACTGTCGCCCATGTGTCCTCCTCGCCTCCGGTTCGGCTCGGCGGACCGGAGGCGGGCGGTGCGCGCGAGCGTCAGTAGTTGCGGCGGGTCGCCCGGTCCGCGAGGTCGGCGAGCCGCCCGGCCGCCGG
>NZ_KB912551.1 GCF_000383775.1 Saccharomonospora halophila 8
GGCGCGTTCGCGGCGCCGCGCTGGGCCAGCCGTTCGCCGGGCGGGCAGTGCCAGGTCAACTCCGGCGGCCGGGGTTCCGTGTCGACGGGGGTGCGCCGGTCGGTGCCGTGGTAGCAGACCGGGCCCTGCGCGCCGACGAGGTAGAACCGGGCGGTGTCGCCCTCGACGATGTCGCCGAGTCCGGTGAGTGTCTCCGGCAGCGACGCCAGCAACTGTTCCACGGCGGGGCCGCGCACACTCACCATCCTGCCGGTCGTGACCAGGTTGCCCAGCAGTGTGGTGAGTGCCGGCTGGTTCGTGGTCATCAGCTCCGCCACCCGCCGGGCGGGTGCGTCGACCTCGTGCACCAACTCCCGCACCGCCGGTTCGTGCTCCCGCAGGGTGTCGGTCATGCCGCGCAACGAGGAGGCCAGCTCGCGGAGCCTGCCGCCGGAGGAGCCGATCAGTTCCCGGCTGCCGCGCAGCACACTCCGGATCTCGTCGGTGTGCCCGGCGGCCGTGTCCAGCAGCGTCCTCGTGTTGTCCAGGATGCGGACGAGCTCGTCGGCGCCCCCACCGAGCCCGGTGGCCAGCGCGTCGGCGATCGTGCCGATGTCCTGCGCGGGCAGGTCGTCGGCCACCGCGAGCACCCGCGCGAGCAGCGCGTCCAGCTCCACCGGCCGTCTCGTGTCCCCGGCGGCGACGACGTCGCCGGGGGACAGGTACGGCGGTTCGTCGGACGACGGCCGCAGGTCCAGTCGCACGATGGCGATCGGGGTGTCCATCGTGACCACCGCCGTCAGGTCCTCGGATACGCGGGTTCCCGGGTCGAGGGCCAGGTCCACCGCGACACCGGCCCGGTCGGTGTCGATCCGGACGTCGGTCACCTCCCCGACGTCCACGCCGCGGTAGGTCACCCGGGACGAGGGGGAGAGCCCGCCGGTGTCCGGCATCCGGACCGTGACCGCGATCGGGTCCCGCCACAGGCCGGGCCCGGCCACGTTGGTCGCGACGTAGTAGCCGCACGCGAGCCCGATCACCGCGAACAGCGCCAGCTGGGTCAGGGCGAGCCGGTGGTTCATCGTGGCCTCTTTTTCGACAGCAGGTCGTCGGTGAGGTCCAGGGGATCGAAGCGCTCCCCGGTCTCTCCGGTCCCGCCGAGGTGCCCGGTGTGCCCGGATTCGTCGGGGACGGCTCCGGCGCCGTCCCCGCGTCCGGTGGTGTCCCGGTCGCCCGGGGCGCGGAGGGAGCCGGGCGGGTGACCGGGATCGAGGATCTCGGCGATCGAGCGGGAGACGTCCAGCGTGCCGTCGAGCAGCAGGTAGTCGCCCGGTGCCGCCCGGCGCAGCAGCCCGACGAACTCCCGGGCCCCGGCCAGCGTGCCGCCCAGCCGCTCGCCCACGTCGGCCAGGTCGGTCAACAGCGGGCGCAGCCGGTCCACCTGGTCGGTCAGCGCGTCCCCCGTCTCGTCGAGCACCCCCCGCACCGTCTCGCCGAGGGAGGCGGTCGTGTCGAGCAGGTCGGTGAACCGGTCCCGCTCGGCCAGCAACGTCTCGACCGCGGGGGTGATCTCCGTCAGCGCCGCCTCCAGCGTCGGGGTGCCGTCCGCGAGCCGCCCGGACACCGCACCGACCGAGTCGATCAGTTCCCGGATCCGTCCCCTGTGCTCGTCCAGCGTCGTCAACACGGAGTCCAGTTCGGACAGCAGTTCGCGGACGGTTCCACCGCGTCCGGACAGGGCCGCGTCGGCCTCGGTCACCAGCGTGCGCATCTGGGCGAGGCCGGAGCCGTTCAGCAGGGTGCCCACCGCCGCGAGCGTGTCCTCGATCGTCGGACCGGGCGAGGTGCGCTCCGGGGGGATCCGGTGCCCGTCGGCGGACGGCGACGTCTCCCGGCCGGGGTCGAGTACGACGTAGCGGCTCCCGAGCGTGGAGACCAGTTCCAGGCGTGCGGTGGTCTCCGGTCCGAGGGCGACCTCGGTGTGCAGGTCGAGTTCGACCAGCGCGCGGAAGTCCTCGGTGCGGATCTCCGACACCCGGCCGACCTCGACCGGTCCGGCCCGCACCGGGCTGCCGACGTGCAGGCGCGAGACGTCGGTGAACACGGCGGTGACGCGGTCCACCGGCTCGGTGCCGCCGGCTCCGGCGAGCGTCTGCATGCTCAACCGCTCCAGACCGCACCCCGCGGTGAGGACCGCGACCAGCGCGGTGGGCACCGCGCACCGCAGCACCGCCGTCGTCGGTCGAATCATCCTCCACCTCCGTCGAGCAGTGCCCGCAACCCGAACGGATCGTCGACCTCCGGCGGGAAGTCGAGCGGATTCGTGATCCCCGCGCCCTCGCACAACGGCAGGGGCAGGCGCTCGCACAGCCGGGCCGTCGTGGGGAACTGGGAGAGATTGGTGGAGAGGTCGAGCCGGATGCGCAGGCGGTCGTCCCCGGTGAGGGCGCGGTCGAAGTTCTCCAGCGCCAGCGGGAGCGTGTCCAGCGTCTCGGCGAGCTGGTTGCGCCGGGCCACCAGGGTGGTGCTCACCTCGGCCAGCCGGGAGACGTCCCCGGTGAGTTCCGTGCCGTGCCCGTCGAGCAGTCGGCTGAGGCTGCCGAGCGCCTCGGACAGCCGGGTCAGGGCCCGGGCCACGGAGTCCTCGTGTTCGGCGAGGTCCGCCGACGCGTTCGTGACCGCCTCGGTCACCGAGTCGATCGTGCGCCGGTGGTCGGCGACCAGAGTGACCAGCGAGTCCACGTCCTCGACGAGCGCGCCCACCTCG
>NZ_KB912552.1:0-1964 GCF_000383775.1 Saccharomonospora halophila 8
CCTGCCGCGCGAGCCGGTCCTGCATGGTCCGGGCCGCCTCCGAGGCCTGCGCACCGGAGTTCGCGATCCCCACGAGCGCGCCCTGGGCCGCGCCCGCACCCTGGCCGAGCCACACGGACCCGAGTTCGGTGATGGCGTTGTAGAGGTCGTCGGCGATCCGGGTCAGCTCGCCGCCGTGGCGGTTCCAGGTCTGCCCGATCTCCTCGGCGGAGGCGGGCACGTTGTCGACCGTCGCGAACGAGTAGAGCTGCTTCGAGTCGTGCGCGGCCCAGTTGGGCCGGGCCCCGATCGCCCGGTCGTCCCCGAAGCGGAAGCCGTCGGCCCGGCCGCGCGCCCGGTTCACGATGTCGGCGACCTCGGCGCTCTCCTGTCTGCGGACCGCGTCCACGTCCACCGGACGATCGCCCGCACCGCCGGTCTGTGTGCCGGGGCGGGCCTGGGTGCCCTCCCCGGTACCGGCCCCGTCGGTGGCTCTGTCGGAATACATGTCGCCCTCCCCCTTGCTCAGAGCTGCCCGTTGAACGACTGCGCACTGGAGGCGTCGAAGTCGTCGTAGCGACCCATCGCCTCGACGATCGCGTGTTCGGCCTGGTCGTACTGGGTGTACAGGTTGCGCAGCGCCTGCGCGTACGAGTCCCCCACACCCGCCGCACGGTCGGCGAACTTGTGTGCGATCGCCTGCCCCACCGGATTGGCCCCCAGCCTCGGCGGGGCGGCGAGGAAGTCGGTGTTCTCCAACAGCGCCGCGACCGCGTCCTTACCCGTCCGGATCTTGCTCAGCACCGCCTGTGCGGCGTCCGGATCGATGCCGACCTGACCGGTCGCCGCGGCCGCACGGAACGCGGCGGCATCCGCGTAGCTGCTGTTGCCCATCTGTTCGCTCTCCCGTCCCCAGCACATTCGGACAGCACCCACGGCGGGCACGACGCCCGACGTGGGTTCCGCGCCCGCGATCTTCGCTAAGGTTAACGCACCCGGCGCGGGGCTACGACCGATTCTCACCGTTTCGGGTTCCGTGTTCGCGCCGATTCTCCGCCGCCGATGCCTGACCGTTACGACCACGCGGAAACCTGGCCCCCCACCTACCCAGGCGGGCGACCGCGGCCGGATGGTGCCCGCACCGGGGTCGCCCGCCCGCGCCCGGTCAGGACGAATAGACGTGCGGGTCGAGCGTGCCGATGAACGGCAGGTCGCGGTAGCTCTCGGCGTAGTCCAGCCCGTAGCCGACGACGAACTCGTTCGGGATGTCGAAACCGATGTAGCGCACGGGCACGTCCACCTGCACGGCGTCCTTCTTGCGCAGGAGCGAGCAGACACCGAGCGAGGCCGGGTTGCGGCTGGCGAGGTTCTTCAGCAGCCAGGACAGCGTGAGCCCCGAGTCCACGATGTCCTCGACGATCAGCACGTCCTTGCCCGCGATGTCCTTGTCGAGATCCATCAGGATGCGCACGACCCCGGAGGAGGACGTCGAGGACCCGTAGGACGACACCGCCATGAACTCCAGCTGGGACGGGATCGGCAGGGCACGGGCGAAGTCGGTCATGAACATCACCGCGCCCTTGAGCACGCCCACGAGCACGAGGTCCGACGAACGGCCCTCGGTCGGGTAGTCCGCCGCGACCTTGGCGGCCAACTCGGCGACCTTGTCCCTGATCTGCTCCTCGGTGATGAGCACGGAGGCGATGTCGCCCTCGTACACGGTCAGCCCCCTCCTGTGGTGGATTGACGGAAGTTCAGGGCGAGCTTGTCACGCGACCGGTAGGCCTCCACCCCGCCGGGTAGGAAAACGCCGCCCTGGCCACGCCACCGGCCCATGAGCGCGTCCACCGACCGGAGGTGTCCGTCGGTCAGGTCGCCGACCCCGGCGTCCAGCAGCCAGCGCCGCAGCACCCTCCTGCGCACCGGCTCCTGCACCGGTTCGAGCGCCCCGACGAGCAGGTCCCCGCCGTCGCGGGCGCGGGCGG
>NZ_KB912552.1:2064-5580 GCF_000383775.1 Saccharomonospora halophila 8
GCACGGCCACCGGGACGGTCGGATGCGCACCCGCGGCGGACCCGGCCGAGGCGTCCGTGCCCGGGGACGGCAGCCGGTGCCGTACCGTCGGCGGCTCGGTCGTTGTGACCTCGGGCACGCCCCACTCGTCGGTGGGTTGCCGTGGATCCGCCTCCTCCGGTCCGGCGGGGGCGAGGTCGGGATCGTCGTCGTCCGACGGCCACTGCGGAGCGGGGCCGGTGCCGTACCCACCGTCTCCGCCTGTTCCGCCGCCCCGGTCACCACCGGCCGCGCCGGGGTCGGCGCCCGTGTCGCCTGCCACAGACCCTCCTCGCCGTTCAACGGGGCAGACGTCACATTTCCCGACCGCGTCTGCCCTGCCGGCCGATTGCCTGGTCCACACTAGTGAAGGAAGGTCAGACGCAGTGTGAGCCGCCCGCAAGCGGCGCCGAGAGACGAGGCAGCGAGGACGGCGTGGAGTTCGACGTCACGATCGAGATCCCCAAGGGGGAGCGCAACAAGTACGAGATGGACCACGAGACGGGGCGCATCAAGCTCGACCGCACCCTGTTCACGGCCACCCAGTATCCGGCCGACTACGGGTTCATCGACAACACGCTGGGCCAGGACGGCGACCCGCTCGACGTTCTCGTGCTCGTGCAGGAACCGACGTTCCCCGGCTGCCTCATCCGGAGCAGGGCGATCGGCATGTTCCGCATGACCGACGAGAAGGGCCCGGACGACAAGATCATCGCAGTGCCGTCGGACGACCCGCGGATGGAGCACCTGCGGGACATCCACCACCTCAACGAGTTCCACAAGCTCGAGATCGAGCACTTCTTCCAGGTGTACAAGGACCTGGAGCCGGCCAAGAGTGTGGAGGGCTCCACCTGGGCCAGCCGTATCGAGGCCGAGAAGGAGATCCAGGAGTCCTACGACCGCGAGGCGGCGCACCGGGAGGAGATCCGGGGCCGCGAGGTGACCGACCAGGACTGACCGGGCCGACCGGGCGAGGGCCGACGGACCGACGGGACCGCGGCACGCCCGTCGCCACGGACGGACGGCGCCTCCCCGCACACGCGCGGGGAGGCGCCGTTCGCGCGTGCGGGGTCGTACCAGGTGGTCACACGGGTTCGACACCCTGCGCGTGGCGCCGGGCCAGCTCCCGGTAGACCTCGGCGTTGTGCTCGATCCACACCCGGGCGGAGTCGGTCAGCGGCACGAACTTCTTCGCCGGGCTGCCCATGGCGATGACCTCCTCCGGCACCTCGGTGCCCGGGGTGACGGTGGCACCCGCCGCGACCAGGGTGCGGGCACCGATCACGGCCTTGTCCAGCACGGTGGCCGCGTTGCCCACGAGGGCCTGCTCCCCGATCGTGCAGTCGTGCACGATGCACGAGTGGCCGATCGTGGCGTCGGGGCCCACCTCGCAGGCCCCGTCGTTGACGTGCAGCACCGAGTTGTCCTGGACGTTGGCGCCCTCCCGCACGACGATCCGGCCGAAATCACCGCGCAGCACGGCGCCGTACCAGACGGAGGCGTTCTTCTCGACGACGACGTCCCCGATCAGCGTCGCGGTGGGCGCGATCCAGGCGTCGGGGTGCACGGTGGGGCGGGTGCCCTCGAAGGCGAACATCGGCATGCGCACACCTTAACCAGCGTTCACGTCCGGTCCGCGCACCGGCGCGGAGGGGGCGGACGAGAAGAAGGGCCCCCCGCACGGCGGGGAGCCCTTCCTTGGGAGCCGCCTAGGGGATTCGAACCCCTGACCTGCTCATTACGAGTGAGCCGCTCTGGCCGTCTGAGCTAAGGCGGCGCGGGCCGTGCCCGGCTGCGCACAAGTGTAGCGGTCCCCTTCCCGTCACCGGTGGGGCCCCCGCCTCGTTGGCGGGAGGACGACATCGGTGTCGCCCCCGGCCGCCGGGTGACCACGCCACTGGGAGGACCTCCGTATGCGCCGACGCCCGCCCCGAGCGCTGGCCGCGCCCGTCACCGTCGCGATACTCGTCCTGTCCGCCGCTCCCGCCGTGGGCCAGACCGTGCCGACGACCCCCGAACCCGAGCCGGTGGAGGAGGGCCAGCCCCCGTTCTCCGACCCCCCGACACCCGAGGGCAGGGCGATCGGGAAGGCGGGCACGGCACTGGGCATGCTCCGCCTGGCACCGGAGGCCGTTCCCGCCGAGGCCTCCATGCCGGGCGTCGAGGAGTCCCTGCCCGAGCAGTCCGCACTGGAGGGAGGGTTCGGACTGTCCCGGGCCGAGGCGAACTCGGAGTCGTACCTCACCTACGAACGGGCGGTCGCCGAGGCCTCGCCGTTCGGGCTCGCCGTGGGCGGCCACGCACCGACCGTGCCCGGGGCGGTCACGCAGACGGCGTTGCCGGACAACGAGGAGCCGGTCACCACCGGTTTCGAGGCACCGGACAACCCGCTCGTCGGGATCAGCGGACTGAACGGCCGTGCCCACGCCCGCTGGAGCCCCACCACGGGTCCGTGTGTCGGCACCATCGCCGACTCCTCCACCTCCGCCGCCCACCTGTCCCTGGTCGACGCGATCCCCACCATGCCGGACACCCACCGACTGTCCGGAGCGGACGACGGGGGCGACACCGGCACCCTCGGCGGTGACGGGGTTCCCGACGGCGACGTTCCCAACGGCGACGTTCCCGGCGGCGACGTTCCCGGCGGCGACGTTCCCGGCGGTGACAGCGGGCGGGACGACGGGGACCGGGCGCGTGCGGCGCTGTCCGACCTGCCCGGGCCGCTCGCCCACCTCGGCGGCCTGCTGTCCGGCGGCGGGAACGACACCGACGGCACCGGATCGCTGGTCAGCGCACCGCAGACGCTGTCCACCCGGTCGGTCGTGCGGCTGACCGACATCCCGGGCAGCGACCGCAAGGCGGTCGAATCGATCTCCACGATGCGGGCGGCGCGGCTGGAGATTTTGAAGGGAACCCCGCTCGGCTTCACGGTGCGGGTGGTCGACCAGCCCACCCTGCGGGTGGTCTCCACCGGCGACCCCGGGACGTCCACCGTCGAGTACACGGCCCCGGTGCTGGCCTTCGAGCGCGACGGGGAGACGCTGTTCGAGCTGGACGCGGCGAATCCGACCCGGGACATTCCCCTCGGGATCCCGCTGCCCGGCCTGACGGAGCTGCCCGGGTTCGAGCAGGTCCGGGACGCCCCGGTTCTCGGCGGGGTCGCCGAACTCGTGGGCGGCGGGCTGACGAAGCTGACCGAGCGCGCCTCCGAACACGTGCTCGACCTCGGGGTGCTGCGGGTGAGCGTGGCGGAGCTGGACGAACGCGCGGGCAGGGTGACCGAGCCGTTCACCGGCCACCACGTCTCGGCGGCCGCCCGCATGCTCGACCTGCGGGTCCTGCCGACCGACCGGCTGCGCGAGACGTTGCCGCCGGAGCAGGCCGAACGGCTCCCGGCGTCGCTGGCACAGGTCTCGCTCGGGGAACAGAAGGCCACGGCGTTCGCCCCCGAGGGCGGCGTCGAGTGCGGCCCCCCGGCGGCCCCGCCCGCCGACGTGC
>NZ_KB912552.1:5680-13283 GCF_000383775.1 Saccharomonospora halophila 8
CCGTGGCGCGTCCCTCCGACTGGCCCGCACCGCCGACGCGCGGGGCCGGGGCATCGTCCCCACCTTCCGCGGCGAGCGCTGCGTGCACCAACCTGCGCACCGTGTCCGGATCGGGCTTCACCGGTCGCGCGATCTCCGCGTCGCCGAACCCGGACACCGCCGCGTCCTGCCGGGAGGCGGGACCGGGGGCCGGGTCGGTGATCGACCGCGACGGTTCGGGGGCCTGCGTACCGTCCGCGTCCACCACACGTCCTCCTCGCGCGTCTGTCCCGTCTCACGCGGTCGCACCACCGGATGCGGTCTCAACCGGTCACGGTCGGTGCATCCCAGCGTAGCGACCGTCCCGGCACACGCCATCCGTCATCGGTGCACCGTCGTCGTCACTGATCGCGATCAACGGGGTGGACGCGGGTCAGTCCCCGGATCCGGTCGACCCGGCACGGGAGGTCGCCGCGGATCGGGACGACGCGGCCCCGGAGCCCGTGGACTTCGCGGTCGTCGACTTCGAGGTCGTCGACTTTGAGGTCGTCGACTTCGACGCCGTGCTCTTCGAGCCGGCCGACTTGGACCCCGTCGACTTGGACCCCGTCGACTTGGACCCTGTCGACTTGGACCCTGTCGACTTGGACCCTGTCGACTTGGACCCTGTCGACTTCGAGGCGGTCGACTTGGAGGCGGTCGCCTTGGAGGCCGTCGACTTGGTAGACGAGGACGTCTCCGACGACGCGGTCGTCGACTTCTTCTTCGTGCCCTTCTTCGGGGCGGGCCCCTTGGCCCGCTTCTCGGCGAGCAGCTCCGCGGCCCGTTCCCGGGTCAGGTCCTCGACACTGTCCGAGCGGCGCAGGGAGGCGTTGTACTCACCGTCGGTCACGTACGGCCCGAACCGGCCGTCCTTGACCGTCATCGGCTTGCCGGACTCCGGGTCCTCGCCCATCTCCCTGAGCGGCGGTTTCGGCGCGGCCTGCCTGCCCCGGCGCTTCGGCTCGGCGTACAGCTTGAGCGCCTCGTCCATCGTGATCTCGAAGATCTGCTCCTCGCTGTTGAGCGAACGCGAATCCGTGCCCTTCTTCAGGTACGGCCCGTACCGGCCGTTCTGCGCGGTGATCTCCTCCCCGCTCTCCGGGTCGGTGCCCACCACGCGGGGCAGGGACAACAGATTCAGCGCGTCGTCGAGGGTCATCGACTCGATCGACATGGACTTGAACAGGGACGCGGTGCGGGGCTTCGGCTTCTTCGCCTTCGCCGTCTTCTTCCCGTCGGCCGGTTCCTCCGGCTCGGGCAGCACCTCGGTGACGTACGGTCCGAACCGGCCCTCCTTGGCCACGATCTCGTGCCCCGTCTCCGGATCGGTGCCCAGCGTCCGGCCCTCCTGGGGAGTGGCGAACAGCTTCTCGGCCACCTCGACGGTCAACTCGTCCGGCGGCAGGTCGTCGGGCAGGTTCGCCCGCTGCGAGCCGCCCTCGCCGTCCGGGCGTTCCAGGTACGGGCCGTACCGGCCGACCCGGACGACCACCAGGCGGCCCTCGTCGTCGGTGAACATCGGGATCGAGTTGATCTCGCGGGCGTCGATGTCCTCGACCCCCGAGCCGACGAGCTTCTTCAGTCCGCCGAGCCGGCCGATCGAACCGTCCGCGCCCAGGTCACCACCGAAGTAGAACCGGGAGAGCCAGTCGGTGCGCTGTTCGTCCCCAGAGGCGATCCGGTCGAGCTCGTCCTCCATCGCGGCGGTGAAGTCGTAGTCCACGAGCCGCTCGAAGTGCCGCTCCAGCAGCCCCACCACGGAGAACGCCACCCAGGACGGCACCAGCGCGGAGCCCTTCTTCCACACGTAGCCGCGGTCCTGGATCGTGTTGATGATCGAGGCGTAGGTCGACGGCCTGCCGATACCCAGCTCTTCGAGCTTGCTCACCAGGGCCGGTTCGCTGTAACGGGCGGGAGGCGACGTGGCGTGCGCATCGGGGTTCAGCGCCGTCGCCGTCATCGGCAGGCCGGTCGACAGGTGCGGCAGCCTGCTCTGCTTGTCGTCGGCCTCGCCGCCCGCCTCGGCGTCGACGGACTCGACGTAGGCCCGCAGAAACCCGGGGAAGGTGATCGTGCGACCGGAGGCGGAGAACACGCACTCCGCACCGTCGGCGGCGGTGCCGGTGATGCGCACCGACATCGTGGTGCCCTTGGCGTCGGCCATCTGGGAGGCGATGGTGCGCTGCCAGATCAGCTCGTAGAGCCGGAAGGAGTCGGTCTCCAGCTCATTCGCCACCGCACCGGGTGTCGCGAACACCTCACCCGCCGGGCGGATCGCCTCGTGCGCCTCCTGGGCGTTCTTCACCTTGCGGTTGTACTGCCTCGGCTTGTCCGAGACGTGGTCCGCGCCGTACAGCTCGGTCGCCTGGTTCCGCGCGGCCGTCAGCGCCGCCTCGGACAGCGTCGTCGAGTCCGTCCGCATGTAGGTGATGTAGCCGTTCTCGTAGAGCCGCTGCGCGATGCGCATGGTGCGCTCCGACGAGAACCGCAGTTTGCGGCCCGCCTCCTGCTGCAGGGTGGAGGTCATGAACGGCGCGTACGGCCGCCGGGTGTAGGGCTTCTCCTCGACGTTGGAGACGGCGAGTTCGCGGTCGGCCAGCGCCCCGGCGAGCCGGGTCGCCTCCGCCTCGTCGAGCACCCGCACGTCGGCCGAAGCCCGCTTGAGCTGCCCGTCGGGGCCGAAGTCGCGGCCCGTGGCCAACCGCGCACCGTCCACGGTGGTCAGCCGGGCCGGGAAGGTCCGTGGGGACGCGTCGTCGCCCGCGTCCATCGTCGCCGCGATGTCCCAGTAGGACGCCGAGGTGAACCGCATCCGCTCACGCTCGCGCTCCACGACGATCCGTGTGGCCACCGACTGCACCCGGCCGGCCGAGAGCTTCGGCATGACCTTCTTCCACAGCACCGGCGAGACCTCGTAGCCGTACAGCCGGTCCAGGATGCGCCGGGTCTCCTGCGCGTCGACCAGGTCGGAATCGAGTTCCCGGGTGCTCTCCGCGGCCGCGCGGATGGCCTGCTCGGTGACCTCGTGGAACACCATGCGCCGCACCGGGACCTTCGGCCGCAGCGCTTCGAGCAGGTGCCAGGCGATCGCCTCCCCCTCGCGGTCGGGGTCGGTGGCGAGATAGAGCTCGTCGACGTCGGCGAGCAACCCCTTGAGCTCGGTGATGGTCGACTTCTTGTCCGGCGAGACCACGTAGAGCGGCTCGAAGCCGTTGTCGACGTCCACCCCGAGTCGGGCCCAGGGCTGGCCCTTGTACTTGGCGGGGACGTCGGCGGCACCACGGGGGAGGTCCCGGACGTGCCCGCGGGACGACTCGACGACGTACCCGCTGCCGAGGTACGGAGCGATCTTGCGGGCCTTGGTCGGCGACTCGACGATCACCAGGCGGCGCCGGCCGTTGCCGCCCGCGCCCTCCGTCGCGCGATCGTCGGACGGGGAGTCCTCCCGCGCCACGGTTCGTTTCGTCCGTGTCGATCCAGCCACGCTTCGTCCGCTCTCTCGCTCGTTCTCTGCTCGTTGTTCGATCCGCCAGTGTGCACGCCGCGACGACGCCCCGTCCGCTCAGGTACTCCGACACGCCACGGATCCGTCCGCGCCGGGGTGCGCCGACCACGGCCGTCACCGCAGGTGACATCCACGGCCGTCGGCACCCGGATCCCTTTTCACACCTAGCACGCCACGCCCGGCGATCGCCGCCCGGGGCCACTGGGTAATCATCTGGACACGCATGGTGTCCACCTGTTCCGCCGGACCCCGACCTCCCGGTGTTCCCCGGTCGTGCCCGGGAAAACGACCCGGACGGCGGTGGTTGTTCCCGGAGTGCGCCCGGCCCCACCCCGCTCCGGTCGGCGGTGACGTCGTGTCCCGAACCGTCGCACCCCGTCACCGGGCCCCGACCGCACAGTCACCGTCCGCACGGTCGTCGCCCGCGAGCAGGGGTCCGCGACGTCCGACCCGTGGTCGAGGTCACCGCCCGCTGTTGGTGCCGCCCTCGGCGTCCGGCGCATCGATCCGGGGAGCCGCACCGCCCTCGGTGAGCTCGCGGCACGCGGGGGCCTGCGCACCGGCCCGGCTGAGTTCCGGCACCGAGTCGAATCCCTCCAGCAGGTTGAGCTCCCCGATGTCCTCCAGGGGCGCATTGACCCGGCCGAGCGCGTCCCGGCTGGCACGGACGCCGTCGGCCGCGTCGAGTTCCGACCGGACGCCCGCCGCCGCGTCCCGGATACCGGTGTAGGTCGTCACCACCCGCTCCCGGACCCGCTCGGCGCCCTCGGACGGCGCCCGGTCCAGCGATTCGAGGCGGTCGAGCGCGCGGTCGAGGCCCCCGACGACCGCCCGCAGCATCTCGCTCGACGTCCGTGCGGCGCTGGCCGCGGTGCTCGGATCGATCGTCGGCATGTCCGAGACCGTCCGCACCACCTCGGTGACCGCACCGCAGTAGTCGTTCACCCAGTTCACCGTCGAGCCATCCGGGACCGGGCCGGGCGGCCGAGCGGCCGAGCCGTGCGCGGAAGACCCCGAGGACTCCGCGGCCCCCGAGGGTCGAGCCGACGTCGGGGACGGTGCCCCGGCCGGAGCACCACACCCGGCGACGAGCACTCCCGCGACCGCGCCGACGACCGCGAGGGCGAACCTGCCTCCGAGCGGGCGCACGCCGCACCTCCTCACGAGCGACCGGCCGGACCACGGATCTCCCCGACTGTACTGACGGGGTCCGGAGGTCTGCCCCGACGTCCAGGACCCCGACATCACACGATCGGATGAGACGGGCCGGGCGCGGACGGCAGGGAAGCCGCCACGCCCGGCCCGGTCCCGGTGGCTCGGTCGGTGGATCAGGAGTTGGCGCCGGACTCCTGTGCCGCCGGGTTGTCGGTCATCACCGACGCCCGCCGCTTGGACACCACGATCGCCGCCACGATGATCAGCACCGAGACGAGCGCGATCGCCAGCCTGGCGCCCAGCGAGGCGTACTCACCGACGGTGAGGTACACGATCGCCGGCGCGATCAGCAGCGAGACCAGGTTCATGACCTTCAACAGCGGGTTGATCGCCGGGCCCGCGGTGTCCTTGAACGGATCGCCGACGGTGTCCCCGATGACAGTGGCGGAGTGCGCCTCGGAGTTCTTGCCTCCGTGGTGGCCGTCCTCGACGAGCTTCTTCGAGTTGTCCCAGGCGCCACCCGAGTTCGCCAGGAAGACCGCCATCAGCATGCCGGTCGCGATCGCCCCGCCGAGGTAACCCGCCAGCGCCCCGGTGCCGAGGCCGAAGCCCACGGCGATCGGGGCGAACACCGCGAGCAGGCCGGGTGTGGCCAGTTCCCGCAGCGAGTCGCGGGTGACGATGTCGACCACCCGGCCGTACTCGGGGCGGGTGGCGCCGTCCATGATCCCGGGGATGTCCCGGAACTGGCGCCGCACCTCGTAGACGACGGCGCCCGCCGCACGGGACACCGCGCTGATCGCCAGTCCGGAGAACAGGAACACCACGGCGGCGCCGATGATCACGCCGACCAGCGTGTTCGGCGCGATGATCGAGCTGACGAAGGACTCGCCGAGGTCCCGGGCCGTGGCGCCGGTGTCGGCCAGCGCCTCGTTGATGGCCGCCGAGTAGGAGCCGAACAGCGCGGTCGCGGCGAGCACCGCCGTGGAGATCGCGATGCCCTTGGTGATCGCCTTGGTGGTGTTGCCGACGGCGTCCAGCTCGGTGAGGATCCGCTCGCCCTCACCGTCGGTCAGGTCGCCGGACATCTCGGCGATGCCCTGCGCGTTGTCGGCCACCGGGCCGAAGGTGTCCATCGCGACGATCACGCCCACCGTGGTGAGCAGGCCGGTACCGGCGAGCGCGACGGCGAACAGGGCGACCCCGCCGCCGAGCAGGTAGGCGCCGAACACGGCGGCCCCGACGACGAGCGCGGTGAACACCGCCGACTCGAAGCCGACCGAGATGCCGGACAGGATCACCGTGGCCGGCCCCGTCTCCGAGGTCTTGCCGACGTCGCGGACAGGCTTGTTCTCCGTGCCGGTGTAGTAGCCGGTCAGCCAGAGGATGACCCCGGCGAGCGCGATGCCGATGATCACCGAGAACGTCGCGACGACCGCCGGGCTGCCGCCCGCGTCGGGGGCGGCGAACGAGCCGGGAAGCAGCGTGAACGCCGCGATCGCCGAGAGCACCGCCGAGATGGCGGCGGAGATGTAGAACGACCGGTTGATCGTGGTCAGTCCGCCCTCGCCCGCACGGGCCCGGGTGATGTAGATGCCGATGACGGCGGTGATCACACCGATGGCCGGGATGATCAGTGGGAAGACCAGCCCGTCCCCGGCCGCACCGAAGGCGGCGCTGCCCAGGATCAGCGCGGCCACCAGCGTGACCGCGTAGGACTCGAACAGGTCGGCGGCCATCCCCGCGCAGTCACCGACGTTGTCGCCGACGTTGTCCGCGATCGTGGCCGCGTTGCGCGGGTCGTCCTCGGGGATGTTCTGCTCCACCTTGCCGACCAGGTCGGCGCCCACGTCGGCGGCCTTGGTGAAGATGCCGCCACCGACACGCATGAACATCGCGATGAGCGCGGCGCCGAAGCCGAAGCCCTCCAGGACCTTCGGGGCCTGGCCGGTGTAGACGAGGACGACGACCGAGGCACCGAACAGTCCCAGGCCCACCGTGAACATGCCGACGACACCGCCGGTGCGGAAGGCCAGGCGCATCGCCTTCTCCCGGCCGCCGTTCTCCCGGGCCGCCGCGGCCACCCGCACGTTGGCCCTGGTGGCCAGCCACATGCCGAGATAACCGATGAAGAACGAGAAGGCCGCGCCGATCAGGAAGAACACGGAGCGGCCGATGCGCTCGCCCCAGTCATCCGCCGGGAGCGCGAACAGCAGGAGGAACACCACCACGCCGAAGACGGCGAGCGTTCTCCGTTGTCGGTTGAGGTAGGCGGCCGCACCTTCCTGCACGGCCCGGGCGATCTCCTGCATCTTCTCGGTGCCCTGCCCCGCGGCCAGGACCTCCTTGAGCAGGAGAACACCGATGACCACCGCGGCAAGGGCGATCACGGCGACCACGGCCACGATGCCGTAGTCACTCCCGGAGAGTTCCGCCGTACTCTCCGCGAGAATGTGCCGGGACATTCGTCCTCCTGAAACGTCGCCTGTCGTCGACGCCGCCAGCGGTGCGTGTCCACTGTGCTGCAGCCGACATTGGGATCTACACCACTAACGGTGTGTTCCGGCGGAGTCTATTGGTACTGCGCCGATCACGGGCAAGGTGACCCATCTCGCACCCGGAGAAACACCATGTGAGTCCACTCACTCACCCGATGTGTCGATCGTCACGCGACCGGATGTGGGATCCTCGGCGGAATGCGGGGCGACAAGTCGACATGACGATGTGGACGCCACCGCCGGTGTGGACGGTGTCCGGCACTGGTGCACGATGAGCGTGCGGAACGGGCAGGCAGCCGCGGCCGGGACGGCCGGGAGGACACGACGGATGACGACGACGGAACCAGCGGAGTTCGACCGGGGCCGCGACGCGCGGCGGCTGCTCGGCCGGACCACCGCGGGCATCCCCCGCGAGCGCCACCCG
>NZ_KB912553.1:0-3150 GCF_000383775.1 Saccharomonospora halophila 8
CCGCCCTCCGGGCGGTGTCCTCGCCGCCGCGCTCCGGGCGGTGTCGGCCCCGCTGCCCTCCGGGTCGTGTCGACGCCGCGACCGGCCGGTAGTGTCTCGACCGGACGCCGACAAGCCACCGCGCCGCCGACACCGTCGGGGGTGGTGGACGGAAGGGAACACCGTGGACCGATGCGCCGTGCTGGTCGATGCGGGATACCTGCTGGGCGGAGCGTACACGCTGCTCACCGGGCGCCGGAGCGACCGCAGCCGGTTGCGCCCCGAGTACTCCGCGTTGATCGAGGCGATCCGGGTCCGCGCGGAGGGGGAGACCGGGCTGCCGGTGTTGCGGATCTACTGGTACGACGCGGCGTTCCAGCGACAGCCCACGTCCGAGCACCGCGCGCTGCGCGGGTTGCGGGATGTGAAGGTGCGCCTGGGCAACCTCGTCGTCCGCGGCGAGGGGCCGCCGCAGCAGAAGGGGGTCGACGCCGAGCTGCACGCCGACCTGGTGACACTGGCGCGGCACCGGGCGGTGGCCGACGTGATCCTCGTGACCGGCGACGAGGACCTGTGTGTGCCCGTGGAGAAGGCCCAGGAATACGGGGTCCGGGTGCATCTGTGGGCCGTTCCGACGTCGAGCTCGTCCACGAATCAGTCCCCCGAGCTGGTCGCCACCGCCGACCGGCGCACCGTGCTGGAGCGCGCCTGGATCGACGACCACTTCACCGTCGGTCGGGAGCCCTACGCCGCGGTGTCGGTGCTGCCCCGGCCCCCGGGCACGGGGGACCCGGTCCGGGAGACCCCGGTGGACACCGACGATTCGGCCCCGGTGACGGACGACCCGGCTCCGGGGAGCCAGGGCGACACGGCTCCGGCGGTCCCGGACGACCACACGGAGCGGGGGGCTGCGGACGAGGAGCCGGACCGGGTGGACACCACCCAGCGGACGAGCGACCCGGGGACGAGCGGAGCCGGCGGAACCGTGGCGGAGGACGCGGCCGGGGACGGCGACGGGGAAGGCGTGCCGGGAACCACGGATGCCGGGAGTGTCAACGGCGGGAGCGGTCCCGTTCCGCCGTCCCCGGTCACCGTGGCGTCCGTGCGCGGCGCCGCTCCCCGGGCGCCCGGAACGGGCCTGACGGCACCACGGCACGCCGCCGACCCGTTCGAGGTGGGCCGCGAGTACGGCACACGCTGGTGCCGCCGGGCCCTGCCGGAGGAGTACGACGAGATCGCGCCGGACCGTCCGCGCATCGCCGCCGCCATCGACCGGGACCTGCTCCGGACCGCGGAACGCCGGGGTGTGGACACCTGGTCCGACGAGCAGGCCAAGTTCGCGGTGCGGGACGGCTTCTGGCGCGGTGTCGATTTCGTGCGGGACCTCGACGAGGTCGGCAGTGAACGCGACGACGACCCCGCCCCCGGGCGTGGGGACGGTACGGGCGGGGACGGCGACGGCTGAGCCCGGCCGCCCGGTGTCGGGCCTGCGGGTACACGCCGGGTTCGACACCGCGGCCCGGTCGGTTGAGGGCGTGGCGCGTCCGCGGCGTCAGTGCAGTGCCACCGTCAGCAGCATCGCCGCGTCGGTGACGGCGTGCACGGAGTGCCGTTCCGGTGGGAGGGTGGCGAGGTCACCGTCGGAGACCTGCCACTGCCTGCTCGGCGTGCGCAGCAGCACCGTGCCCGAGAGCACGTGCAGCGTGCCCGCGCTCGGGGAGTCGTGCTCGGCCAGTTCCGTCTCGGCGGTCATCGCGATCAGGGTGCTGCGCAGCGTGGTGCCGGACACCAGTGTGCGGGCCGTCCGGTGGGAGTGGGCAGCCCGCGCCTCGTCGAGCAGTTCGGTGGCCAGCGCGCCGGTCGCGGTGACGGTGGAGTGGTCGGTCACGGTGTTCGCTCCCATCCTCGGTGGGGTGCTGGTGTCCGTCACCGTAGCCGGGCCCGGCCCGTCCCGACACGGGAGAGGCGCTCGGCGTCGTGCCCGGGACGAAGTGCTCTTGTCCCGGCCGGGGCGGGGATCCTTGACTGGGCTGAGGGCGCGCCCGTTCGGCGCCGCCCATGTGGAGAGGACGGGGGCAGACCGTGGAACACCAGGCGAAGTGGACGATGGAGATCGCCGTCGACGAACACGACGACCGTACCCGGGCCGAGGCGACACTGCGAACCGATTCCGGGTCGACCAGGCGGGGCATGGGCGTGGCCCGGCGCAATCCGCGGGACACCGATGTCCCCGAGATCGGGGACGAACTCGCGGTCGCGCGTGCACTGGCCGACCTGTCGCACCAGTTGATCGAGGCGACCGCGGAGGACATCGAGTCGGTGACACACCAGCCCGCCCACCTGGTCGAGTAGGGACCGTGGCCTGCGGAGGGCACACGCCCGGGATCCGGCCGGTGACCGACGGAGACAGGTCCCCGGTTCGGGTTGTGTCCCGCCACCATCGGGTAATCACCCCGGAAGCCGCACGGCACCGACACGGGTGACCGCCGGACGGGTCGGGGCCGGAACCCGGTCCGGTCGGTCCGGGCCCGGACCGTGCCGGTGACCTCGCAGGGGACACCGTCGGGGGGAGGGACCATGTCGACGAGCCACACCCGGGACCCGGCCGAGCTGGTGGCCCAGCAGCTGGCGGCGGTGGTCATCGCCGCCCTGCGTCCGGACACCGCCGCGGACGACCGGGGGCCCGATCCCAGGATGATCGGTCTGGCGGTGCGCAGGCTGGGTGACGAGTTCGGTGCGCTGCTGCGCGGATTCGAATCGGCCACCGACGAGCGGGCGGTCGACAGCGCCGTCGATCGGGCGGCGCGCTTGGCCACCCACATCATGCTCTCCGGGCAGCCGCACGCCGACCGCACCGCGGACGGGCCCCGCGCGCACGCCACGGATGCCGTATGACCGAGGTCGACGCACCGGCCGGCTGGGAGACCGAGCTGTTCGGCGAGGCTCTCGCGTCGGCGCCGTCCGTGCTCAACACCCAGCCCTGGACGCTGCGTGTGCTGCCCGACCGGGTGGAGCTGAGCGAGCGCACCGACGTGGTGCTGCCGTTCCACGACCCCACGGGCCGGGACCGCACCATCGCGTGCGGGGCCGCCGGGATGAACCTGGAGCTGGCGCTGCGGGCGGTGGGGCGCTCGGTCCGGCGCACGCTGTCGCCCGAGCCGGACGACCCCG
>NZ_KB912553.1:3250-6164 GCF_000383775.1 Saccharomonospora halophila 8
CGTCCCGAGGCGGCGCTCCCCGGCGCGGTGGCCGTGGAGCTGGTGCACAATTTCTCCCTGCTGCACGACGACGTGATGGACGGGGACACCGAGCGCAGACACCGCCCGACGGTGTGGCGGCTGTTCGGCACCCCCACCGCCATCCTCGCGGGGGACGCCCTGCTCACCCTCGCCGTCGAGGTGCTGGAGGAGGCCGGCGACCCGGCCGCGACGGGCGAGCTGACCACCGCGGTACGGCGACTGATCGCGGGGCAGAGTGCCGACATCGCGTTCGAACGCCGCACCGAGGTCGGCGTGGACGAGTACCTGCGGATGGCGGACGGGAAAACGGCCTCGCTCATGCGGTGCGCCACCGCCCTCGGGGCGGTGCTCGGCGGTGCCCCCGACGGGTCGGTGCGGGCGCTGGCCGAGTTCGGGCGCGACCTGGGGATGGCGTATCAGCTCATCGACGACCTGCTCGGCATCCGGGGCACCCCTGAGGTGACCGGCAAACCGGTCCTGGCCGATCTACGTGCCCGCAAGAAGACCGTGCCCGTCGTCGTGGCCCTGGAGTCCGGCACCGCCGACGGTGCCGCACTCGCCCGCGGGTACCGCGAGGACCGTGCCCCGACCGAGGACGACCTGCGCACGATGGCCGCGCTGATCGAGCGGACCGGGGCGGTCGACTGGACGCGGCGGCGCGCGCACCGCTACCTCGAACACGCCCGGTCGTGTCTGGACCGGGTCGACGTCCCCCCGGCGATCCACGCGGCTCTGTCCGGACTCACCCAGTTCGTCGTGGAGCGTGACCGATGACCGATGTCCTGCCCGACCGCCCGAGCGCCCGCGTCGACCGGGCCACCCGCCCCGGCGGCACCGCCGGACCCGACCACCCCGACGCTGCCGACGGTGCCGACGGCGCACACCCGACGGACACGGTCGGTGTCGATCCCGCCGGTGTCGCCGTGGGTGCGGAGGTGGCCGGGGCCGTCGACCGTGCCCGTGACCACCTGCTCGCCGCCCAGCACGAACAGGGCTGGTGGAAGGGCGAGCTCGCCACGAACGTCACGATGGAGGCCGAGGACCTGCTGCTGCGGCGGTTCCTCGGCATCGACGACCGCACCCTCACCGAGCGGACCGCCCGCGGGATCCGGTCCCGGCAACGGCCGGACGGCACGTGGGCGACCTTCCCCGACGGTCCCGCCGACCTGTCCACCACCGTGGAGGCCTACACCGCGTTGCGGCTGGCGGGTGATCCGGTCGACGCCGCGCATCTGCGACGCGCCCGGGAGTACATTCGGGACAGTGGCGGCATCGAGGCGACCCGGGTGTTCACCCGGATCTGGCTGGCACTGTTCGGGCAGTGGTCCTGGGACGAGTTGCCCGTGCTGCCCCCGGAGCTGATGCTGCTGCCCGACTGGTTCCCCCTCAACGTCTACGACTGGGCCTGCTGGGCGCGGCAGACGGTGGTGCCGTTGACGATCGTGTGCGCGGCCCGCCCCCAGCGGGAACTCGGGGTGGACGTCCGGGAACTGCGCACCGGGGTGCCCGCACGGGAGGCGGACTCCCCGCTCAGCTGGGCGGGCCTGTTCCACGGGCTCGACGGCGTGCTCCACCGGCTGGAACGGTCGCCGGTGAAGCCGCTGCGTGGCTACGCGCTGTCCCGGGCGGAACAGTGGATCCTGCGGCGGCAGGAGGCCGACGGCGGCTGGGGCGGGATCCAGCCCCCGTGGGTGTACTCGATCCTCGCGCTGCACCTGCGCGGTTACCCGGTGGAGCACCCGGTGCTCGCCAAGGCGCTCGACGGCCTGGAGGCCTTCACGGTCCGCGAGGACACCGACGACGGCCCCGTCCGCAGGCTGGAGGCCTGCCAGTCGCCGGTGTGGGACACCGCGCTGGCCGTGACCGCGCTGCTCGACTCCGGCACCCCCACCGACGATCCCGCCCTGGTTCGCGCGGCGGACTGGCTGCTCGACGAGGAGATCCGGGTGGGCGGTGACTGGCAGGTCCGCAGGCCGGACGTGGCCCCGTCCGGCTGGGCGTTCGAGTTCGCCAACGACCACTACCCGGACATCGACGACACCGCCGAGGTGGTGCTGGGCCTGCGCCGGGTGCGGCATCCGGAGCCGGAACGCGTGCGCCGGACCGTCGACCGTGCCACGGAGTGGGTGGTCGGGATGCGCTCGGCCGACGGCGGATGGGGCGCGTTCGACGCCGACAACACGCGGACACTGTGCGAGAAGCTGCCGTTCTGCGACTTCGGCGCGGTGATCGACCCGCCCTCGGCCGACGTCACCGCGCACGTGGTGGAGATGCTGGCCGCCCGGGGGCTGGCCGAGTGCGCCGCGGCACGCCGGGGCGTGCGGTGGCTGCTCGACCACCGGGAGGCGGACGGCTCCTGGTTCGGCCGGTGGGGCGCCAACCACCTGTACGGCACCGGTGCCGTCGTTCCCGCGCTCGTCGCGTGCGGGATCCCGCGCGACCACGACGCCGTCCGGGGCGCCGTGCACTGGCTGACCGCGCACCAGAATCCGGACGGCGGCTGGGGCGAGGATCTGCGGTCCTATGTGGATGCGGCCTGGGTCGGGCGGGGGACCTCCACCCCCTCCCAGACGGCGTGGGCGCTGCTCGCGTTGCTCGCGGCGGGGGAGTACGGCCCGGTGACCCGCCGCGGGGTCGCCTGGCTCGTCCGGAACCAACGCCCCGACGGTGGCTGGGACGAACCGCAGTACACCGGCACCGGCTTCCCCGGCGACTTCTACATCAGCTACCACCTCTACCGGATCGTGTTCCCGCTGACCGCGCTCGGGCGCTACCTGGAGGTGACCGGCCGTGCGCACGACGGGTGAGCGGGGTGTGCTCGTCACGGCCCTGGCCGTGGAGGCGGCGGCCGTGCGCACCTCCCGGCCGGGGCTGCCCGTCGTCCGCGGCGGGA
>NZ_KB912554.1:0-5540 GCF_000383775.1 Saccharomonospora halophila 8
GGCGGCGGGCCGTGCGGCGCGCGAGGCGGGCCTGGCCGAGCGCACGGTGCAGCGGGTCGTCCTCGCGACCTCCGAGCTCGCCACCAACCTCGTCAAGTACGCCACGGGCGGCCTGCTGATGGTGGTTCCCCGGCCGGACGGGCTGGACGTGGTGGCCACCGACCTCGGGCCGGGGATCGCGGACGTCCCGGACAGCGTGCGGGACGGGCACTCCACCACCGGCACCCTCGGGCTCGGCCTCGGCGGTGTGCGCAGGATGGCCGACTTCGTGGACATCCACTCCCGCCCCGGGGAAGGAACGACGGTGCTCGCGCGTTGGACGCTGGTGAAGCCACCCCACCTCGGCGTCGAGGTGGGAGCCGCACTGGCCGCCGCCGCGGGGGAGACCGAGTGCGGGGACAACTGGGTCGCGGCCCACGAACGTGGCGTGACGACGGTGGCACTGAGCGACGGACTCGGACACGGTCCCGAGGCCGCGAGCGCGAGTGCGGCGGTGACCGCCCACGTCGCCGCGAACCCGAGCGCCCCGCCCGGGCAGCTCATCGCGGCGATGGACGCCGACACGACCGTCCGTCGCGGCGCCACGGTGGCCATAGCACAGTTTCACCCTGCGCGGTCGACACTGACCTTCAGTGCCGTCGGGAACTCCGCGGCGCGGCTGTTCCCGGGCGACGGTACGCACGAAACGCTGGTGTCGACGCCGGGCATCGTCGGGCGCAGACAACGCAGTGGCGGGCGGGCGGCTCCCGTCGTCCGGCCGTGGGGCGGTCGGAGCCGGTTGGTGATGCACACGGACGGGGTGACGCGACGGTGGCGAGCGGAGGAGTTCGCGGCGCTCCTCACGCACGACCCGGCCACGGTGGCCGGGTGGTTGCTGGGTCGGTACGGACGACAGCGCGACGACTCCTGTGTGGTCGTCGTGGGCGGAGGTGAGGTCGGGTGACTGACGACCTGCGCGCGAGACTGCGCGGGTTACTGGGGGACCGGGAGCTCTCCGACGAGGTGTGGCGACGGGTGTCCGCCGCGCTCGGCGGCGAGGGCGCGGACACGGACGCCTCCGCGGGGGCGGCGCTGCGCGCGCTGGCCGACGTGGTCTCCGAGCGCGAGCAGGACCTGCGCTGGCACCAGTCGGAGCTGGAGCAGACGAACGCCGGCCTGCTCGCCCTGCACGCCGAGATCGACCGGCAGCGGCAGCGCACGTCCTTCCTGGACGAGATCAGCCGGGCCTCGGCCACCTCGCTGGACAGGGTGCACCTGCTGGACGAGGTCGCCGCGCTGGTCACCGCCGACGGGTTCGCCGAACACGTCACGGTGTGGACGGTGAGCGAGGGTGGCCTGTCGTGTCCCGCCGAGCCCGGCCGGGAGGCCGACGAGACCACCCGCAGCGCCGTCCGGACGCGGGACCCGGTGCGGGACGGTCCGCACCGGGTCAGTGTCCCACTCACCGCCGGTCCGCACACCCTCGGCGTGTTCGACCTCCACCGGCCCACCGGGGAGTTCACCGAGGACGACGTGGCCCTCGCGGGCGGGATCGCGAACCGCGCCGCGGTGGGACTGCGCAACGCGAACGAGTACGAGCGGGAACACGAGCTGGCCGAACGGCTGCAACGGGCGATGCTGCCCACACTCGCTCCCTCGGAGGATCTCGGCCTCGTCGCGCGCTACCGGTCGGCGACCCGCGGTGTCCACGTGGGTGGGGACTGGTACGACGCGGTCACCCGGCCGGACGGCACGGTCGTGCTCTCGGTCGGCGACGTCACCGGACACGGGGTGGATGCGGCCGTCGTGATGGGGCAGCTGCAGAACGCCCTGCGGGCCTACGCACTGGAGGGACACGGCCCGGCGCAGTCGTTGCGTCTCGTGCACGAGCTGCTGCGTGGCCTGGACACCCCGCTGTTCGCCACGGCCGTGGCCGCGGAGGTCGAGCCGGGGACCGGCCTGCTGCGCTGGGCCAGCGCGGGGCACCCGCCACCGCTGCTGCAGGAGTGTGGGGGCGGCGTCTCCTATCTGGACGCCGAACACGCCCCGATGCTCGGGATCCACCTGCCCGCCGGGGTCACCTTCCCGGAACACGAGCGCAAGCTCACGCCGGGGTCGTCGATCGCCCTGTTCACCGACGGGCTCATCGAGCGTCGCACGAGCGATCTCGACGCGGGTCTGTCCCGGCTGGTCGAGGCGTTCCGTTCGTGCGAGGCCACCGGGCTCGACGCGCGGGCCGAGCACGTGCTGCGGGTGATGCTCGGCGCCACCGAGCACGACGACGACGTGTGCCTGCTGCTGTGCCACTGGGACGGCTGAGCCTCCGGGGCCACCGGGACGGCTGAATCGCCGACGGCCACCGGGACGGTTGAATGGCCGGCGGTCACCGGGACGGCCGGGACGCCGGGGCCACCCACACACCTCAGGGGTCGCCGATGGTCAGTTCGATCACGGCCGTCGGCACCCCCGCCCGCTCGGACCGCAGTCCGCGCACGGACCGGGTCAGCGCGGTGAGCACGTGCCAGTTGAAGCCCTGCTGCGGCAGGCTGGTGCCCTCCCGGCACGCCAGCTCGGTCCACGCGGTGATGGTGCCCCCGCCGAAGGTGAACCGGCTGGTGAGCGTGGTGGGCGTGGCCGCGCGGGCGAGCAGCAGTCCGCACGCCTCGTCCACGGCCAGCCGCAGGTCGGCGATGGTGTCGAGTTGCAGATCCATGCGGATGGCGAGGTCGGCCGCGACGTTGCGAATCACCGGCACGAGGTCGGGTTCGGCGTCGACCGTCAGCTCCACGGTACGATCCGCCACGGTTCGGGCCCCCTTCCTGACGTGAGCACCGTATGACCCGACACCGTTCCGGTCCAACACGGGCCGGACGAGTCGGCCCGATGAGCAGTCCACATCACACTTCCGGGTGAAGTAAGGTTCGGCTAACCTCACCCGCATGGTCACTTACGTGTCCCGTCGCGCGTTCGTCGGCGGCGGCCTCGCCCTCGGTGCCACCGGTCTGCTCACCGCCTGCGGGGCGGGCGGAGGGGGAACCGGTGCGGATCCGGGCACCGGGTCGGGCTCGTGGTCGTTCACCGACGACCGCGGCGAGACCGTCCGGTTGGCCGGCCGCCCGCGCCGGATCGCCGGACTGAACGACACGATCGCCTCGCTGTGGAACTACGGGCTGGTGCCCGTGGGTTCGTTCGGCGCCACGGCGCTCGCCGACGACGTCAACTTCGAGGGACGGGACACCGCGCGGGTGACCGAGGTCGGCACCACCTACGGCCGCATCGACCTCGAGGCGCTCTACGCGCTGGAACCCGATCTGATCGTCACGCACGCCTACCCGGTGGACAGTTCGGGGAAGCTGGACCCGGCGAAGCCGCTCTACGGTTTCGAGAACCTGGACCAGCAGGAGAAGGTCGCCGCGGTCGCTCCGATCGTCGCGATCGCGATGGCCGGGTCGGCGACCACCGTGGTGGGGCGCACCACCGAACTGGCGAAGGCCCTGGGGGCCACCGAGGCGGATCTGGCCGGGCCCCGGGCGGACTACGAGGCCGCACGGGACCGTCTGCGCCGGGCGGGTTCGGCGGGGCTGACCGTGATGGCGGTGGCCGGTTACCCCGGCGACGGGGTGCACATCGCCAAGGCCGCCGACGACCCCGCGCTGCACGCCTACACCGAACTCGGGTTGACCTATCCCGATCCCGGCGGGGACGAGTACTACTGGCGCACCGTCAGCTGGGAGAACATCACCGGGTACGAAACGGATGTGGTGCTGTACTCGCTCCGCGCGATGGAGCGGAAAGCACTGCTGGACCAGCCGACCTTCGCCCGGCTTCCGGCCGCGCGGGCGGGTCAGGTGTACCCGTGGGAGTTCAGCGCGATGGACTACGTCGCCCAGGCGCGCACCCTCGACCGGCTCGCCGAGAACCTGGAGAACTCCCGCAAGGTCACCTGACCCGCGGGGGGTCACGAAGCGCTCCGCGGTGGGATCACGACGTGCTGCCGGGTGTCTCCGCGAGGGTGGACTCCTCGTCCTGGGACGGGGTGAGCGCGGATTCGCCCTGTTCGAGCATCCGGTCGGCCTCTTGCAGGCGGGCGCGTGCCTCCTCCCGGATCGACGTCAACCGGCTGACGACGTCGTTGGCCTCGCTCGTGCGTCGGTCGGCCTCGGCCGTGGCGGACTCGACGAGCTCCCGTGCCTTCTCGGTGGCCTCGTCGACCAGCCGTTTGGCCTCGTTCCGGGCCTCGGTGAGCCGCTCCTCCGCCTCGCGGCGGCTGGTGGCCTTCTCCTCGGCGATGTGCTCGTCGTGCGCACGCCGCTCCTCGGCCAGGCGCTCCTGGAACTCGTCCTCGATCGTGCGGCGTCTGGTCTCCGCCTCCGCGTCGAGTCCCTCCCGCCGGTGGGCGGCGTCCGTGGTCATCTTCTCGACCTCGGCCTTGGTCGCGGCCAGTGCCTCCTCGTGTTCGCGCTTGAGGGCGTCGGCGTGGCCGTCGAGTGTCTCGAGCAGGTTCTTGTACCGCTCGTGCAGCGTGTTCGACACCGCGCTGCTCTCGGCCCAGTTCTTCTCCGCGGCGGCCTCCGCGCTCTCGATGATCTCGGACGCGCGGTGCTGGGCGAGTTCGACGGTGCGCTGCATGCGCTCGTCGAGGTCCTCGATCCGCTCCGGGGGTTTCTTCAGCTCCTCGACCCGCGCCCGCAGCGATTCGACCTCCTGGCGGGCGTTCTCGAGTTCGCGCGCGGACTCCGTCGCCCGCGCCTCGGCGGAGTCCCGTGCGGCCGTGATCTGATGTACCTGCGCCTCCAGGTGGTCGAGGTACTGGGCCACCTGGGTGCGGTCGAAACCATGCCATGCCTGCCCGAAGTCCCGCCTCAGCGGGAGAAGGCGGTTGTCGTGCTCGGAGACCATGGGGGCACCGTACCCGCGCGCGGCGTGTCGTCGTCGTCAGGCAGGCCGACCGGGTGAGACCGGCCCCGCCCGTCCGGGTGCCGCGCACGGGTTCAGCGGGGTTCGGCGAGCACGACCCGGTTCTCCGCGTACCCGGTCGTTCCGCCCAGCCACCGACCGCCGCAGGTGACCAGCACGAGCCGGTGCGGTCCGCTCTGTCCGAAGAGTTCGTGCGCCCGGTCCGGCAGCTCGTTCTTGTGCAGCGTGAAGATCCGGGTGATCTCGTAGGTCCACTCCGTGCCGGCGTCGTCGAGCACCCGCACCCGCTCCCCGATCCGGGCGTCCCACAGTTCCGCGAACGGTCCGGTCCGGCCCTGCCAGTCGACATGGCCGGCGAACACGCTCGCGCCGCTGGGCGCGTCCAGCCCGGCGCCCCACCACGTCGCCTCGTTCAGATCCTCCGGCACGGGGAGGACGGAGTCCGGCCCGACCTCCTCGCGGACGAGTTCGGCCGTGCCACCCCGCGGCAACCGCACGGTCCCCGGGGGCTGTCCGCTGCCGACCACCTCGGTGCCGGTACCCTCGGACTCCTCGGCGGGGTCCGGCCCGGGACCGGAGGACGGGTCCGCGCCGGACGGTTCGCCGGAGGACCCGTCGGACGCCCCGTCCCGCCGGTCCCCCCG
>NZ_KB912554.1:5640-14403 GCF_000383775.1 Saccharomonospora halophila 8
GCCGAGGCCCAGCAGGGCGCCCACCGGGGCGCCCGACGTGGTCGCGGCCCGCTCGACCGTCAGGGTGGGCTCCCCCGCGGGGATGGTCTCCGGGACGTCGTCGGGCACGTTCGCGATCCGGAGCGTCATCGTCTCGCCCGGGCTGAGCTCTCCGCAGGCGGACGGCGGGTTCTCCGGATCGAAGGCGTCACCGTAGCCGTTCGGCGGGCGGACCTCGGTCAGGCACACGGTCTGCGGCGTGCGCAGGTTCTCGACGGTGACCGTCCCGTCGGCGCCCTCGCTGGTCACCACCATCGGTTCGCCGTCCTCGCCGACGAGGGGTTCACCGTCCTGGCCGACGGCGGGGGAGGTGCCGTCCTCGCCGGTGAGCTTCAGCGGCACTCCGGCGATGCCGTCGCCGGTCTCCTCGTCCACCTTGGCCACCCGGACGGCGCCCGGGGCGGTGCGGGCCGTCGTCCCGGCCTCGGCCGTCAGCTCCTGCTCACCGCCCGTGGACACGACCCGCTGGGTGTCGGTGGTGACCGGTTCCCGGACGTAGGGCCGTTCGGCCGGGGCGGCCAGCGTCACCCGCACCGTCGGTTCCTCCCCGGTCGGGGTCAGGGTGACCGCCGCGGCGCCGTCCTCACCGGTCGTCACGGTCGCCGCCCCGGAGGCGTCCCCGTCCCCGGGTTCGAGGTCGGTGAGGTCCAGGGCGACGTCCACGTCGGGGACGCCGGTGCCCGCGGCGTTGGTGATCCGCACCGACCACTCCGCGGAGGTACCGATGGTCTGGTCGCCCTCGGGTGTGGTGAGCTCCACCTCCCACGGGCCACGGTAGGTCTCCGCCTCGTCCCGCATCCGGTCGACCGCGGCCCGGGCACCGTCCGGCAGGGCGGCGAGATGTGCCTCGACGTCGTAGGCGATCTCGGTGAACGGCCTGTCCGGGTCGAGATCGTCGGGGTTCCGCGGCGCGGCGGTGAAGGAGTGCAGCAGGTGTGCCAGTGCGGCGGCCTCGTCGGGGTCCTGCGTGTCGCCGTAGCGCAGCAGCAGGTAGGAGATGTTCGCGGCGACGTCCGGTTCGAGCGGCTCGCCCCACTTGTCGAGCAGTTCGTCGCCGGGTTCGTACGCCTCGTCGGTGTCCGGCGCCTTCAGGGCGAACGAGACACAGAAAACCTGCTCCCCACCGACCTCGTAGGAGCCCAGCCAGTCGTGTTCGGCGGAGCGGTCGCGTCCGCCCCACGACTGGCCCGGGGTGGTCTCGTGGCCGACTCCCTCCCGCACCTCGGCCGTGGCCGACGGTGGGACGGCCATGACGGACAGCGTCGCCAGTGCCAGTGCCGTCAGGGCGAGCGTCGCCAGCAGCGATCCGCCCGGTCCGCGTACAGTGGTGAGCAGGCGTCTTCGCGCCACGGACTACCCCTTTCCCCAGTATTCTTCCCGTCTTACGCCCGGTGCGACGCAAGTCACATCACCGTCCCGCCGGGCGGTGCGGGGGTACGCCTGGTGAGGGTCTCGTGAAAACATGACCAGGGCAATCGGCCAGGTGGTGGACGTCGGTGCCCCGGCCCGACCTGTTCCGGGTCACGATCGGCGCACGTGGACTCGCACGGGGTACGGGTAAAGTCGCGTTTACCGACAACCGGGAACCGACCGGCGCGCCCGGTCGTTGTCCCGACGCAAGTGCCAGAAGATCCAGGAGGATCAGGTGCGAACTTCCAGCAACCCTGCCTTCCGCAACCTGCCCCAGGGTGCGGCGGGCGCCCCGTACGCGGGCGTCAACCAGCCACTGGGCGGCCAGCCCGGGCACGGCCCGCCGCAGGCGCCCTCCGGGTCGGCCGACCGGCCGATGACCGTCGACGACGTCGTCATGAAGACCGGGGCCAGCCTCGGCGCGACGCTGCTCGTCGGCGTCATCACCGCCGTCTGGGCGCAGTCGCAGGTCGCGGCGGGATCCACCGGCGCCGTCTTCGGCGCCATGATCGTGGGCATGCTCGTGGGCCTGGTCCTGGCCCTGATCATCACCTTCAAGCAGATGGCCAGCGCGCCCATGACGCTGGCCTATTCCGCCGTCGAAGGGGTGTTCCTCGGTGCGATCACCGGGGTCTTCGAGATGATCTACCCCGGCATCGCGCTGCAGGCGATCCTGGGGACCGCGGCCGTGTTCGTCGTGATGCTCGTGGTCTACAAGACCGGGGCGGTCAAGGTCACGCCCAAGTTCCGTAAGTGGATGATGGGCGCGCTGGGCGGCGTGCTGGTCCTCATGCTCGCCAACCTGGTGCTCGGTCTGTTCGGGGTGAACACCGGCCTCCGGGACGGCGGGCCGATCGCGATCATCTTCAGCATCGTGGTGATCGGTGTGGCCGCGTTCAGCTTCCTGCTGGACTTCGACATGGCCGACCAGGCGATCCGTCAGGGTGCGCCCGCGAAGTTCGCCTGGTTCGTCGCCTTCGGCCTGATGGTCACCCTCGTGTGGCTGTACCTGGAGATCCTGCGCCTGCTGTCCTACCTGCAGAGCGAGTAGGCGCCAGGCACCCACGCCGCTCCTGGACCGCGGGGGCGTCCGGCCCGTCGGCCGGGCGCCCCCGTTTCGCGCGGCCGGGGAGGGGGCACCGTCCGCGCCCGGAACGTCCGGGGGTGTCCCGGTGTCGCCGTCCCCTGGTGTTCAATCGGCACGGTCGGTGTCCGCGTGAAGATGGTGTGAGGTCACGGTGACGGTTCCACCCTCCGAAGGTCCGCCGGGAGCGCAGTACCCACAGGGGGGACCGCCCGGGCAACCCTGGCAACCCGGACAGCCCTGGCAACCCGGACAGTCCTGGGAACCCGGACAGCCCGGAGCGACGCCGTACGGGATGTCGCCGATCGGGCAACCGATGTCGCCGCCTCCGCCGCGGAAGGGCACGGCGTGGGCCGGGGTCGCCGTGGCCGTCGCCCTGATCGCGGCCGCCGTGGGGTTCACCGGGTGGCACGCGGCCACGGCGGTGCCCGAGGTCGAGGTGGGAACCTGCCTCTACATCGCGGACTTCCGCTACACGGCGGACGAACCCGAGGTCCGGGACTGCTCGCACGAGCAGGCCACACTGCGGGTCGCCGCGCTGGTCGACGATCCCGCGGTCGGCTGCCCGGCGGGCCCGTACGACCGCTACCGGCATCCGGACGGCTCGCTGGTGTGCCTGATGCTCAACGTCGAACAGGGCGACTGTCTGACCAACGTCGCCACCGACGATCCCGCCGGCTACGAACGTGTGCGCTGCACCGACCCGGCCGCCGAACTGGCCGTGCTGAAGGTCGCCGAAGGCACGACCGATCCGCGCCGGGCCTGTGCGGACGTCGAGGCGGCCTTCTCGCTCACCTACCCCGAACCCGGCACGGTCATCTGCGCGGCCCGGCCGAAGACGGTGTGACCGCGCCGTGCGCCGGACCGCGGCCGGTGGGTCCGTGCGGATCCCACCGGCCGCTCCCGTGCGCCGGCGGTCAGCTCAGCCGCTCCAGGACCATGGCCATGCCCTGGCCGCCACCCACGCACATGGTCTCGAGACCGAACTGCTTGTCGTGGTGCCGCAGCGAGTTGAGCAGGGTCGTGGTGATCCGGGCCCCGGTCATGCCGAACGGGTGGCCGACCGCGATCGCGCCGCCGTTGACGTTCAGCTTGTCGAGGTCGATGCCCAGATCCCGGTAGGAGGGGATGACCTGGGCGGCGAACGCCTCGTTGATCTCCACCAGGTCGATGTCGTCGATCGACATCCCGGCGCGGGACAGCGCCTGCTTCGACGCCTCGACCGGCCCCAGGCCCATGATCTCCGGGGACAGGCCGGACACGCCGGTGGACACGATGCGGGCCAGCGGCGTGATGCCCAGTTCCTGCGCCTTCGTGTCACTCATGATGACCAGCGCGGCGGCGCCGTCGTTGAGCGGGCAGGCGTTCGCGGCGGTGACCCGGCCGTCCGGGCGGAACACCGGGTTGAGTCCCGCGGCCTTCTCCAGGGTGACCCCGGGGCGGGGGCCGTCGTCGGCGGAGACCACGGTGCCGTCCGGCAGGGTCACCGGGGTGATCTCGTTGGCCCAGAAGCCGTCCGCGATGGCCTTCTCGGCGAGGTTCTGCGAGCGCACTCCGAACTCGTCCATCTCCTCGCGGGAGACGCCCTTCCCCCGCGCCAGGTTCTCGGCGGTCTGCCCCATCGCGATGTAGACGTCGGGCAGTTGGCCGTTCTCCCGCGGGTCGACCCACTCGTCGCCGCCCTGTTCGGCCCACCTCGCGGTGCGGGCCTCGGCGTCGGCGAACAACGGGTTGTGCGTGTCCGGCCAGGAGTCGGAGGTTCCGTTCACCCCGCGGGAGACCGTCTCCACACCCGCGGAGAGGAACACGTCGCCCTCACCCGCGCGGATCGCGTGCAGGGCCATCCGGGTGGTCTGCAGGCTGGACGAGCAGTAGCGGGTGATCGTGCACCCGGGAAGGTGGTCGTAGCCGAGCTGCACGGCGACGACACGGCCCATGTTGAAGCCGGACTCCCCGCCGGGGAGACCGCAGCCGAGCATCAGGTCGTCGATCTCGGCCGGGTCGAGTTGGGGGACCTTGTCCAGCGCCGCCCGCACCATCTGCGTGGTGAGGTCGTCGGGCCGCATGTTCACCAGGGAGCCCTTACCCGCGCGGCCGATCGGCGAACGGGCCGCGGAGACGATCACGGCTTCCGGCATGTGGACACTCCTTCAGGTTGGCTAAGCGTTTGCTTAGGTATATATCCTGCCTGCCCGGGTCTGCGGAACCACTGATCCGGGTGCCCCCGGACACATCCGCCGACACCCGGGGTCCGGGGCTCGGGGCCCGGCCCCCGGGTGTCGGACGTCGGAGACTCGGGCGGCGCGCTCAGCCGTCGCCGCCGACGGCGGTGATCCGTCCCGTGCCGCCCTCGGGGTAGGCGGTACGGGGGACGCTGCCCCCGAGCTCCCCGGTGAGGTGGTCCCGCAGGGCCTGCTGGTAGGTCGTGCCGACCGGGGTGAACGCGAGGTCACCGAACGGGTACCCGTCGCCGCCGCGCGCGGAGAAGTCGTTGGTCGTCACCGACACCGGTGGCCCGTCGACGACCTCGCCGTCGGCGACCAGCACCGTCCCGTCGACCAGGGTGACGTCGCGGACCCGCTGCCCGGGAGTCTCGATCTCGTTCGTGCCCTCCCGCACGCGCTGCGCCCGGCGCGTCGTGTCGTAGGTGAACGAGAGCCCGGCGACCTGCATGAACGCACCCGCCGCCGCCGGCGCCGCCGCGACACCGCGTTCGAGCAGCTGCCGCAGCGTGGCCCGGGGCACCTCGGGCACCACCGTGACGAAGTTGGAGAAGGGGGCGATCTCGTAGGTGTCCAGGGTCGTCAGCTCGCCCGCGGGCAGGACGGAGTCGTTGCGGATGCCGCCGCCGTTCTGGAGGGCGACCTCCGGCGGTGTGACCCCGTACTCGCCCGCCCGCCGCTGTCCGGCCCGGAGCAGGCTGTCGGCGAGCAGGTCGCCGAGGTTCGTCTCCCGCGTGCGCACCGCGTGGCGGACGCCGTCGAGAGGTACCTCGCTGGTGGCCACCACGTCGGCGGCCATCCCGCTCAGGTGCTCGGCCACCGGCTCCTCCACCCGCTCGCGGAGCGCGGGGTCGCCGTGCACGGCGTCCGGGCCGACCCCGGAGACCCGGACCGGGCCGGTGCGCCGCTCGTCCACGGTGCGCACGTTCCCGCCGCGGTCGAAGTTCAGCACGAGCCTGCCGATGTAGGAGTAGTCGCCCGGCACCGTCACCACCGGCACACGCTCGCCGTCGGCGTCGTCCGCCCACAGCGGGAAGGCCCGTTCGGCGGTGTCCCCGGGAATCAGCCGGTCCCCCGGGTCGGCCAGGATCTCGCCGCCGCCCGCGCCGACGACGGCGTCCACACCGCGCAGCTCGGGCACCAGCGCGAGCTCGTTGTCGATGTCCTGGAGGTGGCTGACCAGCACCACCTTGTCGACACCCCGACCGGCGAGGTCCCGGGAGAGGGCGTTGGTGATCGCGGCCAGGTCACCGCGCACCCCGACGTCGCGCGGGCTGGACAGTGCGGGCAGTTCGGGGGTGGTCAGGCCGATCACGCCGATCCGCTCGCCGCGGGTGCGCAGCACCGTGGCGGAGGCCAGTGTGCCGTCGTCGGCGTGCGCGCGCAGCGCGGGCTCGGCGGAGACGTCGAGATTCGCGCCGAGGAAGGTGGTCGGCCCGTCGATCTCGGTGAGGAACCGCGACAGTTCCCCGGGGCCGAAGTCGAAGTCGTGGTTGCCGATGGCGCTCGCGTCGTAGCCGATGCCGTCGAAGGCGAGCGCGTCGTGGAACGGAGCCCCCGCCACGGTGCTCGCCGAGTACTCGGGCCCCGGGAGGAAGTTGTCGCCGCCGGAGAGCACGATCTCGCCGCGGTGGCCCGCCTGGCCGGGCGCGGGCGGCCCCGTGGTGGCCTCCCGGCGCAACCGGTCCATCAGCGTCTTCGTGCGGGAGGGGCTGCCGTACGGGTGGGTGCCGCCGTCGACGATGCGGCCGGTGTCCGTGCCGTCGCCGGGGATGCCCAGCAGGGCGGACTCGGTGTCGTTGGTGAACAGCAGGGTCAGCGTGAAGTCGGCCCGGTGGTGGTCTCCGGGCGCTCCGCCCGGCTCCGCGCCCACGGGGGTCTGCGTCGTCGCGGCCAGCAGGACACCGGCCAGGGCAGCCACCCCGAGCGCACGGGCCCGGGGTCTCCGGTGGGGTCTCACGTGGGGGCTCCTCGGTCTCGTCGGACGGTGACCGGCGCAGCCAACCACAGGCGGTCCTATTCGGACAATGTGTCGCAGAGCGCCCCGAGCCGAGGTACCGGGGCGGGTCCGTCGTGTCTACCCTGGTGACATGGATTACGCCGAACACGTCATCGACCTGGTCGGGGACACCCCTCTGGTCAGGCTCAACTCCCTCGCCGACGGCCTGCGCCCGACCGTGCTGGCCAAGGTCGAGTACCTCAATCCCGGTGGCAGCGTCAAGGACCGGATCGCGCTGCGTATGGTCGAGGCCGCGGAGGCCTCCGGGGAACTGCCGCCCGGGGGCACCATCGTCGAGCCGACCTCGGGCAACACCGGCGTCGGGCTCGCCATGGTCGCCCAGCGCAAGGGGTACCGGTGCGTGTTCGTGTGTCCCGACAAGGTCAGCGAGGACAAGCGCAACGTCCTCAAGGCCTACGGCGCCGAGGTCGTCGTGTGCCCCACCGCCGTGCCGCCGGACCATCCGGAGTCGTACTACAGCGTTTCCGACCGGCTCGCCCGGGAGACCGAGGGCGCGTGGAAGCCGGACCAGTACGCCAACCCGGCGAACCCGGCCAGTCACCACGAATCCACGGGGCCGGAGATCTGGCGGCAGACCGAGGGGCGGGTGACGCACTTCGTCGCGGGCGTCGGCACCGGCGGCACCATCTCCGGCACCGGCCGGTACCTCAAGGAGGTCTCCGAGGGCCGGGTCCGCATCGTCGGCGCCGACCCGGAGGGCTCGGTGTACTCCGGCGGTACCGGGAGGCCGTATCTCGTGGAGGGCGTCGGCGAGGACTTCTGGCCGGAGACCTACGACCGCTCGGTCGCCGACGAGATCATCCCGGTCTCCGACGCCGACTCGTTCACCATGACCCGGCGACTGGCCCGGGAGGAGGCGCTGCTGGTCGGCGGCTCGTGCGGGATGGCCGTCGCGGCGGCGCTCGAACTCGCGCAGCGGGTGGACCCGGACGACGTGATCGTGGTGCTGCTGCCCGACGGCGGCCGCGGGTACCTGGGCAAGGTGTTCAACGACGGGTGGATGTCGTCCTACGGCTTCCTGGCGCCGGAGGAACAGGACTACACCGTCGGCGACGTGCTCCGGCGTAAGGACGGCACCCTGCCGGACCTGGTGCACACCCACCCGACCGAGACGGTGGCGGAGGCCGTGACGATCCTGCGGGAGTTCGGCGTCAGCCAGATGCCGGTCGTCAACGCCGAGCCGCCCGTGATGGCCGCCGAGGTGGTCGGCGCCGTGAACGAGCGGGACCTGCTGGAGGCGCTGTTCACCGGCAAGGCCGCCCTGGCCGACCGGTTGGACCAGCACATGTCGCCGCCGCTGCCGACGATCGGTGCGGGGTCGCGGCTGGACACGGCCATGAAGGCACTCGGCACGGCCGACGGTGCGTTGGTGCTGGTCGGCGGGAAACCCGCCGGCGTGGTGACGCGGCAGGACCTGCTGGCGTTCCTGTCCGGAGGTGGTTCCTGATCCGGCTGCGCATCCGGGGCGTGCCCGCGGGGCGTTCGGCGGCGTGCGGAGGGTGATCCGATAGCGTGTGCGCGAGCGAAATCACCCACGGTCCTCGTCAAGGGGGTACAAGGCACACATGAGTGCTCCGCAACCACCCAACCAGGGCGACGGCGAACAGCAGCCGGCCCAGGGCTCGTCCGGCGAGCCGGAGTCACAGGAGAGCAGTCCGTTCGGCGCGCCCGAGGCGACTCAGGTGGTACAGCCGTCGCAGCAGCCCCAGGCCGACCAGCAGTCGTTCGGGGACGGTCCCGAGCAGACGCAGGTGGTTCAGCCCGGTCAGCCCGGCGCCGGCGCCGGTGGTGGCGACGCCGGCGGTGGTCAGCAGGGCGGGGGCCAGGGTCCGGAATCGACGCAGCTCGTCCCGCCTGGGATGCAGCCACCCGCGATCCCCTACGCACCGCCGCCGAGTGCGGCGGACAACCCGGCCGCGATGAACCCGCAGGGCGAGCCCGGCGGGTTCGGCCAGCAGCCGGGAGCGCCCGGTCCGCAGCAGGGCGTG
>NZ_KB912554.1:14503-23547 GCF_000383775.1 Saccharomonospora halophila 8
AGCCGCCGCAGGGCTTCGGGCAGCCCGGAGGGTTCGACCCGGCGCAGGGCCAGGGCGGCTTCGGCGGACCCCCGCCACCGGGGCAGTTCGGTGCTCAGCCCCCCCGGCTTCGGCGGCCCCGGGTACGGTGCACCCGGCCAGGGCGGCGGCGGGAGCAAGCAGATCATCGGTATGATCGTCGGTGGCGTCGTCGCGCTTCTGGGCGTTGTCTCGGCCGTCATCGCGATCACTATGCTGGTCGATCTCAGTGAAGCTTCCGAGGTCGGTGATGCTGCTCTCGACAACGCGATGGCCAATTGCACCGCACAGGGGCTCTCGGAACAGCAGTGCCAGGAGATGATCGACTCGCAGGTCGAGGCGGTCGAGTCCGAGGGGCCGAGTGCGGGTCAGTTCTACTTCTATCTGATCATGGTTCTCGCGGGTGGCGTTCTCACCGTCGCGGGTGGAGTGCTGCATGCCTTGAGCGGGAAGCTGCCCGCGAGCATGAAGAAGTCCGTACCCGTCGGTACCACCGTCGGCGGTCTTCTGACGGCGCTGCTCACCATCCTGATGATGGTCGAAGGAGACGGCGCCCCCACCCGGCTCGTCTTCACGTTGATCTTCGGTGTTCTGGTGCTCACCGTCGGCGTTCTGGGGCTGATTCCCGCGACGGCGGAGTTCCTCGGCCTTGGTGGTGGGCCGCGCGGTCCGGGCGGACCCGCGGGCTTCGGGCAGCAGGGCCAGTTCGGGCAACCCGGCCAGTTCGGGCAACCCGGCCAGTTCGGGCAACCAGGCCAGTTCGGGCAACCAGGCCAGTTCGGGCAGCCGCAGCAGCCGGGTGGCCAGTACCCGGGCAGTGGCGGGTTCGCGCAGCCCGGCCAGCCGGGGCAGTTCGCCCAGCCGGGACAGCCGCCCCAGCAGCAGCCGGGTAGCCAGTACCCCGGTAGCGGCGGGTTCGCACAGCCGGGACAGCCGCCGCAACAGCAGCCCGGTGGCCAGTACCCCGGCAGCGGCGGGTTCGCCCAGCCGGGCGGGCAGTACCCGGCCAGCGGTGGGTTCGCCCAGCCCGGCCAGTACGGGCAGCAGCCTCCGCAACAGCAGGGTGGATGGCAGCAGCCGGGGCAGCCGCCGCAGTGGTGAGCGCCGGTGGTGAGACGCCGGCGATCTCGCAGGCGTGACGGGTCGGTGACCCGGCGCCACGGGCCGTGGGGTGACGGAATGGGTGAGCCGTCGCGCCACGGCCCGTCGTGTGTCGAGCCCGGTTCGCCGATCCACGGCGGCGTGTCCCGGGGGCCGGCCGTAGGCTGTGGGCATGGTTGCAGACCCCGCCGACTACGGCTTCGAGACGCGCGCCATCCACGCCGGTCAGGAGCCCGATCCCCGTACCGGGTCGGTCATCGTGCCGATCTACCAGACCTCCACCTACGCACAGGACGGGGTGGGCGGTACCCGCGAGGGGGACTACGAGTACTCGCGTACGGCCAACCCGACCCGGAGCGCGCTGGAAGAGGCACTCGCCGCGCTGGAAGGCGGTCGGCACGCGCTGGCCTTCTCCTCCGGGATGGCCGCCAGTGACGCGGTGCTGCGGACGGCCTTGCGCCCGGGCGACCATCTGGTCCTCGGCAACGACGTCTACGGCGGCACCTTCCGGCTCATCGACAAGGTGCTGACCGGCTGGGGCATCCACTACAGCGTCGCGTCCCTGTCCGATCTGGACGAGGTCCGCTCCGCGATCCGCCCGGAGACCAAGCTGATCTGGTGCGAGTCGCCCACCAACCCGTTGCTCGGGATCGCCGACTTCGGGGCGTTGTCCGAGCTGGCCCACGTCAGTGGCGCCCGCGTGGTCGTGGACAACACCTTCGCGACCCCGTACCTGCAGACACCGCTCGAACTCGGGGCGGACGTGGTCGTGCACTCCACCACCAAGTACCTCGGCGGCCACTCCGACGTCGTCGGCGGTGCGGTGATCACCCACTCCGACGAGCTGCGCGAGCAGTTGTTCTTCCTGCGGAACTCGGCGGGTGCGGTGCCCGGCGCGTTCGATGCCTGGCTGACCCTGCGCGGACTGAAGACGCTCGCCGTCCGGATGGAACGCCACTGCGCCAACGCCGAGCTGATCGCCGAGGCGCTGTCGGTGCATCCGAAGGTCGACCGCGTGTACTACCCGGGGCTGGCCGAGCACCCGGGACACGCGCTGGCGGCCAAGCAGATGCGGCGCTTCGGCGGCATGGTGTCGTTCACGCACGTCGACGGCGAACAGGCCGCGCTGGACACGGCCGCGGCCACCCAGCTGTTCGTCCTCGCGGAGTCGCTGGGCGGTGTGGAGTCACTGATCGAGCACCCGGGCCGGATGACGCACGCCAGCGTCGCCGACTCGACGCTCCAGGTTCCCCCGTCGCTGGTCCGCCTGTCGGTCGGCATCGAGGACCCGCACGACCTCCTGGCCGACCTCCGGTCCGCCCTCGACACGCACTGATCCCACGCACCGGTGTTGTGCCGTGAAGGACTCCTTCCCTGCGTCACACGCGGCGAAGGAGTCCTTCACGGCACCGGACGCGGCGAAGGGGGCCTTCGCGGCGTCACGGGCGGTAGCTCTCCGGGGGGAGTCCCGGCAGGGCCGGGCGGTCGTGGTCGCGGACGACGTCGTCCTTGTGCAGGTCCGCGGCATCGACGCAACCGCCCACGAGCGTGACGGCGCCGTCCTGCTCCGTGTACCGGGCGGGCTCGCACGGCGCCTCGGCGACGGTGTACACGGCGGCGCCGGTCAGAGTCACGGCCGAGAGCACGCCGGCGAGTAACGGCAGGACACCGGCGGAACCCGACGCGGATGCGGTACTCGCCCGTCCCATGGTGTCTCCCTCACTCGATCGGGTTCTGTATCGCCGTCAATTTCTGTATCGCCGTCATCGGGAGCACCGGAGGCCTCGCCCCGGTACTCCGCCCCCGCAGTGTTCCCCGTGACCGCGCAGGGCGACCGACGCGGCCCAAGCTTACCCAATCGTGATCCGGGCCGTGTGCGTAACCTCGTCGTGATCCGGTCGGCGGTGACATCATCGTGGGCATGGGACTTGTCAGCGTGGACACAATCCGCGAGACGAGGCAGTTGCTGTCGACCGTCGTGCGCAACACGCCGATGGAACACGCACGGGACCTCGAATCCGCGCACGGAGGGCCGGTGCACCTCAAGTGCGAGAACCTGCAACGCACCGGATCCTTCAAGATCAGGGGCGCCTACGCCCGCATTCACGGGTTGAGCGAGGCCGAACGGGCCCGTGGCGTCGTCGCGGCCAGCGCGGGTAATCACGCCCAGGGTGTCGCGCTCGCCGCATCGCTGCTGGACACGAAGGCGACGGTGTACATGCCCGAACGCGCGCCGTTACCGAAGCTCGCGGCCACCCGCGGCTACGGTGCCGAGGTGCACCTGCACGGCGCGGTGCTGGAGGAGACACTGGCCGAGGCGAAGGCGTTCGCCGAGCGCACCGGGGCGGTGTTCATCCACCCGTTCGACCACCCGGACATCATCGCGGGGCAGGGCACCGTGGGCCTGGAGATCCTCGAACAGCTCCCCGAGGTGGCCACGGTGCTCGTCGCGACCGGTGGCGGAGGGCTCGTCGGTGGCGTGGCCGCGGCGGTCAAGGCCGAGCGGCCGGACGTCCACGTCGTCGGGGTGCAGGCGGAAGCGGCTGCGGCCTTCCCCCGGTCCCTGGCGACCGGCGGTCCGGTGCGGCTCGAACGGACCCAGACGATGGCGGACGGCATCGCGGTCGGCGAGCCCGGCCCGGTCAGCTTCGCGCACGTGAACTCGCTCGTGGACGACGTGGTGACCGTGGGGGAGGAGTCGCTGTCCCGCGCGGTGTTGCAGTGCCTGGAGCGGCGCAAGCTCGTGGTCGAGCCCGCCGGGGCCGCCGCCGTCGCGGCGTTGCTCGAACACGAGAAGATGTTCGAACCGCCGGTCGTCGCCGTGCTCTCCGGCGGCAACGTCGACCCGTTGCTGCTGCTGCAGATCATCCAGCACGGCATGACGGCGGCGGGGCGCTACCTCAACCTGCGACTGTGCGTGCCGGACCGGCCGGGGTCGTTGGTGAGTGTGTTGTCCCGGGTGAGCGAACTCGGGGCGAACGTGCTCGACGTCGAGCACTCCCGGATCTCGGGTCGTCTCGCGATGGGCGAGGTGGAGATCGCTCTGAAGCTGGAGACCCGCGGCCCCGACCACTGCGAGACCGTCGCCGCCCAACTCCAACGCGCCGGCTTCACGGTCATGTTCTGACCACGCGGGGTGTTGCCGTGAGGGGCACATTCCCTGCGCGTGACGCAGCGAATGTGCCCCTCACGGCACCTGACGCAGGGAACGTGCCCCTCACGGCACAGTCCGGGCGTTTCAGAGGTTGCCGCGGCGCTCCTGCTCGCGTTCGATGGCCTCGAAGAGGGCCTTGAAGTTGCCCTTGCCGAAGCCGAGCGAGCCGTGGCGCTCGATCAGCTCGTAGAACACGGTGGGCCGGTCACCGATCGGCTTGGTGAAGATCTGCAGCAGGTAACCGTCCTCGTCGCGGTCGACGAGGATGCCGTGCTCCTTCAACGTCTCGATCGGCACCCGGACCTCGCCGATCCGCGCCCGCAGCTCCGGGTCGTCGTAGTAGCTGTCCGGTGTGGCGAGGAACTGCACCCCGGCCTCGCGCATCGCGGTCACCGTGGCGATGATGTCGTTGGTCGCGAGCGCGATGTGCTGACACCCGGAGCCGCCGTAGAACTCCAGGAACTCGTCGATCTGCGAGCGCTTCCTGCCCACGGCCGGCTCGTTCAGCGGGAACTTCACCCGGTGGTTGCCGTTCGAGACCACCTTGCTCATCAGGGCCGAGTATTCGGTGGCGATGTCGTCGCCGACGAACTCGGCCATGTTCACGAAGCCCATGATGCGGTGGTAGAAGTCCACCCACTCGTCCATCCGGCCCATCTCGACGTTGCCCACACAGTGGTCGACGGCCTGGAACAGGCGACGTGGGGCACCTTCCGGCCGCGGGACCGTGCGGGTCCGTTCCTCGTACCCGGGCAGGTACGGACCCGAGTAGCGCGAGCGGTCGATCAGCGAGTGCCGCGTCTCACCGTAGGTGGCGATCGCGGCCCTGCGCACGGTCCCGGCCTCGTCCGAGATGTCGTGCGGTTCCTCCAGTACCGTCGCTCCCTGGGCGCGGGCGTGCGCCACACACTGGTCCACATCGGACACTTCGAGAGCGAGGTCGGTGACCCCGTCGCCGTGCCTGCGGTGGTGGTCGAGCAGCGGCGAGTCGGAACGGACCCCACCGTTGACCACGAACCGCGCCGAGCCGGATTTCAGCACGAACGACTTGTGGTCGTGGTTGCCGGTCTCCGGGCCCGAGTAGGCGACGAGCTCCATGCCGAAGGCGGACTGGTACCACCACGCGGTCTGCGTGGCGTTGCCGACGGTGAACACGACCGCGTCCATCGCGGTGACGGGGAACGGGTCGGTCGACAGGTCGTGGTCGACCAGGCCGACGAGTTGGCGTAGCTGGTCGTAACTGACGTCGTCGAGTGCTGGGTTGGCCATGCCCGAAAGCATGCGCGGGGAGGGCATACTGAGCAACAGTCGACGCTCGTACTGGTCAGTCTGCCCAGTCGAATTGGCAATCGGGTGATCAGACTGAGCAACTTGTGCAGGAGGTTCGCATGACGCTGGACTCGCTGGACGCGCGGTTGCTGTTGCTGCTGACCGACGCGCCACGTCTCGGCGTGCTGGAGTGCGCGCGCAGGCTGGGGGTGGCGCGCGGCACCGTGCAGGCCCGTCTCGACCGGCTCACCGCCGCGGGGGTCCTCACCGGGTTCCCCCCGGAGCTCGACCTGGCCGAGATGGGCTACGGGTTGACCGCGTTCGCGGTGCTGGAGATCGCGCAGGGGCACCGTGCCGAGGTCGCCGCCGCCCTGGCCGCGATCGACGAGGTGTGCGAGGTGCACGCGACGACCGGCCAGGGGGATCTGTTCGTCCGGCTCGTCGCGCGGTCCAACGACGACCTCCAGCGGGTGATCGACGAGGTCGTCGGGGTCGCGGGGGTACGGAGAACGGCGACCTCGATCGCCCTGTCCACGCCGGTGCCGCCCCGCGTGCGCCCCCTGCTCGAACGGATCGCGCAGGAGTGACCGTGGGCGGCACCGGGCACCCGCACGCACGGGTCGGTACCCGGCGCCGGAGCGCGGGTGTATCCGGACTCCGGACCCGTCCGCTCCACACGCGGGTACCGACCCGTGGTTTCGGGGATCATCCCCCGACCGGACGGGCCGGGGATGAGTGGGTGTCGTGACGGCGGAACGACGCGCGGCCCGGGTGCCGGGCCGACGGGTCGTACGGCCTCACGAGGTGTAGGGCACCGCCTTGACCAGGGTGACCTTCTGGGTGCCGCCGTTCGGCAACACGTATTCGCGGGCCTCGCCCTCCTTGGCGCCCAACAGCGCCTTGCCGAGCGGTGACTCCGGCGAGTACGTCTCGACGGCGCCCTCGCCGCCCTCCTCGCGGGTGGCGAGCAGGAAGGTCTCCTCGTCGTCCTCGTCACCGTCGTACCGCACCGTCAGCACCATTCCCGGCTCGGCGATGCCGTCGTCCTTGGGCGCCTCGCCGACCTTCGCGGTGCGAAGCAACTCCTGTAGGTGCCGGATTCGGGCTTCCTGCTGACCCTGTTCCTCCCTGGCGGCGTGATAGCCACCGTTCTCCTTCAGGTCGCCCTCTTCCCGGCTGGCGTTGATCTTCGCTGCGATGACCGGACGATTCTCGATCAGCTCGTCGAGCTCGTTCTTGAGCCTGTCGTAGGCATCCTGGGTCAGCCAGGTCACCTTGCCTTCGCTCACGGTCACCATCTCCTTCTAGCGCCTGCCGAGCCTGGGTGTACAAGCCGGCGCCACGCCGTCGTGGCTGGTAATAAAGGAAAGACACGGCCCGTGCGGGCCGTGCCGTTGAGACCAGGATAGCACGAAGCGGGCCCCTGCGGTCCCTGTTCGCTCAGGGGGTACGCGCACTCGGCGCGAATTTCACCCCGTTGGCCGCTCGGAGGTTGACAGGTACTCCGGCACACTATACGAGCACCCGATGACGTCCGCCGTCACCGGTTGCCCGTTGCTGCGCACCACCGTCGTGAGCCGCTCCCGGCCGGGCGGGACGTACATCTCCCTCCGGCCGCTCTCCGCGCCGGACGAGTCCCGCACGCGGACGATGCAGACCCCGGGCCGGGTGGGCTCGGTGCGGAGGACGTCGACGGTGACCTCCATGCTGTTCCCGGGTCGTTCCGTGAACGCCACCCGCTGCCCCTCGATGGGGGTCACGGCGAGGGTGGTGTAGCCGAAGTAGGTCGCCGCGGTGCCCGCGACCAGCGCGAGTGCGATGAGCACCCACCGGCGCCACCGCGGGGGACTCCGCCGGATGAGGTCGTCGTCGCTGTCCGCGGTCGCCCCGGCGGGTCCGGTACCGGCGGCACCGGGGCCGGTCGGCCCGCTCTCCGCACTGTTCAACCAGGCCTCCGGGATTCGTGTCGCCTACGGCGGGGAGAATGAAAAGAGCTACCTCGTGTGTTGAGTATCCGTGTAGGCGTGTGGGCGGACGCCAGGGGGTCCGGCCCGACAGGTCCGTGGGCACGAACGGCCGACAGGTCCGGGACCACGAACGGCAGACACGGTGCGCCGGCACGACGACGGTGAGCGGAAAGGAACCGGACGGGACATGGGAGCCGACGGGATGAGCGCTGACAGGACGGACGCGGGGTTACGGCTGATGGCGGTGCACGCGCACCCCGACGACGAGTCCAGCAAGGGCGCGGCCACGATGGCCCGCTACGTCGCCGAGGGGCACGACGTCATGGTGGTGACCTGCACCGGGGGCGAAGCGGGCAGCGTGCTCAATCCGGCGATGGACAAGCCGGAGGTCCACGAGAACATGACGCGGCTGCGCCGCGAGGAGATGGCCCGGGCCGCCAAGATCCTCGGCGTGCGACACCGCTGGCTGGGCTTCGTCGACTCGGGCCTGCCCGAGGGCGACCCGCCGCCTCCGCTGCCCGAGGGCTCGTTCGCGCGGATTCCCCTCGACGGGCCGGTGGAGAAGCTGGTGGAGGCGATCCGGGAGTTCCGGCCGCACGTGGTGACCACCTACGACGAGACCGGTGGCTATCCGCACCCCGACCACATCCGCTGCCACGAGGTGTCGATGGCCGCCTGGGACGCGGCACCCGATCCGGACCGTTTCCCGGAGGCGGGTGCGCCGTGGCAGCCGTTGAAGCTGTACTACTCGCACGGCTTCTCCCGCGCGAAGTTCACCGCCTTCCACGAGGCCCTCGTCGAACAGGGTCTCGAGTCGCCCTATGCGGAGTGGCTGAGCCGGTGGGATCCGGACAAGCCCGACGTCATGGACCGGGTCACCACGCAGGTACCGTGTGCTGACCACTTCGACGTCCGGGACGACGCCCTGCGTGCGCATGCCACGCAGATCGACCCGAACAGCCGCTGGTTCGCCGTGCCGCTGGACATCCAGCGCCGGCTGTGGCCGACCGAGGAGTACGAACTGGCACGGTCCCTCGTCGACACGACGTTGCCGGAGGACGATCTGTTCGCGGGGGTGCGAGAGAGGGTGACGACATGACGCCGGCACTACCCGCGGTCACGGTGGCTCCGGTCACCTCGGCCGGGACCCTCCTGACGCAGTCCCAGCCCGGTGGCGAGGGGGCGGACTTCGGCAAGTCCTCCCCCGTGGGGCTGTTGCTGCTGCTGGTCTTCCTCATCGCCGTGGTTTTCCTCGTGCGCTCGATGACCAAGCACCTCAAGCGCGTGCCCGCGTCGTTCGACGGGGAGGGCGACAGGACCGGCGACGGGGCCACCGATGGGGACCAGGCCGACAGCACGAAGTCCACCGACGGCATGAACTCCACCGACGGTACGAACGCCGCCGACGGCACCGGCGCGACCGATGACCCGGGCTCCACCGGCGATGCGGACCGTGTCGACGCCACGGCGGACGGCGCCCCGGGCGGTACGGAACGGCCGGTCGGCGACGCGGGGGAAGCCGCGGCCAGCGGCCG
>NZ_KB912554.1:23647-34480 GCF_000383775.1 Saccharomonospora halophila 8
GGCACTGGCTGTCCGTGGCCGAGGCCATGGCCGCCGGTCCGGTGCAGGTCGCCGTCGTCGGCCCGGACGCCGAGGCGCGGTCGGACCTGCTCACCTCGGCCGCGCACGGTATCCACGGTGGGGGTGTGGTGCTGGGCGGCCCGCCCGAGTCGGAGGGCGTCCCCCTGCTGGCCGACCGGCCGCTGGTGAACGACTCCGCCGCCGCCTACGTCTGCCACGGCTATGTCTGCGACCGTCCGGTGACGACCACGGAGGAACTGCGCGACCGCCTCTGAGCCGGTCGCGGCGCCCGGGCACGCTGCGGACGTCGCGGGTCTCCGGCAGTCTTGATCTATGAACGCACTGACCGAGGCACTGACCGAGGTTCTCGACGGCCGGTGGGCGCGGGTCCGCAGGGACGTCCGGGAGCAGTTGGCCGCACTCAAGCCCGAGGTGGCGACCGGGATCGACGTCGAGGGGCACCGGGCGCGGACGGCCGAACGGATGCGGCAGTTGGCCGACTCCGGCAGGCCCCGCCTCGGCTTCCCGCCCGCCCACGGCGGCGGGGGTGACGTCGGCGGCGCGGTCGTGTCGTTCGAGATGCTCGGTCTCGGGGACCTGTCCCTGATGGTCAAGGCGGGGGTGCAGTGGGGCCTGTTCGGGGGAGCCGTGCAGCTGCTGGGCACCGAACGGCACCACGAGCGGTACCTGGCCGACATCATGTCCCTGGACCTGCCCGGGTGTTTCGCCATGACCGAGACCGGACACGGTTCGGACGTGCAGAACCTGCGCACCACGGCGACCTACGACGCCGACGTGGGCGAGTTCGTGGTGCACACCCCGGAGGAGTCCGCGCGCAAGGACTACATCGGCAACGCGGCCCGGGACGGTCGCATGGCGGTCGTGTTCGCCCAGTTGGTCACCGAGGGGCGCTCGCACGGCGTGCACGCGTTCCTGGTGCCGATCCGGGACGCCGAGGGGCGTCCCGCTCCCGGGGTGACGATCTCCGACTGCGGTCCCAAGGCCGGGCTCAACGGTGTCGACAACGGCCGGCTCGTCTTCGACCGGGTCCGCGTGCCGCGGACGGCGCTGCTGAACCGCTACGGCGACGTCCTCCCCGACGGCCGCTACACCAGCCCGATCGACAGCGACAACCGCCGGTTCTTCACCATGCTCGGCACCCTCGTGCGGGGCCGGGTCAGCGTGGCGGGCAGCGCGGGGAACGCGACGAAACGGGCGCTGGCGCTCGCGGTGCGCTACGCGGAGAATCGGCGCCAGTTCGACGGTCCCGACGGCGACGAGGTCACCATCCTCGACTACCGCGGGCACCAGCGCAGGCTGCTGCCCGCCGTGGCCACGAGTTACGCCCTGCACTTCGCGCAGGAGGAACTGGTGGCCGCGCTGGACGATCTGCAGAGCGCCGCCGAGGTGGACCCCACCCGGCAGCGGGCGCTCGAATCCCGGGCGGCGGGTTTGAAGGCGGTGGCCACCTGGCACGCGACGGGTGCGATCCAGGCCGCGCGCGAGGCGTGCGGTGGCGCGGGGTATCTCGGCGAGAACGTCCTGCCGACGCTGAAGGCCGACACCGACGTGTTCACCACGTTCGAGGGGGACAACACCGTCCTGCTGCAACTGGTGGCCAAGAGCCTGCTGACCAACTACAAGGACCAGTTCGAGGATCTGAGTCCACTCGCGACGGCGCGGTTCGTGGCCGAGCAGTTCATGGGGACGGTGATCGAGCGCACCGCGGCCCGCCAGGTGGTCGAGCGGCTGGTCGAGGCCACCCCGGCGCGGGACGACGACGAGGTGGTCTTCGACCGCGGCTGGCAGTGCAAACTGTTCGAGGACCGCGAGGAGCACATCCTGGACGGCCTCGTCCGCCGGTTGCGCTCGGCGGGGCGGGACGACGCCTTCGCGGCCTTCAACGACGCGCAGGACCATGTGCTGCACGCCGCCCGTGCGCACGTCGACCGGCTGGTGCTGGAGGCGTTCGTGGCCGCCGTCGACCGGTGTTCCGACGACACCGCCCGCGACCTGCTCGGCCGGGTGTGCGATCTGTACGTGCTGTCCACCGTCGAGGCCGACCGCGCGTGGTTCCTCGAACACGGCAGGCTCAGCGGCAGCCGGGCGAAGGCGGTGTCGGCGGGGGTGAACCGGCTCTGCGCCGAGCTGCGCCCGCACGCCCGCACCCTGGTCGACGCCTTCGCCGTCCCCGAGGACCTCCTCGAAGCCCCGATGCTCACCCCCTGACCCACCCACCCCGCACCCGCGAGTCGCCATCTCGTGCCCGCGAGTTGACACTTCCGGCCCACGCGTTGCCGGCCCGTGCCCGCGAGTCGACGCTCCCGTAGTGTCATGGAACCATCCGTGAGGCCGGGGAATCTGTCCACATCGGACCCTCGGTGAGAACTCGCGGGCCTGTGGGGTCGACTCACGGGCATCGAGCGCCGACTCGCGGGCGCGGGGTGGTGGGTCAGGTCAGGTTCCAGGTGTCGGCGAGGTGCCAAGCGGTGCAGGCGTCGACGTCGAGCATGTGTGCCGCAGTGTGGCCGCACTGGGTCGTCCCGGTCCCCGGGTCGACCGGCTGGCCGTGGCCCATCCCGGTCACCGTGACCGTCTGCACCACGGCACTGCCCTGGTCATCGGTGTAGACCGCGTGCGGATAACCGGCGACGGTGCCGGTCCGATCGGGGTCGGCGTCGGTGCCGTGCACGTTGGTCCACTGCTCGACCAGCTCCCGCTGGTTCGCCACACTGACGGTGTAGTCGGCGTCGCCGTGCCACACGGTCATCGTGGGCCACGGCCCGGTGTGCGAACTCGCCGCCCGTACCCGGTCTCCCCACTGCTCGGGACTGAGATCCTTCCCGGGATTCATGCAGGTGTAGGCCTCGTAGAGTGCGGAGGCGCAGCGGTAGGGCAGACCGGCGACGACACCACCGCCCGCGAACCGCTCGGGGTAGGTGGCGAGTACGGCCGCCGTCATGCCACCACCCGCCGAGAGTCCGGTGACGTGCACCCGGGACGGATCGGCTCCGGTTCCGGCCACGGTGTGCTCCACCATGCTCGCGATCGACGCCACTTCACCCCAGCCGCGGGTCGTATCCGCCGACTGGAACCAGTTGAAACACCCGTTGTAGTTGTTGATGCTGCGTTGCTCCGGCAGGACCAGCGCGAAACCGAGACGCTGCGCCAGTTCGACCCAACCGGAGTCGACGCCGTACCCGGTGGCGTTCTGCCCGCACCCGTGCAGTGCGACCACGACCGGACTGCCCTCGGGAAGGCCGTCCGGCACGTATTCCAGCATGCGCAGGTTGCCGGGGTCGGACCCGAAGTACGGCACTTCGGTGATGCCGTCCGACCCTGCGCTCGCCGCCTGCGCCGATGTGCCCAGCAACAGCGCCGTCGCGAGCAGCGGGAGCAGGATGCGCATCCGGGTGTGGAGACGTTTGTTTCCGGCCATCGCGGACCTCCTCACCTCGTCGTGAACGCATCACGCTAGGTGTGTGTCGCAGGCGGTGGCCATGTCGGGCGGGACCACATCGGGTGGTCCCGTTGTGGTGCCCGGCGCCATTCCCGCTTTCGGCCCGGCGCCCCTACCGTTGCGCCGTCGAGGACGGACGGCGCGGGAGGGTGTCATGCGCAGGCTCGGGACGGTGGCACTGGCGGTGGCACTGGCGGTGGTGCTCGCGGGGGTCGTGCGGGTCCCCGCGACGCTCGCCCACCCGCCGCGGGAGACGGACTGCGCGGGGCACGAGCGGATCCGGGTGCCCTCCGCGCGACACCAGGTGTCGGCCTGTCTGGACGACCTCACCACGGTGGGAACGGTCCACAGCGGACATACCGACCCCGCCGACTGGGCCGGACTGACCCAGGAGTCGCTGCCCGTGCCCGGTCCGGTTCCGGGGGTGCAGATCGACGGGTACTTCGCGGACGACTCGACGACCAACACCACCCACGGATGGGACCACGACGCCCAGTTCGTCCTGCGACTGCCGCGGGATTGGAACGGTGGCCTCGTGGTCAGCGGCTCCCCCGGCAACCGCGAGCAGTACGCCGTCGACCGCGCGATCTCCGACTGGGTGCTGTCGAAGGGCTATGCCTTCGCCGCGACCGACAAGGGCAACACGGGGCTGCGCTTCTACACCGACGGGGACCGACCCGGCGACGCGATCGCGGAGTGGAACCACCGGGTGACGCAGTTGACCCGGGCCGCGAAGGCCGTGGTCGCCCAGCGTTACCACCGCCCGCCGCGCCGCACCCTGGTCACCGGCCTGTCCAACGGCGGGTACCTGGTGCGTTGGCAACTGGAGAACCGGCCCGAACTCTACGACGGCGGTGTCGACTGGGAGGGCACGCTCTGGGCCGAGAACGGCCCGAACCTGGTCGACTTCCTGCCGAGCGCGCTGTCGGCCTACCCCCGGTACGCGGACGGCGGCCCGGAGGCGGCGCGGGCGCACGACGCGATGCTCGCCGCCGGGTTCCCCGCGGGGTCCGAGCTCCTGTGGCCGTACCACCACCGGTACTACTGGGATCTCACCCAGCGGATCTACCGCGAAGAGATCGACCCCGGTTTCGACGGGGAGACCGAGGCGGGAACCCCGTTCTGCGCACCGGGCAGCCCGGCCTGTGACGCCGATTACGACTACGCGAGCAGGCCGGATGCGGTGCACGACGCGGTCGAGCGCATCGGCCTCACCGGCGAGATCGGCAAGCCGCTGGTGACGGTGCACGGCACGCTCGACGTGCTGCTGCCGATCCGGGAGAGTTCCGATGCCTACGCGCGGAGGGTGCGGGAGCAGGGTGCCGGCCCGCTGCACCGGTACTACCGGATCGCGGAGGCACGCACACCGACGCGCTGGTCGACACGTATCCACACCGGCTGCGTGCCCTGGCGCCGTGCCACCGTGCGGCCTTCGGGGCCCTGGAGGCGTATCTGGACGACGGCGTGCGGCTCCCGCCGTCGACGACGGTCCCGCGACCCGGGGACGCGACGCCGGAGGACCTGGTGACCCACTGTTCCCTCCGGTGAGCACCGGCGGGTCGGAGTCCGCGGCGACCGCACCGCGACCGGCGGGGTCGCGGTGTCGGTTCGCGGAACTCCGGCGTCATCTCGCGGGCACGGCGCGTCAACTCGCGGACTTGGGGTGGCGACTCGCGGGGGAGGAGTGGGCGGTCAGTCGCGGAGGGCGCGGCGGTAGAGAGACTCCAGGTGTTCGCGGGACGGCGTGGTGTCCGTGAGCACCGCCTGCATCAGCAGGCCGCAGGTGAGGGTGGCCACCATCTGGCCGGTGAGCGGGTCCGTGCGGGCGATGAACACCTCGGCCAGTGCGTCGTCCCAGGCCACGGCCGCCGCGCGCAGGTGCGGGCGCTGGAGGGCGAGCGCGTAGAGGTTGTACTCGGCGATGGTGTGCTCGCGCTGCTCGGTCACCGAGGCGAGCACGAAGTCGGCCAGGGCGGCCGCCGGGTCCGTACCCGGCGCGAGTGTCCGGTCCCATTCGCGGAGCGCGGCGACGCTGCGCTGGGCCGCCTCGTCGAGCGCGACGGCGACCAGGTCGTCCAGCGTCGCGAAGTGGTACGTGGTCGAGCCCAGCGGGACACCCGCCTCCGCGGCGACGGCACGGTGGGTGAGCGCGTCGATGCCGCGTTCGGCGATGACCGCGATGGCCGCGCGCGCGATGCGGTTCCGGCGGTCGGGGTCGTTCGGACCGCGCGCCCGTCGCCGCGTCGCCGGTTCCCTCGTGGTCGGTTCTCCCGTCGTCGGTTCTCCGGTCGACACTGCCTGCTCCCCTCCGTGACACGCCCTGCACCCCCGGGCACCGGCCACGCACAGCCGGTCGTCAGCCATGACATCACACCACGTCAGACGGTGTCCGGGACCCCCTTCGCCCGACTATGGACAAACGTACATATACCCTGTACCAACGTACACAAATTTTATCCGACCGGCAGCCGCGCAGCGGAACACCAACGACAGGACGGGGACACCCACCACATGCGAGACCTCTACATCGACGGATCCTGGACCGACGCCGCGACGTCGACCGGTGGCCGGACCGTGGAGAACCCCTACGACGGCAGCGTGATCCGCTCCGTATCGGAGGCCGGTCCGGACGATGTGGACGCCGCCGTCGACGCGGCGCGGCGCGCGTTCGACACCGGTCCCTGGCGCGCCACCTCCGCCGCCGAACGCGCCGGTGTGCTGCGTCGTCTGGCCGACCTCCTGGTGCGTGACCGGGCGGACCTCGCCCGGGTGGAGAGCGTGGACACCGGCAAGACCGTCGTCGAGGGCGGTATCGACGTCGACGACATCACCGCGGTGTTCCGCTACTACGCGAGCCTCGCCGAGACCGACTCCGGCGGCCGTGCCGTGGACACCGGCGACCCCGGGGTGGTCAGCCGGGTCGTGTCCGAACCGGTCGGGGTGTGTTCGCTGATCGCGCCGTGGAACTACCCGCTGCTGCAGATGTCGTGGAAGCTCGCCCCCGCCCTCGCCGCGGGCAACACCGTGGTGATCAAGCCGAGCGAGTTGACGCCACTGTCGACGGTCCGGTTGACGGAGCTGCTCGCCGAGGCCGGTGTCCCGGCCGGGGTGGTCAACCTCGTCCTCGGTGCGGGGTCGGTGGTCGGTGCCGAGATGGTGCGTCACCCGAAGGTGGATCTGGTCTCGTTCACCGGTGGCCTGGCCACCGGACGCGAGATCATGGCGGCCGCGGCGCCGGGGGTGAAGCGGGTCGCGCTCGAACTCGGCGGCAAGAACCCGAACGTCGTCTTCGCCGACGCCGACTTCGACACCGCCGTCGACTACGCGCTGGCCGCGGCGTTCTTCCACTCCGGACAGGTGTGCTCGGCCGGGTCCCGCTTGATCGTCGAGGACTCGGTGCACGACGCGTTCGTCACCGAGCTCGCCCGCCGCGCCGAGCAGATCCGGCTCGGCAACGGCGCCGAGGCCGGCACCGAGTGCGGTCCGTTGGTCTCGGCCGAGCACCGGGCCAAGGTGGAGCGGCACATCGCACTGGCCCGGGAGGAGGGTGCCCGGCTGGTCGCGGGCGGCACACGGCCCGACGACCCGGCGCTGGCCGACGGTTACTTCCTGCGCCCCACGGTGTTCGCGGACTGTACCTCCGAGATGACCGCCGTCCGTGAGGAGGTGTTCGGGCCGGTGGTCACGGTCGAGCGGTTCCACGACGAGCACGGGGCGATCGCACTGGCGAACGACACCGAGTACGGCCTCGCCGGTGCCGTGTGGACCGGCGACGCGTCCCGCGCGCAGCGGGTGGCCGGGGCGTTGCGGCACGGCACGGTCTGGATCAACGACTTCCACCCGTACGTACCCCAGGCCGAGTGGGGCGGATTCGGGAAATCCGGGATCGGCCGGGAACTCGGTCCGTCCGGACTGGACGAGTACCGCGAGGTCAAGCACATCTATCAGAACATCGATCCCGCACCGATGCGCTGGTTCTCCGGCGCGGAGAAGGAGGACTGAATCCCGTGGCCGAGACCTACGACTACGTCATCGTGGGCGGCGGCTCGGCGGGCTGTGTGCTCGCGAACCGGCTGAGCGCCGACCCGTCGACCAGCGTGCTGGTGCTGGAGGCGGGTCGCCCGGACTGGATCTGGGATCCGCTGATCCACATGCCTGCCGCGCTGACCATGGTGATCGGCAACCCGCTGTACGACTGGCGTTACGAGTCCGAGCCCGAGCCGTACATGGGCGGCAGGCGGGTGTATCACGGCCGGGGCAAGGTGCTCGGCGGGTCGAGTTCGATCAACGGCATGATCTTCCAGCGCGGCAATCCGATGGACCTCGAACGCTGGGCCGCGGACCCGGGGATGGAGACCTGGGACTACGCGCACTGCCTGCCGTACTTCAAGCGCATGGAGAACTGCCGCGCGGGCGGCGACGAGTGGCGCGGGGACGACGGCCCGCTGTGGCTGGAGCGCGGTCCGGCCGAGAACCCGCTGTTCGGGGCGTTCCTGAACGCGGCGCAGGAGGCGGGCCACCCGCTGACGAACGACGTCAACGGCTACCGGCAGGAGGGCTTCGCCGAGTTCGACCGCGCCATCCGCAACGGGCGCCGCTGGTCGGCCGCGCGGGCGTACCTGCACCCGGTGAAGAACCGGCCGAATCTCACCGTGCGGACCCTCGCGCACGTCAACCGGGTGCTGTTCGACGGCACCCGTGCCGTGGGCGTGTCCTACAACCGGCCCGGCCGCGGGCCGCGGGAGGTGTACGCGGGTGAGGTGATCCTCTCCGGCGGCGCGATCAACACCCCGCAGCTGCTGCAGCTGTCCGGCGTCGGCGACCCCGCGCACCTGGAGTCGCTGGGCATCGACACCGTGCACGCGCTGCCCGGTGTGGGGGAGAACCTCCAGGACCATCTGGAGGCCTACGTCCAGCACGCGTGCACGCAGCCGGTGTCGTACAACCCGTCGCTGAAGACGCACAAGGCGCCGAAGATCGGTCTGGAGTGGCTGTTCAACCGCAGCGGCCCCGCCGCGACGAACCACTTCGAGGCGGGCGGGTTCGTCCGCGGCAACGACACGGTGGACTACCCGAACCTGATGTTCCACTTCCTGCCGCTGGCGGTGCGCTACGACGGGACGCAGATCGACACCCCGCACGGCTACCAGGTCCATATCGGACCGATGTACTCGGACGTGCGGGGCAACGTGCGGATCACCTCCACCGACCCGAAGCGCAAGCCCGCACTGCGGTTCAACTATCTCTCCACCGAGAACGACCGTCGCGAGTGGATCGAGGCGATCCGGGTGGCCCGCGAGATCCTGCGGCAACCCGCCCTCGACCCGTACAACGGCGGCGAGATCTCGCCCGGCCCGGACGTCCGCACCGACGAGGAGATCCTCGACTGGGTGGCCCGCGACGCCGAGACGGCCTACCACCCGTCCTGCACCGCGCGGATGGGCGTCGACGACATGTCCGTCGTCGACCCCACGACGATGCGCGTGCACGGCACCAGCGGCCTGCGCGTCACCGACGCCTCGGCCATGCCCTATCTCACCAACGGCAACATCTACGCGCCGGTGATGATGCTCGCCGAGAAGGCCGCTGACCTCATCCGGGGTGACACTCCGCTTCCGCCCGCGGAGACCCCGTACTACCGACATTCCCGACAGGAAGGGTGAATCAGTGTCCACCACCGGCGAACGACGATCCGAGAACGGGCCCCACGAGGGTCCTGGGGGGAACAACCGTGTCGCCGCGGTTTCGGACAACGGAATCAACCGCACCGTGTTCTTCGGTGCGTCGGTCATCATCCTGGCGATCGCCATCTGGGCGATGATCACGCCGGAGGACGCCGCGAGCACGATCGGCGTCCTCGTCGGCTGGGTCTCCGAGGGGCTCGGCTGGTACTACATCCTCGCGGCCACGCTGTTCCTGATCTTCGTGATCTACCTGGCCGCGTCGAAACACGGGACGATCCGGCTCGGGCCGGAGAAGTCGAGGCCGGACTACGGCATCTTCGCCTGGGCGTCGATGCTGTTCGCGGCCGGCATCGGGGTCGACCTGATGTTCTTCTCGGTCGCCGAGCCGGTGACCCACTACCTCGACCCGCCGCAGGGCGACCCGGAGACGCTGGCGGCCGCCCGCGAGTCCGTGGTCTGGACGCTGTTCCACTACGGCATCACCGGCTGGGCCATGTACGCGCTGATGGGCATGGCGCTGGGCTACTTCGCCTTCCGCCGTGGCCTGCCGCTGGCGGTGCGGTCCTCGCTGTACCCGCTGATCGGTAAGCGCGTCCACGGCCGCGCCGGGCACACGGTGGACATCGCCGCGTCGCTGGGCACGGTGTTCGGCATCGCCACCTCGCTGGGCATCGGCGTCGTGCAGCTGAACTTCGGGCTGAACTTCCTGTTCGACATCCCGCAGGGCACGGCCGCGCAGATCGGGCTCGTCGCGCTCGCCGTGGTGATGGCGACGCTGTCGGCGGTGGCCGGGGTCGACCGCGGGATCCGGCGGTTGTCCCAGCTCAACGTCGTGCTCGCGATCGTGCTGATGGGCTTCATCCTGTTCAGCGGTGACCCGCTGTACCTGCTCAACGGCCTGGTGCTGAACATCGGCGACTACGTCAGCGGCTTCACCGACATGACGCTGGACACCTTCGCCTACGACCAGCCGACCGCGTGGCTCAACGCCTGGACGTTGTTCTTCTGGGCCTGGTGGATCGCCTGGGCGCCGTTCGTGGGCCTGTTCCTGGCGCGCATCTCGCGGGGCCGCACCGTCCGCCAGTTCGTGGCGGCCACGCTGGTGATCCCGTTCCTGTTCACGGCGACCTTCCTGTCGATCTTCGGCAACGCCGCGCTGGGCCTCGTGCGCGGGGGCAACAGCGAGTTCGGCGAGACGGCGATGAACGCCCCCGAGGAGGGCTTCTACACCCTGCTGGCCCAGTACCCGGGCGTGACGTTCACCGCGGGCCTGGCCACGGTGGTGGGCCTGCTGTTCTACGTCACCTCGGCCGACTCGGGCGCGCTGGTGCTGGGCAACCTCACTTCGCGCCTGGCGACGCCGACCACCGACGCACGCCCGTGGGTGCGGGTGTTCTGGTCGATCGCGATCGGGCTGATCACCCTGGCGATGCTGCTGGTCGGCGGTGTGCCGACGCTGCAGAACGCCACGATCATCATGGGCCTGCCGTTCTCGTTCGTGATGTTCTTCGTGGCCTGGGGCCTGTACAAGGCACTCAACCGCGAGGTCAGCGACGAGCGGCGGTTCCTGGGCGGCGCGGCCGGGCAGTCGGGCGACGCCTCGGCCGACCCGCCGGAGGAACCGGACCGGGCGGAGCCGGTCCCGGCGGGCCGCGACTGAGCCCGTGTGCCCCGAGGCGGGGGGGGGCC
>NZ_KB912554.1:34580-46523 GCF_000383775.1 Saccharomonospora halophila 8
GTCCCGGCGGGCCGCGACTGAGCCCCGTGTGCCCCCGAGGCGGGTGGCGACCGAGCCCGGTCGCCACCCGCCTGTCGCATGTGTGCCGGTCCTTGGTGACCTGTCGAGGAGGGCTCGCGCATACTGAGCGGCGTGGAGCGTGAGTACGGTCACCAGGGCCGGTCCGGGGCCGAGCCCCACGGCGACTGCGCACCCGTGGGGGAACGGCCGTACCGCAGCGCGCCGAGATCGCCGCGGCCGTGGCCGCACTGCCTCAGATCGACGCGGAGGGGTTCCGTGCGGATGTGGACGCCGTGGTCGACGGTGACGTCGTGTTCGACGACTGAGTCCTTCGCCTGCGTGAGGTCCGCGAGGCATTGCTCGGCAGAATCGGATGCCGGATCGCCGCGTCGTGGGGACAATGGCTTCGTGCCCGAGGATCCCTTGGAGTCGTTGCGCCGCATCTGCCTGGCGTTGCCGGAGGTGAGCGAGCGGCTCAGCCACGGTGAGCCCGCCTGGTTCGTCCGGGAGAAGAAGACCCTGGCGACCTACGCCGACCACCACCACGACGACCGGGTCGCGTTCTGGTGCCCGGCGCCGGCCGGGGTGCAGCAGGAGCTGGTGGCCGAGGACCCGGCACGGTTCTTCCGCCCGCCCTACGTGGGGCACCGCGGGTGGCTCGGCGTCCGGCTCGACGTCGACGTCGACTGGGCCGAGGTCACCGAGATCGTCACCGACGCCTACCGGCTCGTCGCCCCGAAGTCGCTGGCCGCCCGACTGGCTGAGCCCATCTGACATGCCCGGTCACGGCCGCTCGTCGGCGCCGGGGACCACCGTGCCCTGGTGGAAGGACAACCGCCAGGCGCCGTCGACGTCCCGCAGCCACAGCGAGCCGCGGCGCACGCGGCGGCCGGGATGCTCGGTGAGGTAGGTGACCAGCACGACCGACTCGGCGAGGCGCGCGGCTTCCACCTCGCGGGCCCGCGGGCGGTCGGCCTCGGTGAACATCCCGCCGAGGGCCGCGAGCATCTCTTCCCGGCTCCACCGGCGCCCGGACGAGCCGATCTCGACGAACCCGGGATGCAGCAGCCGTGCCACCTCGTCGGCGTCGCGCCGGACCTCCGGCCTCAACAGCCGCAGTTCGGCGTCGATCACGTGGTCCACGGTGCCGTCGGTGTCGGTCATCCGCGGGACCGTACCCGGCGAGGCGGGCCGCACGCCGTCGAAAATCGCCCGGGCACGCTCTATGATCACCCCGCCGAGTCAGCGCCGCCCGGACCGACAGGGGACACGATGCAGCTCACGCGGGTCGACGACCACGTCCACCTGGCCACCGGCACCAACGTCAACTGGGCCCTGGTCACCGAGGGCGATTCCGTCACGCTGGTGGACGCGGGCTACCCGAATGACGCCGGGGCCGTGCTGGAATCGCTGGCCGCGATCGGCAGACGCCCGGGGAGCGTGGCCGCGATCGTGCTGACCCACGCCCACCTGGACCACATGGGCGGCATTCCCACCTTCACCTCGCGGTACGGCACTCCGGTGTACACCGGGGCGGAGGAGGCGCGGCACGCGCGCCGCGAGTACCTCCAGCAGATCACCCCGGGCGAGATGCTCGGCCAGTGCCGCCATCCGCGCGGCGTGAAGTGGGTGGCGCAGACCCTGCGCGCGGTGCTCCCGCACGCCAGGATGGCCCTGTCCGAGGTGAACACCGCACCGTTCGACGTCGCCCTCGACGTCCCCGGTCGGCTCGTGCCGGTGTCCGTCCCCGGCCACACCAGCGGGCACACCGGCTACCTGATGCCGGAGGCGGGGGTGTTCTTCTCCGGCGACGCCCTGGTGACCGGACACCCGCTCTCGACGCTCGGCGAGGGGCCGCAACTGCTGCCGGGCGTGTTCAACACCGACGAGGCGCGGATGCGCACCAGCCTGGAGTCGCTGCGCGACGTGCGGGCCGACACGCTGGTCCCCGGCCACGGCCCGGTGGCCCGCGGCCCGCTGGCCGACCACCTCGACGCCGCGCTGCGGCGCGGGGCGTGAGCGAGTGGTTGGTTCCGGTCAGGGCTCAGGTGGCCGACCGTGCGCACCCGCGGGGGGAACGGTCGTACCGCAGCCCGCCGAGATCGCCGCGGCCGTGGCCGCCCTGCCTCCGATCGATGCGGAGAGGTTCCGCGTGGATGTGGACGCCGTGGTCGACGGCGACGTCGTGTTCGACGACTGAGTCCTCCGGTCCTTCGTTTACGGGTGTTCCGTGCAGGGCGTGCTCGGGAGAACGGCTGCCGGATCGCTGCGATGCGGCGACGATGGCTTCGTGCCCGAGGATCCGCTGGAATCGTTGCGCCGCATCTGCCTGGCGTTGCCCAAGCTGAGCGATCGGCCGCAATACGTGCAGTCGGAGAATATCATAGCGATCTCGGCGTTGGCGTTCGAAATCCGTCAGAATCGCCTTGCAGGACCGAGTTGACCACAACACCACGTCTGACACGACTTGAGCGGTCATTGGCCCCAGATCGGGTAGCGGCAAAATATTCTGCTGCTAAACGATCGTGTTCTTCAGCTACTCCTCGCGCGATACGATTCACCTTCGCGTAAAAGTTTTCCAAACGATTCTTTGCTGTTTCAACATCGTCCTCGACGCTTAATCCGAGCCGGTAGACTTCCACGATCAATGTAAAAAGATCAGTCTTTTGCCATGCTCGAGACTTCTCGCCCAGTGCTAGTTTGTCTATGAAATTTGCGGCCTTGCGAAAGTCGCGAGATAATTGCGTCTCCTGAGGGAATTCGTCATTGTACCTCTCAAGATAAATTTCATGCTCTGAGTCACGATTGAAGTAGTTCGACAGTAGTGTAATCACGAGAGTAAGACACCAGCGCACATCGTTCATGCGCTTAGCGTCGTATGACGTGAATACGTTGTTTTCTTGAAAAAAGTCATCCTCGCTCAGCTTATCGCAAAATTTCTTTAGCTCTCCATCGAACCGGGCATTGTTTACTTCCATGGCATTCAGTGCATATGATGTAGAGTTGATGCGATAGAAAAGTTGTCGCGTCTCTTCTTCGGTGAGTGAACCGAGGTCTCGAACCACTACCTCATACTCCAGGAAAGCGATCTTCTCCTCGCTATTCAATTCCGAGTAGGGGCGAACGCCGTTGGTCAGCTTCAAGTCGGGGGAATGTGTAAAGTATTGGTACAGCGTGGTCACACGTTGCTGGCCATCAACGATAAGTTCTTTGCCTTCGCCGGTTTCCGGGTTAACTGGACCAGCAGATATAAATATCTCTGGGAACGGAAGGCCTTGAAGTACGGTTTCAAGAAATGCCGACTTGTGCACATTGGACCAAACAAGTCGGCGCTGGAAGGCAGGATTAGGAGTGAGGCGATCCTCGCGGAGCTCTGTAAGTAGTACACGCAAACGCCTGTTAGTTGCAGCCGTCCTCATCGTGCCTCCGTAATTTCTTCTCGGCAGAGGTTGACTCCCCGAGCTTGATAAGATTCCAAGAAATCAATATCGTAGTATAGTCCGGCATTTACTTTGTATGGTCCACACGTACCTTCCGTCGTGACCGAACGAAAGAATTCAAACCACTCGTCCGACAGCGGCAAGGCGGGCGAGCGAGGTAACAAATCCGGCCTAATCCATCCATGGATCTTATATTGAAGGAATTTGCTCTTGCGGCGCCAATCAAGGAAGTGGTCAGAGTCTACCAACCGAGAAAGTTCGTGCCAAACTTTCAAGTACATATTCGTCGACGTGATGGCGACGTCGATGTCGCTTTCTTCATGGAACGCCTTCCATCTCTTTCGTGGCGCTATAGAGAATCCTAGTTTCGCTGAACCGATGATTAGTATTTCATTATGTCTGATGCCGAACCTTGCGGCGACGCGCTGCCTTAATTCAGCATATTGACTGTCATCAACGAGAACGCATGAGCCACCCGTAATATATCGTTGAACTACCTCAATATTGGAGTACTTTTCTATTGCTTGCTTAAACTTGTCGGTAGAAGTACCAGCATCAGGCCGTTTGACTACAGCTGGATTCCCGTTGGTCTCCACGCGCGGGCCGCACCTATCCGCTTTATACATGAGTACATTCGTCAAGTCCCAAGTATCCCACCGCCCTTAATCAACCTTGCCCAGCGAATGCTCTTGCGCCTGTTGATTGCTTCGCACCGTCGACGACGGCGCACACCGTCGTCTCATTCCAAGGCCGCATCCTCCCGGATCGGTGGGTTCCTCCAACGATCAAGCGGTGCCGTCTGCACGCTATCTCTGCAGTGCCACGAAGAGGCAGCACGCGTGGCAACCTACAACATGTTCGATACCCCCAAGTCAGCGTGGCATACGCTCGTCCACCGAGCACGGGCACATGGTCAGTATTGTCCACCCCATCCCAGGCCGTGGCAACGGCTGGAAGAGATTGAGAAGCCGACGTGCGTGGGCCGGTTGCTGGTACTCCCGGATGGGACCACGATCGGCTATCGGCGAAGTCCAAGACCACGGTCGAGCAGACCATCGACATCAGCACGCGGGATGGTTACTCACTGAAGATCCATGTGGACGTGCGGGGGTAGGATCAGCGGTGCTGGGCGAGTTGTGGGCCTGTGTCGGGGAGGCGGCTGCGGATGACCGGGTCTACTTCGCTGAGTTGCTGGGAATGGTCCGGGAGATCATGGGCCCGACCGATGACCTGCTGAATCGCACCGGCCGGGCCGCGGCGCAACTGGTGCGGGACGGCATTCTGGTACCCGGCACGGACGGGTTCACCGTGTGGGAGACGGGACTGGCCGAGTCCGCCGCCCGGATCGAGCGGGAGGCGACCGCGATGGTGCGTGGCGGGGTGTGGCCCCGGCCGGGGGACGTGTGCTGGTTCGATCTGCCCGACGGGTAGTGAGCCTTTGCCAACCTGATCAGGTGTTGGCGATCATAAGGTGTGAACTGCGGCGATGAGCTTGTCGGCGTAGCTGGGGCTGGAGCGGATCTTGCGCAGGATCCGCCAGTTCTTCAGCTCGGCGTTGATTCGTTCGCCCGGTCCGCGACGACGTGCGTGGGCGGCGTTGACGGCCTTCTGGTTCTTCGACAGCCGCCGGTAGCGGCCGGTATCGGGATCCTTGCGGCGGCGCCGCTGCGGGACCGCGATCGTCGCCCCGCTCTCTGATAGGCGGTGTCGGCCGCTGCGGGGATCTCGTGGGCGGTCAGGGCGTCGATGGTCTCGTGTTCGCGGGCGGCTCCCATGTCGTGGCGGAGCCGGGCAGCGGCGGCGAGATCCACACGAGTGGGCCGATCGTGTCCGCGATGACCTGTACGTTCAATCCGTGGCACTTGTGGTTGCCGGAGTGGAACGCCCGGTCGTAGCCTGCGGCCATGCCGACCCGGTCGATGCGCAGCACAGTGCCGTCGAGGATTACGAACGCCTTGCGCTTGGCCACCGCGATCGCCTGCTCCGGCGTTGGCGCCATGGCGGCGAGCAGCTCGAGTGCCTCGCGGATGGATCGGGAGACCGTCGAGGTGCCGACCTCGAACCCGCAGGCCAGGTCCGCGTAGGTCTCGCCCTTGCGTAGGCAGGCCACCACCAGCAGGGCCTGCCGACCGGCGGGCAGCTTGCGCCAGCGGGCTCGGCGCTGATTGCGCTGCGCTCGCAGCGCGTCGGCCAGCACGCCGAGCGCGCCGCTGGACACGGTCATCCCGAACGGGTCGAATAACACTTCGAAGCTCCTGGTGAGGCGAGTTGATCTAGGCAATCACCCGTCTACCAGGAGCTTCACCCATCCCAGGTCACGCCACGCCGGACCAACCCAGACCTGCCCGTCCAGCAGGTCGGCAAAGGCTCAGTGCCCGGCCGGACACGACGGGCCCCCGCTCAGGCGTACATGGCCAGCCAGATGGCGATGTAGTGGGTGAGGGCCGCGGCGATGGTGCAGGCGTGGAAGACCTCGTGGTAGCCGAAGGTGTCCGGCCAGAAGTTCGGCCATTTGAGCGCGTAGAACACCGCGCCCAGGGTGTACAGCAGGCCACCGACCAGCAGCAGCACCACCGCCGCGATGCCGCCCGCAGTGGCCAGTTCCGGGAGCACGAACACCGCCACCCAACCGAGGGCGATGTAGATCGGCACGCCGACCCACCGGGGCGCACCCGGCCAAAGCATCTTCAGCGCCACCCCGGCCGCCGCGCCGCCCCACACCACGCCGAGCACGACGTAGCCGGTCGGCTGGGACATCGCCAGCAGGGTGAACGGGGTGTAGGTGCCCGCGATGAACAAAAAGATCATCGAGTGGTCGGCGCGCTTCATCCAGGCGTAGGCGCGGGGGCTCCACAGGCGGCGGTGGTAGAGCGCGCTCACGCCGAACACACCGAGCACGGTCACGCCGTAGACCGACGTCGCCAGGGCGGCGGTGCCGGACACCGTCGCCGCCGCCAGCACGATGAGCACCGCGCCCGCCGCGGCCGCGCCGAAGAAGCTCCAGAAGTGCAGATGGCCCCGCAGCCGTGGGCGGGTGTCGACGGGGGCGTTCGAGGAGGCCGGATCGGGGTCGTTCCGCGTCGCTACGCTCACGTCGACCAGGCTACGGAAGCGTAGGCGGGGCGCGCACCGGTACGGCACCGGAGGACGGCGTACGTCACGTCAACGGCCAGGCGTACGCTCACGGGACGTGAGCCTCCGGTCGTTCCTCTCCCGCGTCGTCTACACCGCCTATTCGTGGCGCCTGCGTCAACAGGCCGCCGGGCGGCGTCCCCGGCATATCGGCATCATCCTCGACGGCAACCGCCGGTGGGCCCGCGAGGCCGGGTTCACCGACGTCAACGGCGGGCACCGGGTGGGTGCGCAGCGCATCGTCGACTTCCTCGGCTGGTGCCGGGAGTCGAAGGTGGAGGTCGTGACGCTGTTCCTGCTGTCCAACGACAACGTGCGGCACCGCTCCAACGAGGAGGTCGCCGCACTGCTGGAGATCATCCCGGACGTGGTGGACGAGCTGGCCCAGCCCGGCAACCCGTGGAAGGTGTCCATGGTCGGGGCGCTGGACACGCTGCCCACCGAGGCGTCCGCCCGGCTCACGGCCGCCGCGCAGCGTACCGACCACCGCAACGGCATGGTGGTCAACGTCGCCGTCGGCTACGGGGGACGTCAGGAGATCGCCTACGCCGTGCGCAAGCTGCTGCAGCAGCACGTCGACGAGGGGACCTCGATCGAGGAGTTGGCGAAGACGCTCGACGTCGACCACATCTCCGAGCACCTCTACACGTCCGGCCAGCCGGACCCGGACCTGATCATCCGCACGTCGGGGGAACAACGGCTGTCCGGCTTCCTGCTGTGGCAGTCGGCGCATTCGGAGTTCTGGTTCACCGAGGCCTACTGGCCGGCGTTCCGCCGTGTCGACTTCCTGCGTGCTCTGCGTGACTATGCGGTGCGCAATCGTCGATACGGCGCATGAACGGAGTATTAATTCTCGCGTCGATCGCCCGGTGTCGTGACATTTGCTCACTAAACGTGAGCTTTGCTTCCACCGTTTCACCTAACTGGCCGTCTGCGTTCCCGGTGCCCCGGGGGTAGCTTCCGTGGTGACGGTCCACGAACCCAGGTGGATCGTCACGGGAGGCCCTGGTCGTGGCAGTGGTTGAGCGAACGGTGGTCGCACGAGCGAACCACCCGTTCACGAAGCGCACGAGGGGGCCGGCACCGGGCCCTCGTGGCCGCACGCCCTGACGCCCCGGCGTCGAGGCTCCGGCCAGCCAGGGCAGTGCCCGGCCCAGCGAGTGCGGGCGTGGTGCCAACGCCCCGAGGGAGATGCCGTCGTGACTGCGCAGCGTTTACCCCGAAAGGCCGTCGGCCGCCCGGCCCCCGACAGCTCCGGAGCTACGGGAGCCTCTTCCGACCCGGCAGGGTCCACCGACCCGGCAGGGTCCCCCGATCAGGCAGAGTCCCCCGATCAGGCAGTGCGGACGTTCGTGCTGGACACGTCCGTGTTGTTGTCGGACCCGTGGGCGATGACCCGGTTCGCCGAGCACAGTGTGGTGCTGCCGCTCGTCGTGGTGAACGAGCTGGAGGCCAAGCGCCACCACCCCGAGCTCGGCTGGTTCGCCCGGGAGGCGTTACGGCTGTTGGACGACCTCCGACGCACGCACGGTCGCCTCGACGCCCCGGTGCCGATCACCGACGAGGGCGGGATGGTGCACGTGGAGCTGAACCACTCGGACCCCACGGTGCTCCCGCCCGGCTTCCGCACCGACTCGAACGACCACCGCATTCTGGCCTGCGCACTCAATCTGGCGAGTGAAGGGCCGGTCACGCTGGTCACCAAGGACATCCCGCTGCGGGTGAAGGCGGGCGCGGTCGGCCTCGACGCCGACGAGTACCGCGCCGAGGAGGTCACCTCGTCGGGGTGGAGCGGGATGGCCGATCTGGACGTACCGCAGGAGGCCCTCGACGCCCTGTTCTCCGGCGGGGAGGCCGACCTCGGCGACTACGGCCGCCCCGAGGCGGCGGAACTGCCCTGCCACACCGGGTTGCGGCTGCTCGCGGGCTCCTCCAGTGCGCTGGCGCGGATCACGCCGGACAAGCGGGCCCGGCTGGTGCGCGGTGACCGCGAGGTGTTCGGGCTGCACGGCCGCTCGGCCGAGCAGCGCATCGCGCTCGACCTGCTGATGGACCCGGACGTCGGGATCGTCTCGCTCGGCGGCCGGGCGGGTACCGGCAAGTCGGCCCTGGCGCTGTGCGCGGGGTTGGAAGCCGTGCTGGAGCGACGGATGCACCGGAAGGTGGTCGTGTTCCGCCCGGTGTACGCGGTGGGCGGCCAGGATCTCGGCTACCTGCCCGGCTCAGAGAACGAGAAGATGCAGCCCTGGGCGCAGGCCGTGTTCGACACCCTCGGGGCGCTGGTCAGCCAGGAGGTCGTGGACGAGGTGTTCGACCGCGGGATGCTGGAGGTACTGCCGCTGACCCACATCCGCGGCCGCTCGCTGCACGACGCGTACGTCATCGTCGACGAGGCCCAGTCACTGGAGCGCAACGTGCTGCTCACGGTGCTGTCCCGGCTGGGCAGCGCCTCCCGCGTGGTGCTGACCCACGACGTCGGGCAGCGGGACAACCTGCGGGTGGGCCGGCACGACGGCGTCGCGGCGGTGATCGAGAAGCTGAAGGGGCACCCGCTGTTCGCGCACCTCACGCTGACCCGCTCCGAGCGTTCCCCGATCGCGGCCCTGGTCACCGAGATGCTGGAACAGCACTGACCCACCGGTCCCGGGTGTGAGCGCGGTGCTCACACCCGGGACCGGCCCCCGCGAGTCGCCACCCGGTGCCCGCGAGTCGACACTCCATGCCCGCGAGCCGACACTCCGGGACGGCGAACCGACGTCCACTGTCACCAGCCGGTGGGCAGCGGCCTGCCCTCGGCGAAGCCCGCCGCCGACTGCACGCCGAGCACCGCGCGCTCGTGGAACTGCTCCAGCGTCGCCGCGCCCGCGTAGGTGCAGGCGGACCGCACCCCGGCCGTGATCGAGTCGAGCAGGTCCTCCACACCGGGCCGTTGTGGGTCCAGTGCCATCCGGGACGAGGAGATGCCCTCCTCGAACAGCCCCTTGCGGGCGCGCTCGTAGGCGTTGTCGGTGCGGGTGCGCGCGGTGACCGCGCGCTTGGACGCCATCCCGAACGACTCCTTGTACGGCCTGCCCTGCTCGTCGTGGCGCAGGTCGCCGGGGGACTCGTGGGTGCCGGCGAACCAGGAGCCGACCATCGCCGCCGACGCGCCCGCGGCCAGCGCCAGCGCCACGTCCCTCGGGTGCCGGATCCCGCCGTCGGCCCACACGTGCTTGCCCAGCTCGCGGGCGGCCGCCGCGCAGTCGCGCACCGCCGAGAACTGCGGACGGCCGACGCCGGTCATCATCCGTGTCGTACACATCGCCCCGGGGCCGACGCCGACCTTCACCACGTCGGCCCCCGCTTCGATGAGCTCGCGCGTGCCCTGTGCGGTCACCACGTTGCCCGCCACCACCGGGACCTGCGGCGACACCGAGCGCACCGCCCGCAACGCCGTGAGCATCTTCTCCTGGTGGCCGTGCGCGGTGTCCACCACGAGCACGTCGACCCCGGCGTCCAGCACGGCCTTCGCCTTCGCGGCGACGTCGCCGTTCACCCCGACGGCGGCGCCGAGGCGCAGCCTGCCCCGGGCGTCGACGGCGGGGTCGTAGATGCTCGCGCGCAGGGCTCCGACCTGCGTGAGTACGCCCGCCAGGCGGCCGTGGCCGTCCACGCCGACGGCCAGCGGCTCGCCGTGTTCGTGCAGGCGTTCGTAGACCTCGCGCGGCTCGGTGCCCAGCGGGCACGTCCACACCGAGGGGTCCAGCACCTCGGCCAGCCGGGCGAACCGGTCGACCCCCGCGCAGGCCTGGTCGTCGACCACACCCACCGGGCGGCCCTCGGAGTCGACGACCACCACGGCGCCGTGCGCGCGCTTGCCGATCAGGTTGAGGGCGTCGGCGACGGCGTCGTTCGGGGTGAGCACCAGCGGGGTGTCCCACACGGTGTGCCGGTCCTTCACCCACGCGGTGATGTCGGCGACCGCCTCGGCGTCGACGTCCTGCGGCAGCACCACCAGGCCGCCGCGGCGGGCGAGCGTCTCGGCCATGCGCCGTCCGGCCACGGCCGTCATGTTGGCCGCGACCACCGGGACGGTCGTGCCCGTGCCGTCGACGGTGGACAGGTCGACGTCGAAGCGCGACTCCACCCCCGAGCGGTTCGGCAGCAGGTAGACGTCGTCGTAGGTCAGATCGTGAGCGGGCCGGTGGCCATCCAGAAACTGCACGAGAGTCCAGGTTACGTGCTCTGCGCGGACCGTGTCACTCACCACCCGGTGACCCGGTCGGGGCGGTCCCGCCGCGCAGCATCGCGCGGACGGCGTCGATCGTGTCCGCGTCGGCGGCGTCCTTGTCCGGGCGGTAGCGCAGCACCCGGGCGAACCGCAGCGCGACGCCGCCCGGGTACCGCCGACTGACCTGCGCCCCGTCCAGCTCGATCTCCACGACCAGTTCCGGGTGCAGGTACACCGTCGGACCGTCCCGGTGGGTCTCGTAGCGGGGCAGCGTCTCCGTCTGCCAGGCCAGCAGCGCGTCGGTGAGGCCCTTGAACGTCTTGCCGACCATGACCGGCGGCCCGCCGTCCGGGTCCCGGGCGCCGAGGTGCAGGTTCGACAGGGTGCCGGTGCGGCGTCCGTGCCCCCACTCCGCGCCGAGAACCACCAGGTCGAGGGTGTGCGCGGGTTTGACCTTGAGCCACGCCCGGCCCCGGCGTCCGGCGGCGTAGGGGGAGTCCAGCGCCTTGACGAGCACGCCCTCGTGCCCGTCCGCCAGGGACGCCGTCAGGATCGCCGCCGGGTCCTCCGGCTCGGTCTCCCCGGCGCAGCGCCGCGCGGCGCTCGTGCAGCGGCGCGTCGAGCAGGTCGGTGCCGTCCAGGTGCAGGCAGTCGAAGAAGTACGGACGCAGCAGCAGGGCGCGCACCTGCTCGTCGCGGGTGCTGCCGAAGCGGGACATCGTCTCCTGGAACGGGCGGGGCCTGCCCTCGTCGGTCAGCGCGAGGGTCTCGCCGTCGAGCACGGCCGAGGTGCACGGCAGGGACCGCACCAGGTCCGCCAGCTCGCCCACGCTCGCGGTGACCTCGCGCAACGTGCGGGTGAAGACGCGGACGTCGTCGCCGGTGCGGTGTACCTGGATGCGGGCGCCGTCCAGCTTGTACTCCACCGCCGCGGCGGGGATCTCGGTGAGCGCGTCGTCGAGCGACCCGGCCGGTGCGGCCAGCATGGGTCGCACGGGCCTGCCGAGTTCGATCCCGAAGCGTTCCAGGGCGCCGACCCCGCCGGTGAGCGCGGCGTGTGCCGTGGCGGGCAGGCGACCGGAGAGCATGAACGCCCGCCGTACGGCCGCGGCGGGCACCCCGGCGGTGGCGGCGACCGCCTCGACCATCACGCCCTCCAGC
>NZ_KB912554.1:46623-52633 GCF_000383775.1 Saccharomonospora halophila 8
CCGCCACCGCACGGCGGGTGCCCGGGGGCCGCGCCTCTCGTCCGGGGGACACGGTCGCGGGCGGGTCAGCCGGTGTGCGATCGGACGCGGGCCGGGGTGGTCGCCGACGGCCTCCTCGGATCATCGGCCTCCCCGTGCCATGCGCAGCACGTCGAGGGCCTCGTCCAGCTGTGCCTCGGTGAGCTTCCCGTCGGCCACGTGGCCGCGTTCGAGAACGACGTCGCGGATCGGCTTCAGCTCCGCCAGCGCCTGTTTCGCCACGGCGGCGGCCTCCTCGTACCCGATGTAGGCGTTGAGCGGGGTCACGATCGACGGCGACCCCTCGGCGTAGGCACGGGCGGTGTCGGTGTTGACGGCGAGCCCGTCGAACACCTTGTCCGCCAGCAGCCGGGCGGAGTTCGCGAGCAGCCGCGCCGACTCCAGCACGTTGCGCGCGATCACCGGCAGGTTGACGTTGAGCTGGAAGTTGCCCTGCGACCCGGCGAAGGACACCGTCGCGTCGTTGCCGATGACCTGCGCCGCCACCTGCATGGTGGCCTCGCAGATGACCGGGTTGACCTTGCCCGGCATGATCGACGACCCGGGTTGCAGGTCCGGCAGCGCCAGTTCCGCCAGTCCGGTGCGTGGTCCGGACCCGAGCCAGCGGACGTCGTTGGCGATCTTGTTCAGCGACACCGCGATCGTGCGCAGGTGACCCGAGGTCTCGACCACGCCGTCCTGCGTTGCCTGCGCCTCGAAGTGGTCGCGGGCCTCGGCCAACGGCAGCCCGGTGACCTTCGCCAGCTCCTCGGCGACCGCGCCGCCGAACCCGGCGGGCGCGTTGAGGCCCGAGCCCACCGCCGTCCCCCCGATCGGCAGCTCCCCGAGCCGGGGCAGCCCGCTGCGCAGACGTTCGATGCCGAACCGCACCTGCGCGGCCCAGGCGCCGGCTTCCTGCCCCAGGGTCACCGGCACGGCGTCCATCAGGTGCGTACGGCCGGACTTGACCACGTCGGCCCACTCGGCGGCCCGCCGTTCGATCGTTTCGGAGAGGTGGTCCAGTGCGGGCACGACGTCGGTCAGCACCGCCTCCGTCGTCGCCACCCGGATGGTGGTGGGGAACGTGTCGTTGGACGACTGCGAGGCGTTGACGTGGTCGTTCGGATGAACATCCCGGCCGAGTGACCGGGTCGCCAGCGTGGCGATCACCTCGTTGGCGTTCATGTTCGACGAGGTCCCCGAACCGGTTTGGAACACGTCGATCGGGAAGTGCCCGTCGTGGTGCCCCTCGGCGACCTCGTCGGCCGCCGTCGCGATGGCCGCGGCGAGGTCACCGTCGAGGACGCCGAGCCGGGCGTTGACCCGCGCGGCCGCGGCCTTGAGCAGACCGAGCGCACGGATCTGGGCGCGCTCCAGACCACGGCCGGAGATCGGGAAGTTCGCCACGGCCCGTTGGGTCTGCGCGCGGTAGAGGGCGTCGGCCGGCACCCTGACCTCACCCATCGTGTCGCGCTCGATCCGGTAGTCCTGTTCCGCCATGAGGCCAGTCTGGCGCACGTTCGGATCAGTCGCCCGGTGTCGTGGGGCACTAGACTGCGCCACGGCCCCCACCAACGGCGGAAGGGCGGTGGGACATGAGTGCGTCCGAGACGGTGTCGGTCGACCTGGTGATCGTCGGAGCCGGACCGACCGGCCTGTATGCCGCGTACTACGCGGGGTTCCGTGGTCTGTCGACGGCAATCGTCGACTCGCTGCCCGAGACGGGCGGCCAGATCACGGCGATGTACCCGGAGAAGATGATCTACGACGTGGCCGGTTTCCCCGCCGTGCGGGGGCGGGACCTGGTGAAGGGGCTCGTCGAGCAGGCCGCGCAGGCGGAGCCCACCTATCTGCTCGGCCGCAAGGCCGACACGCTCACCACCCTGGACGACGGGCTGGAGCTCACCCTCGACGACGGCGTCCTCGTGCGCGCGGGCGCGCTGCTGATCACCGCGGGAATCGGCGAGTTCACCCCGCGCCCGTTGCCCTCGGGGCAGGAGTGGCTCGGGCAGGGCCTGGTGCACTTCGTGCCCGCCCTCGACGCGCACGCCGGGCAGGACGTCGTCGTGGTCGGCGGCGGCGACTCCGCGTTCGACTGGGCGCTGGCCCTGCGCCCGATCGCGGCGAGCGTCACCCTCGTGCACCGGCGGGCGAAGTTCCGGGCCGCCGAGTCGATCGTGAAGCAGGCCCGGGACGAGGGCATCCCGATCATCACCGACGCCGAGGTCACCGCGCTGCGCGGCAGCGGCCCGGACGGCACCGGCGAGCTCGCGCAGGTGGAGATCGAGATCCGGGACGGGCGGCGGATGACGCTGCCCGCCCAGGCCGTGGTCGCCGCGCTCGGGTTCACCGCCGACCTGGGGCCGATCGAGAACTGGGGCCTGCGGATCGAACGCCGGTCGATCGAGGTGGACACCACGATGGCCACCGCGCGCGACCGGGTGTACGCGGCCGGGGACGTCGCGGCCTACCCCGGCAAGGTCAAGCTGATCGCCACCGGGTTCGGCGAGGCGGCCACGGCGGTGAACAACATCACCGTGGCCCTCAACCCGAAGGCCAAGCTCTTCCCGGGCCACTCCAGCGACGCCTGACCCCAGCGGTGCCGGGACCCGGGGGGCCGGAGCCCCGGGTCCGCGGCCGGTCAGGGGATCGGCGGGGTGGCGTCCTCCGGGGCGCCGTCGAAGTCCACGGACGAGAAGTCCCGCAGCTTCGTCAGCCGGTGGTAGCCGTCGATCAGCCGCACCGTGCCGGACTTCGACCGCATCACGATCGACTGCGTGGTGGCCCCGCCCGCGCGGTAGTGGGTGCCGCGCAGCAGGTCGCCGTCGGTGACCCCGGTGGCACAGAAGAACACGTTGTCACCGCGCACGAGGTCGTCGGTGGTGAGCACCTTGTCGACGTCGTGCCCGGCGTCGACGGCCTGCTGCCGCTCGGTGTCGTCCTTCGGCCAGAGCCTGCCCTGCAACTCACCGCCGAGGCACTTCATCGCGCACGCGGCGATGATGCCCTCCGGCGTGCCGCCGATGCCGAGCAGCATGTCGACGCCGGTGCTCGGCCGCGCGGTGGCGATGGCGCCCGCGACGTCGCCGTCGCTGATGAACCGGATGCGGGCGCCCGCCTCGCGGACCTCCTCGACGATCCGCTCGTGCCGGGGGCGGTCCAGGATGCAGACCGTCACGTCGGAGACGCCGCTGTTCTTCGCCTTGGCGACCCGGCGGATGTTCTCGGCGATCGGCGCGGACAGGTCCACCGTCCCCGCGGCCTCCGGCCCCACGGCGAGCTTCTCCATGTAGAACACCGCCGACGGGTCGAACATCGCGCCGCGTTCGGCGACCGCGAGCACGGCGAGCGCGTTCGGCATGCCCTTCGACATCAGCGTCGTGCCGTCGATGGGGTCCACGGCCACGTCGCAGTGCGGGCCGTCGCCGTTGCCGACCTCCTCGCCGTTGAACAGCATGGGCGCCTCGTCCTTCTCGCCCTCGCCGATCACGACGACGCCCCGCATCGACACGGTGCCGATCAGCTGGCGCATGGCGTCCACGGCGGCACCGTCCCCGCCGGTCTTGTCGCCCTTGCCGACCCAGCGGCCGGCGGCCATCGCGGCGGCCTCGGTGACCCGGACCAGTTCCATCGCGAGGTTGCGGTCGGGTGCTTCGCCCCGGCGACTACCGGACTGGCTGGCGGTGGTCATGGTGCCTCCCGATGGCGTGTCTGGAACTGTCTACGACAAGCGTGTCGCTTCCTGTCGGGGCGCCGGTACCCGGCTCACGGGGGTGTCGCGCACGTCACCGTTCCCGGTCCTCGTCGGGTCCGCCGGAGCCGTCCTCGGACGACGTGTCCTCAACGGTAGCCAGCGCGGCCTCGATGCGCTCGCGTGCACCGTCGAGGTGCCGCTCACACAACCGGGCCAGTCGCTCACCCTTCTCCCACAGCGCGAGCGACTCCTCCAGGGACAGGCCACCCGCCTCCAGCCCCCGCACAACCTCGATCAGCTCGTCGCGTGCCTGCTCGTAGCCGAGCTGCTCCAGACCCGCCGACCCGGTGTCCTGCTCTTCGGCGCCGACTTCCTCCGGGGGCACCGTGTCGGCACCCGCGCGGGTGCCGTTGTGTTCCGCGTCGTCGCTCACGTGTCCGTCTCGTCCGTCCCACTCGGTGCTGTCCCGGCCGGTGCTCTCCCGAGATCCGGTGCTCTCCCGAGATCCGGTGCTCGCCCGGCCGCCGGTGCTGTCCGGTCGCCGGTCGGGACCGGCCTGCGGGCGCACACTACCGCGCCGGCCATCGCGTGGTCGTAGGTGACGAACGCGCGGGCGAACTCGCCGCCGTCCGACTCGGCGAGAGCGTTCTCCAGCCGTGTCTGCGCCCCGGCGACGCGGTGGCGGTGCACCGACCCCGCGCCGAACCACCAGTGCCTGCCCACGTAGCGGGCGGTCGCCTCGGACAGCCCCCGGAGCCGGCCGACCAGCTCCGGAGGGTCGGTCGTGCGACACCCGGCGAGCAGCACGGTCCAGCTCCGCACGGCGGCGGCCTCGACCTCGTCCGCCCGGGCGCGCACGGTGCGGACCTCCGCGGAGGCCGTCCCGTCCGGCTCCGCGCACAGGCGGGCGAGGGTGCCGGTGGTCAACGGCAGAAACGCGCACCCGTGCATTCGCCGACCTCACTCCTCCCGTGTTTCCACCACCGCCCGCACGGCCCCGTCCGTGAGCCGGACCCGCAGCGGTGTTCCGTCGGTCACATCGGAGACCGATCGGAGTACTCTCAGGTTGCCCGAATCGTCGGTGTACTGCACGACGGAATACCCGCGTTCCAGCGTCGCGGACGGCCCCAGCGCGGTGAGCCGGGCGCGGGCGGACGCGAGCGCGGTCTGCTCGCGGGTCAGCTCGGCCAGCACCGCGCGCCGTCCGCGTTCGCGCTGGGTCTCGACCTCCACCTGCCTGCGTTGGACCGGGCCCAGTGGATCGGCCAGGACCGGACGGCTGCGCAGCTGGTCCAACAGCCTGCGCTGGGTGTCCACCCAGCCGTGCAGGGACCGGCGCGCGCGGTCGCGCAGCTGGTGCACCTTCGCCGTCTCCTCGGCGACGTCCGGCACCACCCGCTTGCCCGCGTCGGTGGGGGTGGAGCAGCGCAGGTCCGCGACGTGGTCGAGCAGCGGCGAGTCGGGTTCGTGCCCGACGGCGCTGATCACGGGGGTGCCCGCGGCGGCGACCGCCCGGCACAGCGCCTCGTCGGAGAACGGCAGCAGGTCCTCCACGCTGCCCCCGCCGCGGGCGAGCACGATCACGTCGATGTCCGGGTCGGCGTCGAGCGTGGACAACGCCCGCAGAATCTGCGGAACCGCGTGCGCGCCTTGCACCGCGGTGTTCAGCACCCGCATCCGGACCGCGGGCCAGCGGCCCTGGGCGTTGACGAGCACGTCGTGTTCCGCGGCCGAGGCACGCCCGGTGATCAGGCCCACGCCCCGCGGCAGGAACGGCAGCGGACGTTTGCGTTCGGCCGCGAAGAGTCCCTCCGCGGCCAGCAGCTTGCGGAGCCGTTCGATGCGGGCCAGCAGCTCGCCGATGCCGACCGGACGGATCTCGTCGGCGCGCAGGCTGAGCGTGCCCCGGCCGAGAAAGAACGACGGCCTGCCGTGGACCACGACGCTGGCGCCGTCCCGCAGTGGTGGGTCGGCGGCGCGCACCATGCGCGCGGGGCACGTGACGGTCATCGACACGTCGGCGGCCGGGTCGCGCAGCGTCACGAACGCGGTCTGGGTGCCGGGGCGGGCCGAGATCTGGGTGACCTGGCCCTCCACCCAGACCGCCCCCAGCCGGTGGATCCAGTCCGCGATCTTGCGCGCGACCGTGCGCACCGGCCACGGGTTCTCGGCGGTGGAGGGCGCGTCGGCTGCCCTGCCTCCGGTCTTCGCCCCGGCCTTCGCGTCGGCTTTCGCGTCGGCTCTGTCGTCCGCCTGTTCCCTCGGCTGTTCCCCCGGCCGTCCGCCCGGCCGCCCGCC
>NZ_KB912554.1:52733-56453 GCF_000383775.1 Saccharomonospora halophila 8
TCCCGGCCGCCGTGCGGTGGGCGGTCCCGGCGGACACCGTCCTCGCCCTCCTCCCCGGTCCGCGGCCGCACTCCGCGGGAGCCGGTGGCCGGGGCGCGTTCCCGCCGGTAGCGGACGAGGCCGAGCACGACCGTCATCGCCGTCACGATCGCCATGGCCGGGAAGCCACCGGTCAGCGGTGTTCCGACGGCGAGTGCCTTGTCCTGCGGGTCGCTGCCCGCGGGCACGCCGGACCCGGTGAGCACCACCGTGGGCACGACCGCGGCCAGAACCAGTGGTGGCTGCACCATCTGGCCGAACACGGCGCGCCGTCGGACCGCGAGCACGGCGGCCACCGCGCCGACCGCGAAGCAGACCTGGTACGACTTCCCCAGCCCGCCGGTCAGCGCCTGCTCGCCGAAGGCGCCCGCCGCGGTGAGTCCGAGGCAGAGCAGCGTCGCGCCCCACCAGGGCAGTCCGCGCCGGGACCGGATCACGGAGCGCCTGTCCCAGGCGAGCGGGTTCGCGTCGTCTGTGGTGTCCGGATCGCCGCGCCGGTCTCGTGTGGCCGTCACGGGGAGACACCGTATCCCGTTCGCCGGTGACCCACGGCACCAGGCACGCACTCCCGCACGCCAGTGCTGTGTCCGGGGGGTGTCGCGACTCCGGCCCGCGCGGGGTGTCAGGTGGCCGAGACCTCGTCCTCCCTGCGCACCTCCGCCGGAGCGGTCGGGCTGGCCGAGGCCTCGGTGAGCGGCGCGATGCGGGCCCGGAAACTCTCCAGCGCGTCCAGCTCCCGGCGGCGGGCGGAGAGGAACCGTTGCAGGTGGGTCCCGGAGAGGTTGACCGCGTCCACGGCGTTGCCCGCCGCCCGGTGCGCGGCGGCGGCCTGGGACCGCACCCGTTCGACGTCGTCGAGCAGGGTGCGCTCCGTCGCGGCGAACAACGCGGCCGAGGCGATCACCGCGAACCCGGTCGGTCCGCAGGGGAACACTCTCCGGTCCAACAGCCAGCGCAGCAGTTCCGGGTCGGTGTCGAGGGCGGCGACCACGGCGGCGTCGGACGGGACGAACAGGACCGTGCCGTAGATGCCGTCGGCCCAGCGTGCGTAGTCCTTGCCGGAGAGTTCGGCGGCCCGCGAGCGCAGGTTCCGGACGTGCACCCGCAGCGCGTCGCGCCGTTCGGCCGGGTCGTCGGTCTCGACGGCCTCGGCCCAGCAGGCCGTGCTCGCCTTGGCGTCCACCGGCACCGTGCGGCCGCCGCCCACGTTCAGCAGCAGGTCCGGCCGGGCGGCACCGCCCCCGGCGAGGTCGGTCTGCAGGGTGAAGTGGACGCCCTCGCGCAACCCGAGTGCGCGCGCCGTCTCGGCGAGCACCTGCTCACCGAGCTCGCCGCGCCCGCTGATCGAGGCGAAGGTGACCTCGTACCGGCGCAGCGCCTGCCGTTGCCGGTCCACCGTGGCCCGTTCCTCGTCGAGCCTGCGGGTGGCGTCGTCGGCGCGGCGCAGGCCGTCCTGGTACAGCCGCCACAGCAGCACCACCGCGGCGGCCAGTGCGAGCGCGAGCACGATCGCCGCGGTGACCAGGATCGTCGAACCCACCGGTGCTGCCTCCTCGTTTCCGCCGACGCCGTCGTTTCCGCCGATGCCGTCGTCCGCGTTGTGCGGTCGTACCCGTTGTGCCGTCGTCGCCGTTGTGCGGTCGTCCGGCTCGGTGCCGGGCCCGTCGCCATGATGACGGCCGGTACCGACGAAACCGGTTCCGACCGTTCCGTGCAACACGTCCGGATGACACGCCGGGGCCGGTGCGCGGGTCTGTCGGGGGGTTCTCCTAGGTTGGCCGCCGTGCGACTGCTCCATACCTCCGACTGGCACGTGGGCCGGACCTTCCACGGCGCCGATCTGCTCGCCGACCAGGACGCCGTCCTGACCCACCTCGCCGAGCTGGTCGAGCGGGAGTCCGTCGACGTCGTGGTGGTCGCGGGGGATCTCTACGACCGTGCCGTGCCCTCGGCCGACGCCGTCCGGGTGGCGACGGGCGCGCTGACCCGGTTGCGCCGGGCGGGCGCGGAGCTGGTGCTCACCCCGGGCAACCACGACTCCGCGGCGCGGCTCGGCGCGTTCGGCGAGTTCGCCGAGTCGGGTGGTCTGCACCTACGTACCGCCGTCGACGACCTCGACCGCCCGGTGCTGCTGCACGACGCGCACGGCCCGGTGGCGATCTACGGCATCCCGTATCTCGAACCGGACACCGCGCGGCACTCCCTCGGGGTTCCGGACGCGCGCGGCCACACCGGCGTGCTGACCGAGGCGATGCGGCGGGTCACCGCCGACCTGGCGACCCGGCCGTCGTCGACCCGGTCCGTGGTCGCGGCGCACGCGTTCGTCACCGGCGGGGCGGGCAGCGAGTCCGAACGCACGATCGCCGTGGGCGGGGTCGAGCAGGTCCCGGGGTCGGTCTTCGACGGGGCGGACTACGTCGCCCTCGGCCACCTGCACGGCCCGCAGCGGCTGGCCGAGCACCTGCGCTACTCGGGCAGCCCGGTGGCGTACTCGTTCTCCGAGACGGCGCGCAAGGCGGTGTGGCTGGTCGACCTGGACGCCGACGGGCTGGCCGGGGTGCGGCGCCGCGACCTGCCGGTGCCGAGGGAACTGGCCACCGTGCGGGGCAGGCTGGACGACCTGCTGGAGTCGGCGGAACACGACGCTCTCGTGGAGTGCTACCTGTCGGTCACCCTGACCGACCAGGTCCGCCCGGTCGACGCGATGCGGAAACTGCGGGAGCGGTTCCCGCACACGCTGCACCTGGAGTGGGAGCCCGAGGGTGGCCGGTCCACGGTGCTGCGCTACTCGGACGCCGTGCGGGGGCGGTCGGACCGCGAGATCGCGGCCACCTTCCTCACGGACTGCCGGGGCGCCGCGCCGGGCGAGCGTGAGGACGAACTGCTCACCCGGGCCCTGGAACACGCGGGGCGGGCCCCGGCGGGCGGGGAGGAGGCGCGATGAGGCTGCACCGGCTGGAGGTGTGCGGGTTCGGCCCCTACGCGGGCCGGGAGATCGTGGACTTCGACGCGCTCGCCGCGGACGGGCTGTTCCTGCTGCACGGCGACACCGGCGCGGGCAAGACCACCCTGCTCGACGCGGTCGCGTTCGCGCTGTTCGGTTCCGTTCCGGGGGCGCGGGGCGCGGGCAAGCACCGGTTGCGCTGTGACCTCGCCCCCGCGGACACGGCCACGGAGGTCGTGCTGGAGTTCACGGCCCAGGGGCACCACCTCCGGATCGTGCGCGCACCGGAGTACCAGCGTCCGAAGCGACGTGGTGCGGGCTTCACGACCCAGCAGGCCAGGGCCTCGCTGAGCTGGCTGAGCCCGCCCCCGGACGGGATGTCGGCGGACGGGCTGACCCGCATCGACGAGGTCACCCGCACCGTGCAGCGGCTGCTCGGCATGACCGCGGAGCAGTTCTTCCAGGTGGTGCTGCTGCCGCAGGGTGAGTTCGCGCGGTTCCTGCGCGCCGACACCACCGAGCGGGAGAAACTCCTGGAACGGCTGTTCGGCACGCAGCGCTTCGCCGACGTGGAGCGGTGGTTCGCCGACCTGCGCACCGAGCGGCGGCGGGAGCTGGACCGGCAGCGTGCCGGGCGGGACAACCTCCTCGCCCGGCTGGCCCAGGAGGCACAGGAGGAGGAACCGGAGCACGCCGACGCCGCGTGGGTCGCCGACCTCCGGCAGCGCGCCACCGCG
>NZ_KB912554.1:56553-60153 GCF_000383775.1 Saccharomonospora halophila 8
CGGCCCGGACGTTCCACTCGGGCGAGCCGGGCACCGCGTCGGGCAGGCACCGGCGGCACGCCCGGTAGCCGTGGGTCTGCGCGGCGGCGGCCGTGGGGAAGAAGTCGACGTTGCCGCGCTTCGGGGTCATCGCGGGGCAGGACGGCCTGCAGTAGATGCCCGTGGTGCGCACCGCGACGACGAACTGCCCGTCGAAGCGCGCGTCGCGGGAGCTCACGGCCCGGTAGCAGCGCTCCGTGTCACGCCACACGGCCCCGGACGGGGTCGGGGGGTCGCCGGTGAGCGGGATCATGCCTCCGATCGTGCCACCCGGTCAGCCCGGTGGCTCGCGGGAATCGGACATCGCCGCCGAGGTGCGGGGATCGTCGCGGGGTTCTACGGTCGTCCCATGACGAAGCGGATGCAGCGCACCTCGTTCCGTACGGCCGTCGCGGCCGCCACCGCGGTCGCGGCCCTGGGTTTCTCGGCCGCCTGCGAGGAGCCGGTGCGGGAGGACAACGGCGGCGACCAGCAGGAGCAGGAGGACAACGGCGGCGGCTACGGCAACGAAGGTGGCGAAGGCAACGAGGGCGGCGAAGGCAACGAAGGCGGCGAAGGCAACGAAGGCGGCGACGAGGGCGGCGGGGGCGGAGGTGACGCCGAGGAGGACGACGGCTGACCGGACGGGCATCCCCGGCACGTACACTGGGCAGTCGTGAGTCTGACCCTCGGCATCGTCGGCCTGCCCAACGTGGGCAAGTCGACCCTGTTCAACGCCCTGACCCGCAACAACGTGCTCTCGGCGAACTACCCGTTCGCCACGATCGAGCCGAACGTCGGCGTCGTGCCCCTGCCGGACCCGCGGCTGGACGAACTCGCGACGATGTTCGACTCGGCCCGGACCGTCCCGGCGACGGTGTCGTTCGTGGACATCGCGGGCATCGTCAAGGGCGCGTCCGAGGGCGCCGGTCTGGGGAACAAGTTCCTGGCCAACATCCGCGAGGCCAACGCCATCTGCCAGGTCATCCGCGTGTTCGACGACGGCGACGTCACCCACGTCGACGGCCGGATCGACCCGATGTCCGACATCGAGACGATCAACACCGAGCTGATCCTGGCCGACCTGCAGACGCTGGACAAGGCGTTGCCACGGATGGAGAAGGAAGCGCGGACGAAGAAGGAGAACCGGCCCGCGCTGGACAACGCGAAGAAGGCGAAGGAGATCCTCGACGCGGGCCGGACCCTGTTCGCCGCCCAGTCGGAGGTCGACATGGACGGGTTGCGTGAGCTGAGTCTGCTCACGCCGAAGCCGTTCCTGTACGTGTTCAACGCCGACGAGGGTGTGCTCACCGACGAGGCCAAGCGCGCCGAGCTGACCAAGCTGGTCGAGCCCGCCGACGCGGTCTTCCTCGACGCCAAGGTGGAGTCCGAGCTGCTGGAGTTGGACGACGAGGCCGAGGCGCTGGAGCTGCTGGAGTCGGTCGGCCAGTCGGAGCCGGGCCTGAACGCTCTGGCCCGCGCCGGGTTCCACACGCTCGGCCTGCAGACCTACCTCACCGCCGGGCCGAAGGAGGCCCGCGCCTGGACCATTTCGAAGGGCGCGACCGCCCCGGAGGCGGCGGGTGCCATCCACACCGACTTCCAGCGCGGGTTCATCAAGGCCGAGATCATCTCCTACGAGGACCTGATGGCGGCCGGATCGATGGCCGCGGCCCGCGCCGCGGGCAAGGTCCGCATGGAGGGCAAGGAGTACGTCATGTCCGACGGCGACGTGGTCGAGTTCCGCTTCAACGTGTAGTCGGGTGCAAGCCCACTGGCGCGGGCTGCTGTCATTATCGCGATCGCGCTCAGGGAGGTGGTCCGGCGATGGCATCCCTCGTCGTCCGAGGACTCGATGAGTCCGTGAAGCAGCAGCTCGCCACGCAGGCGAAGGACCACCGGCGCCCCATGGAGGCCGAGGTCCGCGACATCCTCACGAAGTCCGTGCGCAGGCCCCATATCGGCTTGGCGCTCATGCAGGCGGCGCGGGACGTCGGAGGGGTCGACGACCTCCCGATCCCGGGGCGGCGCGACGTCGCGCGAGCGGTGGACTTCGAGTGATCGTTCCCGACACGAACGCCATCTCGGAGAAGCAGCTCATCCCGGGGCAGGAGTGACAGGCATGGTCGACGTCGTTCGCTACGCCGCGTTCAGCACCGACCCGTCCGGAGGTAACCCGGCGGGGGTCGTCCTCGACGCCGCGGGTCTGGACGAGGCGCGGATGCAACGGATCGCCGCCGAGGTCGGGGACTCGGAGACCGCGTTCGTCACCGCGTCCGACCCGGCAACGGGGCGCTACACCGTGCGCTACTTCAGCCCGTTGGCCGAGGTCGCCTTCTGCGGGCACGCCACCGTCGCCACCGCCGTCGCGCTGGCCGAACGCCACGGGACCGGCCGCATGGTCTTCGCCACGCGGGCAGGCGAGATCGGGATCGGGACCGCGGGGGACGACACCCTCGTCGCCGGTCTCACCAGCGTGCCCACCCGCTCCCGGCCGGCCTCCTCCGACGAGGTCGAGACCGCGCTGCGGGCACTGGGATGGTCACCCGGGGAACTGGATGCGCGCTTCCCGCCCCATGTCGCCTTCGCCGGGAACGACCACCTCGTGCTCGCCGCCGGTTCCCGGCGGCGCCTGGCCGAGCTGGACTACGACTTCGACGCGCTCGGCGACCTGATGCGGCGGCAGCACTGGACCACCGTCCAGTTGTTCTGGCTCGAAGACGAGCACACCGTCCACGCCCGGGACCCCTTCCCGGTCGGCGGTGTGGTCGAGGATCCGGCGACCGGTGCCGCGGCGGCCGCGCTCGGCGGCTATCTCCGCGAACTGGGGCAGGTCACCCGGCCCCGGCGCATCACGGTCGTGCAGGGCGAGGACATGGGCCGTCGCGGCGAACTCCTGGTCGACGTCGCACCCGACGATCCCCGGGTCACCGTCACCGGTACCGCCACCCCGATCACGGATTAGCGACGTCGCGGACCCCTGTCGCCGCCCGGACGAGCGCGGCGACCGCCGGGGAGCGGCTGTTCGGCGGCCACGCGAGCACTGTGGTGACCTCCGGGGCGTCGACGACGGGCACCGCGACGTGGTCGGGCCACTGCCAGGCGCGGCTGGAGGCCGGGATGACCAGCAGCGTCCTGCCGAGTGCCACGAGCTGGGCGAGCTGCGACTGGCTGCGCACCTCCGGCCCGGGACCGTCCGGGTAGGACCCGTCGAGCCGGGGCCACCGGGCGAGCGGCAGGTCCGGCACGTCGCGGACCTCCGCGAGCGTGAGCCGCTCGCGGGCGGCGAGTGGATGCCCCGCGGGCAGGATCGCGACCTGGCCCTCGACGTGGAGTTCCTCGGTGTCGAACCCGGCGAGGTCGTCGAACGGTCGGTGCATGAGCGCCACGTCGGCGCGCCCGTCGCGGAGCAGCCGTGCCTGTTCGCCGATCTCACACAGCGAGACCTCGACCGGTGCCGCGCCGGGTTCGCCCGCGACCGCGGCGAGAAGCTTGCGCAGCAGCTCGTGGGAGGCCCCGGACTTCGACACGAGCACCAGCGGCCGCTGCGGATCCCCGGCACGGCGCGTCCGGCGCGCGGCG
>NZ_KB912555.1:0-3036 GCF_000383775.1 Saccharomonospora halophila 8
CGGGGGCCGCGCCCGGCGCTGCGGCGGGGGTTGCGTCGGGGGTGCGGCCGAGTCCGGTGGGGGCGTGTCCCTGCCGGAGCCGGTGGCTCTCGGCCCGCAGCGACTCCGTGTCGTAGTGCTTGAGCAGTGCCCGCAGGGACGCCTGTTTGAAGTCGGTCTGCCGGAATCCCGCCGACGGGACCGGGTCGGGGGCCGCTGCGGGTTCCGCCGCCTCCTCCGGCTCGGTCCTTTCCTCGGGCCCGGTCCCTTCCTCCGGCTCGGTCCCTTCCTCCGGCTCGGTCCCTTCCTCGGGTTCCGGTCCTTCCTCCGGCTCGGTCCGTTTCCGCGGCTCCGGCGCGTCCTCGGGCCCGGGGGTTGCCGTGCCCTGGGTGGGTTCCGTCGTCCTCTCCGGTGCCGCCTGCCCGGCCCCGTCCTGCTCCGGGACCTGCGCGGGCTCCGGAGCGTCGGCATCGGGCGGATCCGCGTCCCCGCCGACCGGGACCGGTGGGGGGTCGACGAGATCCAGGGTCCCGGCGAACCGGCCGTCGTCCCGGAGGGAGAGTTCGCGGTAGGTCAGCGTGTGTTCCACGGGCTCGGTCGCCGCCGCGAACCCCTCCGCGTACGAGTCGGGCTCGATCCCACCCCCGGGTCCGTCCGTGTCCGGACGATCCGCCGTGTCCGGACCGTGCGGGTTGTGCGGGGTGTCCGGTTCCCTGACAGTGTCGGCCCCCGCGGCATCGTCGTCGGTCGCCGCGATGTAGCCGCGGACGAACGACAGGTAGTCGATGGCACCGTTTCCCATCTGGAGTCCATTCCCTCGGTCGGGTGAGGCTCGCGGGTACCCCCAATGGTTTGAGCAAGATACTGCCTGTCATCAGCGTAGTGATCGCCCGGGCGGTAGTTTGACCCTCATGCCGGTAGCACTGATCACGGGAGCCACCGCGGGCATCGGGGCCGTCTTCGCGGACACACTGGCCGCCGAGGGCACGGACCTCGTCCTCGTCGCGCGGAACGCGGACCGACTCGCCGAGCGCACCGACGAACTCCGGACCCGGCACGGGGTGCGGGTCGAGACCCTCACCGCCGACCTGGCCACCGAGGCGGGCCGGGCCGCGGTGGAACGACGACTCACCGATTCCCCGGTCGACATGCTGGTCAACAACGCGGGCCTCGGCCTGTCCGGCGAGTTCTGGACCGCCGACGTCGAGGCGCTGCAACGCCAGCTCGACGTCAACGTCACCGCCGTGCTCCGGCTGACCCGCGCGGCGGTACCGGGGATGCGGGAACGGGGCGGCGGGGACATCGTCAACGTCTCCAGCGTCGCCGGATTCTTCTCCGGGCGCGGTTCGACCTACACCGCGAGCAAGGCGTGGGTCACCTCCTTCTCGGACGGCCTGGCCTCCGCGCTCCGGGGTTCCGGGGTGCGCGTGCTGGCGTTGTGCCCCGGGTTCACCCACACGGAGTTCCACCAGCGGGCCGGGCTGGACAAGTCCGGCCCGGGCGTGCTGTGGCTCGACGCCCGCAGGGTCGTCGACGAGGCACTGGCGGACCTGCGGGCGGGCCGGGTGGTGTCGGTCCCCAGCAAGCGCTACAAGATCGTGGCCGCGGTCGGGCGACTCCTGCCGCGCGGCGTGGTCCGGCGCCTCGGCGGCCGGTTCGCCGGCCGGGACCGCACCTGAGGACAGCCGGCTCGCGGGCCTCGTGTCAGACTCGCCGTTGTGGCGAACCCTTCCTTGGACCGAACGGCGAAGACCGAACTCGCCCGGCTGGTCACCGAACTCTGTGTGACCCGCGGCCGGGTCGTGCTCTCCTCCGGCGCGGAGGCCGACTACTACGTCGACCTGCGCCGGGCCACCCTGCACCACGCCGCGGCCCCGCTGCTCGGCAGACTGCTGCGGCAGCTCACCGCCGACTGGGGGTACGTGGCCGTGGGCGGCCTCACCCTGGGCGCCGACCCGGTGGCGACCGCCATGCTGCACTCGGCGGCGGCCGACGACGTGGTGCTGGACGCCTTCGTGGTGCGCAAGTCGGCGAAGGAGCACGGCACCCAGCGCCGGATCGAGGGCATGGAGGTGGCGGGGCAGCGGGTGCTCACCGTCGAGGACACCTCCACCACCGGCGGCAGCGTGCTCACCGCCGTGGACGCGCTGCGCGAGGCCGGCGCCACCGTCGTCGGGGTGGCCACCGTCGTGGACCGGGACACCGGCGCGCGCGAGGCGATCGAGGAACGGGGCCTGCCCTACCGGTCGCTGCTCGACCTGGACGACCTCGGGCTGCGGTGATCGGCACCGGCGCACGGGAACGACCCGGTCCGTGGGGACAATGGCGGGTGTGACGGAGACCCCGGGACCGACCGAATGGTCGACCACCGACAGCGGGGTGGGTGTGGGCCCCTGGGAGGGGCCCTGGCCCGCCGACGAGCGGTACGACCCCGAACTGCTGGAGCACGGCGACCGGCGCAACGTGGTCGACACCTACCGGTACTGGCGCCGGGAGGCGATCGTCGCCGACATGGACACCCGGCGGTACCCGTTCCACGTGGCGATCGAGAACTTCCAGCACGACCACAACATCGGCACGGTGGTGCGCACGGCGAACTCGTTCGCCGCCGCCGCGGTCCACATCGTCGGCAGGCGCCGGTGGAACCGGCGCGGGGCCATGGTCACCGACCGCTACCAGCACCTCCACCACCACCCGGAGGTCTCCGGCCTGCTGGAGTACGCCACCGGACACGGCCTCGCCGTCGTCGCCGTGGACAACCGGCCCGGCGCGGTGCCGGTGGAGACCGCGGAACTGCCGAGGGACTGCGTCCTGCTGTTCGGGCAGGAGGGTCCGGGGCTGTCGCCGGAGGCCCAGCGCGCCGCGTCGCTGGTGGTCTCGATCGCGCAGTTCGGTACCACCCGTTCGATCAACGCGGGCGTGGCGGCGGGCATCGTGATGCACACCTGGATCCGGCAGCACGCGGACCTGCGTTCGGCCTGGTGACCGGCCCGGCGGCCCGCCCGGTCAGGAGCCGCCCGGTCCGGAGCCGGGCGGTGCGGTGTCCCCGGTCGGGGC
>NZ_KB912555.1:3136-8389 GCF_000383775.1 Saccharomonospora halophila 8
CCGTCGGCGGCTCCCCGGTCCCGACCCCGGCGATCCGGTCCCCGGCCACGGCGAGCCAGCCGTCGTCGAGCACCGCGTCGGGCACGGCGAGGCGGCCCCCGGTCAGAACGAGGTCGTGGTCGCCGTGCGCGGGCATCGGTCGAGCCTAGTGGTCGGGACCGGTCCGGCGCCATCCACGCCCGGGCACCTCGCCCGGGGTCAGCGGCGGCCTTCGTGCATCGCGCGCTGCAGCGCCTCCAGGGCGCGGCTGGCCGTCGACTTCACCGTGCCGCGCGAGATGCCCGTCGCCTCCGAGATCTCGATCTCGGAGAGTCCGCCGTAGTAGCGCAGCACCAGCACCTCGCGCTGCCGGGGCGGCAGGGTCGACAGCGCGCTGACCACCGCCTGGTGTTCGGTGGACAGCATGGCCAGGCTCTCGGCGGAACGGGCGTTCACCGAGTGCGGGGGCACGTAGTCCCGGGCGGTCTTGCGCCGGCGCAGCACGCTGCGGGAGCCGTTCACCACGGCGGTGCGCAGATACCCGACGGCCGCGGCGGCGTCGCGCAGCTTGCCCCAGTTGCGGTGCAGCCCGGTGAAGGCCTCCTGGACGACGTCCTCGGCGGTGGCCGGCTCGTCCACCAACAGGATCGCCAGCCGGATCAGACGCATGCGGTGCTGGCGGTAGAGGTCCTCCAACGTCAGCGGCCCCGACTTCGGCGCGGGTCGCACCGGTGCGTCGAGGGTGCGCAGGTGGCCCAGCGTCTGTTCGACGTCGCGCTCGACCGCACGCGAGTGCGCGGGTGCGGAGCCGTTCGGTGCCGGGGGCGTGGCGGGCGCCGTCTCCGGCGCGGCCCCGGTGTGTGGCGGGTTCGTCCCGTGTGCGGTGCTGCGGTGGCGCATGGGCTCGGCGCTGCCGTGCATCGAAACCTGCCCATCGTCGACGGTGCCTGGTGAGTCCTGGGAGACTCCGGAGTACACAGCGTATCTGGCTGTCGACCTCGGCTCCCAACGTACGCGGTTGGCGGCACCGGCGGCGGCATGAGCCGTCGTGGCGCCGGGTACGCCGAGGATACGGGAGACGAGGAGGCGGCATGCCCTGGTTCGTGGTGGAGCAGCGGTACGTCCCGGAGAAGTACGCCGACGTGCGGCCCCGGCACCGGGAGTACCTCTCCACACTGGCCGAGCAGGGGGTTGTGGCGCTCGCCGGGCCGCTGGACGGCGACACGGGGGGAATGGCGCTGTATCAGGCCGCCGACCGCGAACACCTGCGGAGCATCATCGACGCCGATCCGTACTACGTCGAGGGCGCGGTCGCCGAGCGCACCGTGCGCGACTTCAAGCCCGTACTCGGTTCCTGGCTGCCCGCCCCGTCGGGGTGAACCACCCGCGCCCGCGGTAGCTCGGGACGGCCGGGACCGGTTCCCGGGCACCGCGCGGCGGGAGTGCGGTCACGTGCCGGAATCGTCCGTGGCGTGGACGAGCAGGCCGCGGATGTTCCGGCCTTCGCGCAGGTCCCGGTAGCCGTCGTTGATCTCGTCGAGGGTGTACCTCCTGGTGACGAGTTCGTCGAGGGCGAGGGCGCCGGAGTCGTGCAGCCGGAGCAGCTTGACGATGTCGTACCGCGGATTGCCCGAGCCGAACAGCGTGCCCTTGATCGTCTTCTCGAACAGTGTGAGAATGCCGCCGGAGACGTGCACGGTGAGCGTGTCCACGTCGGCCAGTCCGGTGACCACGAGCGTGCCGCCCTTGCCGATCGCGTCGAACGCGTCGGAGATCACCTGTTCGTCCACGACACCGACCGTGACGAGTGCCTGGTCGGCCATCTGGCCCCAGGTCAGTTCGCCGATCTTCTCGGCGGCCGCGTCGGCGGTGGCGAATGCGTGCGTGGCCCCGAACTTCAGCGCCGTCTCCCGCTTGAACCCGACCGGGTCCACCGCGACGACGTACCGGGCACCGGCGTGCACGGCGCCCTGCACCGCGTTGATGCCGATACCGCCGATGCCGTAGACGACCGCGGTGTCGCCCGCGCGCACGCCGCCCGCGTAGTTGGCACTGCACCACCCCGTCGGGACCCCGCAGCCCACCAGGGCCGCGGTCTCCAGCGACAACCAGTCGTCGATCTTGACGACGGAGTGTTCCGAGACGGTGGCGCGCTCGGCGAAGGTGCCGAGCATGCACATGGCCCCGAGGTCCGCACCGGCGTGGTGGAACCGGAAGGTCCCGTCCGGCAGGGAACCGTCCAGGATCGTGGCACCGAGATCGCACAGGCTCGACCTGCCCGTGGCGCAGTAGCGGCAGTGCCCGCAGCTCGGGACGAAGCTGCACACGACGTGATCGCCCGGGGCGACCCTGGTGACCCCGGGACCGACGTCCTCGATGACGCCCGCCCCCTCGTGGCCACCGACGATCGGGTAGCGCGGGGTGAGTTCACCGTCGACGAGGTGCAGGTCGGAGTGGCACAGCCCGGAGGCCGTGTACCGGATCAGGACCTCCCCGGGGCCGGGACCGTCCAGGTCGAGTTCCCGGATCTCGAAGGGTCGGTGGGGGCCGAACAGAACCGCTGCCTTGGTCTTCATGCGCGCCTCCTTCGCGGAGACAGCATGACATGCGTCACACCGAAAACCCACCCCGCGAGTCGCCACCCCGGAACGCCGAGTCGCCACCCAGGAACGCCGAGTCGACGGGCCGGGACGCCGAGTCGACGATCCGGGGCCCCGGGTCGACGTGCGTCAGTAGGTACCGCCGAGTTTGGCGTGGTCCCAGCTCACGATCCTGGTCGGGGTGAATACCAGGCCGATCCGCTTCGGTGCCTGGGCCGAGACCACCCGGGCGAGCGCGTCCTCGTCGACCCCGGGCGTGTACCGGCGGGTGAGGCCGAGTCCCAGTTCGGTCACCGCCTCCGGGTCGGTGACCAGCTCGACGTCACACTCCATCGAGACGCCGCGCAACTCCTCGTAGCTGTCCCCGGACTCCACCAGCACCGTCGCGTGCGGGTCGCGGCGCAGGTTGGCGACCTTCTGCGACTTCCCGTACGTCCACGTCGCGACCCCCTGCCCGCGAGGGAAGTACCACAGCGGGGCCAGGTGCGGCCTGCCGTTGGGCCCCAGGGTCGCGACGTTGATCACCCGCTGCCCGGCGAGGTAGGTGGCGACCTCCTCAGCACTCATCCGGATCTGTTCGCGCCGTGACACGTCTCGTGCCTCCTGTCGTCGTGACCGTGGGTGGTGCCGTGAAGGACTCCTTCACTGCATCACACGCAGGCAAGGCCCCCTTCACCGCGGCACACGCAGGGAAGGGGTCCTTCACGGCAACCACCCGGGCGGGACAACCGTCAGTCGGTGGTGGCGGCGCGGCCGGAACGGCCGGTGACGGCCGCCTCGCGGGAGCCCCGGGCCTCGATGTCGGCGAGGGCCGCCGCGTCGGCCTTGGCGATCCGGCTCTTGACGCCGATCTCGGTCAGCTTCGGCAGCACCGCGCGGAACAGCTTGATCGCACCCACCCAGCGGGGCACGTGGATGGCGCGCGCGCGTTTGTGGATCCCGGCCCGGATGGCGTCCAACGCCAGCTCCAGCGGGTAGGTTTTGCCCAGCGGTCCCGGGATGTTCGAGCGGAACTCGCCGAACACCGGGTGCGCGTCGGCGCTGTCCACCAGGTCGGTCTTGATCCAGCTCGGGTGCGCGACGCCGACCCGGACACCGAGATGCGCCACCTCGCCCCGGAGGCTGTTGCAGAACGCCTCCACTCCGGCCTTCGCGGCGGAGTAGTTCGCCATGCCGGGCGCGTGCGCGATGGCCGCGAACGACGAGATCGCCAGCAGGTAGCCGCCGCGTTCGATCACGTGCGGCAGGGTCACGCGGAACGTGCGCCAGACGCCGAGCATGTCGACCTCGAACACCCGCTCGAAGGCGTCCCGGTCGACCGAGCGGACGAACCCGGTCGTGGCGATTCCCGCGTTGGCGACGACGATGTCGATCCCGCCGAAGTGCTCCACCACGCCGTCGACGGCCTTGCCCAGCGCGTCCCAGTCGGTGACGTCGGCCTCCCAGGAGTGCGCGGCCGGGCCGATCTGCTCGGCGACCCTGCGCTGCTGCTCGGCCTCGATCCCGACGAGCGCCACCTTGGCGCCGTCGGCCGCGAGACGGTGGGCCAGCCCCGCGCCGATCCCGCGCGCCGCGCCGGTGATCAGTACGACCTTGTCCTGCACGTTCCTGCTGTTTCCGCGCGCCACGCCTGCCTCCATCGCCGGGTCGGTCGCCATGTCGGACGGACGCGAACTTACTCGAAGTAGCCTACTGAATGGTAGGCCCTGCGGGAATGCGATCAGTCGCGCTCGGTGTTGGGCTGAGGTATGACCGCGAAACTGGGCACAATCGGGATCTGGCGATGGACCGGCGGACTCGACGCCGAACTGGCCGCCGAGGTGGAGCGACTCGGCTACGGCACCATCTGGATCGGCGGCTCGCCGTCGGGCGACCTGGAGATCGTCGACACGCTGCTCGACGCCACCGAGCACCTCACCGTCGCCACCGGGATCGTCAACATGTGGTCCGACGACGCGGCCACGGTCGCGCGTTCCTACCACCGCATCACCGCCCGGCACCCGGGCCGGTTCCTGCTGGGTGTGGGGGTCGGCCATCCCGAGGCGACCCAGCAGTACCGCAAGCCCTACGAGACGATCGTGTCCTATCTCGACGAACTGGACGAGGCCGGGGTCCCGGTGGCCGACCGGGCGCTGGCCGCGCTGGGGCCGAAGGTGCTCGAACTCTCCGCCGAGCGCACGGCCGCCGCGCACCCGTACCTGACCACACCCGGACACACCCGGTGGGCGCGCGAGGTCCTCGGGGACCGCGTGCTGCTCGCACCGGAGCAGAAGGTCGTGCTGGACACCGACCCCGAGCGGGCACGGGCGGCGGCGCGTCCCGCCGTGAACAACCCGTACCTGAAGCTGCGGAACTACGTGAACAACCTCCGCAGGCTCGGCTGGGCCGACGAGGAGATCGCCGACGGCGGCAGCGACCGGCTGATCGACGAGCTCGCCGTCCACGGTGACGCCGAGGCTCTGGCGCAGGGGGTGCGGGCCCACCTCGACGCGGGCGCCGACCACGTGTGCATCCAGGCGCTGCCGATGGACGCCGACCCGCTGCCCACCTACCGGGCCGTCGCCGGGGCCCTGAACCTCACGGGCTGAACCGCACCGGCCACTGAACCGCACCGGGTGCCGCACCGCACGGTCCCGGGCACCGTCCCCGGCCGGACCGCGGGTGGCCGTGACCC
>NZ_KB912555.1:8489-11699 GCF_000383775.1 Saccharomonospora halophila 8
CGCCGGAAGGCGGCGTGCGGGTCGGTCGGCAGACCCCACAGGGCGGCCACCGCCGAGTCCGCGCGGGTCGGCACGAAGCCCACCACGGTCTCCGCGAGCAACTCCCGACGCAGCAGCCGCAGCACCACGGCGGCGAGGTCCGCGTCGGTGCCCGCCACGATCAGCGACGGCTCCAGCAGGGGGTCGACCTCGGCCCTGCCGGGGCGCTCGGGTAGCTCGGCCACCCGGAGGTCGCCCGTGGGTAACGCGCCCGTCGCGTCCCCGCAAGCCAGCACCAGTCCACCCACGCACCGCTCCTCGGTTAGGCTCGGTCACCGGCGATTTCCACCAGCGCCACGCTCTTCGACCGTCGAATACCAGGAGTGTCACATGCCGGCCATCGTGCTCGTCGGGGCCCAGTGGGGTGACGAAGGCAAGGGCAAGGCCACCGACCTGCTCGGCGACCGGGTCCGCTGGGTCGTCCGTTACCAGGGCGGCAACAACGCGGGGCACACGGTCGTGCTGCCCGACGGGCAGGACTACGCACTGCACCTGATCCCGTCCGGCATCCTCACCCCGGGCATCACGAACGTCATCGGCAACGGCGTGGTGATCGATCCGGGGGTGCTGCTGGACGAGCTGTCCGGGCTCGAGGAGCGCGGTGTGGACACCGACCGGCTGCTCATCTCGGCGGACGCGCACCTGATCATGCCGTACCACGTCGCCATCGACAAGGTGACCGAGCGCTACCTCGGGGCGAAGAGGATCGGCACCACCGGACGCGGCATCGGCCCCTGTTACCAGGACAAGATCGCCCGGGTGGGCGTGCGGGTGCAGGACCTGCTCGACGAGAAGATCCTCCGGCAGAAGGTCGAGGCGGCCCTCGAATACAAGAACCAGGTGCTGGTCAAGGTCTACAACCGCAAGGGCCTCGACGTGGACGAGGTCACCGACACCGTCCTGGAGCAGGGCGAGCGGTTCGCGCACCGGATCGCCGACACCCGGCTGGAGCTCAACCGGGCGCTCGAACGTGGCGACAGCGTGCTGCTGGAGGGTTCCCAGGGCACCCTGCTCGACGTCGACCACGGCACTTATCCGTTCGTCACCTCGTCGAATCCCACCTCCGGCGGGGCGAGCGCCGGGTCCGGCATCGGGCCGGGCCGGATCAGCACCGTGCTCGGCATCATCAAGGCCTACACCACCCGGGTGGGGGCCGGCCCGTTCCCGACCGAGCTGCTCGACGAGTCCGGCGAGGGGCTGCGCAAGTCCGGTGGGGAGTTCGGCGTCACCACCGGCCGCTCGCGCCGCACCGGCTGGTTCGACGCGGTGATCGGCCGCTACGCCGCGCGGGTCAACGGCATCACCGACTACTTCCTCACCAAGCTCGACGTGCTCTCCGGGCTGGAGAAGATCCCGGTGTGCGTGGCCTACGAGGTGGACGGCTTCCGCACCGAGGACATGCCGATGACGCAGACCGAGGTGCACCACGCCGTGCCGATCTACGAGGAGCTGCCCGGCTGGGCCGAGGACATCAGCGGCTGCCGCGATTTCGCGGACCTGCCCGCCAACGCCCGCGCCTACGTCGAGCGGCTGGAGGAGCTGATGGGCGCGCGGATCTCCGCGATCGGTGTCGGGCCGGGCCGGGAGCAGACCATCGTCCGGCACGAGATCGCCTGACCACCGCGCCCGGCCGGGTGCCCGCCGACGTCGGGACGGAGGGCACCCCGGCGCGGACGTGCGGTGACCGGTCAGGGCCGGGCCGTGCGGGCGGCCTCCACCGCGAGGTCCGGCTGGTCGGCGAACACGCCGTCCACCCCCGCCGCCAGGAACGCCTCGTACTCGGCGAAGACGTCGCCCCGAGCCGCGGGATCGTCGGAGGACCGCAGCCCGGGCGGCAGGAAGGTGTTCTCCGCGCGGAACGTGTACGGGTGGACCACCAGCCCGGCACGGTGGGCCTCGGCGACCAACGGGGTCGGCCGTCCCAGGCCCCCGTCGTCGGTGACCGGCACGACGCGACCCTTCGCCGGGCCGATCCCGTCGGCGTACTCCGCGATCCCGGCCAGCCCGTCGGGGGTCACCAGGTCGTCGTAGGTGCGCGGGTCCCCGGCGGCCGCGAGGTCGTAGGGCGCGCCCGAGCCGCCGATCAGCTGCACCAGCGGGACCCGGAGCCGGTCGTCGAGCGCACGCAGGTTGCCCACCTCGAACGACTGCACGTACACCGGCGCGTTCGGCCGGTTGAGCCCGTTGCGGGTCAAGGTCCGCACCAGCGCCGGTTCCAGCGCCAGCCCCTGCTCACGGAAGTAGGTGGGGTGCTTGGTCTCCGGGTAGACGCCGATCTCCCGCCCGAGCTCCCGGGAGAGCCGCTCCGCCAGGTCGAGGACCTCCTGAAACGTCGGGATCGGGTAGCGCCCGTCGTGGATCGTGTTGTGCGGGCGCAGGCGCGGGATGCGCTCGGTCGCACGCAGCGTCTTCAACTCGGCGAGGGAGAAGTCCTCGGCGAAGAAGCCGGTCACCGGCGTGCCGTCGACCGTTTTGGTCGTCCTCCGGTCGGCGAACTCCGGCCGGTCGGCCACGTCGGTGGTGCCCGCGATCTCCGGTTCGTGGCGTGCCACGAGCACGCCGTCGGCGGTGGTCACCAGGTCGGGTTCGAGGTAGTCGGCCCCCAGGCGGGCCGCCAGCTCGTAGGAGGCCAGGGTGTGCTCGGGCCGGTAGCCCGACGCCCCGCGGTGCCCGATGACCACGAGATCGTCACCCTCGCCGAACGCGGGCGAACCCGGCTCCCCGGCCGAGGGGTCCGGCCCCGCCACGGCCGGACCGGCGATCATCCCCGTCACCGCCAGCCCGCACACGGCCAGGACGGCCCGCGCTCGTGTCCCCGTACGTCGTCGCATGCTCCAGCCCTTCTCCCGATCCGGCCGCCCACGGTCCGTCGCGGGCATACCCCACCCTGTCGACCGGGAGCGGCCCGGAGGCGACCCGTCGGGGGCCGGGAGAGGACATGCCGGTGAACGGCGCCGGACCCGGGCGACCTACCCTGTGCGCGTGCGCGTCCTGGTAATCGGCTCCGGAGCCCGAGAGCATGCCCTCGCCCTCGCCGCCTCACACGATCCGGCGGTGACGGCCCTCGGTTGCGCCCCCGGCAACCCGGGGACGGCCGCGGTCGCCGAGACCCTCGGCGTCGACCTCACCGACCCCGCGGCGATCGCCGGGCTCGCCGTGTCTTGGCGGGCC
>NZ_KB912555.1:11799-13418 GCF_000383775.1 Saccharomonospora halophila 8
GATCGCCCCGGGCGGCGGTGCGTCGGGTGCCGGGGGCGGTGCGTCCGGCGGAGGCCTGGCGGGATACGGGTCGAGCGGACCGCCGCCGTCCAGCGGACCGCCTCCGGGCAACGTCGAGGGGTGGATCCGCGAGGCCCTCGACATCCTCCGGGCGAACGGCGTCCCCGTCACGGAGGACGACATCGACGAGATCTGGACGATCATCGACAAGGAGTCGGGCGGCGACCCGCACGCCCTCAACGACTGGGACTCGAACGCGGCCAAGGGCACGCCGTCCAAGGGGCTGATGCAGTGCATCGACCCCACCTTCCAGGCGCACGCCCTGCCCGGGCACGGCGACATCTGGGACCCGGTCGACAACATCGTCGCCGGGGTGCGCTACACCTTCGACCGCTACGGCGGCTTCGACGGCCACCCGGGCCTCGCCTCGATGGCCCAGGGTGGCGGCTACCAGGGATACTGACGACGTCGCCGCACGCACGTCCCGTGGTGCCGTGAAGGCCCCCTTCCCTGCGTCCGGTGCGGCGAGGGACTCCTTCGCTGCGTCACATGCAGGGAAGGGGGCCTTCACGGCAACGCCTCCGACACCACTACGGTGCGCTGAGTTCACGCAGTGTTCACGAGAGGGTGGGTCGGGTGACGCGGGAGACACTGGACAGGGCCGGGCCGTCGGGGGGCACGCAGGACGTGGTGCCGGACCCGGCCACGTCGGCGCAGGGGAGCGCGGGCGCGGTGTCCCCGCGGGCCGCCGGGTGGGCGCTGCTCGGGGTGACGATGCTGCTCAACGTCGTGAGCATGGCCGTGCCCGCGTTGATCGACCACCCGCTGACCACGAACCGCGGGGAGATCCAGAACTATCTCGACGTCTTCGTCGAGGGCAACCTCCCCACCTGGTGGAGCACCGGACTGCTGGTCGTCGGCGCGGTGCTGTACGGGGTGGTCGCGTTCGTCGCGCGGAGCGCCCCGGGGCGGGACACCTGGGCATGGGTGTGCGGTGCCGTCCTGCTCGGCCTGATGTCGCTGGACGACCACACCCAGCTGCACGAGCGGCTCGACCGGATCGGGCGCGAGGTGGCGACCTTCGACGGGTTCCCGTTCTACTGGCTGATCCCGGGCATCCTCGCCGGCGGCGTGGTGGCCGCGGGAATGGTGTACCTGGGGCTACGCCTGCGGGGACGCACGCGCGCGGGTGTGCTCGGTGGCTGCGCCCTGCTGCTGTGGTCCGCGCTCGGGATGGAGGCGGTTCAGGGCCTGTGGATCGCCACGGGCGAGAGCGGCCCGCTGTACGTGCTCACCTACCATGCCGAGGAGCTCGGCGAGAATCTCGGCGTGCTGCTGATGATGGCCGCCGCCGTGTGGGCGTTGCGGATCGAACGGCGGGACGGCGCGACCGTGCTGCGGTACCGCGGCGCCGGGCGGTGACACCGGGGCCGTGGGCTCGTGTCCGCGACCTAGGGTGAGCCGCATGGTCGAACCCGTGTCCTTCCCCGGGCCCGCCGCGCGGGCCGACGTGGCGCCGTTCCACGTCATGGAGGTGCTCTCCGCCGCACAACAGCGGCAGCGCAGCCACGGCGACGTGCTCGCGTTGTGCGCGGGCCAGCCGACGGCGGGCGCGCCGC
>NZ_KB912555.1:13518-16829 GCF_000383775.1 Saccharomonospora halophila 8
GGTGCTGGTGCCGCCCGACGACGGGGTCCGGCTGCCGGAGCGGTCGGCGGGTACCGACGTCGCCGAGCACCGCACCGGGGACGGGACGCTGGTGGTCGTCCTGCGCACCCCCACCGGCCACGGTGGTGACCGGGGGCCGGACACCGGTCCGCGACTCGACGCCGTCGCGCAGACGGTGGCCGAGTCGGTGACCCGGTGAGCGCGTGCGGTGCCCGGGCACGGCAGGGCGAGGAGAATGGCCCGGACGAGCCGACGTCGCGCGCGGTACCGGGTGGCAGACTGACCGGACATGACCACCGCAGCGAGTACGCCGAAGGGTGAGCGTCGGCGCGCCGCTCTCGTCGCCGCGGCCGCCGAGCTGCTGGTGGAGGGTGGCTTCGGCGCGGTCCGCCACCGCGCGGTCGCCGAACGGGCCGGACTGCCGCTGGCCTCGACCACCTACTACTTCGACTCGCTCGACGACCTCGTGTACGCCGCCACCGAACACGTCGGCCGCCGCGATCTGGCCCGGGGGCGCGAGCGGCTCGCCCGCCTCGGCACCGAACAGCGCAACGTGGACACCGTGGTCGAGCTGGTGCTCGACCAGCTGCTCGGGACGGATCCCCAGCACGAGGCCGTGGTGCTGCGCTACGAACGACTGGTCGGTACCGGGCGGCGACCGCACCTGCGGCCTCTGATGCGCACGCTGGCGGTCCAGCTGCGGGAGTTGCTGACCGAGAGCCTCACACGGTCCGGGTTCGACGTCGACGCCGAGCGGCTCGAACGCCTCATCGCCCTGGTGGACGGCGCCGTCGTCAACGCGCTGATCGAGGTCGACCCGGACCCCCGCGCGGCCGCGGCCCGCGTGTTGCGCGAGGTCCTGGGCGGTTCCGACGCCCCGGGGTGATCGGCACGGACGGTCCTTCCGGTGTGGGCGGGCCCGGGGGCCCGGGGCCCGGGCCCGGCCCGGTGACCACCCTGCGGGGCGTACGGGGACCGGCCCCTGGCTAGCCTGAGCACGTGACGGACAAGCCCCGAATCCCGAACGTGCTCGCCGCCCGCTACGCCTCGGCCGAGCTGGTGCGGTTGTTCTCCCCCGAACACAAGGTCCGCCTCGAACGCGACCTGTGGATCGCCGTGCTCGCCGCCCAGCGTGACCTCGGCATCGCGGTGCCCGACGGCGTGCTGGAGGACTATCGGCGGGTCCGGGACACCGTCGATCTCGACTCGATCGCCGCCCGTGAGCGGGTGAGCAGGCACGACGTGAAGGCGCGCATCGAGGAGTTCAACGCGCTGGCCGGACACGAGCACGTGCACAAGGGGATGACCTCCCGCGACCTCACCGAGAACGTCGAGCAGCTGCAGGCGCGGGCCGCGTTGGAGCTGGTCCGGGACCGGGTGGTGGCGGTGCTGTCCCGGTTGGCCACGCTCGCCACCGAGCACGGGGGGCTCGTGCTCGCGGGCCGCTCGCACAACGTGGCCGCGCAGGCCACCACGCTGGGCAAGCGGTTCGCCACGGCCGCCGACGAACTGCTGGTGGCGTTCACGCGGCTGGAGGAGCTGATCGCCCGCTACCCGTTGCGCGGGATCAAGGGGCCGGTGGGCACCGCGCAGGACATGCTCGACCTGCTCGGCGACGCCTCGCGGCTGGCCGAACTGGAACGCCGGGTGGCCGACCACCTCGGCTTCGACGAGGTCCTGACCAGCGTCGGGCAGGTGTATCCCCGTTCGCTCGACTTCGACGTGGTCTCCACCCTCGTGCAGGTGGCGGCGGCGCCGTCCAGTCTGGCCACCACGATCCGGCTGATGGCCGGGCACGAGCTGGTGACCGAGGGGTTCCGCCCGGGGCAGGTCGGGTCGTCCGCGATGCCGCACAAGATGAACACGCGCTCCTGCGAGCGGGTGAACGGGCTCGCCGTGGTGCTCCGCGGGCACCTGTCGATGGTCGGCGAGCTGGCGGGCGACCAGTGGAACGAGGGGGACGTCTCCGACTCGGTGGTGCGCCGGGTCGCGCTGCCGGACGCCTTCTTCGCCCTCGACGGCCTGCTGGAGACGTTCGCGACCGTGCTGGACGAGTTCGGTGCCTTCCCGGCCGTCGTGGACCGGGAGCTGGCCCGCTACCTGCCGTTTTTGGCGACGACCAAGGTGCTGATGGCGGCGGTGCGCGCGGGCGTCGGCCGGGAGACCGCCCACGAGGTGATCCGTGAGCACGCCGTGGCGGTCGCGCTCGACATGCGGGAACGGGGGCAGGCCGACAACGACCTCGTCGAGCGCCTCGCCGCCGACGCGCGCATCCCGCTGGAGGCGGACGACCTGACCGCGCTGCTCGACGACCGGTTGTCGTTCACCGGCACCGCGGCCGACCAGGTGGAGAGCGTGGCGGGCCGGGTGGCCGGGATCGTGCGCCGGTTCCCGGACGCCGCGGCCTACACGCCCGCCCCGATCCTCTAGGCGGCCCGCGGCATGGCCACGCTCCTGCTGGTCGCGCTGGCCGGGTTCGGTGCCCAGTTCGTCTCCGGCACGCTGGGCATGGGGTACGGCATGACGTCGACCACCGCGTTGGTCGCACTCGGCACCGCCCCCGCGCTCGCGTCGGCGTCGGCGCATTTCGCGCAGGTCGGCACGTCGCTGGCCTCCGGCGTGTCGCACTGGCGGCTGGCCAACGTCGACTGGCGCACGGTCGGGATCCTCGCCGGGCCGGGCGCCGTGGGCGCGGTGGTCGGCGCGGTCGTGCTGGTCGCCCTGCCGGTCGGGCTCGCGACCGGCTGGATCACCGTGATCCTCTCCCTGCTCGGGCTGTACGTGCTGGTGCGGTTCGCGTTCCTCCGCCTGGGCAGGCTGATCACCGAACGGCGCCCCGGCGCCCGCTTCCTCGCCCCACTCGGGCTGGTCGCGGGGTTCGTCGACGCGGCCGGTGGCGGCGGGTGGGGGCCGGTGGCCACCACGACGCTGCTGTCGAGCGGGCGGCTGGAGCCCCGCAAGGTCGTCGGCTCCGTGCAGGCGGCCGAGTTCGTGGTGACGCTCGCGGCGAGCCTGGCCTTCCTCGTGGCGCTGTCCCTGCACGGCATGAACTTCGCCGTGGTGCTGGGCCTGCTGGTCGGCGGGATGCTGGCCGCCCCGATCGGTGCCGTGCTGGTCCGCCGGATCCCGCCCCGGTTGCTCGGTACCGCCGCGGGCGGTCTGATCGTGCTCGTCAACGCCCGGCCGCTGCTCGACGTGCTGCGCGCCCCGGCACCCGTGGTGGCGGTGGTCCACGTCGCGTTGCTCGCACTGGTCGGGACCGCGCTCACGACCGCGGTGCGGTCGGCGAGGGCGGAGCGGGCGGAGAGCCG
>NZ_KB912555.1:16929-19467 GCF_000383775.1 Saccharomonospora halophila 8
CGCGGCGGTGTCGTCCTCGTCGTCGCCGAGCAGGAAGCCGGGTGCGGCGAGGCCGGTGACCAGGAACGCGACGACCGCCAGCGCCGCGGCGGAGATCCCGATCCACAGGCCGGTCCTGCTCTTCCCCCCGGGAGGCCGCCCCCCGAACCCACCGTCGCCGGGTTGCCCGTAGCCGGGCTGTTGTCCGTACCAGCCGTGCGGGTCCGCGAACCGGCCGCCGTACTGATCCCCGTACGCACCCCCGTACTGCCCGTACTGCCCGTACGGGTCCTGCTGCGGGGGGAACCCGCCGGACGGGGGGAACCCGGACCGGTCGTACGGGTTCGGTTGGTGTCCGTACGGCGGCTGCCCGGGTTGCGGCGGGTATGTCATGACCTTCTCGCCTTCCGTGGGGGACGGCGCCCCCGAGATGCGGTTCCGGTTGTCGGACGCTCGTCCGGGAGGCGCCGGGTCCCCCAGACCACGTGACCCGTGGCATTGTGCCCGATCACCACGACACGGTGGCGGGAGGGAACCGGAATCGGGCTGTTCCGCAGCGTGACGCGCAGGCACGCGGGGACGAAGCCGCGGACCGGGGAGGTCAACCCATGGCCAGCATGCGCAACCGGTGGTAGGCGCCGTTGAACACGTTCTGGTCGATCGGGCTGGAGGTGTACTGCCAGAAGGTGTGGTAGTCCCAGTCGTGCGGGAGTTCGCCGACCGACGAATCGTAGCGGGCGACCCACAGGGGCACGGTGTCGGAGAAGCTCTGTGCGGTGCCGACGCACTGCTCCCACCAGCTGGTCGACGTGTAGATCACCGGATGCCGCCCGGTGCGGGCGTGGTAGGTGTCGTGGAAGTCGCGGATCCAGGCGGCCATCGCGTCGTGGTCCTTGCCGTAACAGGTGGCTCCGTACGGGTTGTACTCCAGATCGACGGCCCCGGGCAGAGTCTGCCCGTCCGCGGACCAGCCGCCGCCGTGGGAGACGAAGTAGTCCGCCTGCGCCGCGCCGGACGACCGGTCCGGCAGTGCGAAGTGGTAGGCGCCGCGGATCATGCCGACGTCGTAGGACCCGTCGTACTGCTGGTCGAAGTACGGGTTGGTGTAGCCGGTGCCTTCGGTCGCCTTGACGTAGGCGAATCTCTTGCCCTCGTCCCACCAGTGCGGCCAGTCGACCGCACCCTGCCAGCTACTGACGTCGATGCCGTCGACCGTCGCGGTCGCCGGGCCGCCGTCGGAGTTCGTTCCCCGTGGCTCGCGTGCCCGCTGTCGCGACCACGGGGTGGAGTGGTCCCCCTCGACCCGGGCGATCTGCGACCCCATCGGGTGCCCGTGCTGTCCCGGAGTGCCGTGTTCTCCCGGGGTGCCGTGTTCTCTCGGGGTGCTGTGTTCTCCCGGGGTGCCGTGTTGTTGTCCCGGGGCACTGCCGTTCTCTTCCGGTCCGGCCGTGGCCGGGGTGTGCACCCCGAGCAGGAGGGCGCCCAGCGGGACGACGAGCCCGAGGAGAACGCGGGACGACCGCCTCCTCCGGCCGGGTTCGGGGCCGGTGGTGGGTGTCGCGGGACGAACGAGTGGTCGCTTCGAGTGCGTGTTCATCCACCCACCGTGGTCGGCGGGAGGTCGGGCACGGTCTCGCCACGCCGTGGTGTCACCGTCCCGGGCGGGAGAAGACACCGTGTGGGTGGCTGCCGGTTCCCCCGGGGCGGTGATCCGCCGTCGTGGCCGGGACGGTTCAGCGGTCGTGGGCGAGCGCCAGCACCAGTTCCTGCGCGCGCACGACGGCCGTCGCGATGTCGTCCGGGTTGAGGACGAGGGGGTGGCCCGCGAGCAGTTCGACCACGTCCCGCCCCCGCACCGGCCGGACGCAGAACCAGTCCCGCGGAGCCAGTGACCGGCCGGTGTAGGCGGGCACCACCACGTCTCCTTCGGTGTCGTGGAAGCCGACCAGGGTGCGCTGGTCCGGGGAGTACGCGTAGACGTACACCGTCGCGTCGAGCACCGCGGGTGCGAGGTCCTCCGCGGGGCGGTGGCCGGTCCGCACCAGCTGGAGCAGGTGCTCCAGGTCGCTCTCCGGGTCGGGATAGCCCAGGGCGCGGGGGGACGGCCGGTACCGGTCGTTGAAATGGAAGTCGTCCACGACCTCGCCGTGGGCATCGACCGGGTAGGCACCGACGACGGCCCAGGAGGGCACGTTACCCCGCGGGTCGAACGCCTCGTCGATCACGTACAGCCAGCTGTCCGGATTCGCTCTCGCGTTCGCCCGCATCTCCCGCGTGATCTCCGGCTTCCTGGTCGCCGCGGTCCTCTCGGGCATCAGGCGGTCTGCGTCGTCGCGACGGGCCATGCGCTTCCCCACGTCGTGCCGTGTACGGGCTGTGCGGATCCACCTTACTGTTGGGGCATGTCGAAATCACGGTCCGTCGACCCCGGCGAGTTGCGTGCGGCGGTGGCGACCGTCGCCCCGTGGCTGGACGGACGGGGAGACGAGCCCGCCCGCGGCGACCTGGCCACCGCCGTGCGGTTGAGTCTGCGCACCCTCGCCGGGGTGGCGCCGGGGC
>NZ_KB912555.1:19567-21292 GCF_000383775.1 Saccharomonospora halophila 8
CGGCTGGCGGACGTGTTGCGGGAGGCCGCCGCCCCGCCGCCGACGAAGCGCCGCCCGACGAAGCCGTCCCGGGGCGCCCGGGAACGCCGTCTGGCGGAGAAGAAGCGCCGCTCGGAGATCAAGAGAACCAGGTCGGACGGGATCGACCGGGAGTAGCCACCGCCCGCGATCGCGGTGCGGGTGCTGCGGGTGATCGGACGGTGCCGGTGTGCGCGGACACGGATGCACGGCTCCGTGTCGGGGCACCGACCTGTGTCGGGACCACGGGACGGGACGTGGGACGCGAGGGTGGGCCCGGGCAGTGGGCGCCCGGGCCCACCCTCGCGCTCACGACCGTTCAGCGGCGGTAGTCGTCGTACCCGTCGTCGTACGGGTCCTCGTACCGGTCCTCGTCCTCGTGAGTGTCGTTCGACGAGTTGCTCGACAACTCACGTTGCAGTGCATCGAAGTCCGTGGGGGGAACGCTGTACTTGAGCTCCCGGGCCACTTTCGTCTGCTTGGCCTTAGCTCGGCCGCGCCCCATGGCTCGACCCCCTTGCACAGGGGCGGGGCGGCCGGGGGAAAACGGCGGCCCCGCGCGTCGTCTCGACTTACTTTCCTCGACACACCGTACCGTGCCGACGGGTGCTCATGCGACGTGGCACGGTGTGCGACCGCTGACAGTATCCCGTCGGCGGCGACGCGGACCAGCCGGTGCCCGTCCACCGTGGCTGACGTGTCACGATTCACGGGTGCTTCGTCCGTTCGCGGCCTATCTCCGGGTGTACGAACCGATCTCGGTGTTCGGTGACCCACCGGACGCGCAGTTCGCGCGGGCGGTGGAGACCGCCGACATGACACCGGGTGACGCGATCACCCGTGAGCAGTGGCTCTGGCTCCGGTCGCAGTTGCCGACCCCCACCCGGGTGTTGCCCGCCGAGACCTCCGACGGTCGTCCGCTGCCCGGGCTGACCGACATCCTCGTCCTCGACCCCGCCGAGGTGCCGGTCGGGGACTACGAGGTCGAGCTGGGCACCGAGCCGCTCGTGTGCCCGCTCGACGTGCGTGCCCGGTCCGCGGCGGCCCTGACGGGCTTTCTCGACGACGCGCACCCCGCGCTCCGCGCGGCGGTGCTGGACGCGGGCGAGGTCTCGGAGGAGGAGATGCGCGGGCATGCCGGCGCCGCGTTGCGGGATCTGACCGGCTCCACGATGCACGTGCTGTCCACGACCTGGACGGTGCCGTTGCCCTGGTTCACCCTCGTCGACCCGGACGAGCGGCGCATCGTGCTCGGATCCGGACCGGAGGACCCGAGCCGGGAGGTGTCCTGGCGGGTGGCGATGAGCGAGGCGCGGCAGCGCGTCGCCGAGGCCGAGGAGCTGGTCTCCGAGGTCCTCGGCGACGAGGGACCCGCCCGCATCCTCGCCGAGACCCGGCGTTGGCTGGCCAACTTCCACCCGAACTCGGCCGTGGAGCTGGACTACGGCGGCCTGGTGCAGCTGATCGAGGATCCGGTGCTGGCCACCGACACCTCGGCCGACGAGGTGCACGCGATCCTGGACGCCCTGCGCAGGGACTCCGTCGAGGAGGTCACCGAGGCGTTCGAGAACCTGCGGGACTACTGGGGTGAGCTGGCCTCGCGGGAGCGGTTCAACTGACGGTCTCGCCGGGCGGCCCCGTCGCCGTGTCGCCGGGCGGCTCCGCCGCCGTGTGGCTGGGCGGCTCCGCCGCCGTGTCCGGGGCCGG
>NZ_KB912556.1:0-6213 GCF_000383775.1 Saccharomonospora halophila 8
CGTCGGCGTCGCGGTCGATGCCGAACACCGTCGCGCCTTCGGCGAGCAGCCGCAGGGCGGTGGCCCGGCCGATCCCGGAGGCCGCCCCGGTGAGCACCACCGTCCGGTCCCGGTACCGGAGCGGGTCGAACGCCGCGCCACCGGTCCCGCCACCCGCCCCCGTGTCCATCGTCTCAGTGTCCGTCGTCTCAGTGTCCGTCGTGTCGTCCCCGGTCATGCCCCGGCCCCCGTCCCGGCGGGTTTCCCGGCCGCCGCGCGCCCGGCACGCCTGCCGAAGAACGTGCCGTCACCGAGCGAGGTGCCGCTGACGTAGTTCTCGCCGTGGATTCCCGAGCTCGCGCGCCCGGCCGCGAACAGGCCGCGGATCGGCCGCCCGGCCACGTCGAACACGACGCCGTCCACGTCGGTGTGCAGGCCGCCGAGGGTGAACCCGGAGATGGCGGGGTTGTCCCCGGGCTTGTGCCTGCCCGCGTTGTCGAACCCGAGCCGGGTGTCGATCGCCGCGTACGGCGGGCGCAGCGGGCGCAACCACCGCGCGTTCTTGTGGAAGTACGGGTCCCGCCCGTGTTCGGCGTGTTCGTTGTAGACGCCGACGGTGGTCTCCAGGGCGCCCGGGGGCATACCGGTGGCCTCCTCCAGTTCGGCCAGCGTCTCGGTGACGTGCTGGGGGCGAACCCCCCAACGCTCCCCCGTGGGGATCTCGTCGTAGGCCTGTTCGTCGAGGATCACCCACCACGGCGCGGGCTGGTTCCGCACGGCGTCGACACTGATCAGCCCCGGGTAGACGTCCTCGTTGCGGAAGCGCTGCCCGTGCGCGTTCACCAGCATCCCGCGGGCGATCATCGCGGGCACCACGGACAACGCGATCTGGGTGACCGACATCCGCCGGGTCGCCGCACCGAGGGCGGCCGCCATCCGGATGCCGTCCCCGTGGTCCAGGCCCGCGCTGACCTTGCCGTTCCCGGTCAGGTGCGGGGCGTGGTGGGCCAGCATCTCCTCGTCGTCCACGAATCCGCCGGTGGTCAGAACCACGCCCCGGCGGGCCCGCACGGTGATCTCGTCGCCGTAGCGGCGGGCGCGCAGGCCCACCACCCGGCCGGTGTGGTCGACGACCAGGGCGTGTGCCCGGGTGTCCAGTTCCACCCGCGCGCCCCCGGCGCGGGCGGCGTCGGCGAGTTTCTCCATCAGCAGCCACCCACCGAACGCCTCGGTCTCCGGCCGGTGCCCGCGCGGCACCGGCCGGGCGAGCTCGGTGTAGGGCCAGGCGTTCTCCCCCAGCCACATCAACCCGTCGTCGGTCGGCGGCATCCACGTCGGCGCGTCGTAAAGGCGGGGGGCGAACGTCAGACCGTGCGAGCACAGCCAGTCGAAGTGCTCCCGCGAGCCGTCGCAGTACAGGCGCAGCTTCTCCGTGTCGGCGTGCGGGCCGAGCACCGCCGACAGGTAGGCGAACATGTCCTCGGCCGAGTCGTCGAACCCGCACGCCCGCTGCACCGGTGTGCCGCCACCGAGGTAGATCTCGCCGCCGGACATCGCCGACGCGCCCCCGGGGCCGCCCGCCCGGTCCAGCAGGGTCACCTCCGCACCGGCCCGGGCGGCCTCGATCGCGGCGGAGGCGCCCGCGCACCCGAAACCGACCACGAGCACGTCGGTGGTGAGGTCGTAGTCGTGCACGGCGGATTCCGGCACCGTGGCCGGTGAGGTCGTCATCGGTACGCGCTCCTTCTCGGCGGGGGGGGTGGATTCCGGGGGACCGGGCGTGCGGGCACTCAGCGTGGGGTGAACGCGGCCAGCGGTTCGGAGCCCGACCAGTCGTGGCCCCAGTAGCTGTCCGCGGTGATCTCCTCGGCGGTGTAGTGGGTCTCGTCGACGAGCATCCCGTCGGTGCCGTACTCGATGTCCCAGCCGCCCGGGGCACGCACGTAGAACGACACCATCTTGTCGTTGGTGTGCCTGCCCAGGGTCGACGAGATGGAGAAGCCGAGTTCGCGCACCCGGTCCAGCGCGCGGCCCACGGCGTCGAGACCGTCCACCTCCACCATCAGGTGCACCAGCCCCGGTTCCTCACCGTGCGGCGCGGGGGCGACGGCGAGGCTGTGGTGCCGCCGGTTGATCCCGAGGAACCGCACCCGCGGCGGTTCGACCCGGCTGACGTCACCCTTGCCGCCGTCGATGCGCATGGCGCCGCGCGGCAGGAAGCCGAGCACCTCGGTGTAGAAGGACACCGTCTCCTCCGGTGTGGTGGTGGGCAGGACGACATGGCCCATCCCCTGCTCACCGGTGACGAAGCGCTGGCCCCTCCCGGTCAGCAGCGGGCTGTGGTCCAGTCGCGGGGCGAAGAACACCTCGACCGGGACCCCCGCCGGGTCGGTGAAGCTCAGCACCTGCTCCGCGCCGCGTTCGACGGCCTCCGGCCGGGACAGCATGGTCACCGGCGTGCCCGCCGCCTCCACGGCACGGCCCACCGCCGCGAGGGCGAACTGGTCGCGCACCTCCCAGCCCACGGCCAGCACCCGGTCGGTGTCGCCGGGCAGCAGGATCAGCCGCGCCCAGCGTTCGTCCATCCGCAGGTACAGCCCGTCCGGGTCCGGCCCGGACGTCTCGGCGAAGCCGAGTCCGTCGACGGCGAACTCGCGCCACCGGGCGAGGTCGGTCGTGGCCACCCGCAGGTAGCCGAGTCCCCGGATCTGCGTCACGTTGTGCACGTCGTTCTCTCCTAGATCATGCTGCGCATCGGGCCCGGTGGCGGGTCGATGCCGAGCTGGGTCAGTGCGGAGGCGTGGAACACCGAACCGGGCACGTGGATCGCGTGTGCCAGGCCCATGTGCGCGTCCCGCCAGAACCGCTGGATGGGGTTGTCGCCACGCAGCGCGTTGCCGCCGGAGCGGGCCACGATCTCGTCCACGGCCCGCACGGCCCGCCACGCGGCCTGGACCTGGGTCCGGCGGCCGACGGCGCGTTCGTCGAAGGTGACCTCGCGGCCCGCGGCGACGGCGTCGTACATCCGGGAGGCGTTGTCCAGCAGCGCCACCCGGGAGGCGGAGATCTCGGCGGCCGCCTCGCTGATCGCGGTCAGCACGTACGGGTCGTCGACGACCTTCGTGCCGGTGATCTGCACCCGCTGCCGTTGGTAGGCCATGTGGTGTGCCAGGGCGCCCTCGGCGATGCCGAGCACGGCGGCGGTGATGCCGAGCGGGAACGCGCACGTGAAGGGCACGTGGTAGGCCGGGTTGGTCAGCCCGGCCTCCCTCGGCGCCGTGCCGTCGACCAGCGACCCGAAGTCGATCACCCGGTACTCCGGGACGAACGCCTCCCGGACGACGACGTCCTTGCTCCCGGTGCCCTTCAGGCCGACCACGTCCCAGGAGTCGGGGACGATCTCGTAGTCCGATCTGGGCAGGATGAAGTGCGCCGCCCGCATCGGCTGCAGCGGTGTCCCCTCCGCGTCGGTGATCCGGCCGCCGAGGAAGATCCAGTCACAGTGGTCGGTCCCGGAGGAGAACTGCCAGCGCCCGTCGAAGACGTAACCGCCGCCCACCGGCCGCGCCGTACCCATCGGCGCGTACGGGGAGGCGATCCAGGTGTCCGGACCGGACCGCCAGACCTCCTCCTGCACGCGGGGGTCGGCCATCGCCATCTCCCACGGGTGGACGCCGACGATCCCGGCGACCCAGCCGCTCGACCCGTCGTGTCGCGCCGTGGCCAGGACCGCCTCGGCGAACTCGCGGGGATGGGCCTCGTGGCCCCCGTGCTTCGCCGGTTGCAGCAGGCGGATGACCCCGGTGCGGCGCAGGGCCGCGGCGGCGTCGTCGGTGAGCCTGCCGAGCTTCTCGTTGTCCGGACCGAGTTCGGCGAGCTCGTCGGCCGCCTGTTCGATCGCCTCCAGGACCGTGTCCGCCATGTCTTCCCATTTCTGTGTCAGGTGCCGCGTGTGCGTCGGTGCGGGGTGCTGCCACGCTGTCAGTGCGACGCCCGCGGCGGGGTGCGTCTCCCGCTGACCGGGAAGAGCCTCACTCCTCGTAGGTGACGGTGACGTGCTCGGACTCCGGACGGGCCTGGCAGGCCAGGATCAGCCCGTCGTCGAGGTCGCCGGAGTCGAGGACCGCGTTGTGGTCCATCGACACCTCGCCGTCCCGCAGCAGGCAGGCACAGGCGCTGCAGTTGCCCTCCCGGCACGAGTACGGCGCGTCGATCCCGGCGGCCAGCAGCACGTCGAGCAGGCGCGCGGAGGTGGGCCAGCGCACGGTGTGCCGCTGCCCGTCCAGGATGACCTCCGCGGTGGCCGCGGCGTCACCGGAGTCCGCGGCGTCCGCGGTCGCACCGGTTTCGGCCGGGTCCGTGGGGACCTCCGGTGCGGCGAACGGGTCGCCCGTCAGCGAGTGGAAGGTCTCGACGTGGATCCGCGCCCGATCGACGCCGAGGCCCTCCGGGCCGCTGAGCGCGTCGGTGACCGCGGCCATGAACGCCTCCGGACCGCACAGGAACACCGCACGGTCGGCGTACGGGCGCAGCACCTCGCGCACCGCGGGCGCGGTCGGCCTGCCCTGCACCGACTCCAGCCAGTGCAGCACGGTCAACCGGCCCGGGAACGCCTCGACGAGCCCCCGCAACTCGTCCCGGAAGATCACCGAGTGTTCGTCCCGGTTGGCATAGACCAAAGTCACCGCACCGGTCCCGGCGTGCAGCACGGACTTGAGGATGGACAGCACGGGTGTGCTGCCGCTGCCCCCGGCGACCAGCAGGAGGTCCTCGTCGAACCCGGACGGGGTGAACGTGCCGGCCGGGCGCAACGCCTCCAGGGTGGTGCCCTCCACGGCCCGGTCGCAGAGGCGGTGGGAGCCGTACCCGCCCTCGACCCGCTTGACGGTGATCCGGGGCTTGTCGTCCACGACCGGCGAGGAACACAGCGAGTAGCACCGCGCGGCGCCGCCGGGCCGGTCACCGGGGATGCGCACGGTGAGGAACTGGCCCGGCCGGTAGTGCAGCGTCCCGGTCTCCCCGGTGTCGTCGACCGGCTCCAGCACCAGCGAATGCGCGTCGGCGGTCTCGGCGACCACCTCGACGACGCGGAGGGTCAGGACCGGGGGTGCGGTCATCACGATCACCGACTTCCGGGTGTGCTCACGTGCCTCGCGGGTCGCCGGTGGCACCGGGGGCGGCGGGGCCGTCGCCGGCGCCGGTGTCGACCGCGGCACCGGTGTGCCCGGTGATTCCGGCGGCGTGGCGCGCGGCGAGGTAGCCGAACACCATCGACGGTCCGATGGTCGCGCCCGGACCGGCGTACTCGTTGCCCATCACCGGCGCGGAGGTGTTCCCGGTGGCGTACAGGCCCGGCACGGCCGAGCCGTCCGGGCGCAGCACCCGGCCGTGCTCGTCGCACACCAGGCCACCCTTGGTGCCGAGGTCCCCGACCTCGATGCGCACCGCGTAGTACGGCGCCTCGTCGACGACGTCGAGAGTCGGGTTCGGCAGGGTGGGGTCGCCGTAGTAGCGGTCGTAGGCGCTCTCGCCCCGGCCGAAGTCGGGGTCGGTGCCCGAACGGGCGGCGGTGTTGAACCGCTCGACCGTCGCGGTCAGGGCCTCCGGGTCCACCCCGATCCGCTCGGCCAGCTCGGCGACCGTGTCGGCGGTGTGCACGATGCCCTGTTCGGAGAACGCCCGGGGGAACGGCGCACCGGGCAGCACCTGGGCGAACGGGTACCGGGCACGGGCCTTGGCGTCCATCACGAACCAGGCCGGCACGTGCCCACCGGCGAGCTGGTCGTGGACGAAGTTCACGTACGGCGCGGACTCGTTCGTGAACCGCCCGCCCTCGCCGGAGACGATCAACGACCGCGGGATGCAGCGTTCCGACACCAGCGGAATCACCGCGCCCGCGGGGTGCCGCACCGACGGCATCCACCAGGCGTCGTCCATGAACGCCAGCTCCGCGCCCACCGCCTCGCCCGCGCGGATGCCGTCGCCGGTGTTCTGCCGCGCGCCCGCGCTGTGGTTCTCCCGGGCGCCTTCGGGCAGGTACGTGTCCCGCATGTCGGTGTTGTGCTCGAACCCGCCGGTGGCCAGCAGCACCCCGCGCCGGGCGCGCACCCGCACCGGTTCGCCCTCCCGTTCCAGGGTGGCGCCGAGCACCGCGCCGTCGTCGTCGGTGACCAGCCCGGTCATGGTGGTACGCAGCCACACCGGCACCCCCGCGTCGCGCAGCGCCATCCGCAG
>NZ_KB912556.1:6313-13663 GCF_000383775.1 Saccharomonospora halophila 8
GTCCCGGCCGGCGTGCGCCCGCCGACCCGGCCGGTCCGGGACACCGCCGCCCGGTGACCCGCACCCGTCACCGGTTCCCGCCGTCGCTGTCGGCCGTGTCCACGATCCGCGCGAGCAGCTCCCGCAGGGTGTCCTGCTCGGCGTCACTCAGCGCGCGCAGGCGGTGCCGGGTGTCCGCCCACACCCGTTCCCCCGCACGGTGCCGGACCCGCTCCCCCTCCCCGGTGGCCACCACCAGCCGGGTCCGCCGGTCGGACGGCGCGGGCCGACGCTCCACCAGCCCGGCGCCGACGAGTTCGTCCACCAGCAGCACGACCTGACTCGGGTCCAGCCCGAGCGTGTCGGCCAGTTCCCGCTGGGAGATCCCGTCCGGTGCGCGCACGGCCAGGGCCAGGACCGAGTACTGCCGGACCCGGAGCCCGTACTCGCCGAGTGCGGCGTTGGCCCCCCGGACGGCGAGTCCGCTGGCCCGGGACAGCAGGAAGCCGACGTCGTCCGTCAGCTCCGGGAAATTCATGTACTTCTCCATAGTTGACAATCTCTATTATTTCTCCCTAGCGTACAGAACGGCATCGACGGGGCGACGAAGCCTTCGGTCACGTCCCGTCCCGCATCCCCGGCGAGACAGGGAGTCGAACAAGTGGATCTTTCCGGCAAGGTCGCCATCGTGACCGGCAGCGGCCAGGGGCTGGGGCGCGCCTACGCCACCGAACTCGCACGGTGCGGCGCCTCCGTCGTCGTCAACGACGTCGACGCCACCGCCGCCGAGGCGTGCGTCGACGACATCCGGCGGGCGGGCGGCACCGCCGTCGCCGAGGTCGTCGGGGTGGGTACCAGCGAGGCCGCACAGGCCCTCGTCGACCGGGCGGTCTCCGAGTTCGGCCGGCTCGACGTCCTCGTCAACAACGCGGGCATCCTGCGGGACTCCACGCTGTGGAAGATGTCCGACGACGACTTCGACGCCGTGCTCACCACCCACCTGCGCGGCACGTTCACCTGCACCCGCGCCGCGGCGGTCCGGATGCGCGAACAGGGCGAGGGCGGCCGCATCATCTGCGTCGGCTCCCCCACCGGCCAGGTCGGCAACTTCGGGCAGACCAACTACGCCGCGGCCAAGGCCGGAATCGTCGGGATGGTGCGCACCTGGGCCCTGGAACTCGCCCGGGCCGGGGTCACGGTGAACGCCGTGGTGCCCGTCGCGGCGACCGCGATGACCGAGACCGTGCCGTTCTTCACGCGCTACGTCGAAGCGCTCTCCGCGGGCGAGCCGCTGCCCCCGTTCGCGCGGAAGGAACTCGGGTTCGGCCCGCCGGAGGACGCCGCCGGGCTGGTGGCCTTCCTCGCGTCCGACGCCGCGGCCGGGATCACCGGCCAGGCGGTCGGCATCGGCGGCGACCGGCTGTCCCTGTACTCGCACCCGGACGAGATCGTCACCGAGTTCGCCGACGGCACCGGGTGGTCGGCCGACGCGATCGCGCGGGTCTGGCCGGAGCGGTTCGCCGCCTCCGAGCAGACCACGGGCCAGCAGCTCCCCGAGGAGGCGCGGTGAACCGCACACCCGGAATGGACGTGAACGACCTGGTCGCCGTCGACGTGCACGTGCACGTCCACCAGGACCTCGACGGGCACCTCACGATGGACGACGAACTGCTCGACGCGGCGTCGGCGCACTTCAAGGCCGAGGACCCCAACCCGACCGTTCCCGAGATCGCCGAGCAGTACCGGCGGCGGCGGATGGCCGCGGTGGTCTTCACCGTGGACACCGAACTGGCGACCGGGCACCCGGCGGTGTCCAACGAGGGCATCGCCGAGGCGGCGGCCGAGCATCCGGACGTGCTGATCCCGTTCGCCTCGATCGACCCGGCGCGCGGCGTCGCCGGGATCCGGGCGGCGCGCAGACTGGTCACCGAGTACGGCGTCCGCGGGTTCAAGTTCCACCCCAGCCTGCAGGGGTTCGAACCGAACGACCGGCGGGTGTATCCGCTCTACGAGGAGATCCAGTCGCTGGGTGTCCCCGCGCTGTTCCACACCGGACAGACGGGGATCGGGTCCGGGCTGCGCGGCGGACGCGGCATCCGGTTGCGCTACTCCGATCCGATGCTGCTCGACGACGTCGCCGTGGACTTCCCGGACCTGACGATCATCATGGCGCACCCCTCGGTGCCGTGGCAGGACGCGGCGATCTCGGTCGCCCAGCACAAACCGAACGTCTACATCGACCTCTCCGGCTGGGCGCCGAAGTACTTCCCGCCACAGCTGGTGCGGGCGGCCGACACCATGCTGCGGCACAAGGTGCTGTTCGGCTCCGACTTCCCGCTGATCACACCGGAACGCTGGATCCGGGACTTCGAGCGGCTGGAGATCCGCGACGAGGTCCGTCCGCTGATCATGAAGGAGAACGCGGTCACGGCCCTGGGGTTGCGTCATGCGTAACGCCGGGCTGGGCTCGTGGCCGGAGCGTCGGCGGCGGATCTCCCCCGACCGGGACGCCGTGTGGTTCGAGGGGAGCACGACCTCGCACGCCGGTTTCGCCGAACGGGTGCGGCGGGTGGCGTCGGCGCTGGCCGCACGCGGGGTTCGCTCCGGGGACCGGGTGGCGTGGACCGGGGAGAATCACCCCTCCGCGTTGGAGACGCTGTACGCCTGCGGACAGCTCGGGGCGATCTGGGTTCCGGTCAATGCCCGGCTCACCGTCCCCGAGGCGGAGTACGTGCTCGCGCACTCCGGCTCGTCGGTCGTGCTCCACGGCCGGGAGCACGGCGAATGGGCGGACGCGCTGAGGGGGAGCCTCCCCGGGGTGCGGCACTGGATCGCGACGGAGCCGCCCTCGTCCGGGGGAACCGACTCGCTGCCGTACGAGGAGCTGCTCGCCGCGGCCGATCCCGAGCGGCGGGACCACCCGGTCACGCTCGACGACCCCTGCCTGATCATGTACACCTCCGGTACGACCGGCAGGCCCAAGGGCGCCGTGCTCACCCACGGCAACATGACGTCGAACGCGGTGAACCAGTATCTCGGCCTGCACATGGTCCCGGACGAGCGGACCCTCGCGCTCGCGCCGCTGTTCCACATCGGCGGACTCAACGGCACGGTGAACCCGGCGCTGCTCGCGGGCGGCTGCGCGGTCGTGCTGCGCCGGTTCGACCCGGCCGACACGCTGCGGGTCCTCGAACAACAGCGGGTGAACTCGTTCTTCGCCGTGCCGACCATGCTGGACGCCATGGCGCGCGAGGCGGAGTTCCACCACCGGGACCTCTCGGCGTTGCGCGGCATCGGCGCGGCGGGCGCACCGGTGCCGCTGCCGACACTGCGCACCTGGCTGGACCGCGGGGTGACGATGCAGCAGTGCTACGGGATGACCGAGGCGGCGCCGGGCTGCACCGTGCTCGACTCCGCTGACGCCGTGCGCAAGGTCGGGTCGGCGGGCAAGCCGATGTTCTTCACCGACCTGCGGGTGCTGCGCCCGGACGGCACCGACACCGACACCGACGAGGTCGGCGAGATCGTCGTGCAGGGCCCGAACGTGATGGCCGGGTACTGGAACGAGCCGGAGCGCACGGCCGAGGTCCTGGTGGACGGCTGGTACCACACCGGCGACGCCGGCTCCCTGGACGCCGAGGGCTACCTCTTCATCCACGACCGGTACAAGGACATGATCATCTCGGGTGGGGAGAACATCTACCCCGCCGAGGTGGAGTCCGCACTGCTGGAACTGCCGGAGGTCGAGGAGGCCGCCGTGATCGGTGTCCCGGACGAGACGTGGGGCGAGGTGGGGCTCGCGCTCATCCGGCCCGCCCCGGACACCGCCCCGGACGCGGACGCGATCCGCGCCGCGCTGGAGACCCGGCTCGCCCGGTTCAAGGTGCCCCGGCACGTCGAGTTCGTCGACGACCTGCCCAGGACCGCCACCGGCAAGGTCCGCAAACCCGACCTGCGGGCCCGGTACCGCCACTGACGAGGAGAACTTCGCATGAGCACCACCACGACCAGCACACTCGCCGGACTGCCCGGCCTGCAGGGCACCGAGCTGGGTACGAGCGACTGGGTCGACGTGCCGCAGGAACGGGTGAACCGGTTCGCCGAGGCGACCGGCGACCACCAGTGGATCCACGTCGACGTCGACCGTGCCCGTGCCGAGAGCCCGTTCGGCGGCCCGATCGCGCACGGCTATCTCACCCTTTCCCTGCTGATCCCGATGTGGTCGCAGGTCCTGGAGGTGACCGACGCGACGATGGCGGTGAACTACGGGCTGAACAAGGTCCGCTTCCCCGACTCCGTCCCGGTGGGCTCCCGGGTCCGGATGACCGCCACCCTGGCCGGGGTCACCGAGATCCCCGGTGGCGTGCAGGTCACCGTCTCGGCCGTGGTCGAACGGGAGGGCGGGGACAAGCCGGTGTGCATCGCCGAACCGGTGTTCCGCTTCCTCGCCTGACTCCGAACCGGAATCCCCGGACCGGCGTGTCGACCCACGGGCACGGCGCGTCGACTCGCCGGCCTGGGGTGTCGACTCGCGGGCACCTGGCGGCGACTCGCGGTCACGGGGTGGGGAGGTGGGGGGTTCGGCCGTGTGCGGCGAACTCCTGTTCCAGGGTCTCGCGGTCGGACCGGGTGAACGGGCGGTAGTCGCCCGCGCGGTCCGCGCGCCGGTACACGGGGTCGGTGGTGTGCCACGCCCGCGCACGCAGCGGCCGCTTGTCCACCTTGTTGTTGGCGGTGAGCGGGAGCGCCGACACGAGGCGGACGAACCGGGGCCACCACTTGGTGCCCAGGTCGGGCCGGGAATCGAGGAAGCGGGCGAACTCGTCCGGGTCGAAGCTGCGTCCCGGCACGAGTTCCAGCGCGCACATCACCTGGTCGCCGGTGCGCGCGTCGGGCACCGGGTACACCGCCGCCGCCGCGACCGCCGGGTGGTGGGCGAGGATGCGCTCCACCGGGGCGGCGGCGAAGTTCTCGCTGTCCACCCGCAGCCGATCCGAGGAGCGCCCCGCGAAATAGAAGAACCCGTCGGCGTCGCGGTAGGCGAGATCGCCGCTCCAGAAGTCGGCGCCGCGCACGCGCTCGGCCGTGGCCCCGGGATTGTTGTAGTAGCCCTCGAACGCGGCCGCGCCGCCGAGCGCGACCAGCTGACCGAGGGCCTCCGGGTTGCCCAGCCCGCCGTCGGCGTCGAGCTCGGCACGCGGGCACTCGGCGCCGGTGGCCTCGTCGAGCACCCGCACGTCCGCGCCGCCCACCGGGACACCGAGCGCGCCGGGTGGGGTGTCCGGGGTGCGGTTGATCCGGAAGACCCCCTCGCTGAGCCCGAACCCCTCGGAGACCACGCAGCCGAACCGGCGACGGAACCGGTCGACGTCCGCCTCCGAGGCCTCGGTGCCGAAGGCGACGGCGAGGGTGCTGTCGGCGTCCCGCGGGTCCGGCGGAGTGGACAGCACATAGGACAGTGCCCGGCCGACGTAGTTCACGTAGGTCACGCCGTACCGGTGCACGTCGGCGGAGAACTCCGAGGCGGAGAACCTCCGGCGCATCGCGATCCGCGCGCCGACGGCGACGGCCGGTGCCACGTTCATCATCACGGCGTTGCCGTGGAACAGCGGCATGCACAGATACGTCACCGACTCGCGCGCCAGACCCACCCGGTCGACCATCGTGTCCGCGAGCGCCCCGAGCCTGCCCTGGCTCACCACGACCGCCTTCGGCGCGCCGGTGGAGCCGGAGCTGAACAGTAGCAACAGCGTGTTTCCCGGTGCGGCCGCGGGACCGCCCGCGTGGTCCGGTGCGGCACCCCGGTGCGGCGCGAGGTGGGTGGTGTAACCCGGCTCATCGATGTCGAGCACCGTGCCGACCCCGTGGTCGATCCCGTCGAGCAGTCCCCGCCGGTGGGACTCGGTGACGATCAGGTCGCAGTCGGTGTGCCGGATGTCGCGGGCCAGCTCCGCACCCCGGCGGCTGGGATTGATCCCGACCAGCACGTCCCCGGACAGTGCCACCGCACCGAGCCAGAACAGGTAGTCCGGCACGTTGTCCAGCAGCACCCCGACGTGGCGCCGCCGTCCTCCGGGCACGGGCAGGTCGGCCCGCAGCGCGGCGGCACGGCAGGCGCACTCCGCCACCACCTCGGCCCAGGTCCATTCCCGGTCGCCGAAGCACAGTCCGACGGCGTCGTCGTCGGCGCGCGAGCGCAGGATGTCGGCGAAGGTCCGCACCGGTTCCTCCTTTCTCGTCACGTGGCCGGGCGCGCGGGGTCGGCGCCGTCGACGGTCACGTGGTGGCAGGCGACGTGGTGATCGGTACCGACCGTGCGCAACGGCGGCTCCGCCCGCGCGCAGAGCTCGGTCGCCCACGGACAGCGGGTCCGGAAACGGCACCCACTCGGCGGATCGAGCGGGGAGGGCAGTTCCGTGGCCCCCGGGCCGGTACCCGCCCCGCCGTCCGGGTCAACACCGCCCGTCCCCGGGGTGTGCGGCACCGACTCCAGCAGCAGCCGGGTGTAGGGGTGCGCCGCGGACGTCATCCGCCCGGCCGGCACCACCTCGCACACCTTCCCGAGGTACATCACCATGATCCGGTCGCTGACGGTGTTCACCACGGCGAGATCGTGGGCGATGAACACCATGCTCAGGCCGTGCTCCTCCTTCGCCGACTCAAGCAGGTTCAGGATCTGCGCCTGCACCGAGACGTCCAAACTGGACACCGGTTCGTCGCAGATCAGCACCCGGGGTTTGAGCAGCAGCGCGCGGGCGAGGCACACCCGCTGGCACTGGCCACCGGAGAGTTCGTGCGGTCTGCGGTGCCACACCACCGCGGGATCGAGCCCGACCGAGGACAGCACCGCCTCGATCCGCTCCCGCCCCGGCGGGGAACCCCACAGCCCGGCGCCCTCGGCCACCAGGTCGGCCACCGTCCGGCGGGGGTTCAGCGACGACACCGGGTCCTGCAGGATCATCTGCATCGGCCGGCGGGCGCGACGCAGTTCCCGCCCGGTGAGTCCGGTGAGTTCGGTGCCCGCCAGCCGCACCGACCCGGCCGTGGGCGGGGGCAGCTGCATCGCGGCCCGCCCGGCGGTCGACTTGCCGCACCCGGACTCACCGAGAACGCCCAGCGTCTCGCCCGGGAGCAGGTCGAAGCTGAGCCCGGAGACGGCGTGCACACGCTGTCGGCGGCCGACCGGGAACTCCACGACGAGGTCCTCGACCGACAGCACCGGGTCGGTGTCCGGGCGCAGGTGCACGGCGGCGCCGGTCATCGGTGCGCTCCTTCCGCGGCGAGCGGGTGGTGGCAGGCGAACAGGTGCCGTGCGGACTCCGGCCCGTCCCCCGTCGGCCCGTCCCCCGTCGGCACGGCGCCCGTCGGCAC
>NZ_KB912556.1:13763-18792 GCF_000383775.1 Saccharomonospora halophila 8
CCGGGCCCTGCCCGGACGGGACCGCGTGTCCCGCCCGGCCGGTGCCGCGGCCTCCGGGTGCGTCTGCCGTCGTGCGCCGTCAGACATGGGCCCGCCTGATCCGCGGGTCGAGGTAGTGGTACGAGAGGTCGACCACCGTGTTGGTGAGCACGTAGCTGCCGGCGATCACCAGGACCGCGCCCTGCACCATCGGGAAGTCGCCCTCGTTCGCCGCGTTGATCACCAACGACCCCATCCCGGGCAGGGCGAACAGGTACTCCACGATCACCGTGCTGCCGATCAGCCTGCCGAGGCTGATCCCCAGCACCGTGATCAGGGAGAACGACGAGGGCCGCAGCGCGTCGCTGAGCAGGATGTGCACCGTGGACATGCCCTTGGCGCGCGCGGAGAGGATGTAGTCCTCGCGCAACGTGGTGATCAGGTCGTTGCGCAGGACCCGGGTGAACAGGGCCGTTTCGGCCAGCGCGATCGTCAGGGCGGGCAGGAAGGCGTGGTGGACGTTGTCGACGAGCCCCTCGCCGGGGCGCACCCATTCCGCCCGCGGGAACCAGCCGAGCCCGTTGGCGAACACCATGATCACCAGAAGGCCGGCGAGGAAGCTGGGCACCGAGAGCATGCCGAAGGTGCCCGCGCTGATCAGCCGGTCCACCCGGCCACCCGCGTGGTAGGCCGACCACATCGCCAGGGGGATCGACAGCACTAGCGCCATGCCCAGGCCGAGCACCGCCAGTTCCACGCTCACCGGCAGTGCCGCACCGATCCGGTCGCTGATGTCGCTGTAGGGCGGGACGACCGAGGTGCCGAGGTCGCCCCGCACGGCCGAGCCGAGCCAGTCGACGTACCGTTCGGGCAGCGGGGCGTCCAGCCCCATGTCCGCCCGCACCGCCGCGTACTCGTGCTCGGTGTGCCCCTCGCCGAGCACCGTGACGGCCGGGTCACCCGGCATCAGCGAAACCAGTGCGAACGTGCCCGCGCTGACGAGGAACAGCACGATCACCAGTTCGCCCAGGCGTCGCGACACGGTCCACACCATCGTGGAACCTTCCTTTCCCGCCGTGCCCGTCCGACGTCAGCGGCCGCCGCCGTCGATCCGGGCGTCGTCGAGCAGCACCATGCTGTTCGCGGTGTCGGTCACGCCGTGGATCCGGTCGGACCACACCAGGACCTCGCCCGTGGGCCCGTGGACCAGCGCGGGCACCTGGTCGTTCCACCGCGCCCGGACCTCGTCCAGGACGGCGGCCCGTTCGTCCGGTGTCTCGGCGCGCTTCAGGTCGCCGAGCAGCGCGTCCGTCTCCGCACCGGTGGCCATGCCGACCGTGAGGTCGGGGTCGCGCAGGAACACGGCGTTCACCCCGCCGGAGTCGAACGACTCCCTCGACGTGTGCTGGTCGTTGTGTCATGTCTCCTCCTCGGCACACCTTCGACGGAGGCGTTCGATCCCCGAGACAACCGCACCGTCCCCGCCCCGGGGCCGGCGGTCCCACTCAACGGGAGCGCCCCGGGGAGTGCCGTGAGGGGCACTTTCGCTGCGTGTGACGCAGCGAAAGTGCCCCTCACGGCCGCTCACGCAGGGAAGGTGCCCTTCACGGCAACCAGGTGCGCACTGTGGGGCGCTCGACCTTGCCGGTGGCGTTGCGCGGGAGTGGGTCGGTGGTCACCAGCCAGCGGGTGGGAACCTTGTAGCGGGCCAGCCGGTCGGCGACGAACGTCGACAGTGTCCGCTCGTCCACGTCCTCCGGTGCGGCTCTGTCCGGGGTCGTCCCGTCGGAGGTCGCCGGGTCGGGCGCGGTCACCACGACGGCGGTGACCTCCTCGCCGAGGTCGGGATGTGGTGTGCCGAGCACGACGGCCTCGGACACCCGGGGGTGTGCGGCCAGCGCGTGCTCCACCTCGACGGGGTAGACGTTCTCCCCGCCCCGCAGGATGAGGTCCGACCGTCGACTGCTGATCCGCAGTCTGCCGTCGACCCGCGTGCCCAGGTCCCCGGTACGCAGCCAGCCGTCCGCCCCGATCGCCTCCGCCGTGGCGTCGGGCCGGTTCCAATAGCCGAGCATGACCTGCGCACCGCGCACGTGGATCTCGCCCTCCACCCCGTCCGGAACCGGGTCGCCGTCGGCGTCCCGGATCTCGACGTCCACATTGATCACCGGACGGCCCACGGTGTCCGGATCGTCGGCGAGGTCGGCGGCCGTGGCGACGGTCACGCCGGTCGCGGTCTCGGTGAGTCCGTAGCTGGTGCCGAGCGCCGCCGCCGCACCGGGGAGGGCCCGGCGCACGCGGTCGAACAACGTGCGCGACGACGGTGCCGAGTTCAGCGACAGACTCGTCAGACCGGACAGATCGTAATCGGCGAGGTCGGCGTGTTCGAGCACCCGGCGCACCATCGTGGGCACCGCGCCCCAGTTCGTGACCCGCTCCCGTTCGATCAACCGCAACACCGTGCCCACGTCGAACCGTCCGGTATGGATGACCGCGGTGTCCCCCGCCGCCAGCCGCGGGACGGCGAGGTTGTGCAGGGCCGCGATGTGGAACAGCGGCGTCGCCAGCAGGAACCGGCGCCGTCCCGGCGGGCGGCCGAGCTCGGCGGCCAGCGCGTCGTTGAACAGGTGGAAGTCGCAGGCGGCCAGGACGTTGCGGTGGGAGTGCACCGCCCCCTTGGCCCGGCCGGTCGTGCCGGAGGTGTAGAGGATGACCGCGGGATCGTCCTCGACGGGGTCGTCCCCGTTCCATCCGGACTCCGGCGACCCGGCGTCCGGATGGGCGGAGGCGAGTTCGCCGACGTCCTGCTCGACCGACAGCACCGGCACGTCCACCGCGCCGAGCAGCGCACGGCGCCGGTCGTCGGCCACGATCACCGAGGGGGTGCTGTCGGCGACGGCGTGGGTGATCTCGCGGGCCGACCACAGCGAGTTCATCCCCACCGTGACCGCGCCGAGCGCGGCCGCGGCCCAGAACATCGTGATCCACTCGGCACTGTTCGCCGCCAGGATCGCCACCCGGTCACCCCGGCGGATCCCGTACCGGGTGCGCAGCGCGTGCGCCACCGAGGCCACGGCCGCGTGGTGCGCGGCGAAGGTGACCCGCCGCTCGCCGCAGACGAGATACTCCGCGACACCGTGCGCCGTCGAGGCGTCGAGCAGTTCCCGCAGCGAGCGTCTGCGGTGCCGGAACACGCGCATCGGCCTGCCGCATACCGGCTCGGTGCCGACCTCGAAGGGCGAACCCGGTCCGGTCAGCCGCGCCACCGCGGCCGCGCGTTCCGCCGGGTCGGGGGCCGGCGTGGTCACAGCCGTTCGAGGACCGCGCCGGTGGCCAGCGCCCCGCCCGCGCAGATCGCCACGAGCGCGGTAGTGGCGTCCCGGCGCTCCAGCTCGTCGATCGCGGTGGCGATCAGCCGGATCCCGGTGGATCCGACGGGGTGGCCGACCGCGATCGCGCCGCCGTTGACGTTGAGCCGGTCGTCGTCGACCCCGAGGGTCCGCTGCAACGACATCGGTACCGAGGCGAACGCCTCGTTGACCTCGACCAGGTCGATGTCGGCCATGGTCATCCCCGCCCGCTTCAGCACCCGCTCGGCGGCGTCGATCGGGCCGTCGAGGTGGTAGTACGGGTCGGACCCGACGAGTGCCTGGGCCACGATCCGGGCGCGGGGACGCAGGCCCAGGGCGCGGGCCCGGTCCGAGTCGGCGACCAGGGCGACCGTGGCCCCGTCCGAGACCTGCGACGAGGTGCCCGCGGTGTGCAGGCCGTCCGGCAGCACCGGCTTGAGCCCGGCCAGCGCCGCCACGCTGGTCTCCCGCAACCCCTGGTCCCGGGTGACCCGCACCGGCTCGCCGGTCTCCGGCGACGGCGCCGTCACGGGGAGGATCTGGCGGTCCAGCCTGCCCTCGTCCCAGGCGCGCCGGGCACGCTCCTGGGAGCGCACGCCGAAAGCGTCGAGATTCTCCCGGCCGAAACCGCGGCGGGCGGCGATCCGGTCGGCCGCACCGAACTGGTTCGGCATGTCGATGTCCCACGAGTCGGGCTTCGGGGACCCGGCCTCGCCGATGTTGGCCCCGAGCGGCACCCGCGACATCGACTCCACACCGCACGCCATGCCGAGGTCCAGCGCACCGGTGGCGACCAACCCGGAGACGAGGTGGACGGCGTTCTGCGCCGACCCGCACTGGGAGTCGATCGTGGTGGCACCCGTGGCCCGGGGCAGTCCCGCGTGCAGCCACGCGGTGCGGGTGACGTTGCCCGACTGCTCGCCCGCCTGCGTGACACATCCGCCGATGATCTGCTCGACGAGGGCGGGATCGAGGTCGAGCCGGTCGAGCAGCCCCCGCTGGGCGACACCCAGCAGCTCGGCGGGGTGCAGACCGGACAACCAGCCTCCCCGCTTGCCGTACGGGGTGCGGGCGGCGTCGACGATGACCGGGGTTGGCATGCGTACTCCTGCGATCGACTGCGGCGGGCCCGGGCAAGGCCGGGCCCGTGCGGGGAACGGTGCGGTACCCCACCGCTCCCGACTACCAGGCGGTCGTGAGGTTCCTCGGAGCTGCCCGGCTCCGTCAACGCGCCGGTCCCGGTGAGTGAGCGCGCCCGTGGTGCGACCGCGCCGACGGACGTGGGCGCCCGCGCGGGGCGCGCTCCGATCTGGTGAGCGGGCGGCGGTGTCCGACTCCCCGGTCAGGACGGGGAGTCCACGACCACGGGCTCGTAGCGGTCCCGGGACAGGCGGCGCACCCGTCCCTCGTACGCGGCCTCGCTCAACGCGGCACGGAACCGGCCGGGGCCCCAGTACCGCGCGCCGACCACGTCGGCCAGCTCGCGCCGGGAGAGTGCGCCGTGTTCGCGCAGGGCCAGTTCGAGGCTGCTGATCTCCCGGTCGAGATCCTCCTCGGCGGAGGGGGCCCACCGGCTCGCGGTCCCGACGAAGGCCGGCGAGTACAGATGCCGTCCCGGCCCCGGCCGGTACCGGCGGGCACCGCTGCGTTCGCGCGCGGTGCGCCGGGTCAGCCGGTGCCGGATCCGTTCGTCGCGCTCG
>NZ_KB912556.1:18892-25403 GCF_000383775.1 Saccharomonospora halophila 8
CGGGCGTCCTCCTCCTCGGCCCGCTCCCGGCGGGCCACGGCGGCACGGCGTTGGGGCCCGAGTTCGGCACCGGCCTCCTCCCCGGGTTCGGCTCCCTCCGCCGGGGGTCCGCCCTCGGCGTCGGCGACGGTGAGCGGCTTGGCGATGTTCTCCATCCCCACCCCTTCGGAGCGCACCCCGAAGATCAGTTCCGCGACCCCGCCCAGTGCCATGACCACCGCGCCGACGGCGAAGCCGATCGCCACCAGCGCCGCCTCTCCGGTGTCGATGAGCTCGCCGAACAGCAACGGACCGATGATCCCGCCGATGCCGGTGCCCACGGCGTAGAAGAAGGCGATGGCCAGCGCCCTGGTCTCCATCGGGAAGATCTCGCTGACGGTGAGATAGGCCGAACTCGCCCCCGCGGAGGCGAAGAAGAACGTCACCCCGATCAGCGCGATGAACGACCACCGGTCGAACCCACCGGTCACCAGGAACACCGCGATGAGCAGGGTCAGGGCCGAGGACAGCAGATAGGTCGTGGTGATCATCTGCTTCCGGCCGACCGTGTCGAACAGTCGGCCCAGCAACAGCGGCCCCATGAAGTTGCCCGCGGCGAAGATCACCATGAAGTAGGGCACGGTCCCCGAGGCCACGCCGTAGAACTCGCTGAGCAGGGTGCCGAGATCGAAGGTGACCGCGTTGTACAGGAACGCCTGCCCGACGAACAGCGACAGCCCCAGGATCGTCCGCTTCGGATACAGCCTGCGCGCCACCCGGGCGATCTCGCGGAACGGGATCCTCTCCCGTTGCCGGACGGTGAGCCCCTCCTGCGGTTCGGACAACTCCTGGGTGGTGTGTTCGAGCACCTCCTGTTCGACCTCGTCGGCGATCCGTTCCGCCTCGTCCTGACGGCCGTGGATGAACAGCCAACGCGGACTCTCCGGAACGACGCGGCGCAGCAGCAGGATGCCGAACCCGAGCAGGCCACCGATCGCGAACGCGAGCCGCCATCCCAGGTCGAACGCGAAGAACGCGGTGTTGAGCAGCAGCACGGCCCCGAGCGCACCCAGCGCCGCGCCCACCCAGTAGCTCCCGTTGATGGTGATGTCCACCTGTCCCCGGTTGCGCGCGGGGATCAGCTCGTCGATGGCCGAGTTCACCGCGGCGTACTCCCCACCGATCCCGAGTCCGGTGACGAACCGGGCGAGGAAGAAGTACCACGGTACGTACGCGAACGCCGTCGCCACCGTCGCCAGCACGTAGACCCCGAGCGTGATGATCATCAACTTCTTGCGGCCGAACCGGTCGGTGAGCTGACCGAAGAACAACGCCCCCAGGCACGCCCCCACGATGTAGATCGCCGCCGCGTAGCCGATGTCCGCGGCGCTGAGGTCGATCCCGCTCCCGGGCTCGATCATCCGCGCCGCGACGGACCCCACGATGGTGACCTCGAGTCCGTCCAGGATCCAGACCGTGCCCAACGCGAACACGATCCGCCAGTGGAACCGGGACCACGGGAGTCTGTCCAGACGGGCCGGAACACGGGTCCGGATGGTGCCGAGTTCGACCGCCATGCCCAGACTCCTTCCTCGCACCGCTCGTGCGCGTCGTCGATCCGTTCGCGTCGTCGGTGTACGCAGCCCGTCCGCGCCCTCCGGTGCCGTCCGGCCGCGTCCGGCGCCGCCTCCGTGGAACCGTCCGAACGGTACTCACGGAGCGCGTTCGTATTGCCACCGCACGTGTTCACCGAGCGGGCGTCGCCTGCTGATACCCGCTCGCCCGTGGCTCGAACCACGGCACCCGCGGGAGCCGCGGGGTACGATCCGGCCATGCTCCGATGCCGGCTGCTCGGCCACCGATTCCGGTTCACCAGCGTCGGCACCACCATGCACTGGTCCTGTGCGCGGGGGTGCGGCGCCGAGGGGGCGAAGACCTACGCGACCCCCGAGGCGGCCCACCGCTACGCCACCGTCTTCGACCGGGAGGACCGCGCCGATCTGGGCAGGCGCGCTCCACTGGTCGCCGGAATCCCGCTCCGCGTGTTCCATGCCCTGCGGTCCCGGCAGAGGCCCCCCGGCGGACGCGACAACTCGGTTAACAAGCGTTAGAGTCTGCGCGATTCACTCGATCGAGCGACTGCACGACGAGACGCACACATCAGACGGACGAGCGAGACGGAAGTTCTATGCAGGAACAACGTGAGCAGTGGGGGACCCGCGCCGGGTTCCTCCTGGCCGCGATCGGTTCAGCCGTCGGCCTCGGCAATATCTGGCGCTTCCCCTACGTCGCGTACGAGAACGGCGGCGGCGCCTTCCTTCTGCCCTACCTGGTCGCCCTGCTGACGGCGGGTATCCCGCTGCTGATTCTCGAATACACGATCGGACACCGGTACCGCAGCTCGCCGCCGACGGCGTTCCTCCGGCTGTCCAAGCCGGCCCAGCCGATCGGCTGGTGGCAGGTGATCATCTCCTTCGTGATCGCGGTGTACTACGCACTGATCATCGCCTGGGCGGTGATGTACACCGGCTTCTCCGTCGGCACCTCCTGGGGTGACGACCCGGAAAGCTTCCTGTTCGGCGACTTCCTGAACACGGCGGACGCGCCGGACGGGGATTTCTCCTACGTCGGCGGGGTCGCCGTGCCGTTGATCGCGGTCTGGGTGGTCACCCTCGCAGTGCTCGCGATCGGGGTGCGCAAGGGCATCGAGCGGGCGGCCCGGATCTTCATCCCGCTGCTGGCGGTCCTGTTCGTCGTCCTGGTCATCCGGGCGCTGACCCTGCCGGGCGCCACCGACGGGCTGAACGCGCTGTTCTCCCCGGACTGGTCGGCGATCACGGACGGCAGCGTGTGGGTCGCCGCGTACGGACAGATCTTCTTCACCCTGTCCGTCGGCTTCGGCATCATGGTCACCTACGCCTCGTACCTGCGGCGGCGTGCCGACCTGAGCGGGTCCGCACTCGTGGCGGGTTTCGCGAACGGCTCGTTCGAACTCCTCGCGGGCATCGGCGTGTTCGCCACCCTCGGCTTCATGGCCGCCGGCACCGGCACGCCGGTCGGCGAGATCGCCACGAGCGGGATCGGCCTGGCCTTCGTGGCGTTCCCGGAGATCATCTCCAGCATGCCCGGAGGCGAGATCTTCGGCGTGGTCTTCTTCGCCTCGCTCACCATCGCGGGGCTGACCTCGCTGATCAGCATCGTCCAGGTGGTGGTGTCCTCCGTGGCCGACCGCACCGGGCTGAGCCGGGTGCCCGCCGTGCTGATCGTCGGTGGGTTCACCGCGGTGGTCTCGATCGCGTTGTTCCCGACGACGCAGGGCGTCAACATCCTCGACGTGGTCGACCACTTCATCAACCAGTACGGCATCGCGCTGGCCGGACTGGTCGCCGTCATCGTGGTGGCCTGGTTCATCCGCGGGCTGCGGCCGCTGGCCGAGCACGCGAACCTGACCTCCGCCGTTCGGGTGGGCCCGCTGTGGCGGATCACCCTCGGCATCGTCACGCCGGTGGTGCTGGGCTGGATGATGTGGGACAGCCTCAGCGCCGAGTTCGCCGAGAACTACGGTGACTACCCCACCTGGTTCCTGATCGGCGCGGGCTGGGCCGTTGCGGTCGGCGCGATCGTGCTCGGCATCGTGCTCTCGCTGCTGCCGTGGAAGCACGGCAGGCAACAGGCCCCGGACGAGGCCGGGACCACCGATGTGGAAGGGGTGCAGCACTGATGTCCACCGGTGCCATCATCATGCTGATCGTGTCGATCCTGCTGGTCTGGGGCGGCCTCGGGGTGTCGATCGCGCTGCTGCGCCGGCACCCGGAACAGCCCGACGAGGAGCTCTGAGCTCGGCCGGAAGGGTGTGTGGGGCATCGTTTCCCGTGGTCGTCGCGGGAAACGATGCCCCACAGCCGTCCGTTGTCCCACGGTGCGCCGGACCACCCGGGTGCATAGTCACCCACCCTCCGGGTAGCCGAATCGCACACAGCGACCCCGTGGTGCGTGAGCGAGGAGGGCCCGTGCAGTACCAGGACCTGATCGAATCCGTCCGGACCGACGCCCGGCTGGACAGCAACGACCACGCGCGCGAGACCGTCTCGGCGGTGCTGACCACGGTCGCGCACGGGATCCCGCCCGAGGACCGGACACGGTTGGCCGAGGCCCTGCCGGGATCCCTGGAGGGCGCCGCCGAGGTTCCGGGGCCGCGGGAACCCCGCGACGGTGCCGAGGTCGTCACCGAGATCGGACGCCGTCTCGACGTGGAGGCCGAACGTGCCCGCTATCTCGCCCAGGCGGTGTTCGGTGCCCTGCGCGCGGAGGACCCGGAGCTGGCGGACCGGATCCACGGGACCCTGGAGGCCGACGTACGGGAGGTGCTGACACCGTCCGGCGAAGCCTCCCGGCGTGCGGAGAGCGAGCGCGGCGAGGTACCGACCGAACTCTCCGACGCCGAGGTGGACCAGGCACTGCGGCGGCTGACCGGGTGGACCGGGGACCACACCGCGATCTCCCGCACGGTCCAGCTCCCGGCGGACCGGCTCGAACCGCTGGTGAACCGGGTGCAGCGGGTCGCGGGCGAGCGCAACGACCGGGCCGCGGTGTCCCGGGACAGCACCGACACGGTGACGTTCACGCTGCGCACCGGTCGGCCGGGCGTGGTCACCGAGCCGGACGTCGAACTCGCCGAGCAGATCGACCGGGTCGTGTTCGAGGTGGGCTCCGGCGGACACCCCGGGTGAGGTCAGCTCACCGGGACCCGCGCGTACCCGGTCAGGTCCCCGTCCGCGACCCGCTCGATCCGCACCTCGGCCCGGCGCCCCCGCAGCTCCACCGTCGTCACGGCGTTGGCGAAGCACGGGCCCGCGGTGCGCGACCACGTCACCTCGGGCGGTGCGACCCCGGCACGCCGGGACCACCACCGGGTCACCCGCGCGACGATCCGCCACCACGCCACCGTGAACGCGGCGCGCAGGACGCCGGGCGCCGCGTTGTGCAGCGGTGAGCAGGTCACCTGGTACACCGCCGCACGCAGGGGCCGGGGGAACCGCGCCCGGGCCACGTAGCTGTGGTGGACGTCGCCGGACAGCACCAGGATCGAGGCCGGGGCGTCGGGCCGGTCGCCCACGCGGGCGATGAGCCGGGTGAGCCGGTCGAACGAGGTGCGGAAGGCCGCCCAGTGTTCGAGGTCGACGGCCTGCCGGACGGCCTCCGCGGCACGCCCGCGCCACCCGCCCCGCCGACAGGCGGCCTCGTTCAGCGACTCGACGTGCGAGATCGCCGGCGGGAGCAGCCAGGGCAGCGACGAGCCGAGCAGGAGGTGGTCACAGCCCGCGTCGACGAACTCCCGGGCGTTGTCCTCGACCCAGCGGAACTCGGCGGAATCGAGCATGGAGCGACGCCCGTCCGCGAGGATGCGTCCGGCCCGGGTGTCCACCATGAGCAGCCCCACCCGGCCGAACGTGCGCCGGTAGCTCCACCGGGTGTTCTTCGCCCCGGTGAGGTCGTCGTCGGCGATCTCGGCGAGTTCCCGCAGCACGCCGGTCTTGTCCCCCGGCCCGTCCAGCACGGCGACGGCGGTCGGATCCGCGGCCAGCTCGGCGGGCGAGAGGTTACCGAGGTGCTGGTAGACCCAGTAGCTCAGGAACGCGCTGCGCAGTCGCTCCGCCCACCACGGTCGCCGCCGCATGGCCGCGCGCCAGGCCTGCGAGATGTTCCAATCGTCCCGGACGTCGTGATCGTCGAAGATCATCGACACCGGCACGGTGGCCATCAGCCACCGCACGGCCGGATCCGACCACGTCTCGTGGTACAGGTGGGCGTACTCCGCGAAGTCGACCACCTCGTCGCCGGGTGGTTCGTCGGCGCGGGCCGGTTCGTCGGCGCCGGGTGGTTCGGGGACACCGCGCCGGGTCGCCAACCACCGTGCGGTCTCGTCGCTGACCTCGTCGGCGTACACCTGGTCACCGAGCAGCAGCAGTGCCCGCGGGCGGTCCGCCTCCGGCCACGCGGCCATGCGCCGCGCGTACCGGGCGAGCGCGTCGGTGCCCTGCCCCGGCTCCCGGGCGGGTTTGCGGCACGACCCGAAGATCAGGCGGAACGCGGATCCGGCGACGTCCACGGCACCGGCGCGGGGCAGCGTGCGGATCCGGGCGGGCGGGAACGGCGAGTCCGGCTCGGGCCACACCGCACGGTCGTCGAGCGACACCGTGTACGGCAGGCTCGTGTCCGGGTCGAGCCCGGTGAGCACCACCAACGCATAGTGGTGCCCGGACACCGTGAACGTCGGGGCCCGGGCCCGTACCACCACACGGCCGGGCACGCCCCCGTCCGCGGGGACACCGACGTCGACCGACACCGCACACGGCGCGCCGGTCTCGACCCAGACCGTGGCGGTGGTGTCGTCGGTGTGCCGCAGCAACGGCCCGAGCACCAGTTCGGGACTGTCCACGACACGAGGCTAGTCGGGGGGTGCGGGGCCCGGCATTCCGCCGTCCACCGGGCCGCCCGCCGCATCGACCGGCCCGCGGACCGTCCCGGGAGC
>NZ_KB912556.1:25503-29064 GCF_000383775.1 Saccharomonospora halophila 8
GGCGGGGTGGTGGCCGGGTTCGGACTGGCCGCGGCGGTCCGGACACTCCCGGGGCATGCCCCGGCCACCCGTCCGCGCCCCCTCAGCACCGGGCCAGTGCGGCCTCCACGGCGGTGACGATCTCGTCCGACTCCGGTTCCGTGCCCGGGCGGAACCGGGCGAGCACCGTCCCCGCGCCGTCGAGCAGGAACTTCTCGAAGTTCCACTGCACGTCCCCGGCCTCGCCGTCCGCGTCCGGGTGCCGCACCAGCTCGGCGTACAGCGGATGCCGGTCCGGCCCGTTCACGTCGATCTTGGCGAACATCGGGAACGTGACGCCGTACGTCGTCGCGCAGAACGTCGCGATCTCCTCCGCCCCGCCCGGTTCCTGTCCGGCGAACTGGTTGCACGGGAAGCCCGCGACCGTGAAGCCGCGGTCGGCGTACCGTTCGTGCAGCCGTTCCAGGCCGGAGTACTGCGGGGTCAACCCGCACCGCGACGCCACGTTGACGACCAGCAGCACCCGCGCGCCGAGGGACGTCAGCGTGGCCGGCTCGTCCGACAGCGTCCGCAGTTCCAGCCCGGTCACCGACATCGGCTCCACCCTTCCTTCGTGATCATCGTCGGTGCCGACCCTACCGCCGGTCACGCCCGGTCCCCGGACGGTCGGTCGTCCGCGCGACCCCACGCCTGGGCCAGGCCGATCCGGCCGCGGGTCTGCAACAGTGCCCCGGAGTACACCCGGCTCGCGAGCAGCACGATCACCACGAGCGCCGCGACGAGCACCCCGAGGGAGACCAGCGCCTCCCAGACCTGCGCGTCCCCGGTGAACAGGCGCACCGGCATCCCCACCGGAGCGGAGAACGGCACGTAGGACAGCACGGCGAGCACCCCCGCGTTGTCACCGAAGAACACCACGGCGAAGTAGGGCAGCATGACGAACAGCATCACCAGGCTCGTGCTCGATCCGAGGTCCTCCTGCCTGCTGACCACGGAGCCCGCGACCGCCCACATCGCCGCCAGCAGCACGAAGCCGAGGAGCATGAACGGCACGAACCACCCCACCGCCGGGGCGAGCACGGACAGGAGGTCGGTGTGTCCCCCGAGCCGGAGCGCGACGGGCGCGAGGACGGCGAGCGCGAGGACCTGCCCGATCGTCAGCAGGGAGTGCCCGGCGATCTTCCCGGCCAGCAGCGCCCGCACCGGGACGGTGGAGACCAGGATCTCGACGATCCGGGTCTGCTTCTCGGTGACCGTGCTCTGCGCGATCGCGATGCCCCCCATGCCGAACATCAGAAACAGCAGACCGAACACGATCGTGACCAGCGCCCGTTCCCCCTCACCGGCGTCGTCCGGGCTCTCGATGATCTCCACCGGCGGGAGACTGCCGAGCGCGTCCAGGATCACCAGCGGTGGCTCGGACGCCGCCAGGACGTGCACACCGGGGTCCGACCCGTCGGGGTCCGACCCGTCGGTGTCGTCCGGCGTGACGATCGCCCGGACCTCCCCGTCGGCCAGCAGGTGCCCGGCGCCCGCGGGATCGTCGACCTCGAGGATCCGGATGTCGTCGGCGGCCGCCTCCAGCCCCGGGGGCGGGTCGATGCCCACGACCGCGACGCCGGGCCTGCCGTCGTCCCCGTCATCCCCGCCGTCGCCGAACAGCGACGGCAGCAGCGCGGTCGCGAACAGGCCCACGACGAGCGTGGCGAAGCCGATCCACCAGCTCTTCATCCGGAGGAAACTGCGGATCTCCCGCTCGGCCACCAGCCGCGTGGCCGACCAGAACGACGTCCCGGTTCCCGGGCCGGTCGCCGGAGCGGATGCGGTCGGGGTCCGCGTGTCCGTCGACGTCATCACACGACCTCCTTGAAGATCTCCTCGAGGGTGGGCACGACCGGTGCGAAGGTGCGCACCGGTCCCCGGTCCAGCGCCGCCCGCAGCACCGCCTGGTCGGCGCCGTCCCCCGGATCCGCCGCATCGTCGAGCTCGAAGACCGCGCGGGCTCCGTCGAGGTCGAGCACCCGCACCCCGGGCAGGTCCCGCAGCCATCCGGCGTCGGAGTCCACCACCATCTCGTACCGTGTCCTGCCGTACCGGTGGCGCAGCTCCGTGCGCTCCCCCGCGGCGGCGATCTCCCCCTCGGAGATGATGACCAGGTCGTCGCACAGCCGTTCGACCACGGCGAGCTGGTGACTGGAGAACAACACGGGCACGCCGGCGGCGGCACGGTCGCGCAGCACGGCGAGCACCGTCTCCACCGCGATCGGGTCGAGCCCGGAGAACGGTTCGTCGAGGATCAGCAGCACCGGATCGTGCACCAGCGCCGCCGCGACCTGCGCACGCTGCTGGTTGCCGAGCGAGAGCTCTTCCAGCTTGTCGTCGGCGCGCGGCGCGAGTTCGAGCTGGTCGAGCAGTCGCCCGGTGTTGCGGCGGGCGGCGGCACGGTCGAGTCCGTGCAGCTGTCCCAGCCAGGCGATCTGCTCGGCCACCCGCATCTTCGGGTACAGCCCGCGCTCCTCCGGCATGTAGCCGAACCGTTGGCGCGAGACCTGGGTCACCGGACGTCCGTCCCAGGTCACACCGCCCGAGTCGGCGGCGAGCACCCCCAGGATGATCCGCATGGCGGTGGTCTTGCCCGCGCCGTTGGCACCCAGGAACCCGGTCATGCGCCCCGGCCGGACCTCGAAGGAGACGTCGTCGAGCGCACGGTGCGCCCCGAAGCTCCGGCTGATCGATGTCACGGTCAACATGACGGCGGAGTCAATCACAGGACACCGGCCGCGGACGTCCTGCGCGCGACCGACCCGTGCCTCCGTCCCACGGGGGACGGCGCACCGCGCCGGGCACGTCGGTCACTCCCGGCCGGGGGCCACGATGCCGTTCTCGTAGGCGTACACCACGGCGTGGGTGCGGTCGCGCAGGTTCAGCTTCGTCAGCACCCGGGACACGTGCGTCTTCACGGTCGTCTCCCCCATGAACAGTCGGCCGGCGATCTCGGCGTTGCTCGCCCCGCGGGCCAGGGACACGAGCACGTCGAACTCCCGGTCGGTCAGCTCCGGCGGACGCCACCCGGCGGCACCGGGGGCGGGGGCGGTCCGCCCCGCGAACCGGGCGATGACGCGGCGGGTCACCTCGGGCGAGAGCAGCGCGTCCCCGCGGGCCACCACGCGGACCGAGTCGATCAAATCCTCCGGGGCGGCGTTCTTCAGCAGGAACCCGCTCGCCCCGGCGTGCAGGGCCTCGAAGAGGTAGTCCTCGCGGTCGAAGGTGGTGAGGATGATGACCCGGGCCCCGACCGGGCCCGCCGGGGCACCCGGCGCCGTGCCCAGGATGCGGCGGGTCGCCTCCAGCCCGTCCACCCGGGGCATCCGGACGTCCATCAGCACCACGTCGGCCTCCGTACGGGTGGTGACCGCGACGGCCTCGTCCCCGTCCCCGGCCTCGCCGACCACCTCGATTCCGGGCTCGGCCCCGAGGATGACGCGGAAACCCGCCCGCACGAGATCCTGGTCGTCGGCGAGGACGACCCGCAGCCGCCGGTCCGCGTGCGGCTCCGCGGGCACCGCCGCGGACGGGTCCACC
>NZ_KB912556.1:29164-31486 GCF_000383775.1 Saccharomonospora halophila 8
GGACGCGCTCACCGCGGCTCCACGTGCGGCGGGGGCACTGCTGGTCCAGCAACGACGCCGGACCCCGGGGGCCGACACCCTGCTGTGGCGGGCCGCGGGCGTCTCGCTGCTCACCGCCGCACTGCTGGCCTCGGTGGTCACCCCGCTGGGCCGGTGGTCGGTCGGGGACCTCTCCGTGGGGGTCGTCTGGTTCAACGCGATGGAGATCGTGGCGTGGGCCGCGGTGTGGCTGGTGGGCTGGTCGGCCAACTCGGCGTTCGCCCTCGTGGGGGGCTATCGTTTCCTGGCCCAGGGGCTGGCCTACGAACTGCCGCACATGTTCGTGCTCACCACCGCCGCCCTCGGGGCCGGGTCGTTGCGGATCGCCGACATCGTCGCCGCGCAACACCGGCTGTGGTTCGTGGTCTGGATGCCGGTGGCGTTCGTGGTGTTCCTCGTGTCCGTCTCGGCGATGGCGTTCCGGGCACCGTTCGACCATCCGGTACACGCGGACGTCGCGGGGGGCGCCACCGCGGAATTGTCCGGAGTGGACGCTCTGGTGTTCCGCGCCGGACGGTGGCTGCTGCTCGTCTCGGGCGCGGCCATGTCCGTGCCGTTGTTCCTGGGCGGCGGATCCGGTCCGCTGCTGCCCGCGTGGCTGTGGTCGGTGCTCAAGACGCTCGCGGTCCTCGCCGTACTGGTCTGGGCCGGGCGGCGGTCGCCGACCGTGCGGATGGAGCGGTTCGAGGAACTGTCCTGGGTGGTGCTGATTCCGCTGACGTTGCTGCAGGCGCTGGCCGTGTCGCTGGTGGTGCTCGCGGGGGCGGTGCCGTGACCGGGCTGCCGACTCGCGGACCGGAATCGGCGACTCGCGGGCATGGGGTGTCGACTCACGGGCATGAGATGGCGACTCGCGGAGGACGGGGTGGCGTCGGTGGGGAGTGAGATCGCGTTCTGGGTGTGTGCGGCGGGGGCCGTGGTGGCCGGGATGCTGGTGTTCCGGGTGGACTCCATGGCCCGAGCCACCTTCGCCCTGCTGGTGTCCTTCCTGCTCGCCGCGGGGACGCTGCTGCTGGTCGGGCTGAGCTACCTCGGGGTGCTCGTCGTCCTCATGATGATCATGGAAATGCTGATCATGGTCGTGTTCATGGTGATGTACATGATGAACCCGGCCGGACTGATGCCCATGACGATGGTGCACAACCGGCGCGGGGCGCTCGGCATCGCCGTCGGCACGTTCGGTGTGCTCGCCACCGGCATCCTGCTCGTCGACTGGCCCTCCACGGACACCCCACCGCCCGCGGAGGCGACCCGGGCGCTCGGCGCGGCCCTGATGGGGCCGAAGATGCTGGTGATGATGGTGCTGGGGCTGGTGCTGTTCGCCACCATCGTCGCCACCGTCGTGCTGGCCACCCGGCGCGGCCGGTACGACCGCTACGGGGACCGGCTGGACCGCCGTCGTCCCGACGACCCGGTGCGGGGCGGTGTCGGCCGATGATCCTGGAGCACTATCTGCTGCTGGCCGCCGCACTGCTCAGCGTCGGCCTGTACGGCGCGCTGTCCCAGCAGTCGGTCGTGATGATCATGATGGGTCTGGAACTCATGATCAACGCCGTGCTCGTGGGCGCCGCCGGGTTCTGGTACTTCGTCACCCCACGCCCCGCCGACGGCCAGGTCCTCCTCGTGCTCGCCATCACCGCGATGGCGGTGGAGATGGCCGCGGGGTTCGCGGTGACCACGGCGCTGTTCCGGGCCCGGGACGTGGACATGACCGACATGGCCGCGGATCTGCGGGGATGAGTGCCATGGCCGCGGTGCTCGTCGGACTCGTCGTCCTGCCGTCGGTGACCGGTGCGGTGCTGCTCGGCACGGGCCGTCCGGCCGACCGGTGGGCGTTCCCGCTGGGGATCGGCGTCGCGGTGGTGACGCTGGGCCTCGCGGTGGCCGCCGCGGTGGGCCGTGGGGAGCTGTCCGGCGGGTTCCTGGCCGGGATCCCGGCGGGGCTGCGGGTGGACGGACTCTCCGCCGTCCTCGTGCTGACCGTGGCCGCCGTACTGCCCCCGGTGCTGGTGTTCGCCGCGGGCGACCTTCCCCGGGACGGGACGCGGGCCCGGTTCGTCGGCCTGATGCTGCTGTTCGCCGCGGCGATGCTGGTCACGGTCACCGCCACCACCCTGCTCACCCTGCTGATGGCGTGGGAGGTGATGGGCGCGACCTCGTACGCGCTGATCGGGTTCCGATGGCACGAGACCCGCCGGGCGACCTCCGGCGCCGTGGCCTTCCTGACCACCCGGGCCGCCGACCTCGGGCTCTACGTCGCCGCCGGGGCGGCGCTCGCCGGGG
>NZ_KB912556.1:31586-35793 GCF_000383775.1 Saccharomonospora halophila 8
CGGCGTGGTGGTGTGCCGGGCGGGACCTCCGGGCCTCAGGGGACCCCCGGTGTCGGCCGGGCGGGCCCCCGCCGGGAAGCAATCGGACCCGCCGACGCGCGGCGAGATCCTCGGCCCAGCCGAAGGCGAGCACCGTGAGCCCGGTCAGCACGACGGCCACCGCGAGGTGGCCGGGCCAGGAGTACCCGGTCCACCACATCAGCGCCGGCGCCGCGAGGAACACCGCCACGTTGTGCCACAGGTACACGGTCACGGCCCGCGCGTTGAGCACGGTGACCAGCCTGCCCAGGACGGGCGTGCGGTCCAACCAGCCCATCGGCGGCCGTGCCCGCAGCAACACCGGTACGACCGCCGCGCTCACCAGCGCCTGCCCCAACGGAATCTCGTTGAGGTCGTACGAGCCGTCCCCGGCGGGGTGGGTCGCGGTCCACCAGAGCCCGGCCGTCGCCAGCGCCGTGGCCACGGCCACGAGCACGGCGGGCCGGACCCGCGCCAGTGAGCCGTCCCGGTGTGCGAATCCGAGCACCCAGCACGCGCCGAAGGTGGCGAAGTCGAGAACCCCCTGCCCGACCGCGTCCACGCTGCTCAGCGGTGAGCCGAGCACGGCGTCGCCGGCCACCAGCACGAGCGGCGCCGCCACGGTGACCAGCGGCCACCGCCGGTACGACCGCAGCAGGACCGGGCTCAGCAGGACCAACCACAGGTAGGTGCGGACGTACCAGAGCACGATGGCGGCGTCCCGGCCCAGTCCCCACTCGCCGTACGGCGGGTCGAGCACCGGGAACACCCACAGCAGCAGCTCGGGGGGATTCAGGGGCGTGGCCCCGCCGTCTCCCGCGGACCCCGCGCCGTCGAGGGTGGTGCTCCAGCCGTGGGCCAGCATCAGCGGCACCATCACCACCGCCAGCACCCACACCGGCGGCAGCAGCCTGCGGATCCGGCTGCCGACCACGTCGACCGGTGGGGTGCGTTCCATCGACCGGGCGGCCAGGGAACCACCGATCGCGAACATGACGCCCATCGCCGGGAACGCGATGCTGAGCCACGCCCACCCGACCGTGTGGTAGAGCAGCACGCGGGCCAACGCCGCCGCACGCAGCAGGTCCAGCCACCGTTCGCGGACCGGCGCGAGCGCCCCGGACCGCGCTGCCGTGCCCGGGGACACCTCGACCGGAGGGTCGGACGCCGGTCGCGCGGCGGCCGCGGAACCGTGTCCGTTCGGACCGGGAACCTCGGTGCCGGCGGGCAGAGGGTCGGCGGGCAGAGGGTCGGCGGACGACCGTGCGGGTGGGACCCAGAGAACTCCGGGAAGCTGCGGCCGCCGTGCGGTCGCGCGCGTTCCCCCCGGGCCGTGGACCTCCTCCGCCGCGTGCCCCTCCTCCGGGTGGTGCCGCTCGCGCGGAGGATCGGTGACCGGGCCGGGCCGCGTGATGCCGGCACGGCGCAGGTGTTGCCACCGCACCCGCACGCCGGACACCGCCGCGAGCACCGACTGCACCAGGACGACGTACATCAGCTGCCGGTACACCAGCTGCTGCGTGGGCAGCAGCCACAGCACCGACCGCGACTCCCGGTCGAGACCGAACGCGCAGTACGCACCGACCCCCTGGATCGCCAGCATGGACAGCCACAACAACACGGTCGTACCCGGGTCGAGGAAGAGCACTCCGTAGAGTAGGAAGACGTCGATCACCGGGGCCAGCATCGGCAGCAGCACCTGGAACGCGAGGACGTGCAGCAGGCCGAAGCGGCCCACACGGCCCGCCGCACCCCGCTCGACGATCGCCCGGCGATGCTTCCACACCGCCTGGATCGTGCCGAACGTCCACCGGAACCGCTGCTGCCACAACTGCCGGACGGTCGTGGGCGCCTCCGTCCAGGTGACGGCGGTCTCCTGGTAGACGGTACGCCACCCCGCGCGGCCGACCGCGATGGTGAGGTCGGTGTCCTCGGCCAGGGTCCGCGCGCTGAGCCCGCCGACCGCCTCCAGCACCTCCCGCCGGAACGCACCGCCCGCGCCCGGCACGGTCGGCATCGACCGGGTGACGTCGTACACCCTGCGGTCGACGTTGAACCCGACCACGTACTCGATGTGCTGCAGACGGGCGAGCAGGGTCTCCCGGTTGGCGATCTTGACGTTGCCGGACACCGCGCCCACGGTCGGGTCCGCGAAGGGCTGGACCAGTTCGCGTACGGTGTCCGGCTCGAACAGGGTGTCCCCGTCGACCATGACGACCAGGTCGTGCGTGGCCGCGGCCACGCCCGCGTTGAGTGCCGCCGCCTTGCCCCCGTTGGGCAGGCGCAGGACCCGCACCCCGGGCAGTCCCAGGCGCTCCACCACGTCGGCGGTGCCGTCGGTGGAGCCGTCGTCGATCACGAGGATCTCGACCGGGTGGTCGCCGGCCACGGCCGAGCGCACGGTGGCGGCGATGTTGGTGGCCTCGTTGTACGCGGGGATGAGCACCGACACCGGGCGGCGGACCGGTTCTCCCCAGCATGCCGGATGCGCACGTCGGTACCGGGCGTGCCGCCGGGCGAGGACGAGCAGCACCAGCAACCGCGCCACTGTGAGCGCCCCGACCACGATCAGAGCCCACTTCAGCACCGTCATCATCGCCCTCGCGGCCGTGACCAGCGCGGTCAGCGCCGACCCGGAGAAACGGTCGTCCACGGCGGCCGGGTGTTCCGCGTCGATCCCGACCGCCTCGCTGACCGTGGTGAACCGGTAGCCCTGCCGCTTCAACTTCGGGATCAGCACGTCCAGCGCCGCGACCGTCTGCGCACGGTCGCCGCCGGCGTCGTGCAGCAGCACGGTGCCGCCACGCCCGTTCTCCGGCGTCGCGTTGTCGACGATCGCCTCGACCCCGGGACGCCGCCAGTCCTGACTGTCCACATCGGTGAACACGCTGACGTACCCGTGTTCGGCCGCCGTGCGCACCACCCGGTACGCCGGATCGTCGAGAGCCCCGACCGTGGACGAGTACGGCGGCCGGAACAGACGGGTGGTGACCCCGGTGGCCCCGGCGAGCACCAGCTGCGTCTGGTGCAGCTCCCGTTCGACCCGCCAGCCCCCCGTGGTGGCCAGGTCCGGATGGGTGAAGGTGTGCACCCCCAGCTCGGACCCGGAGCGGTGGATGCGCTCGACCAGCTCCGGGTGCCGGGATGCCATCGAGCCGACCACGAAGAAGGTGCCCGGGACGTCGTGCCGGTCGAGCACCTCCAGCACCCGCGGCGTCCAGGTGGGGTCCGGACCGTCGTCGAAGGTCAGGGCGATCGTGCGGTCCGGCAGTCCGGTGGAGACCACCTCGTCGCCGGTGGCGTCGACGACCGAGCCCCCCTGGAGGACCGAGGAGGGCACCGTGCCGTCGCCGGCGAACTCCCGTTCCGGGTTCGCGTCGTTGCCGATCTCCGAATTGGACCACCCCGCGACGAGCAGCATCGTCACGAACAGCACGCCCACGACGGCGACGACGATCCACGACCCCCGTATCCGCACGGTCGTCCCCTCACCGGCCGGACGGGGGCGACATCCGCCCGAGCGCGCGCTCCGCGGTCAGCATGATCCGCACCGGCCGGGGTGTGTCCGCCCACGCGGTGTCGTCCCCGCCGAGCCCGGAACCACCCACCGGGTACCACGACGGTGCCGACGTCTCCGTCCCGTCGCCGGGCGTGGCCGGGCTGTCCCCGCCGACCCGCCCGTCGCGGTTCCCGTCACGGTCGGCGTTCCCGTCCCCGTTCCGCGAATCCCCGTCCCGGAAGTCCTCGTGCTCGGGGTCCCCCTCGTCGCGGTCGGGCCGATCGGACCCGCCACCACCGGAATCCCCGTCCTCCGGGGTCCCGGCACCGGTGTCCCCGCCGCCGGTATCCCCGGAGTCCCCTTCGTCGGAGCCGCCGTCCCCGGAGTCGCCGTCCACGGAGTCGCCGTCCCCGCGGTCGCCGTCTTCCGGAGCTCCGTCGTCGGGATCGCTTCCCTCCGGAGGTGGAGGAACGGGATCCTCCTCCCACGGGTCCCGGTCACCCGGGTCGCCGGGAGCTTCGCCGTCCCGGCCGGTGCCCGGAACGTCCGCCCCTCCGTTCTCCTCCCGAGCCGTCCCGTCCGGGTCGCCGGCGTCCCGGTGATCGCGGTACCCCGGCCCCGCGGGAGACCCGTCCACGGCGCCGGAAGTGCCGGAGACGTTCCGCCCGGCCGCGTCGGGCCGCTCCGCCG
>NZ_KB912556.1:35893-50967 GCF_000383775.1 Saccharomonospora halophila 8
CCCGCGCCCCACCGGAGGCCACGGTGACCGCGCCACCGGCCGCGCGCAGCCGCTCCGTTGCCGCCCGGACCTCCGGGTCGGTCAGCCCCCGATCTCCGGGCCACACCGGTTCGCACCGGCCGTCGCGGGCGAGAAGGAAGGAGAGCACGTACCGCTCGACCCCGGTCGCACGGGCCGTGGCGGCGAGATCCGGGATGCGCGGGCCGAGGTACACGTACGGTGCGACGGTGGCCGGACCGCTCCGGTGCTCCGGGGAGCACCCGGTCGACACGACGGCCGCGGTCGCCGTGAGCACGGCGATTCCGGTGATCGTCCGCCGCATCGGCCCGCAGCGGGGGAACCCGGTCGACGACCCGACCGTGCCCGCCCCGCCGGGCCCGTGCGTCTCTGCGGGTGGAGTGGCCACGCCTCCGCCGTCCTCCTTTCCGTTCCGGTCCCGATCCGGCGAGCGGGCCCGTCCGGAACCCGCGCCGCGCACCTCGACCGTCCTCTTGCGACAAATGTCGCCACACGACGGACGCGGCCGTTCCCGCATCCGCCCGAATCCGCCTCTCGGACGAAGCGTACGGTGCGCAAATATCGACTACCAGACCCCGACCGTGGGAAGCGTCGATTTGGACACTCCACTAAGGACTTTCACACGCGGGAGCGGGCCACTCGGCCAATCGCTCATCCGCAGGCCGGACATGCGAACGGCGCACGCAGCGTGGTCACCGCGTGCGCCATTGGCGGGGGGAGACGTCCCGTTGACGTGGGTGAGTCCGCGGCGCGACCGCGCCGAGACCCTCCGGGCCGGGGCGTGCGCGCGCACGGATCCGTGCGTGGGTTCCGTCCGCCGGAGCGGCCGGACCCGGGGCTCAGGGCTTGAGCACCACCTTCGTGTAGCCCTGCTCACGCCGGTCGAAGCGGGCGTAGGCGTCCGCGGCCTCGTCGAGCGGGCGACGCTGGGAGACGACGAAGCTCGGCTCGGCCCGGCCCGCGATGATCAGGTCCCGGAGCTGCCGGTTGTAGGCCTTCACGTTGGCCTGACCCGACCCCATCCGCAGGCCCTTCTCGAAGTAGCGCCCGATGTCGATGAGCAGCCTGCCGTGTCGGGCGTCCTCGGTCGGCCCGCCCGGGTCCTGCGGCAGGTAGAGCCCGACCACGCCCATCGATCCGGTGGGCCGCACCGTCTCGATCAGCTGGTTGAGCACGATCGCCGGCTGTTCGGTGCCCTCCGGCACCGTCGCCTGGTAGCCGACGGCGTCGATACCCCGGTCGACACCCCCGTCGGTCTGGTCGCGGATGGCCTCGGGCGGACTGACCTTGGTGAAGTCGACCGGGATGGCGCCGATCTCCTCCGCGGTCCGGAGCCGGTCGGCCACCTTGTCCACCACGAACACCTTCGACGCCCCGCGCAGCATCGACGAGTAGGCCGCCATCAGCCCCACCGGACCGGCGCCGTAGACGGCGACCGTGTCCCCGGGCGAGACCCCGGCCAGCTGGGTGGAGTGGTACCCGGTCGGGAAGATGTCGGCGAGCATGGCGAAGTCGTCCTCGTGCTGCTCGCCGGGTGGCAGGTGCAGACAGTTGAAGTCCGCGAACGGGACGCGCAGGTACTCCGCCTGGCCACCCTTGTACGGCCCCATGCCGACATAGCCGAACGCGCTGCCCGCGGAGCCGGGGTTCGCAGTCAGGCAGAAGGCGGTGTTCCCCGCGAGGCAGTTGCGGCAGAACCCGCAGGCGATGTTGAACGGCAGGACGACACGGTCGCCCTTGCGTACCGCGGCGACCCCGCTCCCGACCTCCTCCACGATCCCCATGTTCTCGTGACCGAAGACGATGCCGGGCTCCGCGGCCGTACGCCCCTCGTACATGTGCAGGTCGGACCCGCAGATGGCGGTGGTCGTGACGCGGACGAGGACGTCGGTGGGGTCCTCGATGCGGGGATCGTCGACCTCCTCCACGCTGACCTCGTTGGCTCCCTGGTACACCACAGCCTTCATGACACGCTCCCTGCTTCGTCGGATGGGACTCCGGTCGTCGGCTACCCACGCACGGCGCGGGCATACCACCACGCGGGCACCCGGGAGGGTGCCGGTACCGGGAAGCACCCGCCCGGGCAGGCGGACCGGGACTGTCGGTCCCCTCTCCGACCTCGGGCCGGGCCACGGGAGCCGGACACCCGGTCGGTGCACGCCGACGGCCGCGGACGTGTCGTCACGGGTGGCCACGGTTACGGTGACCGGGTCCACGGGCGTGAGGAGCGACGATGACAGAGGTTCGGGTCCTGGTCGGGACACGCAAGGGGGCGTTCATCCTGACCGCCGACGGACGTCGGCGGGACTGGCGGGTGGACGGACCGCTGTTCCCGGGCTGGGAGGTCTACCACGTGGCCGGGGCGCCGAGCGCGCCCGAGCGGGTGTACGCATCCCAGTCCGGCGGGTGGTTCGGGCAGGTGGTGCAGCGCTCGGACGACGGGGGCCGCTCGTGGGAGCCCGTGGGCAACGAGTTCACCTACGACGGCGCGGTCGGCACCCACCAGTGGTTCGACGGCACCCAGCGCCCGTGGGAGTTCACCCGGGTGTGGCACCTGGAACCCGCGCTGTCCGACCCGGACACCGTCTACGCCGGCGTCGAGGACGCGGCGCTGTTCCGCTCGACGGACGGCGGCGTGACCTGGCGGGAGCTGCGCGGACTGCGCACCCACGGGTCCGGCCCGTCGTGGCAGCCGGGCGCCGGAGGGATGTGCCTGCACACCATCGTCCAGGACCCGCGGACCACCTCCCGGATCCACGTGGCGATCTCGGCGGCGGGCGCGTTCCGCACCGGGGACGCGGGCGCGACGTGGGAACCCATCAACAAGGGTCTGGTCTCGGAGGGCCTCCCGGACGCGGACGCCGAGGTGGGCCACTGCGTGCACAACCTCACCCGGCATCCCGACCGGCCGGACGTGCTCTACATGCAGAAGCACTGGGACGTCCTGCGCACCGACGACGGCGGGGAACACTGGTACGACATCGGGGACGGGCTGCCGAGCGACTTCGGCTTCCCGATCCAGGTCCACGCGCACGACCCGGACACGGTCTACGTCGTGCCGATCACCAGCGACATGGCGCACTTCCCGCCCGACGGCAGGCTCCGGGTCTACCGCAGCCGCGTCGGCGGCCACGAGTGGGAACCCCTGACCGAGGGCCTGCCGCAGCGCGACTGCTACGTCAACGTGCTGCGGGACGCGATGGCCGTGGACTCGCTCGACGAGTGCGGGGTGTACTTCGGCACCACGGGCGGGCAGGTCTACGCCTCGCCGGACGCGGGCGGGACCTGGGCCCCGATCGTGCGGGATCTGCCGACCGTCCTCTCCGTCGAGGTGCAGACGCTGCCATGATCCGCGTCGCCCTCCCCACCCCGCTCCGCACGCTGGCCCGCATCGACGGTGAGGTTGAGCTCGACCTCACCGGCACCGTGACCCTGCGCTCCGTGCTCGACGCGCTGGAGGCCAGCTACCCCGCACTGCGGGGTACCCTGCGCGACCACACCACCCGGCGGCGCCGCGCGTACGTGCGGTTCTTCGCCTGCGAGCGGGACCTGTCCCACGAGTCCCCGGACGCGCCGCTGCCCGAGCCGGTCGCCCGGGGCACCGAGCCGTTACTCGTGGTCGGGGCGATGGCCGGTGGCTGAGGCACGCCCGGAGGTGCCGGAACAGGTGGGTGGCGGTGCCGGTCGGCAGCGGTGCGAAGCAGCAGAGGTGCGGGTCGGCAGCGGTGCGGGTCAGCCGAGTGTGACCGGGAGCCGCTCGACCCCGTAGACGATCGAACTCCGTCGGAAATCCAGGTCCCCGGTGGGGAGGGCCAGCCGCATCGACGGGAAACGCCGCACCAGCGCCGGGTAGGCCGCCCGAAGCTCCATCCGGGCGAGCTCGGCCCCGACGCACCGGTGCACGCCGTGCCCGAACGCCAGGTGGGAGGTCGGCGCCCGGCTCCCGTCGACGACGCCGAGTCCGTCGCCCAGCGCCCGGTCCCGGTTCGCCCCGCTGAGCGAGACGACGACCATGTCGCCCCGGCGGATCGGGACACCGCCGACCTCGACGTCGTCGCGGGCGAACCGGGGGAACGCGACCTGCACCACCGTCAGGTACCGCAGGAGTTCCTCGACGAAGTCGGGAATCGCCTCGTCGGAGTCGTGGACCCGCCGGAACGCCTCCGCGTCCCGCAGCAGCACCAGCGCGCCGAGGGAGAGCATGCTCGCGGTGGTCTCGAACCCGCCGGTGAGCACACCGTCGGCGAGCTGCGCCAACTCCCGGTCGGTCACCTCGTCCCCGTGTTCGGTGATGATCATGCCGAGCAGCCCGTCCCCCGGATGCTCCCGCTGCGCGCGCACGACCCCTTCCAGGTACTCCAACGACTGCGAGATCGCTCCGAAGGACTGCCCCGCTCCGCCGAAGAGGTCGAACCGGGTGACCGCGTGCCGCTGGAACTCCTCGCGGTCGGCGTAGGGCACGCCCAACAGCTCGCAGATCACCAGGGACGGGATGGGCAGGGCGAACTCCTCGACGAGGTCCACCGGCTCGTCGGCCGCGGCCATCGCGTCCAGCCGCCCGGAGACGATGTCCGCGATCTCCGGTTTCAACCGGGAGAGCCTGCGCATCGTGAACTCGGGGGTGAGCAGCCGGCGCAGGCGGGCGTGCTCGGGAGGGTCGGTGAAGCCGAGCCCACCGGGATCGTCCTCGGCACCCATCCCCGTGTGCCCCGCGATGTTCGCGAAGTCGTTGCTGAAGCTGGTGACATCGGCCAGCACCGCCTTCGCCTCGGCGTATCCGGTGACCAGCCACACGGTCGGCCCGAACGGCACCGGCAACCGGCTCACCGGTTCCCGGTCCCGCCGCCGGTCCAGTTCCGCGACGGGGTCGAGCACCTCCCGCCGCAACGGCATCAGTGCTCCATCGGGCAGGGGGAGGTCGGCGAGACCGAGCCCCTTCCTCCGGGCCCGCGCGAAGTAGCGTCGCGCGAGGAACGTCGTGATACCGGAACGCAACTTGCCCACGGCCGCAGACGGTATCAACCCGGCGGGCCCGTCCGTGGGGGATGGCGCGGGATCACCGCCCGGGCCGGGCCGGTCCGGGCGGGTGGGGGCGGGACCGGTCAGTCCGTGCCCGGCACGTGGACCTGGACGTCGGCGAGCAGCTTCGGCACCAACTCGTCGATGTCCAGTCGCCGTTCCACGCTCGCGAACTGCGCCGGTGTCGTCCTGGTGGCCACCCGCGGCGGGGCGAGGAGGCTGCAGCAGTCCTCGTCCGGCAGCGTCGAGATCTCCGCCGTGCCGATCCGACGCGCCTCGGCGATGATCTCGTCCTTGTCCCAGGCGACGAGCGGCCGCAGCAACGGCAGCGCCGACGCCTGCTCGACGGTGGCCATGTTCGCCAGGGTCTGGCTGGAGACCTGGCCCAGGCTGTCCCCGGTGACCAACGCCTGCGCGCCCAGCTCGGTGGCCAGCGCCTCGGCGGTGCGCACCATCAGCCTGCGCTGGGCCACGACCTGGAGATTGCCCGCCCCCGACGTGGCCAGCGCCCGTTGCGCGTGACCGATCGGGATCACGTGCAACCGCGAGTCCCCCTGGAACCGGTCGAGCTGCCGGGTCAGCGCGTAGGCCTTGTACGTGGACGACGGCCCCGTCAGCGGCGCCCCGGTGAAGTGGAGAAAGTCGCAGCGCAGCCCGCGCCGCATCGCACGGTGGGCCGCCACGGGCGAGTCGTACCCGCCGGAGAGCATCACCAGCGCGCGCCCGCTGGCCCCCACCGGCAGTCCGCCCCGTCCGCGCTGCCGGTCCAGGCCGACGAACACCTCACGCTGGTCGACCTCGATGGTGATCTCCACGTCCGGATCACCGAGGTCGACCGGCCAACCCCATTCCTCGACGACCCTGCTGCCCACGTGCGCGGCCAGCTGCTCGGAACTCATCGGGAAGCTCTTGTCCCTGCGGTGCGCACGGACGGCGAACCGGCGCGGCCCGGTCTCGGCCGGGCCGCCGAACCGGTCGGCCAGTGCCCGCAGGACAGTGTCCACGGTGTCCGCCGCCGAGCGCCCGCACCGGAGCACGGGCTGGACGACGCTGACCCCGAGCACCCGCTGCGCGCGCTCCACCAGCTCCTCGCGGGGCAGATCACCGGAAAGCACGACCACACCGGGCCGCTGGGAGATCCGCACGGGCGCCGACGCGCCCTCGACCGCGTGCTGCACCGCCTCCCGCAGGTACCGCTCGAACGTGCCGCGGTTGCGCCCCTTGAGCATCAGCTCGCCGTACTTCAGCAGCACGCACGACCGTGCCATTCGCTCACCTTCCGTGCTTCTCCCGGTCGACCTTCTCCCGGTCGACCTTCTCCCGGTCGACGCCGAACCGTCGACGAGACGATACCGTTCGCACCCCCGGGCCGGTCCCGTCCCGACCCGGGGTTCTCGGGGCCCGTCGGCCGGCGCCGGACGGCCGGATGCCGTCCCGGCCGGTGGTCGGCTCAACCGGTGGTCGGCTCAGCCGGTGGACACCGTCGTGTCCGGCTCCCGCGGGCTCGGCAACGTCGTCCGGTCCTCCGGTGCGGATCCCTCCGCCCCTGGGGAGACGGGCTCCGCCGGTGTCCCGTCCGTGTCCGCCCGGTCGGATCCGTCGGCCTCCGACACCGCCTCCCCGGTCCCGTCCACGGGGGTGTGGTCCGGGGTGGGAGCGTCCGCGAGGTCGTCCGGGACCGTCTCGATCAGCGGAAGCGCGCCTTCCAACGTCTGCCGTGCCGAGCTCAGCTCGGCGGCGACCCGGCGACGGGCGGTCTCCAGCGTACGGACGCGGGCCCGGGCCCGGGCCACGATGTCGGCGGCCTCCTGTGCGGCGTCGGCCACGATCCGGTCGGCCTCCGACCGTGCGGTCGCCGCCCGTTCGGCGAGTGCGCGATTCGCCTCGTCCCTGCGGGCGGCGAGGTTGCGGGCGAAATCCTGTTCCAGTTCCTGCCTGCGCCGGGTCGCCCGTTCATCGAGCTCGCGGCGCCGCCGCTGCGCCCGTTCCTCCGCCTCGGCGGCCTCGGCCTCCCACCGGGCGCGGCGCTCGGCCAGCTCTTCCTGCCTGCGCTCGTGTTCGCGCAGCATCCGTTCCTCACGGGCGTCCAGCTCCGCGGTCCGGTCCCGCGCGGCGGCCTCCGCCTCGGCGCGGATCTCGACCGCCTCGGACTCCGCGAGCTCCACCATGCGCAGCAGACGTTCGGACAACCCGTCCGATTCCACCGGGGTGCCGCAGACGCGGTCGAACCGGTCCCGCAGACCGTCGTGACTCTCCCGCAGCGCCGCCAGCTCCGTACCGTATCTGTGCGCGCGCTGGGCCGCGGCGTCCCGTTCCGCGGCCAACAGCCGCACGGTCTCCACGACGCCACGCACGTACTCGTCCACCTGGTCGCGGTCGTAACCCCGCCACGTCACCGGAAAAACGGTGCGCGGCGGCACCTGGCCGTCCGGTTGTGCTGCGCTGCTCATTTCCACCTCGCCCCGACTCGCGTTGGATCGGCCAACCCTAAACGCACGTGTCGACAAGGATAGTGAGGTGGTCCACCCCGTGATCGGGAGGTATCGTCACCGCCCGGGCTTCCCACGGGGAGGAAGACCGCGGTGTCCCGCGCACGGCCGCTCGCCCACGCACGGGTGGGACGGTGGTGACCGCTCGCCGTTGAACGGCCACCACCGGCTTCGACGCGACCGCGGCTCAGCGGTCGCGGGTGTGCCCGGTGCGGGTCACTGATCGGTCAGCGGCGACCAGTGGTCGAGCATCTCCGCGAAGGTCTCGAAGGCGGGCTTCGACGGCCCGTACGGGGCCTCCAGGTGGATGCTCAGCGGGAAGCCGAGCTCGCCCACCCCGTCGACGACCCGCTTGTACAGGTCGACGACCGCCTTCTTCCGTTCCGCGAAGCTCTTCTCCGCGACCCGGGCGACGAAATCCTGTTCCTGCTTGACCACGTCGTTGCCGGGATCCTGGATCAGCCAGTCGATGAGGCCGACCTTGGTCTCCGCGCTCGGGATGAATCCGAACGACAGCAGGATCTCCGGCCGGTGCGGGGTCTGCCGGGCGAAGTCGGCCAAGAAGTCGACGATCGCGTCGGAGAACAGCAACTGCGTCATGGCGAACGTGGCGCCACTGTCGCACTTGAAGTTGAACCGGCCCTGCTCCCCCTCACGGGTGGGGATCAGGATGACGCCGCGGTTGTCCACGACGTCGGTGAACTCGGACAGCGCGTCGGTCGGGGGCATCCCCGGCCCGTCGCCGTCACTCATGGTCCGCGGCACCCCGACGAAGGTGATGCCGTCCATGCCCGAGTTCCGCAGCGAGCGCAGCCGCTCGGTGAGCTGCGGCTTGTCGTGGAACGCCGTGACCTGTGTGCACAGCCCGCGCACATCCCCGATCACCGGCCGCACCGTCTCCCAGAAGTCCAGGGTGTCCATCTTGGGCTTCATCTCGACGGGACGGTCGGGATCCTCGGCGATCATGCCGGGAATCATCAGGTGCTTGATCTGGTCGGTCATCCCAGTCGCGCGGCAACTGTCGACGACCTTCCGGCCCACTTCCACCGCCTCATCGACACCGCCGTCGAGGTTCGGTGGAACGAGTTCCAGTGCGATGGTCTTCATGGTTCTCTCCCGCTCCGTTCGCCGTCACCGACCGCCTGGGGCCCCGGCCCCACGCAGGCCACCGCGCGTGGCGGGGCCTGCGTGGAGCGGGGCCGACGAGGTGAGGCTCAGTAGCGGTAGTGCTCGGGCTTGTACGGGCCCTCGACGTCGACGCCGATGTACTCGGCCTGCTCCTTGGTCAGCTTGGTCAGCTTCACGCCGATGGCGTCCAGGTGCAGCACGGCGACCTTCTCGTCGAGCTTCTTCGGCAGGACGTAGACCTGCTTGTCGTACTCGCCGGGCTTGGTGAACAGCTCGATCTGGGCCATCACCTGGTTGGTGAAGCTGTTGGACATCACGAAGCTCGGGTGGCCGGTCGCGTTGCCCAGGTTCAGCAGGCGGCCCTCGCTGAGCACGATGACCGAGTGGCCGTCGGTGAACCGGTACTCGTGCACCTGCGGCTTGATCTCGATCTTCTGGATGCCCGGGGTCTTCTCCAGGCCGGCCATGTCGATCTCGTTGTCGAAGTGGCCGATGTTGCCGACGATCGCCTGGTGCTTCATCCGGGCCATGTGGTCGGCGGTGATGATGTTGAAGTTCCCGGTCGTGGTCACGAAGATGTCGGCCGTCTCGACGACATCCTCCATCGTGACGACCTCGTAACCCTCCATCGCGGCCTGCAGCGCGCAGATCGGGTCGATCTCGGTGACCACGACGCGGGCGCCCTGGCCCCGCAGCGACTCGGCGCTGCCCTTGCCGACGTCACCGAAGCCGGCGATCACGGCGGTCTTGCCCGCGATCAGCGTGTCGGTGGCGCGGTTGATGCCGTCCACCAGCGAGTGCCGGCAGCCGTACTTGTTGTCGAACTTCGACTTGGTGACCGAGTCGTTGACGTTGATCGCCGGGAAGAGCAGGTCACCGGTCTTGGCGAAGTCGTAGAGACGCTTCACACCGGTGGTGGTCTCCTCGGTGACACCCTTGACCGCCTCGGCGATCCGGGTGAACCGCCCGGAGTCCGCGGCCAGGCTCTTGCGCAGCGTGGACAGGACGACCTTGAACTCGTCCGGGTCCTCGTCGGTCGCCTCCGGCACGGCGCCGGCGGCCTCGAACTCGACACCCTTGTGCACGAGCAGCGTCGCGTCGCCGCCGTCGTCCAGGATCATGTTCGGGGCCTGGTCACCGAACTGGAAGAGCTGGTCGGTGCACCACCAGTAGTCCTCCAGCGTCTCGCCCTTCCAGGCGAAGACCGGGACACCCGCGGGCTTGTCCGGCGTGCCGTTCGGGCCCACGACGACCGCCGCGGCGGCCTCGTCCTGGGTCGAGAAGATGTTGCACGACACCCAGCGGACCTCGGCACCGAGCTCGACGAGCGTCTCGATCAGCACGGCGGTCTGCACGGTCATGTGCAGCGAACCCGCGATCCGGGCGCCCTTGAGCGGCTTGGACGCCGCGAACTCCTTGCGAGTCGCCATCAGGCCGGGCATCTCGTGCTCCGCCAGCCGGATCTGGTGCCGCCCGGCCTCGGCCAGGTTCAGGTCGGCGATGGCGAACTCGAGACCGTTCACCTTCTGCAACTTCGCGCTCATGTTTTCCTTTCCCTCGTTGCGGGTCGTGCCCGCGGATCAGGTTCTTCCCGTGCGGGTCGTGCCCGCGGATCAGGTGTTGAAGTACTTCGCCTCGGGGTGGTGCGCCACGATCGCGTCCGTGGACTGCTCCGGATGCAGCTGGAACTCCTCGGACAGCTCCACACCGATCCGCTCGGCGTCCAACAGCTCGACGATCTTGGCACGGTCCTCCAGCTCCGGGCACGCTCCGTAGCCGAGCGAGAACCGTGCGCCGCGGTAGCCGAGCTTGAAGAACTCCTCGACGTCCTCCGGGTCCTCGTCGGCGACCGGCTTGCCCGAGGAGAACGTCATTTCCTGCCGGATGCGGCGGTGCCAGTACTCCGCCAGCGCCTCGGTGAGCTGCACCGAGAGTCCGTGGATCTCCAGGTAGTCCCGGTAGGCGTCCTTCGCGAACAGCTCGTCGGCGTGGTCGGCGATCGGCTGGCCCATCGTGACCAGCTGCAACGGCAGCACGTCGACCTGTCCGGTCTCCTGGGCCTTCTCCTTGGACCGGTAGAAGTCCGCCAGGCAGAACCGCCGGTCCCGGCGCTGCCGGGGGAAGGTGAACCGCATCCGCTCCGGGGCGTCCGGCTCGTCCTTGTCCAGCACCACCAGGTCGTTGCCCTCGGAGTAGCACGGGAAGTAACCGTAGACCAGCGCGGCGTGCTGCAGGATGCCCTTGGTCGACAGTTCGTCGATCCAGGCCCGCAGCCGCGGCCTGCCCTCGGTCTCCACGAGCTCCTCGTAGGTCGGGCCCTCGCCCTTCTTGGACCCACGCAGACCCCACTGGCCGAAGAACGTGGCACGCTCGTCCAGCACCGCCAGGTAGTCGGCGACCGAGAGGCCCTTGACCACCCGCGAGCCCCAGAACGGCGGGGTCGGCACCGGGATGTCCGGGTCGACGTCCGACCGGGTCGTGTCGTCCAGGCTCGGCTCCGGCTCCTGCTCGGCCTTGCGCTTCTCGGCGATCCGCTTGGACCGTTCGCGGCGGGCCTTGCGCTCCTCCCGCTTGGCCTTGGCCGCCTCGTTCTCCTCCAGGGCCTCACCGCGCTTGACCGCCATGATGCGGTCCATCAGCGTGAGCCCCTCGAAGGCGTCCTTGGCGTAGTGGACCTCGCCCTCGTAGACCTCGTCGAGGTCGTTCTCCACGAAGGTCCGGGTCAGGGCCGCACCGCCGAGCATCACCGGGAACTTCTCGGCCACCCCGCGGGAGTTCATCTCCTGCAGGTTGTCCTTCATGATCACCGTGGACTTCACCAGCAGGCCGGACATGCCGATCGCGTCGACCTTGTGTTCCTCGGCGGCGTCGAGAATGGCGTTGATCGGCTGCTTGATGCCGATGTTGACCACGTCGTAGCCGTTGTTCGACACGATGATGTCGACGAGGTTCTTGCCGATGTCGTGGACGTCGCCCTTGACGGTGGCCAGCAGGAGCTTGCCCTTACCGCCCGAGTCGTCCTTCTCCATGTGCGGTTCGAGGTGCGCGACCGCGGTCTTCATCGCCTCGGCCGACTGGAGCACGAACGGCAGCTGCATCTGCCCCGAGCCGAACAGGTCACCCACGACCTTCATGCCCGCGAGCAGATCCTCGTTGACGATCTGCAGCGGCTTCTTCTCCCGCATCGCCTCGTCGAGGTCGCCGTGGAGGCCGTTGAGCTCGCCGTCGATGATGCGCTTCTGCAGCCGCTCGAACAGCGGGAGCTTGGCCAGTTCCTCCGCGCGGGAGGCCTGGTTCGAGGACGCGGTCTTGCCCTCGAACAGCCCCATGAGCTTCTGCAGCGGGTCGTAGTCCTCTGCCCGCCGGTCGTAGACCAGGTCGAGCGCCACCTGCTTCGGCTCGTCCTCGATCTTGTTCATCGGCAGGATCTTCGACGAGTTCACGATCGCCGAGTCGAGCCCGGCCTCGCGGCACTCGTTGAGGAACACCGAGTTGAGCACCTGCCGCGCCGCCGGGTTGAGCCCGAACGACACATTCGACAACCCGAGCGTGGTCTGCACGCGCGGGTGGCGCTTCTTCAGCTCCCGGATCGCGTTGATCGTCTCGATGGCGTCCTTGCGGACCTCCTCCTGGCCCGTGGTGATCGGGAACACCAGGAGGTCGATGATGACCGCCGACTCGTCGAGACCCCAGTTCTGCGTGAGGTCGGTGATGGCGCGTTCGGCGACCCGCAGCTTCCAGTCCGCGGTCCGCGCCTGGCCCTCCTCGTCGATGCAGGTGACGACCACGGTCGCACCGTGCTCGACGGCCATCTTCATGACGCGGTCGTAGCGCCCGCCGGGCTCGGTGCCGTCCTCATAGTTGATCGAGTTGATCGCGCACCGGCCGCCGAACCGCTCCAGGCCCGCCTCGATGACGTCGGCCTCGGTCGAGTCGACCATGACCGGCAGCGTGGAGGCCGTCGTCAGCCGCGAGGCCAGCTCGATCATGTCGGTGGTGCCGTCCCGGCCCACGTAGTCCACGCAGAGGTCGAGCATGTGCGCGCCCTCGCGGGTCTGCGCCTTGGCGATCTCCACGCAGTCGTCGTAGCGCTGCTCCAGCATCGCCTCGCGGAACGCCTTCGAGCCGTTGGCGTTGGTCCGCTCGCCCACGTTGAGCAGGGAGGCTTCCTGCTCGAACGGGATCGCCTGGTACACCGACGACACCGAGGGCACGACCTCCGGCTCGCGCTCCTTCGGCGTCAGGCCGGACACCGCGTCGACCACCGCGCGCACGTGCTCCCCGGTGGTTCCGCAGCAGCCGCCGACCAGCCGTGCGCCGAAGTCGGTGACGAATTCCTTCAGCGAGGCCGCCAGCTCGTCCGGCTGCAGCGGGTACACCGCGCCGTTCTCCCCGAGCTCGGGCAGGCCGGCGTTGGGCATCACCGAGATCGGCACCGTCGCATGCTCGGCCAGCACCCGGAGGTGCTCGGTCATCTCCGCCGGGCCGGTGGCGCAGTTCATGCCGATCATGTCGATGCCGAGCGGCTCCAGCGCGGTCAACGCCGCACCGATCTCCGAGCCGACCAGCATGGTGCCGGTCTGCTCGACCGTCACCTGCGCGATGATCGGGATGCGCCGGCCCGACTGCGTCATGGCGCGCTTGGCACCGACGATCGCGGCCTTCGTCTGGAGCAGGTCCTGCGACGTCTCGACGAGCACCGCGTCCGCGCCGCCGTCGAGCAGGCCGAGCGCGTTCTCCTGGTAGTAGTCCCGCAGCAGCGCGTAGGGGGCGTGCCCGAGCGTCGGCAGCTTGGTCCCGGGACCCATCGAACCGAGCACGAACCGGGGTTTGTCCGGCGTCGAGTACTCGTCGGCGCACTCGCGCGCCAGCGAGGCGCCCTTCTCGGCCAGGTCACGGCACCGGTCGAGGATGTCGTACTCGCCGAAGTTGCCGTAGTTGGTGCCGAAGGTGTTCGACTCGATCGCGTCGGACCCCGCCCCGAGGAACCCACGGTAGATCGAGCGGACCACGTCCGGCCTGGTCTCGTTCAGAATTTCGTTGCAGCCCTCGAGCTGGGCGAAGTCGTCCAGCGTGAGGTCGTACTCCTGCAGCGCGGTCCCCATCCCGCCGTCGGCGACGAGCACCCTGCGCTGCAGTTCGTCGAGAAAACGACTATCCATGATGATTCACACCCGCAGCTTGGACTCGATCTCGGCCGCGGCGTCGTTGCCGTAGGCCCTGGCCACGCGGTCGGAGAAGTCCGCACGGTCGAGCGGGTACTCCTGCGGGCCGACCGTCTCGAGCACGATGCTCGCGAGCGCACAGCCGGCCTGCGCCGCCCTCTCCATCGTCATCTTACGGCTGATCCCCCACAGGAAGCCGGAGCGGAAGGCGTCGCCGACCCCGGTCGGCTCCACCGGCTCCACGTCCGGGATGGCGGGCAACGAGATCGTGTCGTGGCCGCGGCCCTCGATCCGCACGCCCTCGCCACCGTGGGTGCTGACCCAGGTGCCGACCCGGTCCAGGACCTCGTCGGCCGACCAGCCGGTGTGCTTGAGCAGCAGCGAGCTCTCGTACTCGTTGGTGAACAGGTAGGCCGCGCCGTCGACGAGCTTCTTCACATCCTCGCCCGGCATGATCGCGAGCTGCTGGGAGATGTCGGCCGCGAACGGGATGCCGCGCTGGCGGCACTCCTCGGTGTGCCGCAGCATCGCCTCGGGGTCGTTGGGCGCGATGACCACCAGGTCCAGCTCGCCCACGCGGTCGGCGACGGTCTGGATCTCGATCTCGCGGGCCTCGCTCATCGCCCCGGCGTAGAAGGAGGCGAGCTGGTTCTGGGTCTCGTCGGTGGTGCACATGAAGCGCGCCGTGTGCTTGTCCGCGGAGACGTGCACCGACTTGGTGTCCACGCCGTGCCGCTCCAGCCAGGAGCGGTAGTCATCGAAGTCGTGGCCGACCGCGCCGACCAGGATCGGCGTCAGGCCCATGCGGCCCAGCGCGAACGAGATGTTCGCGGCCACACCGCCCCTACGGATCTCCAGGTCTTCGACCAGGAACGACAGCGAGACGTTCTCCAGCTTGTCGGCGACGAACTGGTCGGCGAACTTGCCGGAGAACGACATCAGATGGTCGGTCGCGATGGATCCGGTCACCGCAATGCGCATTCAGGCACTCCTCGGAAAAAGGCTGCCCCCGGTCGGGGACGGGCCGCCGTCGTGGGGCGCCCCGCTCCACCGGCCCGTCCCGGTGGTCGTGCACCGGGACGGGCCGGGTGGAGGCAGCCGAACGGTAGTTGGGACGCAGTGTCGTGCGAGCTCCTCAGGCCCTCGTCGTGCCGGATCCCGCCGGAAGGCCCGCGGTGCGGGCCGTCGAAGGGGATCCGCCGTGCGGGGCGCGCCCGGACGCCCCGCACCGACGGGTCCTCGTGCGGGGCGCCGC
>NZ_KB912556.1:51067-55241 GCF_000383775.1 Saccharomonospora halophila 8
AGCCCTTCGCCGCGTCCTTCAGAGCGGCGGCCTTGTCGGTGCGCTCCCACGGCAGGTCCAGGTCGGGGCGCCCGAAGTGGCCGTAGGCGGCCGTCGGCGCGTAGATCGGACGCAGCAGGTCCAGGTGGCGGATGATCGCCGCCGGGCGGAGGTCGAAGACCTCGTTCACCGCGGCCTGCAGCTTGTCGTGGGCCACCTTCTCGGTGCCGAAGGTCTCGATGAACAGACCCACCGGGGCCGCCTTGCCGATGGCGTAGGCGACCTGGATCTCGGCGCGGTCGGCCAGGCCGGCCGCCACGATGTTCTTCGCGACCCAGCGGGTGGCGTAGGCCGCGGAGCGGTCCACCTTCGACGGGTCCTTGCCGGAGAAGGCGCCGCCACCGTGCCGGGCCATGCCGCCGTAGGTGTCGACAATGATCTTCCGGCCGGTCAGGCCCGCGTCACCCATCGGCCCGCCGACCACGAAACGGCCGGTCGGGTTGATCAGGATGCGGGGGTCCTCGGCCTCGAGACCGAGGGACTCGATCTCCGGCGCGATCACGTGCTTGCGCAGGTCGACGGCGAGTTCCTTGTCCAGGTCGACGCCTTCGGCGTGCTGGCTGGAGATCACCACGGTGTCCAGGCGGACCGGCTTGTTGCCGTCGTACTCGATGGTCACCTGGGTCTTGCCGTCGGCACGCAGGTACGGAACGGTGCCGTTCTTGCGGACCTCGGTCAGCCTGCGGGACAGACGGTGCGCCAGAGCGATCGGCAGCGGCATCAGCTCGGGCGTGTCCGTGCTGGCGTAGCCGAACATCAGGCCCTGGTCACCGGCACCCTGCTTGTCGAACTCGTCGAGGGCGTTCTCCAGCCGCGTCTCGTAGGCGGTGTCGACACCCTGCGCGATGTCCGGGGACTGCGCGTCGATCGACACGTTGATCCCGCAGGTGTTGCAGTCGAAGCCCTTGCCGGACTCGTCGTAGCCGATCTCCTGGATGCGGTCCCGGATGAGCTTCGGGACGTCGACCCGGGCCTCGGTGGTCACCTCGCCGGCCACGTGGACCTGACCGGTGGTGATCATGGTCTCGACCGCGACACGGCTGCGCGGGTCCACGCTCAGCATCGCGTCCAGGATGCTGTCGCTGATCGCGTCAGCCATCTTGTCGGGGTGGCCTTCGGTCACGGACTCACTGGTGAACAGCCTACGGTTAGCAGTCACTCTTATCCTCGTCTCTCGTAGGGAAGGGGAAATTCGGGGGTCGCTCGACGGGCGGCGGAGTCACGCCCTCGCGTGGAAGATGCCCCACGCGAGGTTACCGCTCTTGCCACCGGCGACCCAGTTCTTGAGACCGGTCTTCATGCGCGTGAGGTACTCCTCGCTGACGACCTTGGAGACTTCGTCGTGCCTGCGCTCGGTCTCGTCGTGGACCCGGCCGTAGTGGGTGGCCAACTGCGGCGTGTGGTCCTCGAAGTCGATCGACGAAAGGCCCAGCCGGTTGAGCTCCTTACGGTAGAAGCCCGGCGAGCCCATGCTGTCGAGGTGCAGCCGGTCCAGGATCGGCTTGAGCGAGGCCTTGTCCACCGAGTCCGCCGCCATCGGGTCGGTGAACACGAACTCGCCCGAGGGCTTGAGCACGCGCACGACCTCCTGGAGCACGCGCACCCGGTCACCGCTGTGCAGGAAGGAGTCCTGCGACCAGACGACGTCGAACTCGTTGTCCTCGAAGGGCAGATCCTCGAACGAGCCGTCCACCACGTCAATCAGGTGCGACAGGCCCTGCTCCTCGGTGAACTGCCGGTTGCGGTTGTTCTCGACCTCGGACAGGTTCAGGCAGGTGACCCTGCATCCGTAGGTCTTGGCCAGGTAGCGCGCCGCGCCACCGTAGCCCGCACCGACGTCCAGGATCTTCGTCCGCGGCGTGATCGTCAGCTTACCGGCCATGCGCTCGACCGTGCGCACACTCGCCGGGGCGATCGGCTCCTCCGGCGTCTCGTAGAGACCGACGTGGATGTCCTCGCCGCCCCAGATCGTGTAGTAGAAGTTGTCCGCGTCGTCCGAGTTGTAGTAGTCGCGGGCGACGTTCACCGCGCTGGAGTAGTTCGCCGCGTCGTCGACGGAGGAGATGTAGTTCTTGTCCGCGACGTGGATGAAGAAGTCCGGCTCCTCGGCGGTGTAGGTCTCCTGGAAGTCGCCGTAGGTCTCCACCCGCTGGAAGCCGACCTCCCGCAGCAGCCTGCGCGTGTAGTCCTTGCGCAGCGGGAACATGTTGAGGTGGTACTGCGAGCCGTCGGCGTAGGAGTACCGGAACCGCGCCAGGCCGTCGTCGACGTGCTCCGGCTCGGCCGTGACCTCCTCGCCCGCGTAGTAGTACGTGTGCTTGCTGGAGAAGCCGTTGTCCAGGATGGAGTCATAGTTGCGCTGGTCGAGGATCAGCACACCGTCCGGCTTGAGCACCGCGTAGAACTCGGCGAGCGCCTTGCGGCGGTCCCGCTCGGAGAAGAGGTGCGTGAAGGAGTTGCCGAGGCACACCACCGCGTCGAACTGCCCCTGCACATCCCGGTTCAGCCAGCGCCAGTCGGCGTGCACGACCTTGAGGACGTAGTTGTTGTAGCTCAACCCGTTCTCGAAGGCCTTCGCCAGCATCTCCGCGCTGCCGTCGACACTCACCGTGTCGAAGCCCGACTCGATCAGCCGGACGGAGTGGAACCCGGTCCCGGTGGCGACGTCGAGCACGGACGACACGCCCCGGGACTTCAGCAGGTCGACGAAGAAGCTGCCCTCGCTCTCGTACCGCTTCTTCCAGTCGATGAGGTCGTCCCACTTGTCGACGAAGCCCTTGACGTACTCGTCGGTGTAGTGGTCGGTGTCCCGAACGGTCAGCGGGTCCGAACCGAACTCCTGTGCCGGATGTGCCGCGATCTCCTGGTTCTCGTCAACCGCTCCGGCCTCCTTCACATCGGACGGGCCAGACCTCGAATCACTCATTACGCTTCCTTCCACGTTCGGCCAGACACAGCATTGCTTTCGCGACCCGCGTCACACTTCCCGGCAGTCCTCCTCGTCCTCGGGCGCGCACACAATTCCTCCGTGGCGCGCGCGGCCGTCGAGCCGGAAAAGGGCGCGCGAAAGCGCTGGGTCATCACAATCCGAGCAGCATCGACTCTGATACGACCCGCGACTCGCCGGCGGTAGTTCCGCACCCGGGCTCGGCGAGCTCGGCCCTCACCCCGACTCGGCTGATTGCAGCACATCGACGTTGATCTCCGCAATCGCCTCGACTCAATCTATTGAGTACCGGTCGAAAGTATCAATGGGTCAATTGCGTGATGTCGGGGCTCACCCCACGTACAAGCCGACGGCGCACGATCCGCACCTCCGGGCGCTGGGCGCACAGGGTCGAGCAGGGCCCCGGAGGGACATTCCCCGTGGTCGTCGGCGGTTTTCGAAAATCTTGACCAACCACTTGACACCCGAACCAAGCGATTGTGTCCAAGACGACAAACTCACCCGGACGGGGTAGTAACGCTGACGCTTCGTCGCCCAGTGCTCGACCGTACGTGACCTCCTAGGCCGAATGTGTGATGTCGGTCGCCCCGTTGCGTTCGTATCGTATACGGCAACGCGTTGCGTAGTACCCAACGGAAATCGCCCCGAAACACCGACGGTGAAATATTCGCACACCCTCGGTACATCCCGGTTCTGTTACCAGATCGTGCTTGCCCTCCACTCCGGGTGACGACAGCACATCCCGGGGCACAATCCCGCGATTCGCGGTCCGTCGGGGACGCCACCGCCGTTCCGCCCGCGTGGGGCGCAGCGCGATTATTCCGCGACCGATCGTCAGCGCGATCACCGGTGTCGCATTCCGTTCCGGGCCCTTCGCCACGTGATCCGTGATCAAAGGATCTGTCTCGATTCACCACGAACCGCGTCGGGTGTCCGATCGCACACCGCACACACCGGGCGACCCCGATTCCGAATGTTTTTCCCCGCGTGGGCGCACACGATTCCGCCGCCACCCGGCACCGTCGGTGGCACACTTTCCCGTCGCCCGCCGTGCGGCGGAGAACACGACACGCCGTCGGCCGAGGCACGTTCAGGGCCGTGTCCGGGGCCGGCCCGGCCGGTGTCGCCCACCGTTCGACCGCGTCGTGCCGTCGGCCCCGGCACGGCACCGGCTCCGTCGGTCGCCCG
>NZ_KB912556.1:55341-58681 GCF_000383775.1 Saccharomonospora halophila 8
CGCCACGGCGCGCGGGACCGGGTCACCTCCCCCGCTGCCGCGTCCGGGAGGGGGGCGGAAACGCCTCCCGGTCGGCACCGCCCGCCACCGGGGGTACGGACGGCCCCCGGCCACAGGAGACTGGCACATACGACGCTCCAGACGGTCGGTCCTCGGTGCATGGCGCACTCCGCGCCTGCTCGCTCCGGCGACGCGGCCGTGCGCAAGGGGGTCCCCACGGCCGGCGCCACCGGAGGCTAACGTGACAGGTGTCCAACTGTCCGTAGCCACGCACACTGTAGCGCGCTACCTACCTACCGCGCTACACCGCGGCGTGGCCCGTTCGGGTGACACCTGTGGAATGTCACCCGGAGTCGAAAGGTGGGGCCCTTGGTCGAGGTGAGCCATGTCGTCGCGGAATGGGCGTTCACCCTGGGATTGAAGCGACTGCGTGAGGCCGGCGAGAACTCGAACCAGAGCGAGATCGCCAGGAGGATCGGCAAGAGCCGCGCGACCATCGGGCACTATGAGATGGGGCGGTACCTGCCGAGCCACGAGAGCCTGGACATCATGCTCGACGCGTACGGCCACCCCGAGCGCGCTGGGTACTACCGGGAGCTGCGGGACCGCGTGGAGACCCGTGTCCCGGACTGGTGGGAGGACCTGTTCCCGGACGGCTTCCCGCCCTACCCGCTCGCGCTGCTTGCGGGAATGGAGTCCTCGGCGGTCCGGATGCACGTCTTCGAGCCGAATGTCGTGCCCGAACTGCTGCGCACGCCCGAGTACGCCGAGCACGTGGTCCGTGCCGGACTTCCGACGCACGACGCGGAGTCCCGTGCGCGGTACCTCCGTATGTTGGCCGGACGCCAGGAGATCCTGGAACGGGACGAGCCTCCCGAACTGCGGTGTGTCCTCGATGAAGCGGTGCTCCGTCGCACGGTCGGCAGCGCCGAGATCCTCGCCCGTCAGGTGACACGCCTGGAGGAACTCACGCAGGCCCCGCGCGTCGAGATCCGGATTCTCACCGAGGGCAGCGCGGGTGCGGCCGCGGCGGCGGGCGCCTTCACCGAATTCGTGCTCCCGTCCGAGGCCATCCGGGACTTCAGTGAGGTCGCCTGGGTCAACACACCCGTCGACCGGATCCACTACGAGTCCACCGGGGAACTGGACGTCTTCCACGCGTTGTGGCGTGAGGTGACCGACAACGCGCTCTCACCCGAGGATTCCCGCGCGTTCCTCGGCGAGCTCGCCCGGACGTTACGGCACCACCCGGCGCGCAGCGCCTGAGCGGGCCCCGGCGGCGCTCACCCCGACTCCCGGGGTGGGCGCCGCTGCCGCGGCAGCACGACCCGGTCCGACCGGACACAGAATCGTCGCGCCGGCACCCCGGAGAACGGAGCGGATCGCGCACACCGAGCGCCACTCCGAGTACAGCGGAACCGATTGCCCGGACAATTCCGCGACCCACACGGATCGCGACCGAAAAGGAATTCCATACCGCTCCTGCGTTCTCGCGGTCACCACGTCGTCCGGATCCGGCGGCGCGGCCCGGCCGGAAGGGGCAGTCCGCGCCGCGCCGCCGTGTCAGCCACCTCGTGGGCGGGTCATGAACGGTCCCGTACCCGATGGCCGTCGATACTGTAGCACGCTAGGTAGGTAGCGCGCTACGCCGCGGTGGTCGCGATCGTCACGTGGAGAGGGGAGCCGGTCAGCGCACCGTCCGGCCGTACCGGACCGCCGCCGCGAGCTGATCGGACGGCACGTCGAGCGCGAGGCTCAGCCACTGCCGCCAGTACGGACCCGGCACCCGTTTCCCCCGTTCCCACCGCGCGACCTCGTCACGACTGACGCTGGAGTTCCGGGACAGCTCGACGAGCCGGTCCGCGAGCTGATACTGGGTCAGTCCACGCAGCTTGCGGACCCGACGCACGAGTTCCCACACCGGCTCGGCATCGCGGCCCTCCGGCTGGGTCGCGCGCGGGCCGGGACCGGACGGGGACACCGGCTCCGACGAGTGCGACGTGGCGGCTGTGGACCGGGAGTCGGGGGACGGTGACGTCCCGCGTCCCGACGGGTTCTCCCGCAACGTGGTCGCGGGAACGGCCGGGGCGGTCTCGGGAAACGGCGGCGTGGCCTGGTGAGAAGACAGGGCCTGATGAGAAGACATAGTCATGAGGAGTACGGGGTCCGGGGACGAGTTCGGGGGACGCGGCACAGACGGTTGGCCATCGGCCAAAAAATGCGGGACCCCCAGCCGCGTGGCTGCACCACGATCAACACACCTCCAGTTTCGAACACGGAGCGCGACGCCGACACCACCAAACGGGCTATCTTGCCCTCCGCAATTTGCACCTCTCCGATGGGGCGGGAAACGCCCACACCGCCGACCGTCCAACCCGTACTCCTCCCCGGAATCAGTATCGTTCACGGCGGCGATTCGTTACACAGGCTCAGTACCGCGCGCCCGGCGGCGACGAAACGGGGAAGTTCCTCGTCGATTCCGCGACATCGCGGCCCCGGTCCGCACCCCGGCGACTTCGTGGCCCCCTGCTCCGAAAGGCCCGGACCCGATAGGCTTTTTCCGAAACAGGCGATCCGTATTCCACAGGGGAGCATCGGCGTGTCGGGACGACGCAATCAGGGAAATGAGACCGGGGACGAGACCGTGGTGTCCGGTGAAGAACGGGATTACACGGTCCGCGCGGTCGAGCGCGTCTGTTCGATTCTCAACCTCCTGCAGGAGTCGATCGACGGGGTGTCCCTGATCGATGTCGGCCAGGCGACCGATCTGCCCAAATCGTCCGCATTCCGCTACCTGTGGACACTCGAGGCCCACCGCTACGTCGAACGGGACGGCAACACCGGGCTGTACCGGTTGGGACTCGGTTTCGTCGGCATGCAGTCGCGGCAGCTGGAGATCCTCCGGGAGCGCGCGCACCCGTGGCTGGAGCGACTGCGGGACGAGTTCGAGGAGACGACCACCCTCGCGATCCTCGACGGAGACCACGTCATCCACGTCGACATCGTCGAGAGCCGGCACCGTGTCCGGTTCGCGTCGGCGCGGGGAGCCCGGGACCCGCTGCACTCCACCGCACTGGGCAAGGCGATCGCGTCCCGGCTCGCGGAGGCACGCGTGCGGGAGCTGCTGGAGCACACCGGGATGTGCGCCCGCACGGAACGGACCATCACCGCCGTGGAGGCCTTCGTCGACGAGGTCGACCGGGTCCGCAGGGACGGATACGCGGTCAACGACGGCGAACACGAGGCGGACGGACGCTGCGTCGCGGCTCCCCTGCCCGGGACCCGCCTCCCCGCCGCCCTCGGGATCAGCGCGCCGGCGGCGCGCTTCGACCGGGCGGAT
>NZ_KB912556.1:58781-62999 GCF_000383775.1 Saccharomonospora halophila 8
GCCTCGACGACGCCGGACGCGGCGTTGGCCAGGCCCACTTCCCCGGCGTCGACGCCGAGGTCGGCGACGGTGAGGGTCTCCACCGGCTTCTTCTTGGCCGCCATGATCCCCTTGAACGACGGGTACCGCGGCTCGTTGATCTTCTCGGTGACACTGACGACGGCGGGCAGGTTCGCCTCGAGGTGGGTGATGCCGTCCTCGGTCTCGCGGTCCGCCTTCAAGTGACCTGCCCACCGCGACCGTCGCGGGCGGCTCGTCCGGCACGACGAACTGGGGATCGGCGATCGTGGAGACCGCGCGCCGGTTCCGGGAGAAGTACGGGCCCGACCCGGAACCCGGCGACGGGTTCACCGCCGCGATGCGGCCGAACCCGGACACCGAACGGTTCTCGATGCACGCGTTCGGCGCGCAGTTCGCCGAGGTCCGGGTCGATGTCGACACCGGCGAGGTGCGGGTGCCCCGGCTGTTCGGCGTGTTCGCCGTGGGCCGCGTGGTGAACCCGCGCACGGCGCGCTCGCAGCTCGTCGGGGGCATGACCATGGGCCTGTCGATGGCCCTGCACGAACAGAGTGTGCTCGACGAACGGTTCGGTTTCGTCGTCAACCACGACCTCGCCGAGTACCACATCAGCGCCTGCGCGGACGTCGACTCGGTGGAGGCCACCTGGATCGACGAGCGCGACCCGGCGGTGAACCCGATGGGCACGAAGGGGATCGGCGAGATCGGCATCGTGGGCACCGCGGCGGCGATCGCCAACGCGGCCTACCACGCCACCGGCGTCCGGGTGCGCGAGCTCCCGGTCACGGCGGACAAGCTGCTCACCGACTTCTGACCCGATACACCGCCGACGACCACCCCCGACGTGAGGAGGACCCGGTGACCCAACCCGAGCAGACACAGCGGCCGCCCGGCGACACCGGGGAGATGGCGCCGGAGCCCGTCGACGAGATGCGCGGCTACGTCGGCCGCGACCTCCTGGCGGGCCGCCGGGCACTGATCACCGGAGCGGACTCCGGGATCGGCCGGGCCGTCGCCGTCGCCTTCGCCAAGGAGGGCGCCGACGTCGCCGTGTCGTACCTCGAGGAGCACGCCGACGCCGAGCACACGGCCGCGCTGGTCCGGCAGGAGGGCCGGCGCTGCCTGTTGTTACCGGGTGATCTCGCCGAGCGGGACCGGTGCGAGTCGGTCGTCACCGACACCGTCACCGAGCTCGGCGGGCTGGAGATCCTGGTGAACAACATCGCCACCCAGTCCGAGCACGAGTCGTTCGACGAGATCACCGACGAGCAGTGGACCCACACCTTCGACGTCAACATCCATTCCTATTTCCGGGTGACGGCGGCGGCGCTGCGCCACCTGCCCGAGGGCGGGGCGATCGTGAACACCGGCTCGGTGAACGGACTGCGCGGGAACCGGAAGCTGATCGACTACTCGGCCACCAAGGGTGCGGTGCACTCCTGGACGTTCGCGCTGGCGCAGTCGCTGATCGGCCGGGGCATCCGGGTGAACTGTGTCGCGCCGGGGCCGGTGTGGACACCGCTGATCCCCGCGACGATGGAGTCCGGGCACGTCGGGTCGTTCGGTGCGCAGACCCCGATGGGCCGGGCCGCGGAACCCGACGAACTGGCGCCGTCGTACGTCTTCCTCGCGGCCGGGCGGCTGTCCTCCTACTACACCGGGGAGGTCATGGCCGCGCTGGGCGGCGAGACCACACCGGGGTGAACACCGCCTTCCGCGGGAGAACGGACAAGGAGATCGCCAGTGGACAGTGCGGACGAACGGCTGTGGGACGAATTCCACCGAGTGGTGAACATGAGTTCGCGGGAGCTGAGCGAGTGGTTGCGGACGCGCTCGTCCACGCCGGACGACGAGGAGTATCCGGACCGGGCGGGCCCGCACCTGGGCCAGCGGGTGCTGGAGATCCTCGGCAAGCGCAAGACCGACCTGATCCCGGACGACTTCGACGTCATGCGCAGGGTGGTCGACAAGGTCCACGGACAGCGGCGCGAGGATCTGGAGCCGACCGCCGGGGAGACGCACTGGCGGCACCGGCTCATGTCCCTGGGACACGATCCGCTCAAGCCGCCCTCGACCTGACCGACCTGGCCCCGCCGTCTCCCGGCCCCGCGCGGCGGGCCGTGCGGGTGGATAGGGTGAACGCATGGCGACGCTGGTGTCCTTCCACGCCCACCCCGACGACGAGTGCATCGGCTGCGGCGGGGTGCTGCGCAAGGCGCACGACGAGGGCCACCGCGTCGTACTCGTGGTGGCCACCCGCGGCGAGCACGGCGAGGTGCCGGACGGGTTCCTCGACGACGGCGAGCCGCTGTGGCGACGCAGGGTGGCCGAGACACACGCCGCGGCGGAGATACTCGGCGTGGACCGTGTCGAGTTCCTCGGCTACACCGACTCCGGCATGATGGGCGCCGACACCAACGACGTGCCGGGGTCGTTCTGGACCACCCCGGTCGACGAGGCCGCGCGGCGTCTGGCGGCGATCCTCACCGACGAGCACGCCGACGTGCTGACCTGCTACGACGACAACGGCGGGTACGGGCATCCGGACCACATCCAGGTGCACCGCGTGGGGATGCGGGCCGCCGGGCTGGCCGGGACCCCGCGGGTGTTCCAGAACACCATGAACCGTGACCACCTCGCCCGTGGGATGCGCGCCGTCGCCGACTCGCCCGAGGGCGCCCCGGTCGAGCTCCCCGATCTCGACGAGAACGTCGGCAAGCCCGAGTCGGTGATCGACACCGCGGTGGACGTGACCGGCTACCTGGGGTACAAGCGCGCCGCGATGCGCGCGCACGCCAGCCAGATCAGTGAACAGTCGTTCTTCCTGGCGATGCCTGACGAGGCGTTCGCCCACGCGTTCGGCACCGAGTGGTTCCTCGGCGACGGCGGCTCCCCCGGTTCCGACGGCACGGCGACCGACCTGCTCGCCGGACTCTGAGTCGGTGGGATCATTCAGGGGTGCCCACGGATTCACGACGCCGCCTGATCGACCCACAGCGGGTGCGAGCCGCTGTGGAATGCCTCGGGGACCGGGACAACGTCCAGCAATGGGCCGACCGGTTCTCGGTGATCGCCGACCCCTCCCGGCTGGCCCTGCTGGTGTGTATCCACTGCGCCCGCGAGATCTGCGTGTCCGACCTCGCGGTCGCGGTGGGGATGACCGACACCGCGGTGTCCCAGGCGCTGCGCATCCTCCGTGCGCACGGGCTGGTCGCCGCCGACCGCCGGGGCCGGGTGGTGTACTACCGGCTCGCCGACGAGACGATGCACGAACTCATCCACCAGGTGCGACCGCACCACCCCGGGAGCTGACGGACCGGCGTCCTCGCCGACACGGTCCCCCCACGGCACGGCCGTCGTCCCCGTCGGGCGGCACGGCCGGGGCCTATGCCGGGTCCATCCGGAAGCCCCACGGCAGTTCCAGGCGGTGCGCGGCCAGCAGCCGCTCGTCGGCGAGGAGCTCCCGGGTGGGCCCGTCGGCGACGACCCTCCCGTCGTCGATCAGCACGCTGCGCGGGCACACCTGCGACGCGAACGGCAGGTCGTGGGTCACCAGCAACGTCGTGGTCCCGAGCGCGAGGAGCACCTCGGCGAGTTCCCGGCGCGCGACCGGTTCGAGGTTGACCGACGGTTCGTCCAGCACCAGCACGTCCGGATCGCTCGCGAGCACGGTGGCCAGGGCGACCCGGCGTCGCTGGCCGACGGACAGGTGGGCCGGCGGCCGGTCGGCGTGCCCGGCCATCCCGACGGCGTCGAGCGCGGCACGCACCCGCCGGGACAGTTCCGGCTCCGGCACGCCGAAGTTGCGCGGGCCGAAGGCCACGTCCCGGCCGACCGTCGGCATGAACAGCTGGTCGTCCGGGTCCTGGAAGACCACACCGACCCGCCGGCGGACGTCGGTCCGGGTCTTCCTGCCGACCGGGACGCCGGCGACCCGAACCGTGCCCTCCTCCGGGATGAGCAGACCGTTGAGGTGCAGGGCCAGCGTCGTCTTCCCCGCCCCGTTCGGGCCGAGCACCGCCACCCGCTCCCCCGGCCGCACCCGCAGATCGATCCCGGACAGCGCCCGATGCCCGTCGGGATAGCGGTGCCGGAGACCGGTGATCTCCAGCGCGGGCGGTTCCGGGGCCAGCCAGCTCGGCCGGAGCAGCAACTTCCACCGCACGATCCCCACGGTATGCGCCGGGCACGCGCGGGGAC
>NZ_KB912556.1:63099-72642 GCF_000383775.1 Saccharomonospora halophila 8
CGCGGCGGTCGGCGTTCACCCCAGCCACAGTGCCACCCCGCAGACCCCCGCGATCACCGTGCCGGGAACCAGCGCCGCCGCCCACTGACCGGGTGCGGCACGGGGGCCGTCGGCGGTGTGCGTGTCCGGGGCCCCGGCGCGGAACCCGCGGGAGAGCATCGCCAGGTGTACCCGTTCGCCCCGCTCGAAGCTGCGCAGGAACAGCGTCCCGACACCACGGGCGAGCCCGCCCGCCTGCCAGAGGAACCGCGGGTCGTCCCCGCGGGCCAGGCGGGCCCGCGACATCCGGCGTGCCTCGGACACGATCACCTCGACGTAGCGCAGCATCAGTCCGGCCATCGTGGTCAGCGTGCCGGGGACCCGCAGGCGACGTAGTCCGGTGACGAGCTCACCGGGATGCGTGGTCGCCGCCAGGGTGAGCGACACCAGCAGGCCCAGTGTGCCCTTGGCGACGATGTTCCACCCGGCCAGCAGGCCCTCCGCGGACACCGCGACCCCGAGCACGTCGGTGCGGGGCCCGCCCGAGACGAACGGGAGGACGAGGGCGAAGACCACGAACGGCACCTCGATCACGGCCCGCCGGGCGAGCCAGCCGGGTGGTATCCGCGCGGCCGCCCACACACCCACCAGCACGAGCAGGTGGAGCGCGAAGGCCCAGAAAGCCTCCCGTGGGGTGGCCACCACGCCCAGCACGGCCGAGACCGCGCCGACGACCTTCACCTCGGGTGCGAGCCGGTGCACCGGGGTGTCGGCCGGCCGGTGCAGCACGGGTGTGGTCACCGTCCGGAACCACCCGGTCCGGACCGTCGCCGCCGGAGGGGCAGCCACACCAGGGCGACGGTCACGGCGAGCGTCACCAGGACGCCGAGCACCCCCGCGAACCCGGTGAACGTCTCGTCGCCGCCGAGGGTGTAGTCGGCGAGCACGCTCCCGGCGAGGTCGTGCTCGCGCTCGGTCTGCGCGACGCAGTCCCCCCGGAGTTCGCCGTCGACCTCGGCACACCCCTGTCGGGTCACCGACTCCAACCCGTCCGGGGACCCGTCGGCCAGGTAGGACACCACCCCGGCGAGCAGCACCGCCGCCAGACCGAGCACGACGGAGAACCGCGCGCCGGGCCGCCTCCGGCCCGCGCCCGTTCGACCCGTTCCGTCCGGGAGATCCGGTTCCCGCTCCGTACTCACCGTCCCGCCTCCGTGGTCAGCGTGTCGTTCTCCGTGGTCACCGGCCGACGGCCGAGCAGATGCACCAGTTCCGGGCGGGCCGCGGCGACGGCGGCCACGGTCACCGCCGTGATCACCCCCTCGCCGATCCCGATGAGCGCGTGCACCCCGAACATCGCCGCCGCCAGCCCACCGATCGGGACGTCGCCCTCACCGCCGAGGGCGTACTGCACGACGAATCCCCCCGCGGCGGCGACGGTGCCCACCCACGCCGCCGCGAACGTGACGACGAGCAGGCCCGTCCGGGACGCCCGCGCGTACCGCCGCAACCCGAGGGCGACGAGGTAGGCCGCGGCCGTACCCAGCAGGGCGATGTTGGTGATGTTGATGCCGAGCGCACTCAGCCCGCCGTCGGCGAACAGCAGGGCCTGCACGAGCAGCACCACGCCGAGGCCGACCGCGCCGACCCAGGGACCGACCAGGACGGCGGCCAGCGCCCCACCGAGCACGTGACCACTGACACCCGGCAGCACCGGGAAATTGATCATTTGCAGCGCGAACACGAAGGCGGCCACCAGCCCGGCCAGGGGCACCAGCCGCTCGTCGAGCGCACGCCGGGACATCAGGAGGGCGACGACGAGGCCGACCACGGCCACCACGCCGAACACCAGCGAGGTGGGCACGTCCACCAACCCGTCGCTGACGTGCAGGGCAAGGGTATCCATAGCGCTCCCGGGAGGAAGACGGGTCATCGGCACGGCCGACGCCGACTGATCATCTTTTCATCTCTTCAAGTGTACAGGTTTCAGCGTGGCGGGGCGGGGGCCGCGCTACTAACGTGAACGGCATGATCGGGTTACCCCGCGCGGTCACCGCGTGCCTGTTCGACCTCGACGGTGTGCTGACGAGCACCGCCTCGCTGCATCTGCGCGCGTGGCGGCGGACCTTCGACGAGGTGCTGCGGGAGCACGCCCCCGACCAGCACGGGTTCACCGACCGGGACTACACCGCCCATGTGGACGGGCGGTCGCGCCTCGACGGGGTGCGCGGGTTCCTCGCCTCCCGCGGTCTGCACCTGCCGGAGGGCACACCGGACGACCCGGTCGACGCGGCGACCGTGCACGGTGTCGGCCACCGCAAGAACGACCGTCTGCTGGCGCTGCTGTCCTCCGAGGGGGTGCGCCCCTTCCCCGGTTCGGTCCGCTACCTCGACGCCGCCCGGGAACACGGACTGGCGATCGGCGTGGTGACCTCGTCCGCCAACGGCGAGCTGGTGCTCGACGCGGCCGGGCTGACGCCCTACGTCCGGGCACGCGTGGACGGCCGCACGATCCTCGCGGAGAACCTGCGTGGCAAGCCCGCACCGGATTCCTTCCTGCGCTGCGCACGCGAACTCGGGGTCGGACCCGACCGGGCCGCGGTGTTCGAGGACGCCCGGTCCGGGGTACAGGCGGGGAGGACCGGTGACTTCGCGTGGGTGGTCGGGGTCAACCGGGTGGCGGCGGCATCCGGACCGGACGACTCCGACCCCGCTTCCACCGGGACGACCACGGTCGGCGACGCCCGGGCCGAGCAGGCGGAGGCCCTGCGGGCGGCGGGCGCCGACGTCGTGGTCGACGACCTCGCCGAGCTGTTGCCCACCGGATCGCTGAAGGGAGGAGCGTGACCGACGTCGAACGTGGCTACGGGCGCTCGCCGTGGGAGCTCCGCTGGCAGGGCCTGGCCGTGGACCAGCTGCAACGCACGGAGTCGACGTTCGCACTGTCGAACGGGCACATCGGGATGCGGGGCACTCTGGAGGAGGCGGAACCGCGCGGACTGCCCGGGACCTATCTGAACGGCTTCTACGAGGAGCACGAACTGCCCTACGCCGAGGGCGGCTACGGCTACCCCGAGGCGGGCCAGACGGTCGTCAACGTCACCGACGGCAAGGTGATCCGCCTGCTCGTCGAGGACGAACCGCTGGACATGCGGTACGGGCACGCGGACCGGCACTCCCGCACACTGGATTTCCGTTCGGGGACCCTGCGGCGGGAGACCGAGTGGGTCTCGCCCACGGGCAGGCGGGTGCTGGTCCGCACCGAGCGGCTGGTGTCGTTCACCCAGCGGGCGGCGGCGGCGATCCGGTACGAGGTGGAACCCCTGGACGGGGACGTCCAGCTCGTGGCCCAGTCAGACCTGCTCGCCAACGAGCCGATCGAGTCGGACTCGGGCGATCCGCGGGTGGCCGCGGCGCTCGAAGCGCCCCTGATCGGTGAGTTCGCCCGGGCCGAGGACCAGCGTGCCGTCCTGGTTCACCGCACGAAGCGGTCGGGGCTGCGGATGGCCGCCGCCATGGACCACCGGATCGAGGCGGGCGAGGACCTGCGCACGGACATCAGGGTCGAACAGGATCTGGCCCGGCTCACGATCGCCGTGGACGTCCCGCTCGGGGAGAAGCTGCGGGTGACCAAGTACCTCGCCTACGGCTGGTCGGCGCAGCGGTCGCTGCCCGCGGTGCACGCCCAGGTCGACGCCGCGCTCGCCGGGGCCCTGCAGACGGGCTGGGAGGGACTGCTGGCCGAACAGCGGCGGTTTCTGGACCAGTTCTGGGCCAGCGCGGACGTGGAGATCGACGGCGATCCGGAACTCCAGCAGGCCGTCCGGTTCGGGTTGTTCCACGTGTTGCAGGCCGGGGCCCGTGGCGAGAGCCGGGCGATCCCGGGCAAGGGGCTGAGCGGACCGGGCTACGACGGCCACGCGTTCTGGGACACCGAGACCTTCGTGCTGCAGGTGCTCACCTACACCCTGCCGGACGCCGCGCGGGACGCCCTGCGCTGGCGGCACAGCACCCTGGACAAGGCGCGGGACCGCGCCGCACAGCTCGGACTGCGCGGGGCGGCGTTCCCGTGGCGCTCGATCAACGGCGCCGAGTGCTCGGCGTACTGGCCCGCGGGCACCGCCGCCTTCCACGTCAACGCCGACATCGCGGACGCGGTCGTGCGGTACCTGCAGGCCACCCACGACACCGAGTTCGAACGGCAGTGCGGCACCGAACTGCTCACCGAGACCGCACGGCTGTGGATCTCACTGGGCCACCACGACCCGCACGGCGGGTTCCGCATCGACGGGGTGACCGGGCCGGACGAGTACAGCGCCGTGGTGGACAACAACGTCTACACCAACCTGATGGCGCAGCGGAACCTCCGCGCCGCCGCGGACTCGTGCGAGCGGCAACCGGACATCGCCGAGGAGCTCGGGGTCGACCACGTGGAGGTCGCCGGGTGGCGGGAGGCCGCCCGCAAGATGCGGATCCCCTACGACGACCTGCTGAAGGTGCATCCGCAGTCGGAACGGTTCACCGAGCACGCCCGGTGGGACTTCACGGGGACACCCGCCCACCGGTACCCGCTGCTGCTGAACTTCCCGTACTTCGACCTCTACCGCAAGCAGGTGGTCAAGCAGGCGGACCTGGTACTGGCGATGCACCTGCGCGGCGATGCCTTCTCGTTGGAACAGAAGCGGCGCAACTTCGCCTACTACGAACAGCTGACCGTCCGGGACTCCTCGTTGTCGGCGGCCACCCAGGCGGTGCTGGCCGCCGAGTGCGGACATCCGGACCTGGCCTACGACTACTTCGCCGAGTCGGCTCTGACCGATCTGCGCGACCTGCACCACAACGTGCGCAACGGGCTGCACATGGCCGCCATGTCGGGCTCATGGCTGGCGATGGTCGCGGGGTTCGGCGGAATGCGGGACCACGGGGGCGAGCTGAGCTTCGCCCCACGGCTGCCGTCCGTCCCGCACCGGATCGCCTTCCGGATGTGCTTCCGGGGTTCCCAGTTCTGCGTCGAGATCCGGCGCGAGTCGGCGACCTACCGCCTGATCCACGGCAAGCCGTTCACCCTCACGCACTACGGAGAACCGGTGACCGTCACCGAGGAGCCGACGAGCCTGCCCCTGCCTCCCGGCGAACCGACCGAACGCCCGTCCCAGCCCGCCGGGAGGGCCCCCACCCGACGTCGGGTGCCGGTCACCGGGGCGGGCTGACCCCCCGGTGCTCCCGGGCCCCGCGGTGGCTCCGGGACCTCGCGGCTCGGGGTGGCGGCGCCGTCGTCAGTCCGGAGGTTCGACGGTGCCCGCGTCCGAGGTCACGTCGTCGGTGCGGATGTCGTCCCGGTTGGGCGGCTCGGGGACGTCGCGGTTCAGCGTCCCGTCGGTGTCCCGCTCCCGGCGTCGCCGGGTTCCGTCGCGGACCGGGTCCGTCTCGTCCGGCCGGGGTCCGCGCTCGTCGGCCGGGGGAAACTCGGGTCGGCTCATCGGTATCGACCTTGCCTTCGGTGGGCGACTCGCCTTCGGTGGGCGACTCGCCTTCGGTGGGCGACTCGCCGGCACCGCACGCGGGTGCCGGCACGCACGCCGCCACGGCGATCACGCTGCCTGCGACCGTACCCACTCGCTCGCGCCCTCGTCCATCAGCGCGAGCAGCAGTCCCTGGGTCGTCGACCAGGGGCAGGTGACGACGGGCCCACCGAACACGGTGAGCAGCGCCTCGGCCACCACGGCACCCGCGAGGGACTGCCGGGCACGCGGCCGGGAGATCCCGGGCAGTTCGGCGCGGCGCGCGGGCGGCAGCGCCGCCAGCCGCGGGATCCATTCCCGCACGTCCTCGACATGCAGCTCCCGGCTCTTCGTGCCCTTCCGCCGGCGACCGGCCAGAACGGCGAGCTGGCGCAGCACCTTGGAGCAGCCGACCGTGCGGAACTCCCGCAGCCGGGGCATCTCGTCCCCGACCGCGGCGCGGATCCGCTCGACGGCGTCGTCCCGCAGTGCGTCGAGTGCGTGTCCGGACGGGCGGTCGGTGTCCAGCCGCCACCGGCGGGTGGACTCCCGGGCGCCCAGGCGCAGCGACCGGGCGAGCTCGGCATACATCCCGCACCCGGCGGCGAGTTCGACGGTGCCGCCGCCGATGTCCAGCACGGCGAGCGGCCCGGCCTCCGCACCGAACCACGCCCGCGCGGCCCGGTAGGACAGCCCGGCCTCCTGGACCCCGCTGAGGAACCGCAGGGCGATCCCCGTCTCGTCCCGGACGCGGGAGCGGACCTCCTCGGCGTTGCGCGCGTCCCGGATGGACGAGGTCGCCAGGCCGAAGACGTCGGTCACTCCGTTGCGCCGGGCGACCTCGGCGGCGGAGCGGACGGCGGACACCACCGCGTCCACTCCCTCGCCGCGCAGGCGGCCGGTGGCGTCGAGGGACCGGTCCAGGCGTAGTCGCGTCTTGTGGTTCACCACCGGTTCGAGTGCCGCCCCGGCACGGTTCACACACCGCAACCGTGCGCTGAAGCAGCCCACGTCGAGTACGCCGACCGTGCCTGAGCCTGCCACCGACCGCACCTCCCATGCCGCGAAAACCGATGGATTCCCACGCACCGCGACCGATAACGGCGCTGTAACCCATTCGGGTGACATTGATTCGTGTGACACCTGTTGCCGTAACGACACAGACCCGTCCCGGCGATCCTAGATAAGGGAATAATCACACCGGAGGGGACGAGGAGAGAGTGGCAACCCTGCGCATGCCCGGCGACCCGACGCCGGGGCCGCCGGGCGCCCGGCCGGACGAGACGGCCCGGTGGGGTGCCGCCGCGGCGGCGGTCGTGGTCACCCTGGCGACGGCGCTGACGGCGGTAGCGCTGTTGCGGTCGGGCGGCACCGACATGACGGATCCGGCCGCCACGCTTCCGGGGGCGGATACGACGACACCCCCGCGGGGGCCACTGGCGGTCGCGGCCCCGCCCACGTCCCGTACTCCCCTCCCGGAATCCGTCCCGACCCGGGTGTCCGTACCCGCGGTCGGTATCGACACCCGGTCCGTGATCGAGCTGCACCGCACCACGGGCGGGGGCATGGAGGTTCCCGGGCACGCGGGGGTGGTCGGCTGGCTGGCCACCACCCCCACCCCGGGCGAACCGGGCGCCGCCGTACTGACCGGGCACGCCAGCTACGCGGCGGAGCGCGGGGTCTTCGCCGGGCTCTCCCGGCTGCACGCGGGCGACGGGATCACGGTCCACCGCGCGGACGGCACCGAGGTGACGTTCACGGTCGACCGGGTCGACCGCGTCCCGCACGATCGCGCGGTGGAACGCGCGACCGCGCCCACCGGGAGCCGGACGCTGCGGCTGCTCACCACGACCGGGGTGTTCGACCGCACGGAGGACGACCCCGGGGCCGTGCTGGTGTCGGCCCGGCTGGCCACGGTGGAGTGAGGACCACCGGTCGGCCGGTGGTGCCTCTCGGCGCACGGTCCGTTCGCCGCACGGCCCGTGCCGCGCACGGCCCGTTCGGCGCCGTACGTTCAGCGCCGATCGGCGATCCAGCGGCCGACGACGTCGGCGAGCGCCGTCATCGGCAACGCGCCCCCGGACAGCACGAGGTCGTGGAAGGCGCGGACATCGAACGCCGCACCGAGCTCCCGTTCCGCCTCCGCCCGGAGCCGCTGGATCTCCAACCGGCCGACCATGTAGGACAGTGCCTGCCCCGGGTAGCCGATGTAGCGGTCCACCTCCGCGACGATCTCCACCGTGGGCAGCGGGGTGTTGCGTGCGAGGAAGTCGATCGCCTGCTGCCGGGTCCAGCCGAGCGCGTGCAGCCCGGTGTCCACGACGAGCCTGCCCGCGCGCATCGAATCGCTGCTCAACAGGCCCAGCAGCGCGATGTCGTCGGAGTACAGGCCCATCTCGTCGGCGAGCCGTTCCGAGTACAGCCCCCACCCCTCGCTGTAGGCGTTGAAGCCACTGATCCGGCGCAGCAACGGCAGGTCGGTCAGTCCGAGCGCGGTGCTGAGCTGGAAATGATGCCCCGGGATCACCTCGTGGAAGGCGATCGATTCGAGCGTGTGCCGGAACCGCTCGGTCACCCGGTACGTGTTGGCGAAGTAGGTGCCGGGCCGGGACCCGTCGACCGAGGGGAGCAGGTAGTACCCTGCCGCCGCCCCCGGGGCCTCCGCCTCGGGTACCGGCTCCACCACCCACGGCTGCGGCGGGATGCGGCCGAACCACCGGGGCGCCTCCCGCTCGGCCCGGGCGATGGTGGTGCGGGCGGTCTCCAGCAGCTCCTCGGCGTTGTCCCAGCGCAGCGCGGGATCGGTGCGCAGCCGCTCGAAGATCTCGCCGAGGTCGGAGGTACCGAACACGCGATCACCGACCCGGGCGTACTCCCCCGCCAGATCGTCGATCAGCGCCAGCCCCGTCTCGTGCAACCGCTCCGGCGAGTGGTCGGTGGTGGTGTGCACCCGGGCGAGCGCGGCGTAGTGCGCGCGACCCTCCGGCAGATGGCACAGCCCGGGCCGCTCCTCGGGCCGCCCCTGCGGGGCGATCTCCCGGTCGAGGACGTCGCGGTAGGTGGCGAACGCGGGCCGGACCACCTCGGCCAGCAGCCGGGCACGACGGTCGGCGAACTCCTCGTCGACCGCGGGTTGCCGGGCCAGCGGGTCGTCGTCCGGGGCGGCGAGATAGCGGTCGAGGTGCGCGACGGCCGCCCGCACCAGGTGCGCCACCGGGGTACGCCCCGCGGCCACGCCGTCCCGGTGCCGCTGCGCGACCTGCTCCAGGTATCGGGGGATCTCCGCGAGCCGGTCGAGCTGCGCCCGCCCCTGCGCGGAGTCGGCGATCCCGACCATCGGCAGCAGGGTGAGCAGGCCCGCCGCGGGCGCGACGAAGAAGTCGCTGACGGTGTACTCGACCAGGCGGGCGTCGATCTGGTCGATCTCCGCCCGCGCCGAGGCCAGCAGCACGTCCCGGGTGGTGCGGTCGGTGTCGCTCATCCCCGCGGTGTCCAGCTCCCGTGCGCGCCGGGCCAGGTCGGCGAAGCGGTCCCGGTGCCGCCGCTGGGCCGCCCCGTCGACCTCCGCGAGGCCGGTACGGGTCGGTTCGAGGCCCAGGAGCACGGGTGTCAACGGGTCGGCGTCGAACAGGGCACCGACGAACTCGTCGGCGAGCTCGGTGACGGGAGTCATGGCGCGGCAGCCTACCGTCCGGCGGCGACACCCGCCCACGGTCGGAAGGAGGTCTCCCCGCGCCCCGTGTCGAGGATTACCGGCAGCGTTGTCCACGGTGGCACCCGGACGGCGCGGTCCGGCGACTACTCTCGGGGGCGTGTCCGTGACCGATCCCGTCGACGCGCGCCTGCTCGCCGCACTGGCCGAGGCGGGCAAGGTCGCCGTCCACGAACTCGCGGCGACGGTGGGCCTGGACCCGCGCGAGGTCGCCTCCCGACTCGTCGACCTCTCCTCCCGGGGGCTGCCGCTGCTGGTGGGGGTCGAGAGCGACCCGGCGGGCCTGCGTGCAACGCTCGCCCGGACACCGGCACCGGGTGCGCCACCCGGCCCGGCACCGGGTCCGGCACC
>NZ_KB912556.1:72742-80570 GCF_000383775.1 Saccharomonospora halophila 8
CCCCGGGGCCCCGCCGTCGGGGGAGGCGGACCGCGGCGGAACCGGCGTCCGGCCGGCCGGGCGGTCGGGGACCGTGGGGGACGTGCTCGAGACCCGGGGCCTCGAAGGGGAGGACCTCTCCGTCCAGCTGCTCGAGGTTCAGGACCCCGCCGACTTCCTGTTCACGGCCGCGGGGTACCGGCTCGACGACGGGGAACGCGCGGTCGTCGTGCACACCGAGATCACCAACCGGGGACCGGTGCCGTTCGCCTCGCTGCCGGACAACCACCTGGAACTGCTCACCGACGACGGCACCCCGATCGCCAAGGCCCCGGTGTCGCTGACCTCCCGGCAGCCGCACGGGATCGGGGTCGAGCCCGGCGGGACGAGCGGCGGGCACACGGTGTACGTCCTCGGCGAGGACACCCGGGTGGCCTCGGTCCGGTGGAGCCCCCGCCCGGAACCGGACGAACGCAGCGTGGTCTGGACGGTCGCGGACTGAACCGGGGCACCCGACCCCGGCCGGCGGTGCCGGACCGGGTCAGGTCTCGGCGCGCAGCACGTCGACGGCCGCGGCGAGGTCGTCGGGGTGGTCGCTGGTGAATTCGACCCACCGTCCGTCGGCGGGATGCGCGAAGCCCAGCCGCCGGGCGTGCAGCCACTGCCGGGTCAGGTCCAGCCGCCGGGCGAGCGCCGGGTCGGCCCCGTAGGTGAGGTCACCGACACACGGGTGCCGCAGCGCCGCGAAGTGGACCCGGATCTGGTGCGTCCGCCCGGTTTCGAGCGTGACATCGACCAGTGACGCCGCCCGGAACGCCTCGATCACCTCGTAGTGCGTCACCGAGGGTTTGCCGTCGGCCACCACGGCGAACTTGTAGTCGTGCCGGGGATGCCGGTCGATCGGCGCGTCGATCGTGCCCCGCGTCGGATCCGGGTGCCCCTGCACGAGCGCGTGGTAGCCCTTGGTGACCGTGCGTTCCTTGAACGCGCGCTTGAGCGCCGTGTAGGCGCGCTCGCTCTTGGCCACCACCAGCACGCCCGTGGTACCGGCGTCCAGCCGGTGCACCACGCCCTGCCGCTCGGCGGCGCCGGAGGTCGAGATCCGCATCCCGGCGGCGGCCAGGCCGCCCACCACCGTCGGGCCGGACCAACCGGGGCTGGGATGGACCGCCACCCCGACCGGCTTGTCCACCACGACGATGTCGTCGTCGTCGTGCAGGATCCGCATGCCCTCGACCGGCTCGGCCACCACCTCGACCGGCCGGTCCGGCTCGGGCAGGGTCACTTCGAGCAGTCCCCCGGCCGGCAACCGGTCCGACTTCCCCGCGGGGACCCCGTCCACGAGGACGTCCCCGGAGCTCGCGAGCTCGGCGACCGCGGTGCGGGACAGACCGAGCAGTTTGGCCAGGCCGGCGTCGACCCGCATGCCCTCCAGTCCGTCGGGAATCGGCAGCATCCGGGTGCTCATGCCCGGTCCTCCCCGGCGGCGCCGGCTCCGTCCCCCGCCGTCCGCGGATGGGAGCGGCCGCCGCGCTGCTTCCCCGTCCGGGTGCCGTCGTACTCCCGCCCCAGCGCCGTCAGCAGCACGATGAGCACGGCGCCGACGGTAATGGCCGAGTCCGCCGCGTTGAACACGGGGAAGAACTCCCCGTTCGGCGCGAACACGGAGACGAAGTCCACGACGTGGCCCCGGAACGCGCCCGGGGCACGGAAGATCCGGTCGGTGAGGTTGCCGAGCGCGCCCGCGAGGATGAGCCCGAGTCCGACGGCCCACCCCGCCGACCGCAGCCGCCGCGCGAACCACAGGATGCCGACCACGACGAGGGCGGCCACCACGGTGAGCACCCACGTGCCGCCGAAGCTCATCCCGAACGCCGCGTAAGGGTTGCGCAGCAACTGGAGGTACACGGCGCCGCCGAGGATCCGGACGGGTTCGCCCCCTTCCAGGCCCGCCGTGGCGAGGACCTTCGTCACCACGTCCACGCCGTAGGACAGTGCCGCCACGACGAGGAGGAGCCCCGCACGCCGCTTCGCCACGGGGGCTTCCGTCGCTCCCGCCGATCGGTCCGGGTCCGCCGGACCGGGGTCCGGTGCGGAGTTCTGCTGCTCGGAGTTCACCGTCCCATTGTCCATGTCGGCGTCCGCCTGCCCCGTCCACCGTCGGTCGTCGGCGCGGAGCGGGTGGCGTGGCACGGGTCAGTCGCCCCGTTCCCCCTTCCAGCGGGCGATCGGTCCCGCACGATCGACGGCGCGCAACCGGCGCTCGGTCGCGCGCCGGGCCTGCTGCGTGGTGACGACGAGCAGCTGGTCGTCCTCCTGCAGCCGGGTCGTGTGTTCCGGGGTGAAACTCCGCTCGCCACGCACGACCAGACTGACGGTGGCACCCTTCGGCAGGCGCAGTTCCGCCAGGTAGACACCGTGCAGACGCGAGGTGCGCAGGATGCGCACTTGGAGCAGGACCGCGCCCAGTTCCTCCAGCGGTGCGGCGTCGACCTGCATCTCCCGGGGCTCGGACGCACCGGCCACCCCGAGCAACGTCGCCAGCGGACTCAGCAGCGCGGCCTGCAACAGGGTGAACACGATCACGATGACGAAGACCGCGTCAACCAGGTCCTGGGCTCCGGGTCTGCCCTCCGCGAGCGGGATGGTGGCCAGCACGATCGGCACGGCACCGCGCAGACCCGCCCACGACAGGAACGCCTGCTCCCGCCACGGCACCCGGAACGGCGACGTGGAGATCAGCACGGCCAGCGGCCTGGCCACCAACAGTGCCAGCAGTCCCGCGACGACGCCCGGCACCACCGCGTCCAGCAGCCGGGACGGGGTGGCGAACAGCCCCAGCAGCACGAACAGGCCGATCTGGGCGATCCACCCGATTCCCTCGGCGAACGACAACGTGTTCGACCGGTGCGGCAGCCGGGAGTTGCCGAGCACCACCCCGGCGACGTAGGTGGCGAGCAGCCCGGAGGCGAGTGCGAACTGGGCGCCCGCGAAGGCGAGGACACACATCGCCACCGTCGCCAGCGGGTAGAGGCCGGTGGCGGGCAGGGCGGCCCGGCGCAGTGCCCACGCGCCGAGCAGCCCGATCCCGAACCCGAGGAGACCGCCCGTCACGAGCTGGTAGACCACCTGCAGCGGCAGGGTCCAGTCCATCGTGGTCCCGGTGGCCAGCAGCACCACGACGATGTAGGTCGGGGCGTCGTTGAGACCCGACTCCAGCTCCAGGATGCTGGACAAGCGCTTGCCGATCCCGGCCGAACGGAGCACGGAGAACACCGCGGCCGCGTCGGTCGAGGCGAGCACCCCGCCCCACAGCAGGGCGGTCTCCCACTCCAGGCCGAACAGCCAGTGCAGTGCCGACCCGGTCACCGCGACGGTGACTCCGACGGCCACTGTGGACAGCGCGAGCCCCGGACCGAGATTCGGCCGGACCTCCGACCAGGTCGTGGTGAGGCCACCCTCGATCAGGATCATCACGAGTGCCGCCAACCCGAGGCTCTGCGTCAGCTCCGGGTTGTCGAACTCGACCCCGAGGCCGGCCTCCCCGATGAAGACCCCGATCCCGAGATAGATCAACAGGGACGGCAGGCCGAGCCGGATCGAGAACCGCACGGCCAACACGGAGGCGAGCAGGACGGCCGCACCCGAACCCAGCACGAGGGGCAGCTCGTCCATGTCACCTCTCGTTCGGCGCGTTCACCGGCTCCGGCGGCCCACCGACCGCGCACCCGGCACCTTCCCGCGATCCCGGTCCGGTTCGTTCCGGTTCGGGCCGGGGGGTCCGGGACGGACCCGCCCGCACCGGCCACGCAGCCGGACCGGGCGCCGCTCAGCCGGTCCGGGCGAGGGAGACCGTCACCTTCGTCCCGTCGCCGACGGTTCCGGGGAAGCCGCCGGGAACCTCGCCGTAGCAGACCTCGGTGGCCAGGGTCTCGTTCGCGAGGAAGTCCTCGTGCGGCCGGACCGCGTCGGTGACCTCGGCGGGGGCGTCCACCGTCAGGCCGATCCGGTCCGCCACGTCGAGACCCGCGTCCCGGCGGGCCTGCTGCACCACCCGGACCAGGTCGCGCACCACACCTTCGCCGGCCAGTTCGGGTGTGACCGTCGTGTCGAGGGTGACCAGGCCCGAACCCCCGGGCAGCTCGGCGGCCGCCCCGGGGTCGGTGGCGACCAACCTCCGCTCGTACTCCCCCTCCCGCAGTTCGACACCGGCGGCGACGACCGCACCCTCCGGGGTGCTCGTCCAGTCACCCGCCTTGACCGCCTTGATCACCTTCTGCACGTCCTTACCGAGCCGGGGCCCCGCGGCGCGCGCGTTGACCGCGACCTCGAACCCGCCGTGTGCGGCGACATCGGTGGTCAGCTCGACCGACTTGACGTTCACCTCGTCCCGGACGATGTCGGCCAACGGCCGCAGCTGCTCGGCGTCCTCGGCGGCCACCAGCAGCCTCGCCAACGGCAACCGCACCCGCAGCTTGTTCGCCTTCCGCAGCGACAGTGCTGACGAGCAGACCTGCCGCACCCGGTCCATCGCCGACACCAGCGCCGGATCGGCGGGGAGTTCGTCGACCAGCGGCCAGTCGCACAGGTGCACCGACCGGCCCCCGGTCAGCCCACGCCAGACGGCCTCGGTGGTCAGCGGCAGCAGCGGGGCCGCGGTCCGGCAGACCACCTCCAGCACCGTGTGCAGGGTGTCGACGGCGTCCGCCTCGCCCGCCCAGAACCGGTCCCGGGAACGGCGCACGTACCAGTTGGTGAGCACCTCCAGGAACTCCCGGACCCGCGCACACGCGCCCGCGATGTCGTAGCCGTCCATCGCCGCGCCGACGTCGGTGACCAGCTCGTGCGCCTTCGCGAGCAGGTACCGGTCCAGTACGTGTTCCGAGTCGGTCCGCCTCCGGCCGGTGACCCCCTCGGCGCCCGCGTACAGCGCGAGGAAGTAGTACGAGTTCCACAGCGGGAGCACCGCCTGCCGGACCGCGTCCCGGATGCCCTTGTCGGTGACGATCAGGTTGCCGCCGCGCAGGATCGGGCTGGCCATCAGGTACCAGCGCATCGCGTCGGAGCCGTCCCGGTTGAACACCTCGGTGACGTCCGGGTAGTTGCGCAGCGACTTCGACATCTTCTGCCCGTCCGAGCCGAGCACGATGCCGTGCGAGACGCACGTGCGGAACGCGGGACGGTCGAACAGCGCCGTGGCGAGCACGTGCAGCGTGTAGAACCAGCCGCGGGTCTGACCGAGGTACTCGACGATGAAGTCGCCGGGATAGTGATGCTCGAACCACTCGGCGTTGTCGAACGGGTAGTGGACCTGCGCGAAGGGCATCGACCCCGAGTCGAACCACACGTCCAGCACGTCCGGCACCCGGCGCATCGTCGCCGCACCGGTCGGATCGTCCGGGTTCGGCCGGGTCAGCGCGTCGATGTGCGGGCGGTGCAGATCGGTGGGGCGCTGCCCGAAGTCCCGTTCGAGTTCGTCCAGCGAGCCGTAGACGTCCACCCGGGGGTGATTCGGGTCGTCCGAGACCCACACCGGGATCGGCGTGCCCCAGTACCGGTTGCGCGAGATCGACCAGTCCCGGGCGTTGGCCAGCCACCGGCCGAACTGGCCGTCCTTGACGTGCTCGGGGTACCAGGTGATCTGCTGGTTCAGCTCGACCATGCGGTCCCGGAACCGGGTGACCGCCACGAACCACGACGACACGGCCCGGTAGATCAGCGGGTTGCGGCAGCGCCAGCAGTGCGGGTAGGCGTGCTCGTAGGTCTCGTGCCGCAGCAGCACCGCACCCTGCCGCGCCGCCGAGCCCGTGCCGTGCTTGAGGTCGCGGATGATGTCGGCGTTGGCGTCGAAGACGTTGCGGCCCTCGTAGTCGGGCACCTGCGCGTCGAACCGTCCCTTGGCGTCGACCGGGGTGACCGGGACGATGCCGGCGGCGTCGGTGACCGCCTTGTCCTCCTCGCCGTAGGCGGGGGCGATGTGCACGATGCCGGTGCCGTCGTCGGTGGTGACGTAGTCCGCGGCGAGCACACGGTGGGCGTTCGCCTGCCCGACGAAGTACGGGAACGGCGGCGCGTACCGCGCACCGAGCAGGTCGGTCCCGGTGTACCGGGCGACGATCGCGGGCTGTTCGCCCAACTCCCGCGCGTACGCCGACACCCGGGCCTCGGCGAGCACGAACCGCCTGCCCTCGTCGTCGCGCACGACGACATAGTCCACATCCGGGTGGACCGCGGTGGCCAGGTTCGACGGGACCGTCCACGGCGTGGTGGTCCACACGAGCAGGTAGGCACCGTCCAGTTCGGCGAGGGCGCCGTCGTTGCCCTCCACCCGGTAGCCGATCGTGACAGCCGGGTCCTGCCTGCTCTGGTAGACGTCGTCGTCCATCCGGAGCTCGTGATTGGACAGCGGCGTCTCGTCGCGCCAGCAGTACGGCAGTACCCGGTACCCCTCGTACACCAGGCCGGAGTCCCAGAGCCGCTTGAACGCCCAGAGCACCGACTCCATGTACGAGACGTCCAGCGTCTTGTAGTCGTTGTCGAAGTCCACCCAGCGTGCCTGGCGGGTGACGTACTCCTGCCACTCCGCCGTGTAGCGCAGCACCGACTCACGGCAGGCACGGTTGAACTCGGCGATGCCCATCTCGTCGATCTGGGCCTTGTCGGTGATGCCGAGCTGCCGTTCGGCCTCCAGCTCGGCGGGAAGACCGTGCGTGTCCCAGCCGAACCGGCGCTCCACCCGCCTGCCCCGCATGGTCTGGTAGCGGGGCACGATGTCCTTGACGTACCCGGTGAGCAGATGCCCGTAGTGCGGCAGGCCGTTGGCGAACGGGGGGCCGTCGTAGAAGACGTACTCGTTGGCGCCGTGGGTCCCGGCCTCCCGGTTGTCGACCGTCGCGGTGAATGTGCCGTCCGCCGCCCAGTACGCCAGGACGTCCTTCTCCAGCGCGGGGAACGACGGGTGCGCGGGGACCTGGTCGGCGTCCTGCGCGCCGACGGAAGCCTGGGGGTACATCGTCGGGGTAGCTCCTCGCGGTTCGGCTGTCTCTCGCACGGGCCGCGCATCCGGCCGGCCCCCACGGGGACGAGACGGCGCCTGTCGGCAGACGCGCGTACCGCGGTACCACCCCGCTTGCCCGCGCCCCACGGCACGGACCACTCGTTGCACCGGCGGTGACGGGCCGGACCCGTCCGGTTCTACTGAGGTGCGCCCGCCCCGCCCGGCACGAAGGCGGTCTCGGAGGGCGGTGTCACCCGTTCTTCCGGAGGCTCCCCGGTGATGGCCGGATCGACGCCTGTGCCCTTCAGGTTAGCCGGTGTGCCCGGCCGGGCGCCGACCACCCACCCGGATCGCGCCCGGGACCGCCCGCCTCATTTGCGCCCGGACCGACGGCGGTGGGCCGCGGCGAGCGTCGCGTCCGGCCCACAGCGCGCACACGGGGTGAAGCCGAGCTCCCGCGCCTCCCTGGCGGGCAACGGGATGGTGGCGCGCTGTCCGAGCCACCCGCACTCGGCGAGGTGGTAACGCGGGTACTCGTCGACCACCAGCACCTCCGCCTCCGACTCGGTGACCACGAGCACATCGGTCGCGTCCGTGGCCTCCTCGGGCGGGTCGGTGTCGCCGGCGGTCAACTCCCCGGACGACACCAGCAGCGCGGTTCTGGGCGTGGCCTCCGCCGTTCCGGCGGCACGCTCCCGGCCCGCACCACCACCCGCGGTCCCCGGTTCGGCTCCGCCTGTCGATTCGGCTCCGCCTGTCGATTCGGCTCCGCCTGTCGATTCGGCTCCGCCTGTCGATTCGGTCCCGGCACGGCCGGGGACGGTGGCGCCGGGCCCGGCCGAGGCGGACCCC
>NZ_KB912556.1:80670-83693 GCF_000383775.1 Saccharomonospora halophila 8
CTTCGTCCGGTCGGCGGCACCGGTGTCGTCGGTGGCGGTGTCGTCGGCGGCCCCGGTCGACTCCGCCCCGTCGGTCACGTCCGTCTCCGTCGTCCCGCTCGTGCCCGCGGGGTCCGGGGCCCCTGCCGGCTCCGCGTTCGCCGTGCCGGGGGACTCCGTGGTTTCGGTCGTCTCCGCCGGGTCGTCGGTCTCTGCCGGGTCGACCGTCTTCGCCTGGTCGGAGTCGCCGGTGGCGCCGTCCGTTTCGGCCGTCCCCGCGGAGGCGATGTCCGGGCCCGTACGGCCCCGTCTCCAGTCGACGACCAGTAACAGCCCGGCGACGGCGGACAGTCCGATCGAGATCCAGGCCCAGAGCGATCCGGCCGTGACGAGTGCCGCCACCACCAACCCCAGGGCCGCCAGCACCAGAAGTAGGACGAGGAAAAGCACGGTGAATTACACCACGTCGGTCGCGGAACCCGCCCGCCGACCCGCCGACCACGGTGGCGGCGTGTCGGCCCGGTCGGGCAGTGGCACCGTTCAGCCTGCCTCGGCTCGGGGGCCGAACGAGTAACCCTGACCACTGCTTCCGCCGGTGCCGCCGGAACTGTGGCTGCCGTTACCGTGGTTACCACTGCTGTGGTTGCCGGTGCTGTGACTACCGCCGCTGTGCCCGCCGGAGCTCTCGCCGTTACCGGACTGGTTGCCGGACGAGGCGGAGGCGGGGGCCGCGGAGCCGCGGTCGTCGAGCTCGCGCAGCTGGGACTCCAGGAAGCCACGCAGCCGTGTGCGGTACTCCCGCTCGATCGTGCGCAGCTCCTCGATCTTCTTGTTCAGCGAGCCCTTCTCGGTGTTCAGTTCGTTCATCGTCTCGGTGTACTTGCGCTGCGCCTCGCGATCCATGTTGGTCGCCTTCTCGCGCGCCTGACGCTCCAGCGTCTCCGCCCTGGTCCGGGCGTCGCTGAGCATCGACTCGGCCTTCGTCCGCGCCTCGTTCACCATGGAGTCGGCCTTGGACCGGGCGTCGGACAGCAGCTGCTCGGACTTCGTCCGCGCCTCGGCGAGCATCCCGTCCGACTCGGTCTTGGCCTCGGCCGTCAGCCGGTCGGCCATCTCCTGGGCGAGCCCGAGCACCTTGGCGGCCTGCACGTTCGGCTCGCCGTTCTCGTTGGTCAGCCCGGTGGCCTGAGTCTGCTCCATCGCGGAGGTCGGCGGGGGGACCGGAGCGAGCCTGCGGGACGGTGTCTCGTCCTGCGCGCCGCCGCCCGTGCCGGCCGAGGACTTCGCGGACTCCAACTCACTACGGGCGGATTCCAACTCGGCATCGAGCTGTTCGACCTGTTGCCGCAGCTCGGTATTGTCCTCGATCAGCCGCGCGAGTTCGGTCTCGACGAGGTCGAGGAACGCGTCCACCTCGTCCTCGTTGTACCCGCGCTTGCCGATCGGAGGTTTGCTGAACGCGACGTTATGCACGTCAGCAGGAGTCAACGACATCAGATCTCACCTCACGCACTCCAGGGCTGCCTTCCGGCCCGGATTCCCCGTTACCCGGGCAGCGCCAGTTGCATCAGTATGAACACAACCAACAGCAGCACCATAATCGATAGGTCCAGTCCCACGCCGCCGATCCGGACGACGGGGATGATGCGCCGCACGAGTCGAACCGGTGGGTCGGTCATTGTGTAGATGGTCTCGAGCACGACCGCAACCCCACCGGTGGGACGCCACTCACGCGCGAAGGCGCGCACGAGCTCCACCACGATCCGGGCCGTCAGCAACAGCCAGAACGCGAAGAGCAGCCAGAACAGAATCAGCCGGACGGTGAGCACGGCGCCTACTCTGCCACACCCGTGGCCCGCGATCAGTGACGGAGGAAGAGACCGCCCTCGGCGATCCGCTTGCGGTCCTCCGCGGTGACGTCCACGTCCGGCGGTGAGAGCAGGAACACCTTGTTGGTGACCTTGTCCATCGATCCACGCAGGGCGAACGCCAGCCCCGCGGCGAAGTCGACCAGCCGTTTGGCGTCGGCGTTCTCCATCTCCGTGAGATTCATGATGACCGGGGCGCCGTCCCGATAGGCCTCGCCGATCTCCCGTGCCTCACCGTAACTGGTCGGATGCAGGGTGATGATCCGGCTCAGCGGATCCCGCGCGGTCTGCCGGGTGTTCTCGGTCGCGGGCCGCAGTCGTGCCACCGGTTCCGGCTGCCGGTCCACGGCCAACGATCCGTGAACCGACGGCTCACTGCGGCCGACGGTCCTGCCACGGCCACGCACCCCCGGGTTCTCCGCCTCCTCGAACTCGTCCATGACGTGGTACCGCGGCCGCGCCCGGCGCGGCTTGGCCCCGGGATAGGGACCCTCCTCGTAGGAGCCGTACCCACCGTCCGGGTGGTCGCGGCGGTAGTCGTCGTCGAGTTCGTACTCGTCCTCGGCAGGGACCATCCCGAAGTAGGCCTTCAGCTTCTGCAACGCGCTCATGCCTCTCCTCACCCTCCGCGACGCCACCCGGGGTGTTCTTCCGTCCTCGTTGGGACCGTTCCCGACCGGTCCCGGTTCCCGTCGGTGGCGCGGGACACGGTCGGCCGACCACACCGCCGACCGGCCCGTTCCGGTTCCCGAACGACCCGCCCGGTCAACCGTGCTGGGGCGAGGCTAGACCGCGCCCTCCGAGCAGCGCGGTTCCGACACGCACACACGTCGAGCCGTACCCGATCGCCTGTTCCAGATCCCCGGTCATCCCCGCGGAGATCTCCGTGGCTTGCGGATGGTCCCTGCGCAGGACCTCCGCGGCACCGGCCAGCCGTGCGAAGGCCGGTTCCGGGTCGGCGCCCAGCGGCGCGACCGCCATCAGCCCCCGCAGGTGGAGAACACCACTCTCCCGGGCGACGGCGTCGGCCAGTCGACCGAGCTCGTCCACCGGACAGCCGCCGCGGGCCGGATCGCCGTCGAGACTCGCCTGCAGGAGCACGTCCATCGGCCCGTTCCGCTCGCCCGCCTCCCGGGCCGCCCGTACCGCCCCGGCGAGCGCGCCGACCAGCCGGCG
>NZ_KB912557.1:0-3595 GCF_000383775.1 Saccharomonospora halophila 8
GTCGTCCGGGCGCCTTGCAACGCTCGGGTCCGGCGCGGCGGCCTGCCCCTCGCGCGGGCGCACGACCTGGCCGACGTGGTACAGCGCCACGTCCCGGAACCCGCGGGAGAGGTTGCGGTGCAGCGTCTCGAACAGGCCGGGCAGCAGCGACGTCGCGAGCTGGTGCCGCTCGGCCTCCAGCGGGTTCAGCACACTCGCCGCGTTCCGGCGCTCGTCGTCGGTGGGCAGGCCGAGGTCGTCCCACGTCGACGGGGCGACGAACGGGAACGGGAGCACCTCGACGTAGCCGGCCTCGGCCAGCATGCGGGACACCGCACGCCTGCGGCGCTGGGCCCGGGTCAGTCCCCGCCCGGCGGGAGCGGACGGCAGCACGGAGGGGATGTGTTCGTAGCCCTCCAGCCGCAGCACCTCCTCCACCAGGTCGGCGGACTGGGCGAGATCACCGCGCCAGCTCGGCGGCACCGCACTCACCAGCGCGGAGCCGTCCTGGCCGGTCCCCACCGACACCTTGCAGCCGACCTGGGTGAGCCGGCGCACGGTGACGCCGCGGTCGAAGTTCACCCCGGCGACCCGGTCGGGGAGGTTGATCGGCATGGTGATCGGCTCGGCCTGCCCGAAGCCCCCCTCGTCGGTCCGACCGGGCCGGACGCTGCCTTCGCCGTACCGGCGCAGCAGCCGTGCGGCCGTCTCCACGGCGGCCGCACACAGCTCGGGGTCGGTGAACCGCTCGAACCGTTTGGCCGCCTCGGAGAAGAGTTTGTGCCTGCGCGCGGTGCGGCTGATCGAGGCCGGGTCCCAGTGCGCGGCCTCCAGCAGCACGTCGGTGCTGTCGGTGCGGATCTCGGTGCTCGCGCCGCCCATCGTGCCCGCGAGGGAGATCACCCCGGTGTCGTCGGTGATCACGACGTCGTCCGGGTCGAGGCCTCGCTCGGCGTCGTCCAGCGTCACCAGCGTCTCGCCCGGTTCCGCCCGCCGGATCACCAGGTCACCCTTGATCGCGCCGGTGTCGAAGGCGTGCAGCGGGTGGCCGAGTTCCAGCATCACGTAGTTCGTGACGTCCACCGCCAGCGAGATCGGCCGCATCCCGGCGAGCAGCAGGCGGCGCTGGATCCACCACGGGGTGGGCGCGCCCGCGTCGAGACCGGTCACGCGGCGCAGCACGAACCGGCGGCACCCCGCGGGGTCGTCGATGCGCACCGGCCAGGCGTCGCCCTCGGCACCGGGCAGCTCCACCTGTGCCGGGTCACCGAACGGCACGTCGAACGCACCCGCCAGTTCCCGCGCGAGGCCCCGCACCGACAGGGCGTACCCGCGGTCCGGGGTCGGGGCCAGATCCAGCACCGTGTCGCCCAGATCGAGCACGTCCCGGGCGTCGTCGCCGGGGTCGGCGGTCCCCGGGGGCAGCACGAGGATGCCGCTGTGGTCCTCCCCCAGGCCCAGTTCCCGGGCCGAGCAGATCATGCCCTCGCTGACGCGGCCGTAGGTCTTGCGGGAGGCGATGGTGAAGTCACCGGGCAGCACCGCGCCCGGCAGGGCCACCACCACCAGGTCGCCCTCGGCGAAGTTGGTGGCACCGCAGACGACGCCGTTCGTCGGCGGCCGCGTGGGGTCCGGGACCGCGTCCCCCGGGCCGGACCCGGCGTCGGAGTCCGCGTCACCGCCCACGTCGACCCGGCAGTACCGGATCGGCTTCTTGAACCCGGTCAGCTCCTCGACCTCGACGACCCGACCGATCACCAACGGACCGGTGACGTCGCCGACCGGCCGGACGTCCTCGACCTCGATACCCAGGCGGACGAACGCGGCGGCGAGTTCCTGCGCCGTGACCTCGGCGCCGACATCCAGATGCTCGGTGAGCCAACTGACGGGGACCCGCATCGTTCACGCCTCCGTTTCCTGTGGGACACCCTCCCCTACTGCGGCACCCGAGGATGCCGCAGCGGGGGCCCAACCCGGTCGGCGCGCACAATGGCATAACCGATCGTCCATCGTTCACGCCTCCGTTCCGAAGGGGAAGGTGAAGCGCACGTCCCCCTCCACCATGTCGCGCATGTCCGGGATGCCGTTGCGGAACTGCAGGGTGCGCTCCAGGCCCATGCCGAACGCGAATCCGGAGTAGACCTCCGGGTCGACCCCGCAGGCGCGCAGCACGTTCGGGTTGACCATGCCGCAACCGCCCCACTCGACCCAGCCGGGCCCGCCCTTCTTCTCCGGGAACCACACGTCCACCTCGGCGGACGGCTCGGTGAACGGGAAGAAGTGCGGCCGGAACCGGGTGCCCGACTCCTCCCCGAACATGGCCCGGGCGAAGGCGTCCAGCGTGCCGCGCAGGTGCGCCATCGTCAGGCCCTTGTCCACCGCCAGGCCCTCGACCTGGTGGAAGACCGGGGTGTGGGTGGAGTCCAGCTCGTCGGTGCGGAACGTGCGCCCCGGGCACACCACGTACACCGGCAGATCACGATGCAGCAGCGCCCGCGCCTGCACCGGCGAGGTGTGCGTGCGCAGCACCAGGTTGGAGTCCTCGGGGGCGACGTAGAAGGTGTCGGCCGTGGCCCGCGCCGGGTGGTCCTTGCCGAAGTTCAACGCGTCGAAGTTGAACCACTCGGCCTCCAGTTCGGGGCCCTCGGCGATCTCGTAGCCCATGGCGACGAAGACGTCCGCGGCACGCTCGGCGACCGTGGTGATCGGGTGCCGGGCGCCGCGCGGCACGTGGCCCCACGGCAACGTCACGTCGACGGCCTCCTCGCGCAGGACCCGCTCGTCGCGTTCCGCCCGCAGGACCGCACGGCGCTCGTCGAAGGCCGACTGGATCTCCTGCCGCGCCTCGTTCACGCGCTTGCCCGCGTCCGCCTTCTCCGCCTTGGGCAGCGCACCGATCGCGCGGCGGGCCAGCGCCAACGGCGACTGGTCGCCGAGATGCGCGGGCTTGGCCGCGGCCAGCGCGTCCAGGTCCGTCGCGGCGGCGAACGCCTCCCTGGCCTCGTCGACGGCGGCCCGCACCGTCTCCGGCGCGAGCGTGTCGGCCGACTCCGGCCCCTGCTTCTCCACGGCTTCGGACATAACTCCTCGAACGTCCGCTTCACGGTTGGCGGCTGCACGCGAGCGTGAGCGCACGTCAGCGATCCCCCGGAGATTCTATGCGAGCCCGGGGCCCGCACGCCGGTCACCCTCGGTCAGGGGGAGTGTCGCAGCACGCGGGCGTAGAGGCACACCGCGGCGGCGGTGGCGAGGTTGAGGCTCTCCGCCCGGCCGTGCAGCGGTACCCGCACGGCGGTGTCCGCCGCCGCGAGCACCTCGTCGGGCAGCCCGTGGGCCTCGTTGCCGAACAGCCAGGCCGTCGGGGACTCCAGATCGTCCGCTGTGGTCAGATCGGACGCGGCATGGCCGTGCGCGGCGACCGTCCGCAGACCCGCACGGGAGCAGGCGGCCAGCGCCGCGGCGGGATCGCGTTCGACGGCGACGGGGAGGTGGAACAGGCTTCCGGTGGAGGCACGCACGCACTTGCCGTTGTGGACGTCGACCCCGTCCCCGGTGAGCAGGACCGCGTCGGCGCCCGCCGCGTCCGCCACGCGCACCACCGTGCCCGCGTTGCCCG
>NZ_KB912557.1:3695-12359 GCF_000383775.1 Saccharomonospora halophila 8
GTGCCGTGCTCTGCCGTGCCGTGCGCTGCCGTGCCGTCGGCGTACCCGGCGACCGACCGCGCCGCGCAGGCCGTGGCCGGGTCAGTCGCCGAGTACGGGTGCGAGGAACCGGCCGGTGTAGCTGTCCCCGATGGCGGCGACCTGCTCCGGTGTCCCCTCGGCGACGACCGTGCCCCCGCCGGAACCGCCCTCCGGTCCCATGTCGATGATCCAGTCGGAGGTCTTGACGACGTCGAGGTTGTGCTCGATGACCACGACGGTGTTGCCCTTGTCCACCAGACCGTTGACCACGCCGAGCAGCTTGCGGATGTCGTCGAAATGCAGGCCGGTGGTGGGCTCGTCGAGGACGTAGACGGTCTTGCCCGTGGAGCGCTTCTGCAGCTCGCTGGCGAGCTTGACGCGCTGGGCCTCCCCCCCGGACAGGGTCGGCGCGGGCTGACCGAGCCGCACGTAGCCGAGCCCCACGTCGACCAGCGTCTGCAGGTGCCGGTGGATGGCCTTGATCGGCTCGAAGAACTCGGCGGCCTCGGTGATGGGCATGTCCAGCACGTCGGCGACCGTCTTGCCCTTGTAGTGCACCTCCAGGGTCTCCCGGTTGTACCGGGCGCCCTTGCACACCTCGCACGGCACGTAGACGTCCGGCAGGAAGTTCATCTCGATGCGGATCGTGCCGTCACCCGCGCAGGCCTCACACCGGCCGCCCTTGACGTTGAACGAGAACCGGCCCGGCTGGTATCCGCGCACCTTCGCCTCGGTGGTGGCCGCGAACAGCTTGCGCACGTGGTCCCACACGCCGGTGTAGGTGGCCGGATTGGACCGGGGCGTGCGGCCGATCGGCGACTGGTCGACCTGGACGAGCTTGTCGACGTGCTGGACCCCGCGCACACGGGTGTGCCGCCCCGGCACCTGACGCGCGCTGTTCACCTTGTTCGCCAGCGTCACCGCGAGGATGTCGTTGACCAGGGTGGACTTGCCCGAGCCGGAGACCCCGGTCACCGAGATCAGACAGCCGAGCGGGAACGACACGTCGATGTTGCGCAGATTGTTCTCCCGCGCCCCCACGACGGTGACCTGGCGCTTGCGATCGGCGGGCCTGCGCAGGTCGGGCACCGGGATCTCCCGCCTGCGGGCGAGGTAGTCACCGGTGAGCGAGTCGTGGTTGGCCTCCAGTTCGCCGACCGGCCCGCTGTGCACGATGTGCCCGCCGTGTTCCCCCGCGCCGGGCCCGATGTCGACCACCCAGTCGGCGGACCGGACGGTGTCCTCGTCGTGTTCGACGACGATCAGCGTGTTGCCCAGGTCACGCAGCCGGCTGAGGGTCTCGATCAGCCGGTGGTTGTCCCGCTGGTGCAGCCCGATCGACGGCTCGTCGAGCACGTACAGCACCCCCACGAGCCCGGAGCCGATCTGCGTGGCCAGCCGGATGCGCTGGGCCTCCCCACCGGAGAGGGTGCCCGCCGCGCGATCGAGCGAGAGGTAGTCGAGCCCGACGTCGAGCAGGAAGTGCAGCCGGGCCTGGATCTCCTTCAGCACCGCGCCGGCGATCATCTCCTCCCGCTGCCCGAGCACCAGCCCGTCGAGGAACTCCGACGACTCGGCCACCGACAACGCGCAGACCTCGGCGATCGAACGGTGTCCGTGCTCGGCGTGCTCCAGGGTCACCGCCAGGATCTCGGGTTTGAGCCGGGCGCCACGGCAGGCCGGGCACGGCACCTCGCGCATGTAACCCTCGTAGCGCTCGCGTGCCCAGTCCGAGTCGGTCTGCTCGTGCCGCCGCTCCAGGAACGGGATGATGCCCTCGAACGTGGCGTAGTAGGAACGCTGCCTGCCGTAGCGATTGCGGTAGCGGACGTGGACCTGCTCGTCGACACCGTGCAACACCGCCTTCTGGGCCTTGGCCGGGAGCTTGCGCCACGGGGTGTCCATCCGGAACCCGACCGTGCCCGCCAGCGACTCCAGCAGGCGCTGGAAGTAGTCGGCGCTCTGCCCGCCCGCCCACGGCGCGATCGCGCCGTCGGACAGGGGGAGATCCTCGTCCGGGACCACCAGCTCGGGGTCGACCTCCTTGCGGACGCCGATGCCGGTGCACACCGGACAGGCCCCGTAGGGCGAGTTGAACGAGAACGACCGCGGTTCGAGGTCCTCGATCTCCAGCGGGTGACCGTTCGGGCAGGCGAGGTTCTCGGAGAAGCCGCGCCTGCGGTGCGGGTCGTCCTCGGGGAGATCGACGAACTCCAGCTCCACGAGACCGTCGGCCAGCCGCAGCGCGGTCTCCACCGAGTCGGTGAGCCGCTGCTTCGCGCTCGGCTTCACCGTGAGGCGGTCGACGACCACGCCGATGTCGTGCTTCTCCTGCTTCTTCAGCTTCGGGGGCTCGCTCAGCGGATACACGGTGCCGTCGACGCGCACCCGAGCGAAGCCCTGCTGTTGGAGATTGGCGAACAGGTCGACGTACTCGCCCTTGCGCCCCCGCACGACCGGAGCGAGCACCTGGAACCGGGTGCGCTCCTCCATGTCGAGCACCTGGTCGACGATCTGCTGCGGGGTCTGTTTGCTGATGGGTTCGCCGCACTGGGGGCAGTGCGGCGAACCGGCGCGGGCGTAGAGCAGGCGGAGGTAGTCGTAGACCTCCGTGATCGTCCCGACGGTCGAGCGGGGGTTGCGCGAGGTCGACTTCTGGTCGATCGACACCGCCGGGGACAGGCCCTCGATGAACTCGACGTCCGGCTTGTCCATCTGGCCGAGGAACTGCCGCGCGTAGGCCGACAGCGACTCCACGTATCGCCGCTGCCCCTCGGCGAAGATGGTGTCGAACGCGAGGCTCGATTTCCCCGACCCGGACAGGCCGGTGAACACGATCAGACTGTCCCGGGGCAGGTCGATGTCGACGCCGCGCAGATTGTGCTCGCGGGCGCCCCGAATCACGAGGTGGTCAGCCACCCGAAGTCCCTTTCGACTGGTGTGTCAACGCCGTGCCGGACACGGCCGCGTTCACCGTCGGTCGCCCCACACGGCCGTGCCCGGCACGGCGGTGTCGGGCACGGTGGCGGTCACGGTGGTGCGCCGTCGGTCGGCGGTGACCATGTTAGGCGGCACCACCGACAGAACCGGCCCGCGCGGTGTCCTCCCGGCCCCTTCCCGCGGCACGCGGCCGGGTCAGCGCGCGGTACGCCGGCCGTTCGACGAGCACGGTGAGCAGCCAGGCCGCGACGACCGCGGCCGCGACCACCACGGTCAAGCGTAACCACCACGGGGTCACCCCCGCCTCCACCAGCGCCCGGGTCAGCAGGTAACCGAGCTGCTGATGGACCAGGTAGAGACAGTAGCTGATCCCCGCGAGCCACCCCACGGGCCGCCGGAGCCACCGGAGCACGGGAAAGTCCCAGTCGCGCCCGCGTGCGGCGAGACACAGGCCCACGAGCATGACCGTGAAGCACACCAGCACCGCGACGGCCGGGGTCCCCGGCCGGAACGACTGGATCACCACGGCCGTTCCGAGCAGGAACACCAGGTGGGTCGTCGACAGCCGGCGCTGCTGCCACAACCAGATGGCGGCACCCGCCGCGAACAGGTAGGCGCGGTACAGCCCGGACGCGGTGGGCAGATGCGGCAGGATCAGCCCCAGCACGACCGAACCGGCCGAGGCCACCAGCACCACCCACAGGACGGCGGCCGCGCCGACGACGCGGTGCAGTTTCCACCGCCACAGCACCGCCGCCGCCGCGAACGCGGTGACCTGGAGCGGCAGCGTCCAGTACGAGCCGTCCAGGAACGTGTCGGGCATCCACTCGTGCACCAGGAGGGCATGCGTCAGCAGGTCCTCGAGGTCGGGCACGTGCCATGCGGGCGGCGCGTCGGCGACGGGCTCGGCGGGTCGCACCGGGTCGCCGAAGAGGAACCCGAGCACCCCGTCGCGGTGCTGCCAGCCGTTGAACGGCACCACCACGGCCCGGGTGATCGTGTAGACCGCGAGCACCGCCACCAGGTAGGCGGGCAGCAGCCGGGCGAGGCGTGCGCGGAACCAGCGTCCGGCCGCACCGCGCCGCAGGGTCGGGCCGACGAAGTACCCGGACAGCACCAGCAGGGTGATCGTGCCGAACGGGAGCACGATCTGCACGGGGTAGGGCTCGATCCCGGGGAGGGTGGAGGCCAGCCCGGTGAGGTGGCCCGCCATCACGAACAGGATCGCCACCACCCGGATGAGGTCCCAGCTCATCCGGCGCGGGGCGGGCGGGCGCCGCGCGGTGGTGTCCGCCGGGGCCTTCGGCGGTGGCCCGGTGGGAGCCGGTGGTCCGGTCACCGGAGGCGCCTCACGCGAGGCCGGTCCCGGCGTGGCGCCTGCCGACACACCCGTGTCCGCGGTCGTGGCCATGAGTCCCCCCAGCACTCGACGGTCACCTCACAGGATGGCTCCAGCACGGTAGCGCCGTGCTGTCGTGTCGGGTCGAGCAGGGTCGGCCCGGCTACTACCGTGTGCACGGTGAACGTCACCGAGCACTACACCGGCCATGTCGAACCGAACGGGGACGCCGCGCGGCGGGTCCTCGAGGAACTGACCATCACGAAGCTGTCGGTCGGCCCGATGGACAACAACGCCTACCTGCTGGTCTGCCGTGCGACCGGGGAGGCGTTGCTGATCGACGCGGCGAACGACTCGGACCGCCTCTCCGACCTCGTCGGCCACGGGCCGGACCGTCCGTCCCTGCGGACCGTGGTCACCACGCACCAGCACCCCGACCACTGGCAGGCGCTCGGGGCGGTCGCCGGGGCGCACGGCGCGAACACCGTCGCGCACCCGGACGACGCCGAACCGCTGCCGGTGCCGCCGGACTTCCTGGTCGAGCACGGCGACACGGTCACGGTCGGCGAGTGCACGCTGGAGGTCCTCCACCTCCGCGGACACACCCCGGGCTCCATCGCCCTGCTGTACCGGGACCCGGCCGGGCACCCGCACCTGTTCACCGGCGACTCGCTGTTCCCCGGCGGAGTGGGCAAAACGAACTCCCCGGAGGAGTTCACCTCGCTGCTCGACGACGTCGAACAGCGGGTCTTCGCGGCGCTGCCCGACGACACCTGGTTCTACCCCGGCCACGGCGACGACTCGACCCTCGGCGCGGAACGTCCGAAGCTCGGCGAGTGGCGGGAACGGGGCTGGTGAGCGGGCCGGTCCCGGCCGAAACGGTCGCGTCCGAGGTCCGCACCCACCACGAGCGACTCGCCCGCTGGCTCAACGGGTCGGATCCGGAGGCGCTCACGGCCTTCCGCGCGTCCCACACCGCCGACTTCACCCTGGTGTCGACCGCGGGCGAGGTGGTGCCGGGGCCCCGGCTCCTCGACGGACTGGCGGCCGCCCACGGCACCCGGCCCACGCTGCGGATCACGGTGCACGACGTGTGGACGGTGCACGCGACCCGGGACACCGTTCTGGTCCGCTTCACGGAACGGCACGAGGACGACGGTCGGGTCGACGTACGGATCGTCAGCGCCCTGCTGTGCGCCGTCGCACCGGACGACGGTGCACCCGACGGCAGCGGTGCACCGGACAGCAGCGGCGCACCGGACGGCAGCTCCGTACCCACGGGGACTCACCGGTGGAAATGGCGACACGTCCACGAGACGGCCGCCTGACCCGCCGGACCGACGATCCGCCGGTCCGCCCGGCGCTCGACGAGGCGGGAGGACCGCAGGCGGCCACCTTCGGCTGACCGGACCGACGGACGGAGCCACAGACGGCGTTGCCGGTCAGTCGATCTCACCGCGTTCGGCGAGCAGGTTCAGCACCCGGCGGCCCGCGGCGGGAATCCGGTCGGCGTCGGCCGTGCCGAACCACGCCAGCTCGACGACCTCCCCCCGCGGCGCGAGCCGGCCGTCGTGGTCGGCGGTGTAGGCGGTCATGTGCACCCGGCGCCCGTCGGTGTAGCCGTCCGCGGGCGCGTCCAGGTCGGCGAACCGGCGCAGGCTCGCCGCGTCGAGCCGGACGCCGAGCTCCTCGCGGACCTCCCGGGTGAGGCACCCGGCGTCGGTCTCCCCCGGCTCGCGTTTGCCGCCGGGGAGGTAGAACCTGCTCCGCCCCCCGGTCCGCACGAACAGCACCGTCCGTCCGCGCACCAGCACCCACGACACACTGTCGATCACACCGCTCACACCGGCCACGCTAGCCCGGTGGTTCCGGGGGCCGCCGTACGACCTTCGTCCCGCACGGCCGCGTCATCCTGGACGTCGATCACACATGACAGCAGACTGGTCACGGTGTGTAGAGACTCGGCGACCGCTCCTGTTCGGTCCTGTCGCATCGTGTCGCTTTTGGTGATTCGCGACACACCGGACCGGCGCGAGCGCACGAACCCGCACACCCGGGTTAGTCTGGGCGTATGACGACCGTGGCGCTGGAGACCGTGTTGGCCAAGGCGGGCCTCAATGTGCGGCCGACCGAGTTCCTGGCGCTGGTCGAGGACGCGGCGAAGCGGTTGACGCCGCCGAGCCCGAACCCGGCGCACTACTTCTCGACCGACCAGCGCGCGGCCCTGACCGACGTCGGGTTCGACCTGTCCGCCCGGCGCGACGACGAGAACGACTACCGGGCACGGACGGTCGCCGCCCACGCGGTGCTGGCCGAGTCCGCCCTGACCGTCGCGGACGCGGCGGCGAAGCTCGGCGTCGACGACAGCCGTGTCCGCCACCGGCTCAAGGAGCACCGTCTGACCGGCTGGAAATCGCAGGGCGGGTGGCGTCTGCCCGCCTGGCAGTTCACCGCCGACGGGGTTCTGCCCGGCCTCGACACCGTGCTGCGGGCGGTGCCCGGGGACCAGCCCGCGCTGGTGGTCGCCGCGTTCATGAGCACCCCGCAGTCCGATCTCGTGATCAACGGCAGGCGGGCCACGCCCCGCCAGTGGCTGTTGGCGGGTGGTGACCCCGAGCCGGTGGCCGCGCTCGCCGGTACGCTCGGTACCGCGTTCTGACCCGCGACACGCGAGATCGGTTAGTCACGTTCCATGGCAAGGCTGCCCCGGCCGCCGTCGAAGGCCGTACTGGCCAACGAGCTGCGTCCGACCGAGGACATCGTCGCCGTGCACCCCGCCACCCGGCTGGTCCGGGTCTACACCGCGCACGGCAACCACCCCCAGCAGTGGGACACCTTCCGCTACACGGGGCCGCTGCCGCACGGCCGGTTCGACCCGCAGCAGCCCCGGCACGGCGACATCGTCACCGACCGGAGCAACGGGGTTCTCTACTTCGGACTGTCGGTGCGGACGAGCGTGGCCGAGGTGTTCCAGACCACCTCGACGGTCGACCGCAAGACCCGTGGTCCCCACCTCGTGGTCGTCCGGCCCGCACGCACCCTGCGCCTGCTCGACCTGTGCGGGTTGTGGCCCACCCGGGTCGGCGCCTCCCAGGAGATCTCCAGTGGCCCGAAGAAGATCACCCAGGCCTGGGCCCGCGCGATCCGGGCGGCCTACCGTAGTCTCGACGGTGTCTGGTACCGCTCGTCGATGGATTCCGGGGAACCGGCCGTGTGCCTGTGGGACCCGCCCGCGGGCGGCTCGCTGCCCGACGCGCCGGACGTCCTGCTCCCGCTCGATCACCCCGGTCTCGACGTGCCGTTGAGCCGGGTGTGCGAGGAGCTCAACTACGTGATGCTGAACTGATCCGGACGCCCGGCCCGGCGGCGCGGGCCCGGTTCACGCCGCAGGCGATTCCTGCTCCACCGGCAGGTGCCGGTGCCACCAGTCGAGCACCGCCTCGAAGCGCTGCACCCGGTGCCGGGGCCTGCCCGACCGGGTCAGTTCGTGCCCCTCGCCGGGGAAGACGAGCAGTTCGGCCTCGGTGCCGTTGCACCGCAGGGCGACGAACATCCGTTGGGCCTGTTCGATCGGGCACCGCAGGTCCTGCTCCGAGTGCACGACCGCGAACGGCAGCGTGATCCGGTCGGCGTGGGTCAGGGGACTCGCGGCCCGCTGCCGTTCCGGGTCGGTGCCGAGGTACTCCCCGGCGAACCACCAGCCGATGTCGGAACTGCCGGTGAACGAGTCCCAGGCGTTGACGGCCCGTTCGCTCCACGCGGCGCGGAACCGTTCCCCGTGGTGGGCGGCGAGCCACCCGGTCATGAAGCCGCCGTAGGAACCACCCATCACCCCGACCCGGTCGGCGTCCGTGTCCGGACGGGTGAGGGCGGCATCGAGCAGCGCCAGCAGGTCGTCGGCGTCCACGGTGCCGAACCGCCCGAGGACGGCCCGCGCGTGTCCTTGCCCGTACCCGGCCGATCCGCGCGGATTGCCCAGGACCACCGCGTACCCGGCGGAGGCGTAGACCTGTGCCTCGTCGAACAGGCTCCACTCGTACTGGGCGAACGGTCCACCGTGGACGACGAGCAGCACCGGGTGCGGTCCCGGGCCGTCCGGCCGGACCAGCCAGCCGTGCACCGGGTACCCGTCCGGTGCGTGGGTGCTCAGTTCCTCGACCGGGCGCACCCCCGACGCACGCAGGGGCGCGGAGAAGTCGGTCAGCGTGGTTTCCGCCCCGTCGGGCCCGAGCACGGTCACCTCACCGGTGTCCGCCGGACCCGCGCGGACCACCGCGATCCGGGTCCCGTCGACGGCGAATCCGCGCACGGCGGCCCGGCCGCCGGAGAGCACGGGCAGCCCGGTCCGGTCCACGCCGTCACCG
>NZ_KB912557.1:12459-28836 GCF_000383775.1 Saccharomonospora halophila 8
GGCGTCCGCGGCGGTGTCCCCGGAGGCCGCGGCGTCCGGGGCCTCCGGGGCGTGCAGCGTCAGGGTGCCCACCGCGTCCGGGTCCCGCCGCGACCGCAGCAGACTGGCGACCGTGGTCAGGGCCAGGACCGTGATGATCACTCCCAGCGACATCCAGTTGTTGATCTGCAGCCAGGGTGGGGTGACGTGGTACTCGTGCAGCGCGTGCAGCACGAGCTTCACGCCGATGAACCCGAGGATCAGCGCGAGCCCGTAGGACAGGTACACCAGCCTGCTCACCAGACCACCGAGCAGGAAGTACAACTGACGCAGCCCCATCAGCGCGAAGGCGTTCGCGGTGAAGACCAGGTACGCCTCCTGGGTGATACCGAAGATCGCCGGAATCGAGTCGACCGCGAACAGCAGGTCCGCGCTGCCGATCGCCACGATGACGAGGAACATCGGCGTGAGATGCCGCCTGCCGTCCCGGGTGACCACGCCCCGGTGCCCGACGTAGTCGTCGGTGACCGGGAAGAACCGGCGCACCCACCGGGTCACCGCGTTCTCGGTGTACTCGTCCTGACCGCCCTTGTCCCGCAGCATGCTGACCGCCGTCCACAGCAGGACGGCGCCGAACGCGAAGAACACCCACACGAACTGGGCGATCAGGGCCGCGCCGACCGCGATGAAGGCGCCCCGCATGAGCAGCGCGAGCCCGATCCCGATAAGCAGCACACGGTGCTGGTGGACCGCCGGGACCCGGAACGACGCCATGATCACCATGAAGATGAACAGGTTGTCCACGGACAGCGAGTACTCGGTGAGGTAGCCGGTGAAGAACTCGACCCCGTACCCACCTCCCGCGAACACCCAGACCCCGGCCCCGAACAGAACGGCGCAGGTGACGTAGAAGACGACCCAGCGGGCCGCCTCGCCGGTCGAGACCTCGTGCGGTCTGCGGTCCACGATCACCAGGTCCGCCGCGATCAGGGCGAGCAGACCGAGGATCGTGGTGACCCAGACCCACAGGGGAACAATCATCGAACGCCAACCTCCGGTGAGCACAGCAACGGTCACTACCCGGAGGTCTCTCCCACCGGCACACGACGAGCCGGCCGACGGCGCCGGGTGCCACGCGGGACGACCGTGCTGACGACACCGCCGCGAAGGAATACTCCCCTCCACAACGCGGGACATCCTCGCGGGTCCGAGGTCCTCGGATCCAGTGGACCGGCGGGAAACCCACCCGCGCCCCCCGTTAGTTCGCTCACAGGGCCGGTCGGTCGATCACCGTCCCGGGCGACGGCGGGTCCGGCGGCATCGCACAACAGGGTGGAACCGTGCGCCGCCCGCGCCGAAGGGCGACGCCGCCCGGGAGCTCACCCTCGCCACCCCGGACACCACCGCTGACCGGGCCGAAGGGGACCGGTCGGCACGTCCCCCTCGTCCCGAGACCGCGCCGACCGGTCACCACCCCGCGCTCCCCGTACGCGGGCGCTTCCCGGACGCGGGCGCTCCCGGACGGATCCCGCCACGGGAGACGGAACCCGTCCGCGGGGGCCCGGTTCGCGGATGGCAAGTATGCCCGCGGGGGGCGACAATTTCCGCGAGGGCCCGTGCGCCCGTCCGCTCTCGTCCCCGCGTCGTCCCCGGAGGAGACCACCATGCCGCGTCCGGTCCATTTCGAGATCCACGCGAGCGACCCGGAACGAGCGATCACCTTCTACAGCACGGTGTTCGACTGGACGTTCGAACGCTCGACCGAGGCCTCGTACTGGCTGATCACCACCGGTGAGGGACCGGGAATCGACGGGGGTGTGGCCCAACGTCAGGGACCCCCGCCCGACCCCGACGCGAGCCTGAACGCCTTCCCGTTGACGATGGAGGTCGAGGACATCGACCTGCTCAGCCGCGAGGTCGAACAGGCGGGCGGGAGCATGATCACCACGAAGAGCGCCATCGCCGATGTCGGCTGGATCGTCTACTGCCGCGACCCCGAGGGCAACGTCTTCGGCATGCTGGAGACCGACCCGAGCGCCCGGTAGCCGATTACGTTTCGTCGCCGAGGGGCACCAGTTCGAGGTCGGTCCGTGTGAAGTCGTCGCCGACGCACAACAGCGGCTCACCCGCCAGTCGCGCCACCGCGTACGTGCAACAGTCCCCGAAGTTCAACTTCGCCGGGTGTCGCCGTTTACCGAACCAACTGTAGGCGTCGGCTGCGAGGGCGGCGTGTTCCGCGGTGAACGGCACCGTCTCGATGCCGCTGTCGGCCAGGAACCGTGCGAGAATCAGCCTGCCCCGGCCGCCGAGACGGCTCTCCAGGACGATCGATGCCTCCACCTCGCTCGGAGCACCCACCCTGGGAGCCTCCGCACTCGCCAGGCACTCCTCGAGTAGCTCGTGTCCCTGCTCCCTGCGCAACACGGCTATGATCGCCGACGTATCGACGATCATGCCTCCTCACGATCGAAGCCGAGGATCGCCTCCTGCTCTTCCTTCGGGATCGGCTTGCCGAGTTCCTCAGGCGGCACCAGGGGCCAGATCTCGTCCTCGAGCAGCCGTCGCATTCTGCGTAGCCGCAGCGCCGCCGTGTCCTCGGAACCGGTGGACAATTGAGCCAGCCGACCACGGACCGCGGTACGGACCACGGCCGTCTTGCTCTCCCCGGACAACTCGGCCAGTTCGGCGACGAGACGCTCGGTCTCGGCGTCCTTGATGTTGAGCGCCATGGTGTAATGCTATCAAGGAAGGTGTAAATCCACCAACTGGGATGTCACTCGACGCCCGCGGCGTCCATGCCGCGGAGTTCCTTCTTCAGTTCGCCGATCTCGTCACGCAGCCGGGCCGCCAGTTCGAACTGGAGGTCGCGGGCGGCCTGCATCATCTGGTCGGTCATCTGCTGGATGAGGTCGGCCAGCTCCGCCCGGGGCATCGTGGTGGGGTCGCGGTCCACGAGCACACCCGAGCTGCGCACCGTGTCCCCCTGCTCCGGCTTCTTGCCGCGCGAGACGTTGCGCCCCGAACCGCCGACCTCGACCTCCTGCTCGGAGTCCTCGGCCTCGGTGTAGACGCGGTCCAGGATGTCGGCGATCTTCTTGCGCAACGGCTGCGGATCGATGCCGTGCTCGGTGTTGTAGGCGATCTGCTTGGCGCGCCGCCGGTTGGTCTCGTCGATCGCGTACCGCATGGAGTCGGTGACCGTGTCGGCGTACATGTGCACCTGTCCGGACACGTTGCGCGCCGCGCGGCCGATCGTCTGCACCAGGGAGGTGCCGCTGCGCAGGAATCCCTCCTTGTCCGCGTCCAGAATCGCGACCAGGGACACCTCGGGCAGGTCGAGCCCCTCCCGCAGGAGGTTGATGCCCACCAGCACGTCGAAGTCACCCGCGCGGAGCTGCCGCAACAGCTCCACCCGGCGCAGGGTGTCGACCTCGGAGTGCAGGTAGCGCACGCGGATGCCGAGTTCGAGCAGGTAGTCGGTGAGGTCCTCGGCCATCTTCTTGGTCAGCGTGGTGACCAGCGTGCGCTCGTCCCGCTCGGCCCGCGTGCGCACCTCGTGCACCAGGTCGTCGATCTGCCCCTCGGTGGGTTTGACGACCACCTCGGGGTCCACGAGGCCGGTCGGGCGGATGACCTGCTCGACGAACTCCCCGCCGGCCTGCCCCATCTCGTACGGGCCGGGGGTCGCCGACAGGTACACCGTCTGCCCGACCCGGTCGGAGAACTCCTCCCAGGTCAGCGGGCGGTTGTCCAGCGCGCTCGGTAGGCGGAAGCCGTGCTCGACCAGCGTGCGCTTGCGCGAGGCGTCCCCCTCGTACATGCCGCCGACCTGGGGCACCGTCACGTGCGACTCGTCGATGACCAGCAGGAAGTCCTCGGGGAAGTAGTCGATCAGGGTCGCCGGTGCCGAACCGGGGCCGCGCCCGTCGACGTGCCGGGAGTAGTTCTCGATGCCCGAGCAGAATCCGACCTGGCGCATCATCTCGACGTCGTAGGTGGTGCGCATCCGCAGCCGCTGGGCCTCCAGCAGCTTGCCCTGGTTCTCCAGCTTGGCCAGCTGCTGCTCCAGCTCGGCCTCGATGTCGGAGATGGCCTTCTCCATGCGTTCCGGCCCCGCGACGTAGTGGGTGGCGGGGAAGATCCGCACCTCCTGCACCTCGTTGACGATGTCCCCGGTGAGCGGGTGCAGATAGTACAGATTGTCGATCTCGTCGCCGAAGAACTCGACCCGGATGGCCAACTCCTCGTAGGCCGGGATGATCTCGACGGTGTCCCCCCGCACGCGGAAGGTGCCGCGGGCGAACGCGACGTCGTTGCGGGTGTACTGCACGTCGACCAGCGCGCGCAGGAACGTGTCCCGGTCCACCTCGTCGCCCACGGCCAGCCGGGTCGACCGGTCGAGATACGACTGCGGGGTGCCGAGGCCGTAGATGCAGGACACACTGGAGACCACGATGGTGTCCCGGCGGGAGAGCAGGTTCATCGTGGCCGAGTGCCGCAGCCGCTCGACGTCGTCGTTGACCGAGGAGTCCTTCTCGATGTAGGTGTCGGTCTGCGGGACGTAGGCCTCCGGCTGGTAGTAGTCGTAGTAGCTGACGAAGTACTCGACCGCGTTGTGCGGGAAGAACTCCCGCAGCTCGTTGGCCAGCTGCGCGGCCAGCGTCTTGTTCGGCGCCATCACCAGAGTGGGCCGCTGGACCCGTTCGATCAGCCAGGCCGTCGTCGCCGACTTACCGGTCCCCGTGGCCCCGAGCAGTACGACATCCCGCTCCCCCGCGGAGAGCCTGCGGTTCAGATCCTCGATCGCCTCCGGCTGGTCGCCCGCGGGCGCGTAGTCGGACACGACCTCGAACCGCCCCTCGGACCGCGGGATCTCGGAGACGGGCCGGAACTCGGAGTGCGCGAGTACGGGGTGTTCTGTCGCGAATGCCACGTCTTCCAGGGTAGGCGAACCCACCGACGGTCCCGGCGTGGCGAACCCTGTGAATCAGCTCGCCAGCCCCAACTCGTCGGCGGGGACCCGGGTCGCCAGCACCGACAGACACCGCTCGCACGGCATGCCGGTCAGGGACGGCAACCATTCGGCCTTGCCCGGCTCCAGCCGGGCACCGCAGAACGCGGCCAGCTCGTCGGGGACCAACCCGGCCTGCGGGACGGTGAGCACGTGACTGACCCGTCTCGTCTCCCCGACGATCCCCCGCCGTAGGCGGACGACCGCGACCGCTTCCCCCGGTTCAGGCAGTGTGGACCCCATGCGGGGAGAATAATCGTGGAACGTGCGCGACGCTTCGTGTCCGGCGACCAACGATCGGGTGCCGGACTGGTCCACCGGACCGAAGATCGTGCGAACACTGTCTCCCGATCCGACTACTGTCTCCCGGTCCGGAGCACCGCCGTCCCGAGCCGGTGGCACAGTCGCAGGGCCAGTTCGACGTCCAGTCGCTTCTCCGCGATCGGCCGGCCCAGCAGCTCCTCCGCCTTACGCACCCGGTACTGGACCGAATTCTTGTGCATCGACAGCCGACCGGCCGCCGCGGTGTAGCTCGCCCCCGACGCGAGGAAGACCCGCAGCGTCTCCCGTAACCGGTCCTGCTGGGGGTCGTCGTCGACGAGACCGCCGAGGGTGTCCTCGACCCACATCCGGGCGGCCTGCAGATCGGTACTCATCAGCGCCACGGCCCCGACCTCGGCGAAGGTGAGCAGCCGCGCGCAGTTCTCCCCCGCCGCACGGGCCAGGGCCTGCACCCGTGCGGCCTGCCGGTGCGTCCGGCGGAACCCGTCCAGTCCCCGTCCCGGCTCACCCAGCGCGACCCGCACGTCGGGGTCGGACTCGACCAGGGCACGTTCCGCCTCCGCACAGTCCGGACCGCCCTCTTCCGGCACGGGCAGCCACACCCAGGCGCACAGTTCGTCGTGCGGGACGAACAACGGCCGGTTCTCGCCGGTGTGCCGGTCCACGAACCGGTGCGCGACCCGTTCGAGCCCGGCCAGCGGATCCGCCGGAGGGGCGTGGGCGGGATACCACAGGATCATTCCGACGTGGTGCCCGCGCAGCCGGTAGCCGAGCGCGGCCTCACCCGCGTCGACGTCCACGTTCTCGTCGTCGAGGACGCCCCGGACCCGCGCCGCGCGGACCGCGCTGCGGTTGGCCATCCAGCGGTCACGCTCGTCCTCGTAGGCGGAGACGACCTGCAGGGTGACCCGGTCGATAAAGGTGAACGCCGTGCTCAGCGCCCGGCGCATCGAACTGCCGAGCTCGGCGGGTTCGTTGATCTGCCGCGCGCCCTCGTCGAGCGCGTTGTCCAGCACCGCGGTCTGCCCGAGGTAGTAGGCGCGGATCAGGTCCACCACGGACGTGCCCCGTTGGGCCAGCCTGCGGGCGTACTCGATCGCCGCGGCGGGTGCCTCCACGCGTGTCGGGTCGATCCCGTGCCGGAACAGACCCAACGCGGTGTCGATGTTCTGGTACACGCTCGACGACAGCAGGCTCACCATGCCCTCGTCGTCGTTGACGAGGTGGGGAAGTTCCCGCTCGTACAGGGCCACCAGTTCGTGGGTGAGCTCCTCCTCGCGGCCCGCCATCGCCGCGGCGACGTCCGACAGATTGCGCGTGATGTTGGTCTCGCCCTGCACGCGCGCCACTCTAAAGCGTGACACTCGTTTCGGGGGTGTCAACCCGCCGGAGACGCGTCAGGATGTGCCCATGGCCGTGCACCCGCCGAAACACGAGCGTCTGGACCTCGCCACGAACACCAACGTCGACCCGAAAGGGATCGCGCGCACCATCGCCGAACACCGGCTGGAGCCGTTCGGCCTGTATATCGCGCGACCGACACCGGGCCGCTCGCAGTTCCACTATCTGGAGTCCTGGCTCCTGCCCTCGCTCGGGCTCAAGATCACCGACTTCTGGTTCAACCCCGGACACGAGCGCGACCAGACCTTCTATCTCGACGTGGTGACCATCGACGTCGACCGGGACGTCTGGCGCACCACCGACCTGTACCTGGACCTGGTGCTGCGCACCGGGCACGGGGTGGAGGTGCTGGACACCGACGAACTGCTGGCGGCCACCGTGGCGGGCCACCTCACCCAACAGCAGGCCCGCGCCGCCCTCGACACCGCGTTCGCCGCGGTGGACGCCCTCGCCTCGCACGAGTACGACCTCACCCGCTGGCTGGCCACCACCGACATCCACCTCACCTGGCACCGCCACCCGTAACCCGCGAGTCGCCACTCCAGGTTCGCGAGTCGCCGCTCCGGCCCGCGAGTCGACGCGCAAGGTTCGTGAGTCGACGCTGCCGACCCGCAAGTCACCGGTTCAGGAGCTCGCGGGGTCTGTGGCTCCGATGGCCGCGTCCTCCGGGTCGACCCGCCATCCCGTACGCGCCGCCCAGTCCTCGGCCCGCCCGAGCGCCGCGCGGATCCAGGGCTGCTTGTCCTCGGCATAACCGGCGACATCGGTGTCGCCCGCGTGTTCGTCGGCAAGGCGGTATTTCACCTCCGCGTACGTGGCGGCCTCGCCGGGGTTGTCCCGCAGCCAGTCCCGGAACAGCACGGCCTGCCGCCACTCGGGGCTGCCCGCCGGACGCAGATGCAGGTTGACCGGCCGCACCGGGTCAGCCCCGGTGTGCACGACCTTCCCCCAGCCGGACTCGGCCTCGACGACGTGTCCGGACCAGAGCACGAACCCGGCGTCGCCGAGCGGCTCCGCGATGGCACGGGCGTCGTCGAGTGTGCGCACCACGATCTGGAAGTCGAGTACATCCTTCGCGGGAAGACCCGGGACCGAGGTCGAGCCGATATGGTCGATGCGCAGGGCGCGGTCCCCAGCGGCCGCCCGCAACCTCGGCTCGATCCGCGCCGCCTGTTCCGGCCAGGTCGGGTCGGCAGGCACCACCTCCGGTGGGGCGGGCGCACGGGGTGTGCGCAGGCGGACGTTCTCCTCGAACGGCACGAGCCGCTGGTTCCACAGCTCGTCCACGGCACGGTGGACGACGTTTCGATCGCCACCGTTGTCCAGCCAGACGTCGGCCGCGGCACGACGCTGGGCGGTGCTCGCCTGCGCCGCGATCCGGGCCCGGGCGTCGTCACCGGTCATCCCCCGCGTCTCGGCCAACCGCCGCACCCGCACCTCCTCGTCGGCGTCGACCACGACGACGAGGTGGTAGCTCGGGGCCAGTCCGCCCTCGACGAGCAGCGGCACGTCGTGCACGACGATCGCGTCGGCGGGCGCGGTGTCCATCAGTTCGGCGGTCCGGGCCCCGATCCGCGGGTGCAGCACCGCGTTGAGGCGGGAACGGGCGGCATCGTCGGCGAACGCCCGTGCGGCGAGCGCCGTGCGGTCCAGCGCACCGTCGGGAGCAAGAATCTCCCGGCCGAACTCCGCGACGAGCTCCGCGAGGCCGTCCGTCCCCGGTTCGACCACCTCGCGTGCGATGCGGTCGGCGTCGATCACCACCGCCCCGTGTTCGGCGAGCCGGTCCGCCACGGTCGACTTCCCCGCACCGATCCCGCCCGTCAGCCCGACTCGCAACATGGCGACATTGAACCATGCCCGCCACGTCCGCCCCGCAGGGATCTCAGCCTCCCGAAGCGGCAACTCGCGGGCACGAAGAAGGCCCCCGGGCCGCGTGGACCGGGGGCCTTCTCACAGGGTGTTACTCGGCTCAGGCGCCGCCGGAGAGCTTCTCCCGCAGGGCGGCGAGCTGCTCGTCACTGGCCAGCGTGCCGCCCGAACGCTCGTCCTGCTCGGGCTGGGCGGAGCCGTAGCTCTGCTCCTCGGCACCGCCGCCACCACCACCGGAGCCGCCGGTGGTGCCGGTGGCCTGGTCGGCCACGGCCGCGGCGTTGGCCGCCTGGGCCTCGGCCACCTGGCGCATGTGCTGCTCGTAGCGGTTGTGCGCCTCGGCGTACTGGCGCTCCCACTCCTCGCGCTGCTTGTCGTACCCTTCCTGCCACTCCTGGGTGTCCGGGTCGAAGCCCTCGGGGTAGATGTAGTTGCCCTGGTCGTCGTACTCGGCGGCCATCCCGTACTGGGTCGGGTCGAACTCGGCGTCCGGGGTGAAGCCCTCGTTCGCCTGCTTCAGCGAGAGGGAGATCCGGCGCCGCTCCAGGTCGATGTCGATGACCTTGACCATGACCTCGCCGCCGACCTGGACGACCTGCTCCGGGATCTCCACGTGCCGCTCGGCCAGCTCGGAGATGTGCACCAGGCCCTCGATGCCCTCCTCGACGCGGACGAACGCACCGAACGGGACGAGCTTGGTGACCTTGCCCGGCACGATCTGCCCGATCGCGTGGGTGCGGGCGAACTGGCGCCAGGGGTCCTCCTGGGTGGCCTTCAGCGACAGGGACACGCGCTCGCGGTCCATCTCGACGCTGAGCACCTCGACCGTGACCTCCTGGCCGACCTCGACGACCTCGCTCGGGTGGTCGATGTGCTTCCAGGACAGCTCGGAGACGTGCACCAGCCCGTCGACACCGCCGAGGTCGACGAAGGCACCGAAGTTGACGATCGAGGACACGACACCCTTGCGGACCTGCCCCTTGGCCAGCGCGTTGAGGAACTCGCTGCGGACCTCGGACTGGGTCTGCTCCAGGTAGGCGCGCCGGGACAGGACCACGTTGTTGCGGTTCTTGTCCAGCTCGATGATCTTCGCTTCGAGCTCGCGGCCGACGTACGGCTGGAGGTCCCGCACCCGGCGCATCTCCACCAGCGAGGCGGGCAGGAAGCCGCGCAGGCCGATGTCCAGGATGAGACCGCCCTTGACGACCTCGATGACCGTGCCGCTGACCGGCTCGTCCCGCTCCTTGAGCTCCTCGATGGTGCCCCAGGCGCGCTCGTACTGGGCGCGCTTCTTGGACAGGATCAGGCGCCCTTCCTTGTCCTCCTTCTGCAGGACAAGGGCCTCCACCGCATCACCGACGGCGACAACCTCGGCCGGGTCGACATCGTGCTTGATGGACAGTTCGCGGGAGGGGATGACACCCTCGGTCTTGTATCCGATGTCGAGCAGCACTTCGTCGCGATCGACCTTGACGATGGTGCCTTCGACGATGTCCCCATCGTTGAAGTATTTGATTGTCTTGTCGATAGCAGCGAGGAAGTCGTCCTCCGACCCGATGTCGTTCACGGCGACTTGCTTCGCCTGCTCGGAGGCGCTCGGGGCGGCGGTGGTGTCGATGGTCATTAGGTGGGTTGCTCCGGTTGCGGCTAGGTCTCGTCGATGTGCAGGTGCTCGGCCCCCCGGCCACGGAGCGGTCTGAGGCGACTCCCACGCTGTCCGAGTACTCGGCGTCGTGCGGGTGACTCAGCGTTGTCCGAGGTCGAGAGCTCGTCTGAAGTTGGGAAGCTGTCTGAAGTTGTCGACGCCGATCTGGGGTCGAACGGCGCGGCGCGGCGATGACGGTGCTGTCGTTCGTCCGGGAACGGCCGCGAGTCACCAGATGGTGCGCGACCCCGACTCCCCAGCATCCGTGCGGTTACCACACGATGCGGTCACCACACGAGCCGGCTCGAAGGCAGCGCGAACCCACTGCGCTAACGGTTATCCTACGCGGTGGCGACGAGACCGCACAATCAGGGTCCGCGCGCCCGGGCGGCCGCGCCCGGAGAGCGTACGGGCCACGCCACGCGCGGCTCCGCGTCCCTCCGTGTCCCGGCCACGGGACCGCCGTACGGTTCCGTCGCGGGAAGACCCGGTCGACGACAGCCTGAGAGGAACGGTGCCGTGGCACAGTCCAGTACGCCCGGATCCGGGACGAGCGCTCCGGCGGAGACCGCCCCGGGATGGGCCACCGACCCGGAACGCCACCTCGGCGCCGAGACCGCACTCGGCACGGCCGGTGTCGCGCACCGTGAGGTCGGTTCCGCTGAGGCCGCGGCGGCCAACCTGGCCTGGTGGGACGCCGACGCGGACGACTATCACCGCGCCCACGGTGACTTCCTGGGGGCGGCCGACTTCCTGTGGTGCCCCGAGGGACTCCGCGAGGCCGAGGTGAATCTGCTCGGCGACGTCACCGACGCCGACGTGCTGGAGGTGGGGTGCGGCTCCGCACCGTGCGCGCGCTGGCTTGCCGGGCGGGGTGCGCGGGTGGTCGCCGTGGACCTGTCCGGCCGCATGCTCGACCACGCCCGGGCCGCCAACCGGGACACCGGCCTGCACCCGGCCCTGGTCCAGGCCAACGCCGAGCACCTACCCCTGGCCGGGGACCGGTTCGACGTCGTCTGCTCCGCGTTCGGCGCGCTCCCGTTCGTGCCCTCGCCCGCGGCCGTGTTCGCGGAGGTCCGGCGGGTACTGCGGCCCGGCGGGAGCTGGGTGTTCTCCGTGACCCACCCGATGCGCTGGATCTTCCCGGACGACCCCGGCCCCGCCGGTCTCACCGCGAGCCAGCCCTACTTCGACCGCACACCCTATGTCGAGGTGGACGACTCCGGGGCCGCGACCTACGTCGAGTACCAGCACACGCTCGGCGACTACGTGCGCGCGCTGACGGACACCGGGTTCCGACTGCGCGACCTGATCGAACCGGAATGGCCGGAGGGCCATACCCGCGTATGGGGCCAGTGGAGCCCGCTGCGCGGCAAACTGTTCCCCGGCACGGCGATCTTCCGCTGCGTCGCGGAGTAGGACACCGACACCGCCCGGGTGTGTCGCCGGGCGCCGGGGCACCGAGCCATGGCGGCCCCGGACGGCGCTGCGCTACGGACCACGTACCGAACGTCGCCGGCTCACGGGGTGCCGACACGTGGCCGCGGCACCGCGGGAGCGACCGTCTCGTCCCAGTGCAGGCGGGGACGCGGGATACGCGGGCGGGGCCTGCGCTCTCCGACCAGGTGCAGTGAGGACGGCGCCCCGTCGAGGGCCCGGCGGGTCGCGTTGAGCACCCCGGCCACGGTCTCCCGGTGCGCGAGCGGCCGTTCGGGGTGGAGACCGGAGGTCTCGCCCAACAGGACCTCCTGGGTGGGCCGCTCCCCGAGAACCGGCTCCGGCCGCGGCAGCGTCGGGCTTGCGGGGGACTCGTTCGCCGGACGTACGTCGACGACCGGCGCCGTGGGCGACAGCAGTCCGGCGACGGCCGCCAGCACGGGGCGGCGGTGCGACTCGTGCAGCCAGTCCACCAGCAGATCCACCGGAGCCCCGTGGGTGGTCGCGGCGACCCGGCGGGCCAGCTCCTCGGGCTCGTCCCAGTCGGCCTCGATCCACAACGCCCGGCCCACAGGGTCACCGTCCGGGGTGACCGGGACCGGGCTGTAGCGACGGCAGGGCAGCAGAACGTGCCAGCCGTCCCGGGTCAACTGCTCGGCCACGTCCTTCAACATTCCCGAACCGGCCAGGATCAGTGCATACGGTCCTGTCATGACCTGCGAATACCCGAACGAGTGACCCGCTAATCTCCCGCGCGCAACGGACGGGGAGGGTGCGGGGTGGTCGGTGTCCGTGGTGGGCGGCTCAGTGGGCGGCCTCGTTCCAGGACCGCCCGAACCCGACCGAGACCTCCAGCGGCACCGAGAGCGGGTAGGCCGCCCCCATCTCGCGCCGCACCAGCGCCTCCACGTCGGCCTGTTCCCCGTCGGCGACCTCCAGCACGAGTTCATCGTGCACCTGCAGCAGGACCCGGCTGCGCAGTTCCGAGTCCGTCAGCGCCCGGTGCACCCCGAGCATGGCGACCTTGATGATGTCGGCCGCGCTCCCCTGGATGGGTGCGTTGAGCGCCATACGCTCCGCCATCTCGCGGCGCTGCCGGTTGTCGCTGGTGAGGTCGGGCAGGTAACGGCGGCGGCCGAAGAGGGTCTGGGTGTAGCCGTCCTTCGCGGCCTGGTCGACGACGCCGCGCAGGTAGTCCCGCACGCCGCCGAAGCCCGCGAAGTAGTCGTCCATCAGCCCGCGTGCCTCCTCGGTGGAGATACGCAGCTGCTGGGACAACCCGTACGCGGACAGGCCGTACGCCAGTCCGTAGTTCATCGCCTTGATCTTGGCGCGCTGTTCCCCGCCGACCTCGGTCGGTTCCACCCCGAACACCCGGGCCGCCGTGGACGCGTGGAAGTCGAAGCCGGACTGGAACGACTCGATGAGCGCCGCGTCCCCGGACAGGTGCGCCATGATGCGCATCTCGATCTGGCTGTAGTCGGCGGTCATCAGCTGGGAGTAGCCCGCGCCGACGACGAAGGCGTCGCGGATGCGACGGCCCTCGTCGGTCCGGATCGGGATGTTCTGCAGGTTCGGGTCGACCGACGACAGCCGTCCGGTGGCGGCGATCGTCTGGTGCAACGTGGTGTGGATGCGGCCGTCGTCCCCGATCGCCTTGATCAGTCCCTCGACGGTGGTGCGCAGGCGGGTGGCGTCCCGGTGTTCGAGCAGGTGGGCCAGGAACGGGTGTTCGGTCTTCTCGTAGAGGGTCTGGAGGGCGTCGGCGTCGGTGGTGTAGCCGGTCTTGGTGCGTTTCGTCTTCGGCATGCCGAGCTCGTCGAAGAGCACGACCTGGAGCTGCTTCGGTGAGCCCAGGTTGATCTGCTTGCCGATCACCGAGTACGCGTTCTCGGTGGCCTCCTTCACCCGGCTCGCGTAGTGCGTCTCCAGCGTGGTCAGCGCGTCGGCGTCCACGGCGATCCCCGCCGCCTCGACTTCGGTGATCACCGACAGCAGCGGCATCTCGATGTCGCGGAGCAGGTCCGCGCCGCCGATGGTGGTGAGCTCGTCGGCCAGGACGCCGGACAACTCCGCCACGGCGCGGGCGCGGACCAACTCGGCGTGCACGTGTTCGGTGTCGGTGTCGCCGGTGTCCAACAGCGACATCTGCGCCCCGTCGTCCGGCGTCTCGGACGTCAACTCCCGGCGCAGATACCGCAGGACCAGGTCGTCGAGCTCGAACGACCGTTGCCCCGGCCGCACGAGATACGCGGCGAGCTCGGTGTCCATCGCCGGCCCCGCGGGGGACCATCCCCGTGCCCGCAGCGCGTGCAGCGCCGCCTTCAACGAGTGCCCGACCTTGGCCACCTCCGGATCGGCCAGCCAGGCCGTGAGGGCGCGGTCGTCGTCCTCGGTCACCGTGGCGACGTCGATGTAGGCGCCGTGGCCGTCCGCGGTCGACAGGGCCAGCGACCGCAGGTCCGCCTCCACCGACGCGCCGGTGGTCCGCGCGGACAACCCCACCGTGCTGCCGCGGGGGACGTTGCGCGCCAACCAGTCGGACACGGTGCCCGGCTCCAGCGCGGTGCCCGTGACCTCGAAGCCCGCGTCCGCCTCCGGCTCGGCACTGGACAGGGACGCGAACAGCCGGTCGCGCAGGACACGGAACTCGAGCTCGTCGAAGACCCGGTGCACCGCGTCGCGGTCCCAGGGACGCAGCGCGAGGTCGTCCGGAGTGACCTCCAGCGGCACCTGTCGGATGAGCTCGGTGAGTTGCCGGTTCAGCACCACGGAGTCGAGATTCGCCCGGAGCGTGTCGCCGACCTTGCCCTTGACCTCGTCCACCCGGTCGACGAGCGCGTCGAGCGAGCCGAACTGGCGGATCCACTTCGTCGCGGTCTTCTCCCCCACCCCCGGGATGCCGGGCAGGTTGTCCGACGGGTCGCCGCGGAGGGCGGCGAAGTCCGGGTACTGGTCCGGCGAGAGTCCGTACTTCTCCTCCACCCCGGCCGGGTCGAAGCGGACGAGGTCGGACACGCCCTTACGGGGGTAGAGCACGGTCACCGAGTCGTTGACCAGCTGCAGCGCGTCCCGGTCCCCGGTACAGATCAGGACGTCGTACTCGTTCTCGGCCTGCGTGGTCAGCGTGGCGATCACGTCGTCGGCCTCGTAACCCTCCTTGTCCAGCACCGGGATCGAGAGGGCGGCGAGGACCTCCCGGACGAGTTCCACCTGGCCCCGGAACTCGTCGGGTGTGGTCAACCTGTTCGCCTTGTAGTCCTCGAACACCTCCGTGCGGAAGGTCTGCCGCGACACGTCGAACGCGACCGCGAGGTGGGTGGGGTTCTCGTCCCGCAGCAGGTTGATCAACATCGAGGTGAACCCGAACACCGCGTTGGTCACCTGGCCGGTGGAGGTCTGGAACCGGTCGGCGGGTACGGCGAAGAACGCGCGATACGCCATGGAATGGCCGTCGATCAGCAGCAGCCGCGGTGTGTCGTTCGCTACGGAGGTGTTCTCGTTGGGGCTCACCCCCGTGAGTCTAGGCTGAGGGGCCGACAGCCTGGCCCGTCGTGTCGACCGAGGAGCCGCGAGTGACCGAGCACGTGTCCGAGGAGCGAGTCCGTGAGGAGCTGTCCGGCATCAGCCCGGAGATCGCCGAGCAGCAACTCAACGACAAGGTGGGACTCAGCTTCACCGAGTTGTCCCCGGAACGGGTCACCGTCACGATGCCGGTCGAGGGAAATCTTCAGCCGTACGGGTTGCTGCACGGGGGCGCGAACGCCGTCCTCGCGGAGGCCCTCGGCTCCACGGTCGCGGCCCTGAACGCGGGGGCCGACCGGGTCGCGATGGGACTGGAGCTGTCCTGCACCCACCACCGCGCGGTCACCTCCGGGCACGTCACCGGGGTGGCGACCCCGCTGCACGTGGGACGCGGCACGGTCACCGCCGACATCACGATCAGCGACGACGCGGGCAGACGCAGCTGTACCGCCCGGCTCACCTGCGTGGTCCGGCCCCGTCCGCCCGCGGCGTGAATCGTCGGAACCGTTCGACACCGGGACCGTCCACAGCCGCTGTCCCCGGGACAGGGCGACCCGCCGGTTGTCCACACCCGCGCCCCGTCGGGCGGCGCGCCGCCCGGAACCGGCGATAACCTCGCCCGATGCGACACGACGAGATCGCCGCCGTCATCGACGCCGTCACCCGGTGGGCCGCAGAGTCCGGCCGCCGGTCCGTCCCGGACGCCGACGGCCTCGGTGTGGTCCTCGAGGCGCTGTCGGAGGACCTCGGTGTCACCGATCTGCGGGGTCTGACGGAGGGCACCGCGACCGAGCTGCTGCTCGACCACTGCCCCGACCGGGTGGGTACGGACCGGATCGACGCGGTGTTGGACGCGGCCCGGGCCGTCGTGGAGTACGCCGCCGACACCGGCCTCGTTCCGGCCACGCTCGGGGCGAAGCTGCGGCGGGAGATCGACGCCGCGGCGGAGGAGTTCGGCGACGCCGTGCTCGCCGAGGAGGTCGCGGGGGCGTTCGACGACCTCGTCGGGACGGAGCCCGAAGGGCGGGAGGCGGACGGGTCCGCCGGATCCGGGGACTCCGCCGGCACCGGGGAGGACGAGGACGCGGAGGAGGTGGCCGACCTGGTCGCGGTGTTCGGGACGGACCGGTTGCCGCCGCTGCGGCTGCCGGACGAGGCCGAACTCGCGGACGAGGCACGCGCGAGTCCACGGCTGGCCCGCGTCCTGGCGCTGGCCCGCTGGGTC
>NZ_KB912557.1:28936-34629 GCF_000383775.1 Saccharomonospora halophila 8
CGTGACCGCGGAAGGCGACCCCGAGCCCGCGGACGCGGCGGCGGCGGTGGACGAACTCGCCCTCGGCGACCCCGACCTCGCCCCGGACAGCGACGCACGCCTCGCGGAACTGGCGCAGCTGTGGGAGCTGGCCGAGGCGCTCGGCTTCGTGGACGTGGAGGACACCGGGGCGGTCGCCGGGGAGGTCGCCGACGAATGGGCGGACGGGGACGACGACACCGTGCTGCTCGTCTGGCGGCAGGCGCTCACGGAGATGAGCGCGTGGAGCATGCTGACCGACGCCGAGCGTGCCGCCGAGATCGACCTGGACCTGCGCCCGGCGGGCAGCACCCTGCTGCCACTGTTCGCGGCACGGCGGGACGGGCTCCCCCTGGCCCGGGTCAGCGGCATGATCCGGCAGATGGCGGTGAACGATCTGTCCGCGGGACGGGCGGACGAGGCGTGGGAGGACTGGGTCGCCGTGCACGGCGACCCCGCACGGGTGCTCTACGCACGGCTGGCCGACCTCGGCGCGGTCGACATCGACGAGGTCGACGTCGTGCGGCTGCGTCCACTCGGTCTCTACGCACTGTGGACGGAGCTCAGCGACGATCTGGAGATCCCGCTGCTCCCACCGCCCGAGGAGATGCCCGCGGAAGACCTGCTCGCGGTCGGGACCACGGGCACCGACGACGACCTGCGGGACGAATGGCAGGGTTGGCGCGCGGTCCGCGACGCCGACACGGCCGCGCGGGCGCTCGCGGACGCGGCCCGGGAGGCGGGCCCGGACGAACGTCTCATCGCCACGTCCCTGCTCCGGGAGCTCGGGGCGGACGCGGTCTGGCGCGAACTGCTCGACGAGCCCGCGTTACGCCCGTACGCCAAGCAGGCGTTGGCCGACCTGCACGGCCCCGCGCCCGAGTTCGAGCAGGACGACGAGGACCTCGCGTGGCTGTTGCTCGATCTCTACTGCGCGGTCGACGAGGAGGATCTGCCCGACGACCTGGCGGGGAACCTGGCCGAGGCCGTGCGCCCGGGCGAGGAGTCGGTGTTCGACACGATGTGGCGCCTCGACCACCCGCACCGGCACACGGTGCTCACCCTGATCGGCCGCCACCACCCGGACGCGGACATCGCGAAGGCGGCGCGGAAGGCGTCGTTCAAGGCGCCGAACTCCTGAGAACGACCGGCCGGCCCGCGCCGGGCGCGACCGGGGGGAGGTCGGCCTACTTGTTCTTGTCCTTGTCGGTGCCGAAGTTGTCGATGACCGCCTCGGCGACAGCCTTCATGGTGGTCCGCCGGTCCATCGCGGTGCGCTGGATCCAGCGGAAGGCGTCCGGCTCGGTGAGGCCCTGATGGGTCATGAGCAGGCCCTTGGCGCGGTCGATCAGCTTGCGGGTCTCCAGGCGGTCGTTGAGCCCGGCGACCTCCGACTCCAGGGCCTTCAGCTCGGAGAAGCGGCTGACCGCGAGCTCGATGGCGGGCACCAGGTCACGCTTGGCGAACGGCTTGACCAGGTACGCCATGCTGCCCGCCTCGCGGGCGCGCTCCACCAGGTCCCGCTGGCTGAACGCCGTCAGGATCACGACGGGAGCGATCCGGTCTCCGGTGATCTTCGCGGCGGCGTCGATGCCGTCGAGCTTGGGCATCTTCACATCGAGGATGACCAGGTCGGGTCGCAGATCGGTGGCGAGTTTGATGGCCTCTTCCCCGTCTCCGGCCTCACCGACCACCTCGTAACCCTCTTCGCGGAGCATCTCGACGAGGTCGAGACGGATCAGCGCCTCGTCCTCGGCGACGAGCACACGGCGCTGGGGCGTGGCGGCGGCGTCGTTGGGCTCGGTAGCCGCTTCGCTCACCGGGGTTCCTCCTGGCGTTCGACGGGTACGGTTGACAGCGGCGTTCCGCTAGGGGAAAGGCTACCGGTAACAACGGCCCGGGTCGTGATGGCGTTCGCCACGTGCGGTGATCGCCACTGCGCAGGTGTTCCGGCCCACCACCCGCGACCGCCGACCCGGTGTCCGGCTCCGGACGACGGGGAGTAAAGTGCGCGTCACCACGCCCCCGTAGCCCAATCGGCAGAGGCAGCGGACTCAAAATCCGTCCAGTGTGCGTTCGAGTCGCACCGGGGGCACCCTCCGCAACCACACGAAACGGCCCCTCACCTGCACAAACGCGGTGAGGGGCCGTTCTCGTACCGTCCGGCCGTGTCCGGCTATGTACCGCCGTCGTCCGGCGTCTGTGGCACCGGTGTGGAACGAGACTCAGCTGTGGGGAGCCCGAGCACCCGGTCGATGCGCTCGCGGGCGGCCTCCTCCTGGCCGGCGAGGACCTTGGCGTAGATCTGGTGGAGGACGGCTACGGAGTGGCCGGCCCACTCGGCCACCTGCGTCGAGGGCACGCCGGCCGCGAGCCACGTCGACACACAGGCGTGCCGCAGGTCGTAGGGCCTTCGGGCGAGTACGGAGGCGTACTCGGCTTCTGTGAGCGCCGTTCTGCGGGCCTTGTCCCACACCCGCGCGATCGTGGATTCGCCCACGAGCCCACCTGTGAGGTTTCGGAACAGCCGACCGTCACCCGCGGTCCCGTGCCGCTTCAGGTGTGCGTGCAGCAGCTCGGTGAGTGGCGGCGGGCACGGTACGTGCCGCACCTCTCCCCTCCCCCGCTGTTTGAGCTGCCGACGATCGCGGCGGTGCCCGGAGTCGGTCCAGGCGGCGCCGGCGGTCGGGGCGGTGCGGGACAGCAGCAGCTCACCCCAGCCGTTCTCCGGGAGCTGCAAGTCGGTCTTGCTCAGCATGACGGCTTCTTCCGGGCGCAATCCCGCGTAGTACAGACACGCGAAGAAGGCGACGAGCATCGGTCCGGACGACCGGCGCGGCTGTCCGTTCACGTACTGGCGTCCCACAGCATCGAGCAGTCGGCGTGCCTGCTCGGGATTGATGACCGCGCGCCGGTCGATCGCCTTCGCCTCCTTCGGCGCGGTCCACTTCACCGAGGGCAGCAGATTGCGTGTGAGCACGTTCAACTCGACGGCGTATTCGAGCGCGTTGTGCAGCACGGCTCGCTTGCGCGCGACCGTCTTCGCACTCGCCGGCGTGCCATCGAGCTTGGTCGCGATGGCTTCGAGCAGTGCACGCATGGCCGCGGGCTCGTCGAGCCGTGAGACCGGAACCGTATTAGCCGTCAGCCACCGGAGTGCGCGGGCGATGTGGTCCGGCTTCGGCTCGTCGCGACGCCGGGTATTGAATGCCCATCCGGTCATCGCCTTCCGCAGCACTCGTTCCTCGGGCTTGCCCCGGTCGGTCGACAGCATCGCCATCGTGGCCGAGGCCAACGTGTCGGCGTTGCCCACGCGCGACTTCGCCGCGGCACGCGGCCACTTCATGTCGACGTAGCGCTGTGCGAAGTCGAACCAGGTCAACTCGTTCGCCGTACGCGTCAGTGAGACCGGGAAACCCGTATCAGTGTCGAATGCTTCGCCTCCACGTTGCGCGGACAACAGTTCGGCCCGGAAGCTGTCCGCCGCCGCCTTGGTCTTGAAGGACTTCAAGAACGGCTGCTGCTGGGCCACTCGCCACCGCACGCCGTAGCTGGTGACCTTGCCCTGCTTGTCCTTGCGTGGCTTGATGCTCCACACCCGGACGTCGTAGGTCTTCGCCATCAGGCCGCTTCCTCCCTGCTGTCGAGCCAGCGTTCGACGTCGACGCGACGGATACGGATCTCGCCGTTCGGCAGCTTGATGCAGCGCGGCGCGAGACCCTTCGTGCGCCACTGGTAGAAGGTCGACCGGGCTATCTCGAACTCTTCGCAGAACGCGGCGATCGTGAGGTGCTGACGCTGGGTCCCCATGTGGTCGTGGACTCCTTGTGGTCGAGCTGGAAGTGGGCACGCTGCGGACGTGGCATGGCGCTTCGCTCCTTCTCTGCGGCAGGTACGGGCGGGGCGACGGAGGAAACGAACTAACGAAGGAATGCTGTGACCTGCGACTTCGCCGGGTGTCGGCGGTTCATTAGTTCGTAGGTTACGAACTAATGCGGCCTGCTGCGGCGGTGTTTGTGCTGGTCAGTGGGTTTGTTCGTTAGTTCGTTTGGTTCGTGGTGTTGGGTGTGCGGGCGGTGTAGATCTCGATGCTTCGGCCTTTGCCGCTGTCGGGGCGTTGGTGGTGGCGGGTGATGCGGTCGGCGTCGATGAGTTGGTCGAGCATGGCGGTGACGTCGTCGGCTTTCTTGTTGCCGCCGAAGAAGCCGGTGGTGATGTCTTTGCGGGTGCGGCCGTGTTCGCCGGCTTCGGCGATCCAGGCGGCGAGGCGGGCGGGGGTGGCGGTGTCGGTGAAGACGGCGCGGGCGGAGTCGATGCAGTAGCGCACGAGCGCGGCCGCGGCGGTCAGGTGGGCGGGGTGGATGGCCGGCTGTCCGTCGAGGGCGGCGTGGATGCCGGCGATGCGCAGGCAGTTGGGCACGGCGCGGGAGACGAACTGCTCGACCTGGGGGCGGTCGTGTTGGTCGGTGGAGAACTCGATGTAGAGGCTGCGCCACAGTTCGGCGGCGGTGTCGGTGAAGCCGAGCAGCCCGAGTTGTGAGCCCGCGGCGACCCGCTCGGCGAGTCCCTGTCCGAGGCTGCGCACGAGGTCGTCGGGGGCGCCTTGGCTGAACGGCAGGAACTTTGACCGGGCCACGGCCAGCGGGAGGAAGCGGTTGTAGGTGCCGCCGGCCATGTCCTCGGCCGAGACCTTGGCGCGGAACTCGCCCGGTGTGATGTGGGCGAGGATGCCCACGTGGGAGCTGGGCGCGACCCGTTGCGCCACGGTCAGGGTGGACAGGTCGCCGCCTTCCCAGGCGGCGCGCAGGATGGCGGAGAGGCTGTTGCCCTCGCGGCGCATCTTCGCCATGACCCCGGCCCACTCGGATTCCATCACCAGCAGCCGCAGGTCCCGCTCGCCGGCGGCTTCGGCCTCGTCGTCGAGGGCGAAGCACTGCGCCAACCCCTCCCCCGACGACAGCCCCGATTTGACGTTGGTGCGGGTGAACTGCTCGTCGGCGGCGGCGAGCAGTCGGCGGGCGCTGGACCAGGAGGTGCCCTTGCGGCCGCTGCTGGTGCGGCCCACGATCAGCGGCCACACCAACAGCGGGTGCGCGTCGTCCCCGGCCCGCACGTGCGGCTTCTGGCCCAACGCGACCCCGGCGGCGGCCAACAGCGAGGCCAGCACCGCGACCGGGTCAGCCTCGCTGGTGGGCTCCACCTGCCGCACGAGGTAGCCGAGGTAGCAGTCGAACACCGCCTCGTCCAACGTCGGCAACTCCGCACGGGCACGGGCGACCTCGGCGTGGGCGTGCGCCTCGGCGGTGTCCGTATCGGCCTCGGGCGGGTCGGACAGCACCCGCAGCGGGCGGACGGAGTTCGACATTTACGCGGTCTCCTGCTCGGTCGATCCCAACGTGCGGCGCAGCCGGATGCGCTCGTTGACGGTCAGCCCGCCCCAGACACCCACCAGGGCCGGACGGGCCAGGGCGTAGTCGCGGCACTCGGCCTGCACCGGGCACGCCCGGCAGACACGGCGGGCGACGGCCAGGTGCAACATCTGGCCGTGCTCGTCCGGGAAGAACGCATCCGGGTCGGTCTCCCGGCAGGCGGCCCGCTCGTGCCAGGCCAGATCATCCGGCGACAATCCGAGGTCGGCCCAGGTGAGCCCACCCGTACGGGCGCGGCCCACGTGC
>NZ_KB912557.1:34729-52379 GCF_000383775.1 Saccharomonospora halophila 8
CAGCTCGTACCCGCCCTCGGCGACCACCGAGCCGGGCGCGACCACGTAGCCCCCGCCGCTGCGGGTATCCACCCGCGGGGCAAGCAGGCCGGCGGTGTTGCGCAGCCTCACTCCGTCCGGCAGGGCAAAGTACAGATGCCGCCCACCCGAGGGCGTGGCCACCGTGTAGGTCTCCGGCAGCCCAACACCCCGCCCGGCCGCGAACTCGGCCAAAGCGGTCACGCCGTCGCGCTCGCCCGGCTGCTTAGCGGTGTCCAGGTCGACCACCAGCAACCGCGACGGCCCGGTCGCCACCCCGATGTTGTAAGTACCAGCCTCCCAACACCGCGCGATCCGATCGCGGTCAACGGTGGCGCGCTGCTCCCACCCACGGATCGCGGGCCGCTTCGTGGCAGATACGAGAGGGAACACGGGCCACCCCATCGCGGCGCAGTACAGCGCCCACTCACGCAGGATGTCGGCAGAAGACATGCCCACAAGCTCCTTCGATTCCAGTGACTTTGAGTAGTGATCTACGAGCAGGAAGGGAGCCGAGCGACCGTCGACGGAACACGGTGCGTCCGAGCCTTCAGCGGCCGGGATCGGTACGGCTCCCTGCGGTCCCTGAGGGGAGTTGTTCCTGGTCGAGCGAGGGAGGAGACCGAGGGACCGAGGTAGGGAGAACTCCCTCCGTCCCTGTCGGCTCCCTCAGTCGTCTCCCTGGTGTTCGCCGGCCGGACCGGAGCCCGGTCGGTCACGCTTGGTGAGTGCGTCCCGAATTGCCTCGGCGCTGACGACCTTCTTGCCGTCGCTCTTGTACGGCTCGGCGCCGTGCTCGGCGAGGTAGGCGGTCAGGTCGGTGAACGTCCACCGGCCGTAGGTGCCGCGGTTCAGCTCGGTGAGCCCCTGCAGCACTTCCTGTGTCCGCAGACGTGGCTTGTCACCGAGGACGGTAGCGATGTCCGCGAGCGGGTCCGGGCCGTCGTCGGTGTCGGTCTCGGTGCTCGGCACGTTCCGGCCGTGCAGCAGGGCGAGGGCGTGCTCGGCGACCTCGGCGGCCTGGTCGAGGCTGACGAAGTGCGACCGGACCATGGACCAGTCCTTACCGGGAACCACACCGACGGTGAGGCAGGTGCCCCGGTCACCGGCGTATTCGGGGCTGCCGGGCCGTAGCTCGGTCGCGCGGACACCGCGCTTGTAGTTGCCGTCACCGAGCAGGGCGTCGTTGCCGACCTGGTCGATCACCGAGAACGCCACCCGGCAGATCACCTCACGGGTCACGCCCTTCGGGATGCTCGTCGCGGTCGGCGACTGCGTGGCGAAGACGACGATGATCCCGTACTTGCGGGCCTGCTTGATGACGTCCTCACCGATGAACGCCATCTCCTTACCCAGCTCGCGGTGTTGGAAGCCGCGGTGCACTTCGTCGAAGATCGCCAGGATCGGGTGCAGCCCGGCGTCGCGGGCGGAACCCGCCCGCTTGGCCTTCATCACCTTGCCGCGCCGTTCCATCTCGGCGCGCAGGTCGTAGAGGTCCTGCAGGGCCGCGGCGGCGACGTCGTCGCCCATACCCGCCGAATAGCGGGACAGGCGCGGCGCCATGTCCTCGAAGTCGGCGTTGTCGGCGAGCACGCGCACCCACAGTTCGGCGTTCGGGTCGAGGCAGGCGCCGAGGGCAAGCAGCCGGGTGAAGCTCGACTTGCCCTGTCCGGGCCTGCCGCCGACGAGGTAGGACGCACCGTCCGTTGGTGCGATGACGGCGTCTCCCCGCAGGTCGACACCGACCGGGACGCCTTCGTAGAAGTCGACCGGGTCGCGCTGTTCCAGCCACGGCCACGGCGCGGTCGGTACCTCCAACGCGCCGGAGTCGGCCACCCACAGGTCGAGCAGTCCCTCGTCGGCCCCGGTCGACGGCCACACCTCGATCATGGCGCGTTGGAACGCGCCGGCCAGCCGCTTGCGGCGGTCCTTGTTCTCGATGATGTCGGAGGCGGCCACCCCTGCCGGAAGGCGAAGCTGGCAGGACACACCGACACCGTCGCGGGCGGGGACCTTGGTGTACTGCAGCACACCGCCGTCCTTGAAGAACTTCGTCAGTGGTGAGAGGCCGAGGTGGCTCAGGGCGTGCGCGATGCTGCGCTCGTCGATCACGACATCCTCCCGTGTGGCGGTGCCGGCGGCGAGCCAGTTCGGCACGCTCGCCCGTCGCCGGCCCTCGTTCCACAGCACCAGCACCACGACCCACGGCGCGGCGAGCATGAGCGGCCCCCAGACGACCGTGACGGCCCAGGCACTCCACTGGACGAGGTCGAGGAAGCCACCGATCGGTGCGAGCACCAACCCGGCGTCGGAGTCGGCCACGGCCAGGACGACGCCGAGGGCGAGCAGCAGCCCCATCACCGACACCGCTGCCACGGCAAGGGCCTTGACCAGTTGGAACGGGGCACCGATCCAGTCCATGACGCGCTTGTGGCGACGTTCCTTGAACATCTCGGCGCGGGATTCCCACTCCTGCAGCCGGTCGAGGTCACCCGCGGTTTCGGCGGCGCGCATCTGGCGCTCGTAGCGTGACGTCGTGCGGGACTCCCACGCCCGGCGGGCGAAGCTTGCCGCGCCGGCCGGGACGTAGAGCACGTGCCGTACGGCCGTGCGGGTGGCGGTCTTCGTGCGTTCGTGCGTGGCGACGCGGCGGGTGATATGCCCGGCGGTGACGAGGTCGTGCTTGTAGCCCTCGTAGCGGGCCAGGGCCTTCGCCTTCTCACTGGTCAGGCGGGCGTACTCGGCGTCGGTGACGAGTTCACCCTCGATCACCTCACCAGGTGTCGACGTCGCCTCGTCGGTGTCCTGCCGCTGTGCGGGCAGGTAGTGGACGCGGGCCAGTTCCTCGCCCTGGTCCGTTCCGTGCTGTTCGGTCGTCATCGGTCCTCCCCGTCTCAGCGAGCGTCGCGGCCGTGCTCGTCGCGGAGCTGGCGTGCGCGGGCCGCCGAGCACCGCAGCGCCTTGCGGATGGACTCCGCCGAGGTCGGGTCGACCCGCGGCGGATCGGCCTCGACGGCCGCGCGCAGTTCGGCGCGCAGTTGCTCGATCGAACGGCCCGGGCGGGGCTGTATCGGTGCCCGACCGACCCTCGACTCTCGCTGGTCACCGCTGTGGTCGAGCGTGGCCACCGGGCCGTGCTCGTCGCCCTCGGCCACCGGGTCGACGCCGTCGGCGTCGGCAGTGGTCCACTCCCCCGTGGTGGCGAGCAGGTCGGCCAGTTCGCGATCGAGCGCGTCCCCCTCGTCGGCGGGTGTCGACTCGACCGGCAGCCCCGGAACGATCGCGGCTTCGAGCCGGCGACGCTTGCCCAGCACGTACCTGCCGGGGGCGTAGACCAGTCGCGCGGTGCCGTCCCTGTCGATCTCGGCGACGGCCTGCCGCACGGCCGCCTTCCGGACGCGGGTGACCTTGCGGGTGGCCTGCCTCGCGATCCGGGCGTCGGCGCGCTCGACACGGGACCGGGGCGGCGAGGCAACGGTGAGTTGATGCGCCACCACGCCGGCCACCGCGACGATGCCCATGACCGCGCCGTGCTCCCACTGCGTGGCGAGGCCGTGCAGGGCGTTGAGCGCGAAGGCGACGCCGCCGAACACCCACACACCCACCTGCAGCGACCACACCGGCCGTTCGGGATGGCGGGTACGGGAGACCTGCACGGCCACGGCGAACGCCCACATGCCCAGCTCGGTGATGCCGGGCAGCAGCACACCGAGCCCCGAGCCGTAGACCTCGCTGCCGTAGTCGGCCATCGCCGGGGCCGCCAGCACGAACGACACCAGCGCGATCGGGTAGATCAGCAGGTCGACCACGTGCCGCGCGGCCCACGTGCGCAGTGCTGACAGTGCCGCGCGGCGACGCTCGGCGCGACGCCGCTTGTCCTCCTGGCGCTGCTGCTCGCGTTCACGCTGCTGCTGGAACCGCTGAGCTTCGGCCTCGCGGTCGGCCTCGGTCATGGCCGCGGTGCGGATCGCCTCGGCTTCGGCGGCCGCCTTGGCGTCAGCGCGCTTCTGCTCGGCGTCGGCGGCCTTGTCCCTCCTGCGTTCCTCTCGCCAGGTGCTCACGCGCTCGCCTCCTCACCGTTGCTCACGGGCTCGTGCTGCTCGTCGGTCGACGACGCCGAGGTGAGCCGGCGACGCTCTGCGGCCGCTCGCAGGGCGCGCTGCTCACGGGCGAGCCGCACCTCGTGGACGGCCCAGGTGGCGCCGATCAGCACGGCGAGGCCGAGGAACCACAGGGACACGCTGAGCGCGAGCACCAGCGGCACCCCGACGGCGAGCAGTTCGCCCAGGTGCCAGCCGATCCAGGTCACGACCACATCGGTGCGGGTCGACTCGTGCTGTGTGCGGTCGGTGTCCCGAGACGGGGTCGAGCAGGGTCCGGTGTGCTCAGACATGGGCGCGCGCTCCTTCCGACTGAGTGAAGTAGTGGTTGATCGGCTGACGCGGCGGCCGGGCGGTGTGGCGCGCGGTGTAGGCGTCGAGGCGGCGCATCGCGGTCTCCAACGCCCGGGCGGCGAGCACGAGCGGGATACGCACGAGGTGCAGCAGCAGGAACAACACGACCGCCCCGGCGAACCGCAGCAGCACCGCCGTGCCGTAGCGGGCGAGCACGTCGAAGGTCGACATCACCGCTCACCCCCGTCGGTGGAGGCGTAGAGGAAGCGGAACAGGGCCTGTTTCAGCGCGAGATGGTCGGGGCCGGTGGCCTGGTCCATCGGGTAGCCGTGCTGGACCAGGACCTGCTTCACGTCGAGCAGCAGTCCGAGGGTGAACCGCGGATCGTTACCCGAGGCCGGCCGCGGGATCGGGAACACCCGCTCGGGCTCTGTCTGCGGAGTACGGTGCTCGTCTACCATCGGGCGCCTTCCCTTCGAGTCGTTACGCGAGTTGTCGGGGAGTCCCGGTCCGGCGGTGTTCTTGGCGGAAGCGGCCGGACCGGGATCAACACAGGTCACCCTCGTTGCCATCAGGCGGCCTCCTCCCCCAGCTCGACCACGTCCCACCGCGACGGCAACGCCCGCAGCACCGCTCGTTCGCCCCGCCGCGCCGCGCGCCACGCCAACCGCGCGTCGGTGAACGACCGATCGAGCCGCATCGCAGCCAGCTGCTCCTCCTCGGCCAACTCCCGGTCGACCTCGTCGAGCAGCCGCTCGATCTCCTCCCGCTCCACGTGCGCGTCCTCCTCCCACTGCGCTTCGCGGATGTCCGCGTCCGTCGCCACAGCCACGACCTCGCGGGCCTGGTGACTTGCGATTCGTGTGGTCCTCACCTGTGTCCTCCTTTGTCGGTCTGACATGGACCAACATATGTCAGACCATGTCACTGTGTCGTTACTCCATCTGCGTGAACTAGGTCAGGGTTGGTCAGGCGCGGTACGCTCGGTGTGTGGCAAGCAGCAGTACGGGCATGGCGCCGTTCGAGCGCGTCGCGGAAACACTTCGCCAAGCCGTCCGCACAGGCCGGCTCCAGCCGGGAACCAAGCTCCCGAGCAACCGCGAGTTGGCAAAGCAGGAGGGCGTTTCCCTGGTCACCGCCCAGAAGGCGGTCGGCATCCTGCAGGACGAAGGTTGGGTGGTCGCCCGCCCTTCGGTCGGCGTGTACGTCAGCGACACACAGCCGGCGCCACAGCCGCCCGAGACACTCGACGAGCTCCGGCAGGAAGTCGCCACGCTTCGTGCGACTGTGACCGAGCTGCAGGAACGCGTCTCGGACATCGAGCGCCGGCAGCGGCCTACGAAAGCTGGTTGATGAAGTTCGCGACGCCCTCCGCCACGGACTCGAGAACTCCGAACGCCGAGACGGTCCACTCGGCGGCCTCGACCGGGTGCTTGACCACGAGCACGAACATGCTGAGCAAGGCCAGGACTCCGAGGAATTTCGACAGCACGCCCGAGCCGCTCTGTGCGGGCATGGTCGGCATGGTCTGCTTGCGGGACATGGCTTCCTCCCCAGTTCGTCGTTGTGGCGGTGATCGCCTGTGCCATGTCCCTAGGAAACCGCATGTCAGCGGACGTCTACACCACGTTCACAGCGACGCCTTGAGACGTCCTGAGCTGCATGAACGTCCCGAAAACGTCCCGAAACGTCCCACGAGGTAACCGCGATGGCGAATGATCGACTCCGGACCGCGATGATCGCGGCCGGACTGACCGTCGACGTCCTCGCGACCAAGGTCGGCGTCGACCCGAAGACCGTCGAACGCTGGATCGGGAACGAGACCCGCAAGCCGCACCGAACCACCCGGCAGCAGGTCGCGACGGTGTTGCGTACCCGCGAGATGGACCTATGGCCGGCGGCCGTCAGTGACTTGCCGAGCAACGGTCACGAGAACGAGCTCGTGCAGCTCTACCCGTCGCGCTCATCCATCACCGGGCCGACCTGGCAACGTCTCATCGGCGACGTCAGCGAGCAGATGGACGTGCTCGTCTTCTCCGGCGCGTTCCTCGTCGAGCAGTACAACCTCGTGCCGGTTATCCAGCGCAAGGCCGCCGAGGGCGTGCGGTTCCGGCTGCTCGTCGGTGACGAGGCCGCCCCTGCAGTCGTCGAGCGAGCCGTCGACGAGGGCACGCCCGGTGGACTCGAAGGCAGAGTGCAGCTCATGCGGCGCTACCTCGCCGAGGTAGCCGACCTTGACGGCGTCGAAGTCCGCACCCACGGCACAATCCTGTACAACTCGCTCTACCGCTTCGATGAAGACCTGCTCGTCAACGGCCACGCCCACGGTGCGCTCGCCGGGCAGAACCCCGTGCTCCACTTGAAGCGTCTGCCGGACGGCCACATGTGGGAGCACTACATGCGCTCGTTCGAACGGGTATGGAACCAGGCCACTCCCGAACCAACCGAGTAAGGAGCCGCAGCTTCATGGCACGCATCGACTACATCGACGACCCCAACGCACCGGCCATCAACAGCGTGGTCCCCTCGGTCACCGTCGCCATCCGCGACGAGCACAGCCGCATCCTGCTCATTCACAAAGTCGACAACGACCTCTGGGCCCTCCCCGGCGGCGGCCACGACCCGGGGGAGAGTATCACCGACACCGCCGTCCGTGAGGTTAAAGAAGAAACCGGCCTCGATATTGCGGTCACCGGCCTGGTCGGTACGTACACCAACCCCAATCACCGCATGGCTTACCCCGATGGAGAAGTCCGACAGCAGTTCTCACTCTGCTTCTACGGGCGCTGGACTGGTGGGCAGCCACATCAGGACAACACCGAAACGAAGTCCGTCCGCTGGATCGACCCACGAGAACTCGACAGTCTTACCATCCATTCCTCCATGCGGATGCGTATCGAGCACGCACTTGATACTAGCCGGACCAGGCCCTACCTAGGCTGAATCTCCGTTAGCCGTTTCTCAGTACGGAGCACACATTCCTTGAGGATTGGTGCAGCCTCAACCCACGTACGATGTACCGGGTCTTCGGGTGGGTAGCGGTCGAGAATTTCAGCGATTCGTTCATCGTACGCGATATGTTCACCAGTTGGACCGGTAGTCAAGTCGGCCGTTACAAGTGCGTCCATAATCGGGCTATCTTCGTGATCAAATTCGCTCAGGCCATGCACCAACCCACGTTCGGCTGCTTCGAACCGAGCTCCCGAATGGTGCGCCACCAAGTTGACAACCTGCGCTGGCCATGCCTGATATCGTAAGTAGCGGGCTCCGTCCAGCGGATGAAACCCCGTAAGGGCGAGTTCCGGCGCGTACCCAATATCATGCAACCAAGCTGCTGCCAACAACGTCTCGCGTTGGTCCTCATCCAGAACCCAAGCCAGCTCAGCTGCCTTGGAGGCTACGCCTTGCACATGCCTCCAACGCCGTCCGAGACTCGACAACAACTCCTGCGACAGGCTAACCGCTTCCTCGACCATCTAGGCAACGTTACACCCATCGAGCCGTGGCCCGCGCCCCTTCAGTGAGCGGTCCGCTTGTCGCGCCGACTGGGCAGCGGGACCATAGCGACACAGAAGAACCATGCCCACTCACCGACGTGGGTACATGCCTCAGCGCCTTATCGATGTTAGATGTCCGGCAGATTGCCTGCTGCCATCTAGAGTGGGTCAGAGTAAGATACCCGGGGGAGCCAATCGAACCAACGATGAAAGGACTCTAATTGACGACCAATGACGTACTGTCATTCCTTAACGAACTTGACGCCGATGTCCGCAAGGAGTTAGACGCAACACCAAAAGTAGAAGACAAAGACCAGATCGATGTTGCAACTCTTCCTATTGAGGCACGCAGGTGGCACAGGTTGAGTGACGTTGTCGCCGTAGTAGCCGACCTCAAAGGATCCACAAAACTCGGCGTACGGAAATATCCTAGCTCAACAGCAAGCATCTATGAAGCAAGCACAGGACGTGTTGTAAAGATATTCAACTCATTTGACGCCGATTTCATCGCCATCCAAGGAGATGGTGCATTCGCCCTCTTTTGGGGAGAACTGAGGTACGAGCGAGCAACCTGCGCCGGGATAACCATAAAGACCTTCAGTGAGTCACTTGTATCCCGACTAGAAAAGCGTTGGCCCAGCTTACCTGAAACCGGGTTCAAGGTCGGGATTGCCGCTAGCCAGGTCCTGACTAAGCGCCTCGGCACGCCACGTAATCCCGCAGAACAGGAGCCCGTTTGGGCCGGAAAGGCCGTCAATTATGCAGCAAAGGCAGCGCAGAGTACAGAACGTCATTTAATGATGGTGACTGCAACCATATGGGAGAAGCTGCACAATAACGACTACATTCGATACAGCTGCTCCTGCGAAAACGGTCCAAGCGACACCATCTGGTACGAAGACACGATTGAGAGCCTCCCAGACGGTGACACTGATTCCAAAGGTCACGTGCTGAAATCTAGCTGGTGCGTCAACCATGGCTCCGAATATTGCGAATATATCCTTAAAGGGAAGAGGAAGCGTAGCGATGTTGAACATCTACGCAAGAACTCGCCAAATAGTGGAATGCGTGCAGCTATTGAGAGCAAAGAAGAGAGGGAGCGTAGGGACCAGCGTGCTCGCCGCAGAGGACTCTAGTCCGAAGCTTCCAGATCGTCCCATCGAAAGTCAACCTGCTCAGGATGACACAGACCTGACTGATGTGAGCACACTTTGGGAGGTACTACGCCTAGTCAATGAATGGGTGAAGCATGCAGAAGTCAAGACCGGAGCAACACTTGCATCTACCGGCGTAGCAGGAGGATCACTATTTAATCTAGTGAAGGATAATTCGACTCCTACAGTAGCACTTACTATTGCAGCTTCCGTTTGCGCGCTTTGCACACTACTTGCTGCCTCGTGCGCCATGACGTCCCTCTACCCAAGAGTCCGACTACGCAGGAATGAACCGTCAGGAAATTCTCTAATATTTTTTTCCGACATAGCGCGAAACTACCCGAAAGCGGGCGATCAGGGAAGGTTCGATGCCGATATAGCTCGCACAGTAACACAAAAAGACGAATTTCGTTGGCAGCTTAGTCAGCAGATACGAGCAAACGCTATAGTAGCCGACCGAAAGTTTCGCTGGACTAACAGGGCGATTAGGTTTTTCCTGCTGCAACTAGTCGTGCTTTTTCTCGTCGCAGCATTGACCGTGCTTGGCGTCTAGACCTGGAAGCGGAGTGGCGAGGTCACCATTGGACCACGCGTGGTCCAATGGTGACCTCCGCGCAGGTATTTGCTGGTCACAGCAGACTCGGCGTACCCCCTCAAAATCCGTCCAGTGTGCGTTCGAGTCGCACCGGGGGCACCCTCCCACAGCACACGAAACGGCCCCTCACCTGCGCAAACGCGGCGAGGGGCCGTTCTCGTACTGTCCGGCCGTGTCCGGCTGTGTACCGCCGCTTCCGGTGTCCTGTGGTCCATGTGCGGCCCGGAGGGTCGATGGTCGCTCACAGAGCTCAATCGGCCATGACATCGCATCCGCTAGGATCCGAGCGCCGAATCCCGAGACCTCAGAGGCGTGCACGGTGCAACCCTTCGATGAAGCTCCTGGTTCGCGTCACCGAGCGGGACGGGAAGGAGTCGGTCGATGCGGGTGATCGCCCGTGATGGAACGCACGACCTCGAGATTCAGCGTTCGCTGTTCCGGTGCACCGTGGCGCGGGTCGCCGACGTCGACGCGGCCTCGGCGGTGATCGCGCGGATCCGGAAGGCCGGGCCGGACGCCACCCACCACTGCGTCGCCCTGCGGATCGGCGATCCCGACACGGGTGCGCTCACCGCCCGCAGCAACGATGACGGCGAGCCGTCGGGTACGGCCGGTGTGCCGATGCTGGAGGTGCTGACCCGGCGCGATCTGACCGATGTGGTCGCCGTGGTGTCCCGGTGGTTCGGCGGCACCAAGCTCGGCGCCGGTGGCCTGGTCCGTGCCTACTCCGGCGCCCTCAGTGCGACGCTGGACGTCGTCGGTGAGCTCCGCCGGGTGCGTCACCGCGCGATGCTGGTGGCCGTCCCGCACGACCGCGCCGGGCGGCTGGAGCACGACCTGCGCCACTCCCCGTACCGGCTGCGGGACGTGGACTACGCCTCCGACGTCACCTTTACCGTCGCCGTGCCCACCGCCGAGGTGGACAACTTCGCGGCATGGCTGGCCGAACATTCCGGCGCCGGGGTCGAGGCCGTCGACGCCGGTCCGGTCGACCTCTACCTGCCCTGAGTGCACTTTGCGCTACGTGCGCGACTCCGTGTCCTCCGCGGTCGCGACCGCGCCTCCACGCCGCGACCGGCAGAAGTGTCGTGCCACGTCCACCAGGAGCACCACACCCGCGAGCACCTGGAGCGCGGACAGCCATTCCGGGTTGTCCGATCCGAGCAGGAGGTAGACGCCGGCGGCGGCGACGGAGGCACCCGCGAGGAGACGCCAGACGAGCACCGCCGCCGACGCCGACTTCGCTTCTTTCCCGGTCACTGCGCATCCTCCCCCGGCCCGGCATCCTCCCCCGGCCCGCATGACGCCGGTGGCGACCGGACCTCCGCGGACCGGGCTCACTCCCGTCGTGTCGGGAACTCGACGACCTGTTGATACGTCGGGCGATTCTGCCAGCTGATCTTGTCGTGGGTGATTCCGCCGAGCGGGTTGTGGACGATCGAGTCGGCGCACCACTGGTCGCCCGCGTCGCAGTTCGCGTCGCCCGGGTAGACCTCGGTGGCCGGTTGTGCGGCGGCCTGCCGGAGGGTGTCGAGCAGCAGGTCGCGGCACCGGTCGAGGTCTCCCCCGCCGCAGAAGGTCTCACCCAGCGGTCCCGCCACCGGTTCGCCCAGCACGGCGCGCAGGTCCTTGTGCACGTAGCCCCACCAACCGGAGTGGAAGGTCGAGCCCTGGTGCGCCTGTCCGACGCGCTTGCCCGGGACCTCGTTCTGGAACCCGGACGGGGAGTCGTTGATCTGCAGGACCTCGACCATCGCGCCGAAGGCCTCCGGGCCGAGCCCCGGTTCGAACTGCGCCCGCACGAGCAGCGGCCACCAGGCGTCCATGATGCGGCTCGCCTCGGCGTGGGCGTAGGTGCGGCTACCCGGTTCCGTCTCGGTGCGCAGGCCGCCGTCGTCCAGCCACGCCCGCAGGCGGGCGAGGGCCGCCTGCGCGTCCGGGTCCGTGACCGGGGCCGTGTCGAGCACCCGCAGCAGCAGGGGAAGGACCCGTTCGGCGCGGAGGTCGGCCAGGCCGGCCTCGGCCATCTCCCGGACGAGTTCGGCGCGGTTCGCCGTGCCGCCGTCGGCGATCAGGTCGGCCACCCGCCGGTCGAGCAGGTCGCCCCGGTGCACGGCCGACCACCCGGATCCCGCGGCCGCGTACTCCTGCGCCTGGGCGTTGTTCCAGCTGATGTAGTAATCCTGGTTCACCGAGTGCGGATGCGCCTCGAACGGAGTGTAGGTCGCGGTGTTGGTCTCCGGGTCCCAGTTCTCCCACTCGAAGCGGGGCTCGGCCCGGATGGGCATGCTCGGGTCGACCACGTCCGGGCGCTGTGGGTTGGCGCCCGAGTTGTAGTAGGCGGTGTCGTCGGCGTCGGCGTAGAACCAGTTGAACGTGAAGTTGATGTCGGCGGCGGCGCGCTGGAAGTCCTCCGCCGAGCGGATGGCGTCCGGGTCGTTGAACTTCTGGAAGCCGATCAGCGAGTCGACCTCGTGCAAGAACGACGAGCGCAGCGTGGTGTAGGCCACGGGGGCACCGTCGACGACGGCGCGGTGGGTCACCGGGCCGAACTCCGTGCGGTAGCTGCGCAGGGTGTAGGAGCCGGGCGGGGTGGGGTCGGCGATCGTGGGCTGCCACGCGTTCTCCCGCTCGACGGTCTCCATCGGCACGCACTCGCCCCGGAACCGGTAGTGGTCCGACTCCCGCGTCGGCGTGGTCCCGTCCGGTTCGCACAGCTCGACGGCGTAGGTGTCGAGGACGTCCTGACCCGCGCTGGTGGCGCTCCACGAGTAGTCCTGGCCACGGCCGAGCAGCACGTAGAAACTCAGTCCGGCGAACGACGCGCCGCGGGCGCTGATCCCCGGCCCCTGGAGTTCCTGCAGCATCAACAACTGGGGCGCGAAGTAGCCCGTCTGTGGGCCGAACACGGCGACCGGATTGCCGTTGTCGGTGTGCCGGCCGGAGACCATCAGCGCGTTGGACATCCCGGTCTCCCCGCTGAGCAGGTCGGACGGCAGCACCCCGTCGGCGAAGATGCCGCGCGCGGGGTCGAGCCGGGACGGGGCGGACACCCGCTGCGGCTCGGCATCCGCGTCGGCGGCGGAGCCCTCGCGGTCGAACACGAGCGGTTGCCCGGTGACCGAGCCGGGCTCGGGCAGGGCCCGCCCCTCGGGTTCGTCGGGGGTGCCGCCGTAGGGGAAGGTCTGCCCGTCGTGCAGGGTGCGCACGGTCTCCGGGTCGTTCTCCGCACGCATCCCGCGCCACACCCGTTCGCCCTGTTCGGGGCCGTAGCGTTCGTGCAGGGCGAGCCGGGCGATCGCGGCACGGACCTCTCCACCGCCGCCGACGCCGAACTGGGCGCCGATCACCGAGGCCAGCACGGCCAGGTCGGTGAGGGTGAACGGTTCGATCTCGCCGAGGTTGGTGATCGGGGTGACGTGCCCGGTGAGCACGTACTCGCCCGGGAAGTAGCGGCCGCGTTTCGCGCGCTCGATGTAGGTGTTGATGCCGTCGAGGTAGGCCCGCGCGTCCGCGAGTCCCTGCCGGCCGCGCGGGCCGGAGCGGGCCAGCCGGTCGATCTGCGCCCGCAGCTCGGACTCGGTGTAGGGGGCGGCGGCGAAGAACTGCTGTTCGAGCTGCCGGTTCGCCTCGGCACCACCGGCGAACGAGGTGAGCTGCCCCCGCCCGACCCGGCGCAGGACGTCCATGATCCACAGGCGGTCCTGGGCCGCGACGTACCCGGCGCCGAACTCGGTGCCTTCCCGGGTGTCGCCGTAGACGTGCGGGACGTGGTCGGAGTCGCGCACGATGGTCACGTCGTCGCGGGGCCGGATCCGGCCGGCCACCTCGTCCGGCTCGACGCCGAAGCTCGCGTCGTTGAAGAACCGGTCGATCGTGTCCGTGGTGACCGTGGGGTACTCATCGGCCAGGGCCGCATAGGTTCCGAGCTGGTCGTCCGAGTGCGGCGGGCGGGTACCGACCAGCTGGTGGGCCAGGATCTCGGTGAGTGTGGCGCTGCCGTCCTGGCCCGGTGGAAGGATCTCGGCGCACCGGTCCCCACAGTGGTCCGGGATCGACTCCCCGGATGTGGTGGTGCCCGCGTCGGCCTCCGCCCCGGTGTCCGCCCGGGCGGCCCCGGACACGGGAACGAGGGTGGAGACGACGACGAGTGCGACAGCGGCGATCGAGACGGACACCCGCGCACGCATACGGCCTCCCTCGGAGTTGTGACCACGGGCACACTACGGCCGTACGGAGACGAAGTGAAAGTGATTCGCTTTTAGCTCACCCGGACGGCGCAGCACGGACGGCGCAGGGGCCCGCCCGGTCACGAACGGCCGGAGCGACACGGTGCCGGGTATCGTCGTGGCCGTCGTCGGCACCCGAGGCCGGTGCCAGGTGTTCGTTCTGCCAGGTGGGCGTTCGGCAGGACCCGCGGGAGAGGACAGGCAGGCAGTGGTCGAGCAGAGTTTGTGGATGCACAAGGTCACCGCCGACCCCGGTCACTCCACCTGGTACGTCGAGCGGTTCCGGTCCATGGCCCGCGCCGGGGACGACCTCGCGGGTGAGGCCCGTCTGGTGGACGCGATGGTGCCCCGGGGCGCACGGATTCTCGACGCGGGCTGCGGACCCGGTCGCGTGGGCGCGGCACTGGCCGCGGCGGGGCACGACGTCGTCGGCGTGGACGGTGATCCGGTGCTGATCGAGGCCGCCGAGGAGGATCACCCCGGCCCACGGTGGCTGGTCGGCGACCTGGCCGAACTGGACCTGCCCGCGCGGGGTCTGTCCCGGCCCTTCGACGCCGTCGTCTGCGCCGGCAACGTCCTGCCCTTCTGCGCGCCGAGCACCCGTGGGGAGGTGCTTCGTCGGCTCCACGCGCACCTCGCGCCGGGCGGCCGGGCCGCCCTCGGGTTCGGCGCCGGCCGTGGCTACGAGTTCTCCGACTTCTTCGCCGACGCCGACACGGCCGGTTTCGTTCCCGATCTCACACTGTCCACCTGGGACCTACGTCCGTTCACCGACGACGCCGACTTCCTCGTCGCCGTACTCCGCCGCCCCTGAGCTCCCCGTCCGTGGTCACGCCGCGGCCCCGGGTGAGCCCACCTGGAACGTCGCCCCGAACGGGTCGGTGATCTCGGCGAGCCGTCCGTAGACCATGTCGAACGGGTCGGCGGCCGTACCGCCGTTGTCCCGGACCCCGCGCACCGTCTCGTCCACATCGTCCACCTGGAACAGCGTGCCCCAGCCGGGCCGCTCGGCCGACGGGTCGCCCACGATGCCGCCGATCTCGTGACCGTCCGGCCTGCGCAGGAAGGTGAAGTCGGCGTCGGGCATGTTCGGGTCGCCGTCCAGCGAATAGCCGAACACCGCGTGGTAGAACTCGCGTGCGGCGGCGGGGTTCCGGGTCACCAGGTCGTTGCGGAGCAGGGTGTTCGGCTCGTTCACGAGTTCACACCCGAGGTGGGCACCCGCCTGCCACAGGCCGAACTGCGCACCGGTGGGGTCCCGCACGATCGCCATCCGGCCCTGGTCCATGATGTCCGTCGGGGCGGTCACCACCGAGCCACCGGCGCGCTCGGCCGTGGCCGCCGTGGCGTCGCAGTCGTCGGTGGCGAAGTACAGGTTCCACCAGAACTCCGTCGCGTTCGGGTCGTGGTGCGGCATGAGCCCCGCGACCCGACGGCCGCGCAGCAGGCACTGGGTGTAACGGCCGGCCTCCTCCGGCCCCACGTCGAACTCCCAGCCGAACACCACGCCGTAGAAGGCCATCGCCCGGTCGAGGTCCGGGATGCCGAGATCGAGCCAGGTCGGGGTGCCCGGCGGCTGGGCCGTGGTCACTTCGCTCATCGCGTCTCCTCACTGCGGGCCGTTCTGTGCGGAGACTAGCGCCCAGGTCCGACAGGGACAGGCTTGTCGCCACCCGATCGCGGGATCCGGGCCGCGTGTGTGGACGGAGGAGTCGCGTCCGGGAACGGGGCAGGTGTTCAGGGGCGTGGGCGCAGCAGTGCGATCGTCGCGTCGATGGCCGCCCCGGAGATGTCGGCGATCCGGCCACCGTCCTCGACGGTGGCGGCCAGCAGCTCGCGCAGCCCGCCGAGCAGGATGATCGCCTGCTGGCGGGACACCGGGCGGACGCCGGCCGCGCGGAGCTCGTCGGTGTCGCAGAGCTGCTGAATCATCACTACGAAGGCGTCCATCGCCTCGCGTTGGAGCTCGCGTGCGGCCGCGCCGAGGGAGGGCAGGTCGCGGATCCAGCTCACGGTGACCGCGGGGGTGGATTCCGCGGAGGCGATCCAGGCGGCCACCGCCTGCCGGATCTGCGTCTCCCACGGCGCCGCCGGGTCCACCGCCACCCGGATTCGCCGGATCGTGTGGTCGTTCGCCGCGGCGAGCAGGGCGAGGTAGCACGCCTCCTTGCCGGAGAAGTGCTCGTAGAAGGTGCGGCGGGAGGTCCGCGCGCGCCGGACGATGTCGGCGACCGTCGTGGTGCGGTATCCGTCCTCGGCCAGCGCGTCGGCGAGCGCGGTGAGCAGCCGCTGCCGGAACCCGTCCCCGGTGGAGGGCACGGGGGCCTCGGTGACGCGCTCGCTCCCGGTCGTCATGGCCTCCACGCTATACGGCCCGGTCCGGCTCTTGTCCGGTGCGGTACGGATGCGTACCGTACGGCTGGTACGCCGACGTACCACACGGACGAGGGGGAGCCACTCCGATGCCGACCGAGACCCTGCCTCCCGGGCCCGGCCTGCCGCCCGCGCTGCAGGCCGCGCACGCGATCGTGTCCCCGCAACGCGGGATGAAGTCCCTGCGCGACCGCCACGGGGACGCCTTCACGGTGCACCTCCCGCTGTTCGGCCGCACGGTCGTGCTCAGCGATCCGGACGAGGTCAAGCAGCTGTTCCAGACCAAACCCGACCGCGCGGAGAACATGGAACCGAATCTCGGCAGACTGCTCGGTCCGGGTTCGATGTTCTCGCTGACCGGCGACCGGCACCGCCGCGAGCGCAAGCTGCTGGTGCCCCCGTTCCACGGCCGCAGGCTCGCGGCGTACGAGGGCATCGTCGAGGAGGAGACCCGGCGCGAGCTCGCCGCATGGCCGGAGGGCACGTCGTTCGCGACCCTGTCCTCCTGGATGCGGATCACGCTGAACATCATCCTGCGCGCGGTGTTCGGCGCCGAGGGCGCGGAGCTGGAACGGCTGCGGGACCGGATTCCCCGCCTGGTCACGTTGGGATCGCGGCTCGCCGTGCTGCCGGTCCCGGAGGTCGACCTCGGGTGGTGGAGCCCCTGGGGCCGGTTCAAGATCATGCGGGACGAGTTCGACGCCATCGTCGAGCGGCTCATCACCAAGGCCGAACAGGGCGGGGACCTCGACGAACGCAACGACGTGCTCGCGCTGATGCTGCAGGCCCGCTACGAGGACGGCAGCGCGATGACCCACGGCGAGATCGCCGACGAGCTGCTCACCCTGCTCGCCGCCGGACACGAGACCACGGCCACGACGCTGGCGTGGGCCGTCGAACGGATCCGCAGACACCCGGCCCTGCTGGGTGAGCTCACCGCCGAGGTCGATGCGGGGGGAAGCACGCTGCGGGACGCCACGATCACCGAGGTGCAGCGCACCCGGCCGGTGATCGACCTCGTCGGCCGGACGGTGGAGGTCGACGGCCTGGAGATCGGGCGTTGGCGGCTGCCCCGGAAACAGCTCGTACTCGCGAGCATCGCCCTGCTGCACCGGAACGAGTCGGTGTTCCCGGACGCACGCCGGTTCGACCCGTACCGGTTCGTCGATTCGCGGCCCGACCTCTACCAGTGGATCCCGTTCGGCGGCGGCACGCGCCGCTGCATCGGCGCGGCCTTCGCCACCATGGAGATGAACGTCGCGCTGCGCACGATGCTGCGGCACTTCTCCCTGCTGCCCACCGCCGAACCCGGTGAGCGGTGGCGCTCCCGCGGGGTCGCCAACGCACCGGCCCGGGGCGGTCGGGCGCTCGTCCGCCGCAGGGGCGACGG
>NZ_KB912557.1:52479-57255 GCF_000383775.1 Saccharomonospora halophila 8
GGCGCTCGTCCGCCGCAGGGGCGACGGCCCGGCGCTGTCCGGCACGGCCACCGGGTCCCGGGCCGCGGCATGACCGCCACCGACCACGTCGACGTGCTCATCGTCGGCGCCGGACTCTCCGGGATCGGCGCCGCGCACCACCTCCGGTCCCACCTTCCCGAGTACACCTTCACCCTCCTGGAGGCGCGCGACGCCCTCGGGGGGACGTGGGATCTGTTCCGCTATCCGGGAGTGCGCTCGGACTCGGACATGCAGACCCTCGGCTACCGGTTCCGTCCCTGGAGACGGTCCCGGGCCCTCGCCGACGGGCCGTCGATCCTGCGCTACATCCGGGACACCGCGGCCGAGGCGGGGATCGACCGGCACGTCCGCTACCGGCACCGGGTCGTGCACGCGTCCTGGTCCAGCGACGATTCACTGTGGACGGTGGAAGCCGACCACGACGGCACCACCGTCCGGTTCACCGCGCGGTTCCTGAACGTCTGCAGCGGATACTACCGCTACGACGCCGGATACTTCCCCGAGTTCCCGGGACTGGAGCGTTTCCGGGGAACCGTGGTGCACCCGCAGGAGTGGCCGGAGGACCTCGACCACAGTGGACAGCGGATCGTCGTCATCGGCAGCGGGGCCACGGCGGTGACCCTGGTGCCCGCCCTGGCCGACAAGGCCGCCCACGTCACGATGCTGCAGCGCTCCCCCACCTACATCCTGTCCCTGCCGTCCGAGGACCGCCTGGCCGGACTGCTGCGCAGGGTGGTGGGGCCGCGTGCGGCGTACCCGGTGGTGCGCTGGAAGAACATCGCCGTGAGCACGTTGCTCTACCAGCTCAGCCGCAGACGGCCGAATCTGGTCCGCAGGCTCATCCGCGAGGCCACGATCCGGCAGCTCCCGGCCGGCTACGACGTCGACACCCACTTCCGGCCGGACTACGACCCCTGGGACCAGCGGTTGTGCTTCGTGCCGGACGGCGATCTGTTCACCGCCGTCCGCCGGGGCGCGGCCTCCGTGGTGACCGACCACGTCGAGGAGTTCACCGGGTCCGGCCTCCGCCTGCGGTCCGGTGCCGAGTTGGAGGCCGACACGGTCGTCGTGGCGACCGGGCTGCGGCTGCTGCCGCTCGGGGGGATGCGACTCACCGTCGACGGTCGCGAGGTGCGCCTGCCGGAGACGATGGCGTACAAGGGGTTGATGCTGTCCGGGGTGCCGAACCTCGCCTTCACCGTGGGCTACACGAACGCGTCGTGGACGCTGAAGGCCGACCTGGTGAGCGAGTACGTCGTCCGGCTGCTGCGGCACCTGGACCGGCACGGGTACCGGCGGTGTGTCCCGGTCGACGACGATCCGTCGGTCACCGCGCGGCCCCTGCTCGACTTCGACGCGGGCTACGTCCGGCGTTCGATCGACGAGTTCCCCCGCGCGGGATCCCGGCAGCCGTGGCGGCTCGGGATGAGCTACGCCCACGACCTCGTCACCCTCCGCCACCGCCGACTCGACGACGGCATCCTCCAATTCACCTGACCAGCTCCCGGCCGCCGTTGTGCCGTGAAGGACTCCTTCACTGCGTCAGATGCAGCGAAGGAGTCCTTCACGGCGCCACACGCAGGGAAGGGGTCCTTCACGGCACACCCTGACGGCCCCGCCGCGCGGACGGCTACTTCGGGGGCATGCGGATGCCGCCGTCGACGCGGACGACCTCGGCGTTCATGTAGGAGTTCGTGACCAGTTCCAGCACCATCGAGGCCAGCTCGTCCGGGGTGCCGAGGCGCTTCGGGAACAGCACGCTCTCGCCCAGCTTGGCCTTGAACTGCTCGGACTCGGGGCCCTCGCCGTAGATCGGGGTCTCGATGAGCCCCGGGGCGATGGTGTTGACCCGCACGCCCACGGCGGAGAGGTCGCGCGCGACGGGCAGGGTCATGCCCACGACACCACCCTTGGACGACGAGTACGCCGCCTGCCCGATCTGCCCGTCGAACGCCGCCACCGAGGCCATGTTCACCACGGCCCCGCGGTCGCCCGACCCGGTGGGCTCGTTGCGGCTCATCGCCGTGGCCGCGAGCCGCAGGGTGTCGAAGGTGCCGATCAGGTTGATCCCGACCACCTTCTTGTACAGGTCGAGGCTGTGCGCGGAGTCGAACTCCCCGTCCTTGCCGATCGTGCGCTGCGCGGACCCGATGCCGGCCGAGTTGACCAGCACCCGCAACGGGCCCAGTTCGACGGCCTTGTCCACGGCGGCCTCGATCTGCTCGGTATCCGTGACGTCCACATTGACGTACACGCCGCCGATCTTCCGGGCGAGGGCCTCGCCCTTCTCCGCGTTCAGGTCGGCGACGACGACGCGCGCCCCACCCGCCGCGAGCCGACGCGCGGCGGCGGCCCCGATGCCGGAGGCACCGCCGGTGACGATCGCGCTTGCTTCTGTGATCTCCATGCGGCCGAGCATAGGCCCCGGCACGGCGACTGTGGGAGGCCGCGTCGCGTGACCGACGTGCGTTCGGGTCCCTCGTCCCGGGCGCGGTCAGGCACCCCCTTCGGCGCGACCTCCCACATGATCACTGTTAACAGGTGTTGCGGCGCCGCGTCAACAATTGTTGACAACACGCCACGGGTTGTACAGTGCGCGGGCCACCGCTGAACCCCCGGAGTCCCCATGAGTGAGAGCCCGACGACCTTCGCCGAGAAGCTGGCGTTTCTCATCGAGACGATGCACCCGGACTCGCGCGGGCCGTACGACGACGAGGAGCTGGCGCGGGCCCTGGGGGTGTCCCGCCAGTACGTGTGGCAACTGCGCACGGGCCGGCGCGACGAACCGCGGCACAGCGTCGCGATGAAGATCGTGCGGTTCTTCGGCGTGCCGGACGACTACTTCGTCAACGACGACACGACCGTGGCCGTCATGCGCCAGGTCCAGGACCTGCTCCAACGGCGGGACGGCGCAACCGGCGGGACCGACCCCCGCGACGACGTCGAGCTGCGCCGGCTCACCCTGCGCATCCTCGGCCTGTCGGCCGAGGAACGGGAGACGGTGTCCTCCGTGGTGGAGGAGATCCGCTCCTACGAGGCCCGGTCACGACACCACCGCCCCCGCCGCAAACCGGCCCGACCCGACGGGACCTGATCCACCGGGATGCGTCAGGATCATGGTGGCTCCATGTGTCCACCCGGTCCCGTGCCGTGGTGTGTGCGGACGGCTCCGCACGCCGCGGGGCCGGTCAGTCCGTCGTCGGGAAGGGGCGACACGGTGAAGTACGCCGACGCGCGGCGCCGCTGCGTGGCGCTGGTGGACGACGTCCTCGTCCGGACCGGGCTCCCGCGGCCGTGGGACGTCAACGCCTGGCTCGACCGGTTGGAACGGGTGCGCGGGCGCGGGGTGGACCTGTGCGCGCTGTCCTGGTCGCCGGGGGATCCCACCGGTGCCTGGCGCAAGCACGGCGACCACGACGTGATCGCGTACGCGGCGAACACCACCGGGTTCCACCAGGACCACATCATCCTGCACGAGGTCGGGCACATGCTGTTCGACCATGCCGGCCGCTGCCTGCTGTCCCACGAGCAGACGCGCAGGCTCGCGCCCGACCTCGGCGCGGCGGCTTTCGCGCACCTGCTCGACCGGCTGAGCGGGGGCACGGAGGAGTTCGAGGCCGAGCAGTTCGCGCACCTGCTGCACGCCCGGGTCGCGACCCGGACCGCGCCGCGGCCGCGTGGGCACCGTCCACCCGGCGACCACGGCAGTGCCGCCACCCTGGCCCGGCTGACCAGCACGTTCGACGAGGTCTGATGGATTCGGTGGTGATGGTGGCCGCGGGACTCGTGGCCGTCACCGGTGGCGTGACCCGGTTCGCGAGTGCCCGGAGCCCCGTCGCCCCGGCGACCCGGTACCTGTGTGCGGCGGTGATCGCGGCGGGGCTCTCGGCCGCATTGTCCGCGCCCGCGGTCCTCGCCGCCGCGGTACGGGTGGAACCGTCGCCGAACTTCACCCGGTTGGTGGTCAACGGCATCGGCATGGTCGCCGCCTGGTGCCTGCTCAGTCTGCTCACCCACCTGGTCACCGACGATCCCGCGCGCGCTCGGAGGGCGGTACGGATCCAGGCGGTAATCCTGGTGTCCACGATCGCGGCCATGTCGGCGTTGTTCCTTTCCGCGGACCTCACCTACCGCCCGGACTTCCTGAACGCCTTCGCCGACCGGCCGCCGGTGTACGGGTACCTGGTGCTGTTCAGCGGCTACGTCGGCTGGAGCATGGCGCGGTTCGTGCACCTCCTCGGCCGCTACCTGCACCTCACCGACCGCCGGTGGCTCCAGGTCGGAATGCGCACGATGCGGGCGGGTTCGGCCTTCGGGGTCGGCTGGGCACTGCACAAACTGGTCGCCATCACCTCGGTGTTCCTCACCGGGTCGCCCTACCCCGGTTCGGACACGCTCGCCTGGGCGCTGCCCGCCGCCTGTGTGGCGCTGGTCGCGGTCGGGGTCTGCGTCCCGGTGTGCGCGCCCGTGCTCGCGCGGGCGGCGCTGTGGTGCCGTCGCCACGTCCAGTACCGCCGCCTCCGCCACCTCTGGACCACGCTGCGACCGGTGATCGCCGAGATCCGGCACACCACGGTGCGGGGGTCCATCCACGAGCGACTCAGCGCGCGGGTGGTCGATATCCTCGACGCCCTGCTGGTACTGACGCCGTACCGGAGCGACGGGGCGCCCCGGCGACGCAGCGGGGCGGCCGATCCCGGGGTGGAGGCCGCGCTGATCATGGACGCGCTGCGCCGGTGGCGGGAGGGGGCGGCG
>NZ_KB912557.1:57355-61204 GCF_000383775.1 Saccharomonospora halophila 8
GGCGCCGAGCCGGGGCGCGGTGCCCGGGCCCGCCCCCACCGTGGACGATCTCGATGGTGAGATCACGTGGCTGGCCCGGGTCACCCGTTCGCTGCGCCGGGCGCGCGCGGCCGCACCGGACGGGGACCGCACCGGGAGTGGGGAGGACCGATGTTGAGTGTCCGCACCGGAACGCGGCCGGGGTCACCCGGGACCCGCCCGCGGCGACCGATCCTGTGGGCCCGGGTACTCACCGAGGTGTGCGCCCCGTGGGTGATCGTGATCGTGCTCTCCGGCGGTGTCGCGTGGGCGGCGACCCTTGCGTGGCTGCCGACCCTCGGATGGGGGCTGCTGATCGCGTCGACCAGCAGCGTCCTGCCGATGTGCGTGATCGTGTGGGGAGCGCGCCGCGGCAGTTGGGACGGCCACCACGTGCGCGACCGGGGCGGGCGGCTGGTGCCGTTCGCGGCGTTGATCGTGCTCAGCGGGCTGGGGCTGGGGCTGCTGGTGCTGTTGGCGGCGCCGTGGGAACTCGTGGCCCTCGACATCGCCATGCTCGCGTGCCTGCTCGTGACCGGGGCGGTCACCGCGTGGTGGAAGATCTCGATGCACGCGGCCGTGGCCGCCGGGGCGGTGGCGATCCTCGCCGTGACCCACACGCCGGTGCTGTGGTCGCTGTCGCCGCTCGCCGGTGCGGTCTGCTGGTCCCGCGTCCGGCTCGGCGACCACACCCCCGCCCAGGTCTCGGCGGGCACGGTGGCCGGCCTCGTCGTGGGCGGCGGCGTCTTCGCGCTGCTGGTCTGAACCGCTACCGCGTACCCCGGTCGCCGTCCGGCGGGCAATATGGCGACCGTCACCGCACCTCCGAGGTGCCGCGACATCCCACGTCAGCGCCCGTCCTGGGCGCCGGAACCCGGTCTCGGACCGGGGAGCGACTGCCACGGCCGGTAACCGGTGTGCGTACGATTCGTTGTCACTGAACGCGCCCCGTCGGTGGTACCCGGTCGTGATCCACCGACGCCGCGGTGGTGTGGGGCGGTTCGTGGGAAGGACGGCGAAGGACGGTTATGGACACCTCGGTGGCTCCGTTGATCGAGCAGTTGGTCGACACCGACCGGTACCCGCTGGCCCGGCCGGACAGCCCCGCCTGGGCCGACGTGGTGGACCGGGTGCGGCGCGACCTGGACGGGCAGGGGTGCAGTGTGCTGCCGAACTTCGTGCGCTCCTCCCGGCACGGGGACCTGCGCCGGGAGGGCGCCGGGATGGCCCCGCACGCGCACTACGACGTCGAGACCGTCAACGCCTACAACATCCCCACGGACGCGCCGCTTCCCGCGGACCACCCCGGGCGGATCACCATGCGGCGGCGCAACGCCTTCGTGGCCAAGGACCACGTCCCGCCGGACTCGATCCTCGGCGGGCTGTACTCCGACGGGCACTTCCAGCGGTTCCTCGCCGCCTGTTTCGACCTGCCGGAGATCCACGAGCTGGCCGACCCGCTGGCGGGCCTGGTGCTCAACGTGGTGCGCCCGGGCATGGACCACCCGTGGCACTTCGACACCAACGAGTTCGCCGTCACCCTGCTGACCCAGGCGCCGGAGGCCGGCGGCGAGTTCGAGTACTGCCCGGGCATCCGGTCGGCCGGGGACGAGAATTTCGCCGACGTCTCCGCGGTGCTGCGGGGCGAGGGCGGGGACCTCGTCCACACGCTGACCCTGCGCCCGGGTGACCTGCAACTGTTCCGCGGCCGGTTCTCCCTGCACCGCGTCACCCCGGTCACCGGCGACACCGACCGGCATTCGGCGATCTTCGCCTACAGCGCCCGGCCGGGCGTCATCGGCAGTGTGTCCCGCACCCGGCAGATCTTCGGCCGGGTCCTGCCGGAACACCTCGCCGCCGAGGGGCACGCGGTGCGCGGCGACCAGCTGCTGGACTGACCCCTCCCCCGGGACCGCCCCCGTGCGCCCGGGACACCGACGACACGACGACCACGCCCCGACGTCCGAGGATCACCGTGAACGACACCCCCACCTTCTCGTCCCGCACCTTCGGCAACGAGGACACCCTGCCCCGGGTGCCGCTGCCGACCCCGGAGGAGTCCTGCGAGCGATTCCTGGAATGGTCCGCACCGCTGCTCACCGGGGCCGAACGGGAGGCCACCGAGGCGGCCGTGCGGGAGTTCCTGGATCCGGCCGGCCCCGCGCACACCCTGCACGCGGCCCTGGCGGAGTACGACGCGACCCCGGGGGTCGCCAGCTGGCTGGACGAGTTCTGGCCGTCCCGGTACCTCGGCCGCCGGGACCGCATCGCGCTCAACGCGAACTTCTTCTTCCTGTTCGCCGACGCGGAACTGGAGCAGGTGCCGCGTGCGGCGGCGCTAACGCGGTCGGCGGTCGACTACAAGCTGCGGCTCGACCGCGAGGAGCTGCCGCCGGTGGTCCAGCGGGGTCAGCCACAGTCGATGGACCAGCACAAGTTCCTGTTCTCCACCACCCGCATCCCCGGCCGGGGGCAGGACACGGTCCGCGCCCCCTACAGCGAGCGGCAGCCGGGACCCTCGCCCGCGCGGCACGTCGTCGTGTTCTTCCGCGGCAACGCGTTCCGCATGGACGTGCTCGACCCCGAGGGGCGCCCCTACGCGCAGGCCGACCTGGAGGCCGGGCTGCACGAAGTGACCAAGGCGGGCGTCGTGCCCGCCCAGTACTCCGTGGGCAGCCTCACCACCGAGGCCCGGGCGGAATGGGCCGACGACCGCCGGGCGCTCGCGGCCCTGCCGGGCAACGCGGAGGCGCTGGAGACGGTGGAGACGGCGCTGCTGTGCCTCTGCCTGGACGATTTCGTGCCCGGGGACGCCCGGCAGGCCTGCGACCAGCTGCTGCACGGCGACAGCGGCAACCGCTGGTTCGACAAGTCCGTGTCCCTCGTCGTGTTCGGCGACGGCCGGGCCGGGATCAACGTGGAGCACTGCGGGCTGGACGGCACCACGGTGCTCGCGTTCGTCGACGACCTGCTCGACGGTGCTCCGGAGCCGGTCGAGCCCCGGGGGACCCCCGCGGTCGATTCCGTGGAGTTCACCCTCGACGAGGCGCTGCGCACGAAGGTGCGCAGCGCGGCGACGGCGTTCGCCGACTACGCCGCGGCCAACGCCACCACGACGGTGGCCTTCGACGACTTCGGCTCCTCCGAGGCCAAGCGGCTGGGGGTCTCCCCGGACGCGTTCGTGCAGATGGCCTACCAGGTCGCCCACAAGCGCACGAAGGGTTTCACCGGCGCCACGTACGAGTCCATCGCCACCCGCCAGTACCGCAACGGGCGCACCGAGGCGATGCGGGTGATCACCCCGGAGATCCTGCGCTTCGTCGCGGTCATGGACGACCCGGAGGCCGACGCCGACACGCGGCGGGAGGCGTTCCGGGCGGCGGCGGACAAGCACGTCGCCCGGGCGAAGGAGTGCCAGACCGGGCAGGCGCCCGAACAACACCTGTGGGAACTACAACTGATCCAGCAGCGCCGGGGCGCCGAGCTGGGCGCCACCGGCGAGCTCGCGCTCTACGACACCCCCGGCTGGCGGATCATGCGGGACGACTACCTGAGCACCAGTTCCGCGCCGTCCAAAAATATCCAGTTCTTCGGGTTCGGCTCCACGAGCAGCCATTGCATCGGCGTGGCGTACGTGCTGCTGCCGGACCGGTTCCACCTCTACCTGAGCACGCCGCAGGCGGTGGCCGAGCAGATGCACTCCTTCGCCGAGCACCTGCGCACGGCGGTGTACGAACTGCGCGCCCTGCTCGACACGGGGAACTGACCGACACCCGGGCCGGGCCCGCGCGGGATCCCCGCCGTGCCCGGCCCTCGGCCGTGCGGCCGCCC
>NZ_KB912557.1:61304-69047 GCF_000383775.1 Saccharomonospora halophila 8
GGTGCGCGGCGTCACACCACCGGTGTGCGCGCACACCAGGGCCGCGCCGAACTCGGCGGCCACCCCGGCCAGGTCCGGGTCGTACCCGCCCCAGGCGTCGTTGATCAGGTCGGCGCCCTCGGCGCACACCGCCCGCGCGACGTCGGCCCGCCAGGTGTCGACACTGATCACCACGTCCGGGTACTCGTGCCGGACGCGGGCGACGAAGTCCACGACCCGGCGCCGCTCCTCCGCGGCGTCGACCTCCGGCCCCGGCGCGGCCTTGACACCGCCGATGTCGACGACGTCGGCGCCCTCGTCGACGACCTGCCGCACCCGGTCCCGGGCGGCGTCGTCGGCCCAGGTGGCGCCCCGGTCGTAGAAGGAGTCCGGCGTGCGGTTCACGATCGCCATCGTCAGCATCGCGTCGTCGGCGAACTCGTGCCGCCCGAGACGGAGCATGCGCACCCCTGTTCCTGCTGGATCTCGCCCGACCCCGGGACGCCCGGCCGCGGGGGCCGGACACCACCCGGTGATCTTGCCATCATAGGCGCTCCACCGACGCGGGGTGCGCTGCCGGAGTCCTGTGCCCGGACACGGTCACGCGCTCACCCGCTCGGGCAGGTGCGGCAGCTCGGGGGTCGTCAACCTCTGACGCCCGGCGGTGCGGGCGTAGGTCACGTACAGCACGAGCCCGACGAAGGCCAGCCCGCCGACCAGGTTGCCGAGGACCGTCGGGAGTTCGTTCCAGAGCAGGTAGTCGCCCAGCGAGAAGTCCCCGCCGAGCATCAGCCCGGTCGGGAACAGGAACATGTTCACGACCGAGTGCTCGAAGCCCATGTAGAAGAAGACCATGACCGGCATCCACATGGCGACGACCTTGCCCGGCAGCGAGGTCGACATCAGCGCCCCGACCACCCCCGTGGAGACCATCCAGTTGCACAGCACGCCCCGCAGGAACAGGGTCAGCATCCCCGCGGCGCCGTGGTCGGCGTAGCCGACCGTGCGGTCCGCCCCGATGGCGCCGAGCCGCTCCCCGACCGCGTCCGGCGGCACGGAGAAGCCGACGGTGAGGATCACCGACATCATCAGCGCCACGGTCAACGCCCCGGCGAAGTTCCCGGTGAACACCAGCCCCCAGTTGCGCAGCACCGCCCGCTTGCGCGCCCCCGGCCGTCCGTCGAGCCACGCCAGCGGCGCGAGCGTGAACACGCCCGTCAGCAGGTCGAAGCCCAACAGGTACAGCAGACAGAAGCCCACCGGGAACAGGATCGCCCCGGCCAGCGCCTGGCCGGTCTGGACGGTGACGGTGACGGCGAACGCGGCGGCGAGCGCGAGTATCGCGCCCGCCATGTAGGCGCGGATCAGGGTGTCCCGAGTCGACATCCGCAGTTTCGCCTCCCCGGCGTCGACCATCGCGCCGACGAACTCCTTCGGGCTCACGTACGACATGTGCTTCCCTCTCGTGTCCGGGTCTCGCGGACTCGACACCGACCCGACGGTGGGACGTGCCGACCGCGGTGTCCGCCCGGAGCTTCGACGACGCGCGTTTCCGTGCCGTGACGGTGCGGGGGCGGGCGGGTCACCGTCTCCGCACCGCACGTCCGTGGTGTGAAGACCGCGTTTCGGGTGTCTCCCGGGATGGCGGCGTTCCCCGGGCGCGCGCAGACTGGCGGCGTCCGCCGTGTCCGTCGCAGTCCACGAAGGAGCACGAGGAGATGACCACCCCGATCATGAGCAGGGCCGAGGCCGCCGAGTTGGTCAAGGCGGCGCGGATCCGGCGAGGCGTGTCCTGGTCGGCGATCGCCGAGGAACTCGGTACCCCGCTGGTGTGGACGACCGCGGCGCTGCTGGGTCAGCACCCGATGACGGCCGAGCAGGCCGGACGGGTCTGCCGGATGCTCGACCTGGAGGAGGCCGTCGCGGAGAGTCTGCGGACCCGACCCGCCCGCGGCACCGACGAGGCGCTGATGTCCGACCCGACGGTCTACCGGTTCGTCGAGGCGCTGTCGGTGTACGCGCCCGCGTTGAAGGAACTGGTGCACGAGGAGTTCGGTGACGGCATCATGAGCGCGATCAACTTCCGGGTCGATCTCGCGCGGCGCCCGGCCCCGGAGGGCGACCGGGTGGTGGTCACCTTCGACGGGAAGTTCCTCGACAACAAGTGGTGAGTTCGCCCGTCCGGAACGGCCCCCGGCGGGTCCCGTCGATCACCGCTGCTCCCGCACCGCGGTAGACTGTGCGCGGGTTTCGGAAATGCCGAACATCCGCGACGTCCGATCTCCCGCGCCCGGTGCGGGACGAAGGGGGCAGGCACGGTGGCCGACGCGTCCTCCTCCGCCGAGGAGCTGGCACTGACCCTCACCCGGGCCGGGTTGCAGAAGATGACCTCGCGGGTGCTGGCGGCGCTGCTGTTCAGCGAGCAGGAGACGATCACGGCCGGGGAGATCGCCGACCGGCTCGGCGCCTCGCCCGGGTCGGTCTCCGGCGCCATCAAGTCACTCGGCTCCGTGGGGCTGATCGAGCCCGTCCCCGCCCCCGGGAGCCGCCGGACCCACTACCGCTTCCCCGACGACGGCTGGGCACGGCTCATGTCCACGCAGAACGCGATGATCGGGTACATGCGGGACGCGGCCGAACGCGGCCTCGACGCGGTCGACGGCGACAGCCGGGCCCGGCGGCGGCTCACCGAGATGCGGGACTTCTACACCTACCTGATGCGGGAGCTGCCCGCCCTCATCGACCGCTGGTACGCCACCAGGGAGGACACCGGGACCCCCGACTGAGGGGCACAGACGACCTCCCCGCGGGACTCAGCGCAGGTCCCGGGCGTCGAACCACCGGAGAGCCACGGCGGTGACCAGGCAGCAGGCGAGCGCGAGCACCGCCAGGTGTGTCCACTGGAAGCCGTACCGCAACGGCTCCCCACCGAGGTAGTAGTAGAACGGCGACAGGCGGCGCAGCCACTCCGCGTCGAACTGCGGGCCGAAGGCGTCGAGCACGTACGACACGAGGCCCACACCCGTGGTGGTACCGAGAGCCGGCCCGTACCGCACGCCCGCCGCGCCCAGTGCGACCGCCACGCAGCCGAAGAACAACGCGAGCATCGTGACCGCCACGGACTGCGCGGCGAAGCCGCGGACCGGAACCGAGCCCAGGTCGGCCGCGTCCCGGATCACCAGCATTCCGGCGAACAGACAGAGCCCGATCACCCCGGCCCCGACGGCCAGCGCGCCGAGCCGCTCCAGCAACAGCCGCCTGCGGCTCACCGGGTGCGCGAGCAGCAGGCCCAGCAGGCCGTTGTCCTCGTCCCCGGCGATCGCCCGCGCCCCCGTGGCGGCGCCGAAGAACACCACCAGCAGCGGCACGAGGATGCCGAACGGCGCGGACTGGAGGTACCCGGCGGCCGAGTCCAGGTCGTCGAAACCGAAGGCGCCCCGCATCGCCTCCGGCACGGTGTCGGCCATCCCCGGCGACATCCGCGTGTGGAAGCTGCCGTAGAGCATCGCGAGCGCGGTGACGGCCACGGTCCAGCCGAGCAGCGCACGGCGGCCGTCCCGCAGGGAACGGGTGAGTACGTTACGCGACCACATGGTCACCGTCCTCCTGTCCGTCGTAGTGCCGGAGGAACAGCTCCTCCAGGTCGGGTTCGCGGGCGGTCATCCGCGCCACGGTGTAGCGGGCGGCGGCCTTCACCAACGGGTCGGTCGCCCCGGTGACGCCGCACCGGAGGGTGCTCCCGGTGAGCACCAGGTCGGTCACGCCCGGCAGGTCCCGGAACTCCGCCGGGTCGGGTGGGGTGGCGGGGTCGAAGTCGATGCGGACGTCGAGGGCGGTGTGCGCGCGCAGATCGGCCAGCGTACCGAGGGAGACGAGCCGCCCCTCCCGGACGATCGCGACCCGGTCGGCGACCGCCTCGATCTCGCTGAGGACGTGCGAGGAGAGGAACACCGTCCGCCCGTCCCGCCGCGCCTCACGCACGAGTTCGAGGAAGACGCGCTGCGCGAGGGGGTCGAGGCCGGACGTCGGTTCGTCCAGGACGAGCAGCTCCGGCCGGTGCATCAGCGCCTGCGCCAGTCCCACCTTCCGCCGGTTGCCCGTGGACAGCTCGCCGATCCGGGCTGTGCGGTCGAGCCCCAGCCGCTCGGTGAGCTCGTCGACGGAGGACGAATCCACCCCACCGCGGAGAGCGGCGAGGAAGGCCAGGCACTCCTGCACGGTCTGCCGCATCGGGAGCGCGGCGTCCCCGGCGAGATAGCCGACCCGCCGGTGGAGCGCGACGGCGTCGGTGCGCGGGTGGGCACCCAGCACCCGGACCCGTCCGGAGGTCGGCCGGATCAGGTCGAGCAGCACCCGGATGGTCGTGGACTTGCCCGCGCCGTTGGGGCCGAGGAATCCGAGGACCTCACCGGTGCGGACCTGGAGTGAGAGGTCGACGACGCCGCGGCGGGCGCCGTAGCTCTTGGTCAGGTTCTCGATCGTGATCGCCGCCCCGGTCGTCATCCCACTACCTACTTTCTTTTCGGAAATTTCCGAACTCACGAAAATACGGTAGCAGTGCACCGCGGTCCGGGGGAAGACACCGGGGACGGCGGGGGATGTCGGCCTGATCGTCAGCGGGTGGTCGCGCCGCGCTCACGCCGATGTCACCCGCGTGCGGTTCGGTCCGGGGTGATCGACCGACCGACCCTCGTGGGAGGACCGATGACAGACGAGACGCGCGACACCGCCGCGGTGAACCGCAGGCGGTTCCTGGCGGGCACCGGCACGATCGGCGCCGCCGCCGCGCTGCACGCGCTCATGGGCAACACCGCCGCCCTCGCGGGCGGGCCCGGGGTGGGCAACAACCGGGGTGTGGTGGCTCCGGACAACGGGGGATACGGCCCGTTGCGGCCGGCGCCCCCGCACGGCGAGCTGCTCCTGCCGGAGGGCTTCTCCTACGTGGAGTTCGGGCGGACGGGGTCACCGCTGTCGGACGGCGGGACCACACCGGGGCGGCACGACGGGATGGCGGCGTTCGCCGCCGCGGACGGTGCTCTCCGGCTCGTGCGCAACCACGAGCAGAGTGGCGGGCCCGCGTTCGCGGACCCGCACTACGACCCCGCGGCCGCGGGCGGCACCACGACCGTGGTCTTCGACCGGGAGGCGATGCGTCCGGTGCGCAGCTTCTCCAGTCTGGCGGGCACCATCCGCAACTGCGCGGGCGGACCCACCCCGTGGGGCACGTGGCTGTCCTGCGAGGAGACCTTCACCGGGCTCGACTCCGACCGCCCGCACGGCTACGTGTTCGAGGTCCCCGCCGACGCCGACGGCCCGGTGGACCCGGTGCCGCACCGGGCGATGGGCCGGTTCACGCACGAGGCGGTGGCCGTGGACCCGGACACCGGCATCATCTACCAGACCGAGGACCGCGGCAGCTCCGGGCTCTACCGGTTCGTCCCGGACGTCCCGGGAAATCCGGGCGCGGGCGGACGGTTGCAGATGCTGGCCGTCGCGGGCCACCCGGGCCACGACACGCGCCAGGGGCAGCGCGCCGGCAGGCCGTTGCCGGTGGAATGGGTGGACATCCCCGACCCGGACCCGGACAGCGACGACTCGCTGGCCGTGTTCCGGCAGGGCCGGCAGCGGGGCGGGGCGGTGTTCGCCCGGCTGGAAGGCGCCTGGTACGGGGACGGCTCGATCTTCGTCAACGCGACCAGTGGCGGGGACGCCGGTCTGGGACAGGTGTGGCAGTACCGGCCCACCGGTGAGGCGGGCGGACAGCTGATCCTGGTCTACGAATCCACCGACCCGGACCTGCTGCAGAGCCCGGACAACCTGTGTGTCTCCCCCAACAGCGGCGGCCTGGTGCTGTGCGAGGACGGCAGCGGTCCGGACATGCTGCGGGGGCTGACCCCGCGCGGGGAGATCTTCGACCTCGCCGCCCTGAACAGCGGGAACACCAGCGAGCTCGCCGGGGCGACGTTCAGCCCGGACGGGCAGGTGCTGTTCTTCAACGTCCAAACCCCGGGCGTGACCTACGCCGTCACCGGGCCCTGGTCCCGCGGCGCCCTGTGACGCCGTCCGGTCGGGACGGCCGCTTCCCCGGTCGTCCCGACCGGCTCCGGCTCCGGCGGTGTCACCGCACGGCCATCTCCCCGAGTTCGGACCAGTCGTCCTGATCCACGTTGGTGTTGATCACCTTGGGCGTCTCCACGAGGTGCGGCGGCAGCGTGCGCTGCGCCTCACGGAAGTGGTCCGAGTTGACGTGCGCCGCACCGGCCTCACCGTCCCGGAAGGCCTCCACCAGCACGTAGACGTCGGGGTCCTCGATGCTGCGGGACCAGTCGAACCACAGGCAGCCCGGCTCACCGCGGGTCGCCCGGGTGAAGTCGGCCGCGATCTCGGGCCAGCGGTCCGCGTCCTCGTGCTTCACCCGGAACTTGGCGGTAATGAAGATCATCGCGTCTCCTCCTCGGTCCGGGCCTGTGTGGGCCCGGTTCGTCTGCGGCCCGGTCAGAATTCCGGCACCGTGCATTGTGCCGGATCCGACCGCGGATCCGGGCTCTGGAGAGTCGTTCGGACATGTGTCGACCTCTCCGCGCGAGCACGGTGACGGGAGGATGACGCGGACCCGCCCGGTGGGGATGAGTTCCCCACCGGGCGGGTCCGACAGGCTCGACCGGTTCGGCCGGTCAGTGGGGTCAGCCGGTGACCAGGCTGAGTCCGTAGGCGTTGAGTGCCTCGTTGACGGGCTGGAAGTAGGTGGTGCCGCCCCAGGTGCAGTCGCCGGAGCCGCCGGAGGTCATGCCCTGGGCCTGGTTGCCCGAGATGAACGAGCCACCGGAGTCGCCCGGTTCGGCGCAGACATCGGTGCGGGTCATGCCGTACACGGCGCCCTGGGAGTAGCGCACGGTCTGGTTCTTGGCCTCGACCGTGCCGCAGTGCCAGCCGGTGGTGGAACCGGACCGGCAGATCGACGAGCCCACCGGCGCCTCACTCGACCCGGAGACCGTCCTGGTGCCGCTGTAGGTGTTGACGTACGGCCGCGGGATGTCGTCCGAACCGGTCTCGACGTAGGCGTAGTCGTTGTACGGGAACGACGAGCCGGCGAAGGTGCCGCTGGGCTGCGAGGTCGACTCACCGGTGGAGCCGCAGTGCCCGGCGGTGACGAACCCGCCGTGCACGGCGAAGCCGACCGAGCAGCGCCCACCACTGCCCATGTAGTAGGCGTTCCCGCCCACGACGTCCATGAGGGCGCGCGGCCGCTCGGCGGACTCCACGACCTCGGCGGTGTCGGCGTCGACCCCCGCGGAGGCGACGAAGTCCTCGGCCCCGGCCGCGGTGCCCGGCGTGGTGGTGACGACCACCGAGTTGCGCTCGACGTCGACGTACCATCCGGTCACCGCATCGGGGGCGTCGCTCTCGGCACGGTTCAACCGGTTGGCCGCCGCTTCCAGGTCGGCCTCGCTGTCGTCGACGACCCGGGCCCGCGCACCGGCCGCCCGCGCCTCGCGCAACTGTGCCGGGTCGGTCACCGACACGACGAGTCCGCCCTTGTCGGCGTCGTAGAACGAACCGCCGAAGCTGTCCCCGAGCTCCGCGCGGACGGTCTCGTCGACGGCGCGGGCCGCCGCCTCACTGCGCAACCGCTGCTCCGCCTGCGCTCCGCTCAGGCCCAGGTCCCGCTCCATGGCCTGGACCATGCCGGGGTCGACATCCATGGGTGCGGGTTGCGCCGACGCGGGCAGCGCGAAGGCCGCGGCCGTCCCCGCGGCCAGCACC
>NZ_KB912557.1:69147-86630 GCF_000383775.1 Saccharomonospora halophila 8
CTCCGCCGCTCAGCGGGCGGCGGGTTCGCGGGCGGGCTCGGCCGTCCCGGCCTCGCCGTGGCCGCCGAGGATCCGCCTGCTCGCGACGAGGATCGCGGTGAGGCTGATCAGCGCGATGACCGCCACGAGCACCGACAGCGCGACCGTGCTGCCGAACTGGGCGTAGAGCGTGGTCGCCAGCATCGGGACGATGCCGCCGCCCACGATCGAGCCGGCCTGGTAGGACACCGACGACCCGCTGTAGCGCAGCCGCACCGGGAACATGCCGGTGATCAGCGCGGGCTGTGGGCCGGACATGACCGAGTTCGCCACGGTGGCCACCAGCAGGCCCGTGAAGATCCCGAGGACGGTCCCGGTGTCCACGAGCCAGAACATCGGGAACGCCCACACGACGGCGAGCGCGGCACCGGCGACGAACGTGCGCTTGCGGCCGAACCGGTCCCCCGCGATGCCCGAGGCGAGCACCATCAGGATCCACGGCACGCTGACGGCCACGATCGTCCACAGCATCGTCGTGTTCGGCAGGCCGAGCTGCTCGGTGCCGTAGGAGACCATGTACACCGACACCAGGTAGCCCAGTGCGGGCGCGGCGATCGAGGCGAGGCTGCCGATCAGCAGCTGCAGCGGCGTCGTCCGGAACGCCTCCACGATGGGCAGCTTCTCGACCTTTCCGGCCTGCTGCACCTTCTGGAAGTCGTCGCTCTCCTCGATCCGCAGCCGGATCACCAGACCCACGACGATCAGCGCGGCGCTGATCAAAAACGGGATGCGCCAGCCCCAGTCGGCGAAGGCGCCCTCGGCCAGGGTGGAGGTCAGCACGAGGTAGACCACCTGGGACAGCAGGATGCCGGAGGGCAGGCCCAGCTGGGGGAACGCGCCGTACAGCGAGCGCTTCTTCGGCGGCGCGTGTTCCACGGCCATGAGCACCGCACCGGCCCACTCACCGCCGACACCCACGCCCTGGGCCAACCGCAGGACGACGAGCAGGATCGGGGCCCACACGCCGATGGTCTCGTAGGTGGGCAGCAGGCCGATCAGGCTCGTGGCGATGCCCATCGTGAGCAGTGAGATGACGAGCATGGATTTGCGCCCGACCCGGTCGCCGAAGTGGCCCATCAGAATGCCGCCGATGGGGCGGGCGATGAAGCCGACGGCGAACGTGGCCAGGGCGGCCAGGGTCCCGCCGAGGTCGGAGAACTCGGGGAAGAACTGGGTGGAGAACACCAGCGTGGCCGCGATGCCGTAGATGAAGAAGTCGTACCACTCGATGGTGGTACCGATATAGCTGGCGAACGCGACCGTGCCCGGCTTCCGGGACGGCGCGGTGGACTGGTTGGCGGACATCATTGCTCCTCGTCGAGCGGGTGTCGAGCGGGGTTCGGGGATGCGTCGTGCCCCCCGCCCGGGTACGGGCGGGCGGCACGACGGTGGGGCGGGGTCAGCCGCGTTCCTGCGGGTGGGTGGCAAGTGCCTCCACGGTCACGTCCATCCACTTCCACATGGGCAGCGACGCGAGCGCGTCGTGCAGGGCGGCCGGGTCGTCGGCCTCGTACAGCCCGACCGTGGCGTTACGGCCGGGAACCCGCCACAGCCGTTTGAGCACGCCCGCGGCGCGCAGCTCGCCGGCGCGCACCCGTTCGGCGGCCTTGAGCTCGTCCCGGGTGGCGTCCGGGGTGTCGGCGGGCAGCCGGTTCTCGGCGCGGACCAGGAATTCCATCGTCTCCTCCGGACGTCTCAGGCGGCGACGGACAGCAGGGTGTCCGCGAGTGCCGCGGGTGCGGTGACCATCGCCTCGTGGCCGGTGGCGACGTGGTGGACCGGCCATCCCCGGTCCGCGGCGCGCTCGGCCTGCGGCCGGAACACCCGCATCCAGTCGGTGCACTCGACGAACACGGCGGGCACGGACGCCGCGGCGGCACCGCAGCGCACGGGTTCGGTGTAGGTCAGCCACGGGTGCGGGGTCAGCCGCGGGGTCAGCCAGTCCAGGTCGGCCTGGTCGGTGACGCCGAGCTTGGCCAGTGACCGCACGGGGATGAGCCACCCGAATCCGGGGCCGGAGACCGATTCGCGGTAGTGCCCGGCCACCGTCTCCGGCAGCAGGTCGAGGGCGGCGTCGCCGTCGTCGGGGACGAACGCGTCCAGGTGGACCCGCGTGCGGAGCCGGTCCGGGACCCGCTCGGCCGCACCGGCCACGACCTGCCCGGCGTAGGAGTGCCCGACGAGCACCACGTCGGTGAGGTCGTGCGCCTCGATCAGCGACACCACGTCCTCGGTGTGCGTGCTCAGCCCCACCGACGGGCTCAGCAGGTGGGCGCGGTCGCTGACCCCGGTGAGCGTGGGCGTGTACACCTCGTGGCCCGCGGCGCGCAGCGCGGGCGCCACCCGTTGCCACACCCAACCGCCGTGCCAGGCGCCGTGCAGCAGGACGAACGTGCTCACGACGGCACCTCCCCGTCCACGCCGGGCTCGGCGAACAGCGCCAGCGCGGCGGCGGTGTTCGACGCGGGCACGTGGTAGGTGTCGTGCACCCGCCGGATCCCGTCGCTCAGCGCGCCGCGCATGATCAGCCACATGATCAGTTCGATGCCCTCGGTGCCCGCGTGGCGCACGTAGTCCTCGCGGGTCAGCGCGGCCAGCGCCGCCGGGTCGTGCTGGATCTTCTCCAGGAACCAGCGGTCGAACTCCTCGTTGATGAGCCCGGCGCGGGCGCCGGCGAGCTGGTGCGACATGCCGCCGGTGCCGAACACGGCGACGTTCGTGTCCTGCGGGAACGACCGGATCGCCCGGCCGAGCGCGCGGCCGAACTCCAGGCACCGGGCCGCGGTCGGCTGCGGGTACTGGATCACGTTGGTCAGCACCGGCACCACCGCGCACGGCCAGCTGTCCCCGGGTTCCGGGTTGTACACCGACAGCGGGACGGTGAGCCCGTGGTCGACGTCGAGCCGGTGCACCGTTGCGATGTCGAAGTGGTCGTCGAGCAGCTCGCGCACGAGATGTTCGGACAGCTCCGGCGCACCCTGCACGGACGGCACCGGGCGCGGTCCCCAGCCCTCGTCGGCCACGTCGTAGGACTCGGCGGTGCCGACCGCGAACGTCGGCACCATGTCCAGTCCCAGCGAGTTGGCGTGGTCGTTGTAGATCACCACGGCCACGTCCGGGGTGTGCCCGGCCATCCACTCGCGGGCGGGGGCGTAGCCGTCGAACAGCGGCTTCCAGTAGTCGTCAGCGGTCTTGCCGTGGTCCATGGCCGCCCCGATCGACGGCACGTGTGAGGTCGCCAGACCCCAGGTGATGTCAGCCAAACTTCCGTCCTCCGGAGCGCATGGCCTCGGCGAACTCCTCCGCGGACATTCCGGTGAACACGCCACCGAGATGCTGCATCGACTTCTTGTCCACCATGGCCAGTTTGAACACGTAGAAGATCGACCCGCCGAGTTCGAGCATCGCCGTCCAGTCGCGGTCCAGGACGGCGCGCTTCTGCTCGTCGGTGAGCCGGTAGGTGTCGCAGTAGGCCTCCTCGTCGGCGAGGAAGCGGTCGCGGTTGTCGGGTTCCATCAGCGATCCGCACATCCGGTTCAGTGCGTATCCCCGCCTGCTCGCCTTCAGGTCGAGCAGGTAGTCGTCGCGGGCGTCGGTCATCGCCCCTCCTTTCCGTCCACAGCGGACACCGGGGCGGCGGCACCGCCCCGGTCCGCCTCGTGCGCCCGCGCGGCCTCGACCGTCTGCGCGAGCAGGGTGGCGATCGTCATCGGCCCGACCCCGCCGGGAACCGGGGTGATCGCCGAGGCCCGCTCGGCGGCACCGGCGAAGTCGACGTCGCCGGTGTTGTCGGCGTAGCCGGCGTCCACCACCACGGCACCGGGTTGGATCCACTCGCCGCGGACGAGCCCGGGACGCCCGACGGCCGCGACGACGAGGTCGGCGGCACGCACATGCTCGGCGAGGCCGTCGGTGCGGGAGTGGCAGTAGGTCACGGTCGCGTCCCGGGCGAGCAGCAGCATGCCGAGCGGGCGGCCGAGGATCGCGCTGCGGCCCAGGACCACGGCGTGCTTTCCGGCGAGCGGAATGTCGTAGGCGTCGAGCAGCCGCAGGATCCCGCCCGGGGTCGCCGACGTGTAGCCGCCCTCGTCGAACGCGGTTTGCGCGAACGAGGTGCGGGTGACGCCGTCGACGTCCTTGGCCGGGGTGATCGCCTCGAACGCGGCACGTTCGTCGAGGTGCTCCGGCACGGGGTGTTGCAGCAGGATGCCGTCCACCCCGGGGTCGTCGGACAGCTCGGTGACGCGGCGCACGAGTTCGCCGGTGTCGATCGTGGCGTCCAGTTCCACCCGGCGGGAGGTGATCCCCACCTTCGCGCACCGGTTGGCCTTCATCCGCACGTAGGTGGCCGAGGCGGGGTCGTCGCCGACGAGCACCGTGGCGAGCACGGGGGCGCGGCCGTGGGTGGCGACGAAGTCGGTGACCTCGTCGTGGAGGTCGTCCAGGAGTGTGCCGGCCACGGCGCGGCCGTCCAGGATGCGCGCGGTCACGGTGTCACCCCGAACACCACGGTCGTGTTGCCGTCCCGGAGCACGCGGTCCTCGGCGTGCCAGGCGAGCGCGCGGGCCAGCACGAGCCGCTCCACGTCGGCACCCTTGCGCTGCAGGTCCCGCACCGACTCCCGGTGCGAGACGCGGACGACGTCCTGCTCGATGATCGGGCCCTCGTCGAGGTCCTCGGTGACGTAGTGCGCCGTCGCCCCGATCAGCTTCACCCCGCGGTCCTTCGCCTTCTGGTACGGGCCCGCGCCCACGAAGGCGGGCAGGAACGAGTGGTGGATGTTGATCACCGGCACGCCGAGTTCGTCGAGGAATCCGCCGGAGACGACCTGCATGTACCGGGCGAGCACCAGCACGTCCACGTTGCCCTTGAGCAGGTTGAGCTGCTCCTTCTCCGCGGCCTCCTTGTTCCCCTTCTCCACGGGCACGTGGAAGAACGGGATGTCGAAGGCGCGGACCTCGTCGCCGAGGTCCGGGTGATTCGACACCACCATCGGGATGCTGATCGGCAGCTCGCCCCGGCGCTGGCGCCAGAGCAGGTCCAGCAGACAGTGGTCCACCTTGGACACGAAGATCGCCGCGCGCTTGCGCTTGCGGGCCTCGACGAGCCGGAACTCCAGTCCGAGCTCCTCACCGAGCCGCTGGTCGAGCACCTCGTGCAGTTCCGGCAGCCGTGCGGACAGCCCGGGCAGGTGGAACACGCTGCGCTGGAAGAACCGCCCACCGGAGGGGTCGCTGGAGGTCTGGTCGAGGGAGACGATGTTCGCGCCGTACTCGGTCAGCGCCCCGGACACGCTCGCCACGATGCCGGGGCGGTCCTCGCCCCGCACGATAAGCCGTCCGTGGTCGGTGTGGTCGGTGTGCTCGATGTGGTCGGTCACCGGTGATCCCTCCCCCCGGGAAGCGAGGCCAGCATCCGCTGCCGCCAGGACTCCGTCCCGGCCAGTTCGTTGAAGGTGAACACGTGCAGTCCGGTGAGGACGTCGGTCCCACCGGTCCCGTCGGTTCCGCCGGTTCCGCCGGTGCCGTCGGCCGCCGCACGGGCGAGCCGCTTGGCGAGCCGGGTCGGGTCGTAGCCGCCGGGGAGCAGGAAGCGCCACAGCATGTTCTGCTGTTTGCGCAGGAACCGGGCCGACTGTCCCAGGCCGATGCCCGCCGAGATCCGCATCAGCTTCCTGCGATTGACCGGGCCGGGCATGCCGACCCGCACGGGCAGGTCGACCCCCTTGTCGGCGAGTCCGCGGGCCCAGGAGACGGTGGTGTCCGCGTCGAAACAGATCTGGGTCAGCACCCGCGTGGCCCGCGGCGCCTTCTGCTTCAGCGCCAGGTCGAGCGCGTCGGTCGGGATGGTGGCGTGTCCCTCGGGGTAGCCGCCGATCCCGACCTCGGTGAACGGGTGTCCCGCGGCGGCCATCGTCTCCAGCAGCGCGTGCGCGTCCTCGAACGCGCCCGCCGGGGTCGGGGCGTCGCCGCCGATGACGAACACCGACCGCACACCCGCGCGGTCGAGGCGGTCGACGACGTCGGCGACGTGCCCGTCGTCGACGAACTGCCGGGCGGGCAGGTGCGGGGTGACGTCGTAGCCGTGTCCGCGCAGCCGTTCGGTGACCTCCAGGGTGCGCTCGATCCCCTTGGCCTCGGTGACGGTGACGGTCAGCGGCACCTCGGTGGGGACGGTCTCGCGCACGGCCTGCTCGGTCCCGGCGAACGGCATCACCTCGTAACTGATGTTGCGGACCAGGTCGGCGAGCCGGGCCTGGCGCCCGCGCGGGCCGGTGGCCTCGGACGGAGTGCTCATGCGGCGCCCTTCGTTGGGTCTCGGGTCGGGTGGGATGGGGTCGGGACTGCGGGGTCGGGGCTGCGGAAGTCGGGGCTGCGGGCGGGGACTCAGCGGCGGTAGGTCTCGCGGACCGCGCGCACGTACGGCGCGGGCGCCACCGTGGCCCGGATCTCGCGTTGGCGGTGCGGTTCGACGGCGGGCTTGGCCGAGTTCGGCTCCTCCCCCCACAGCAGGCGTACCTCGGTCCCCGGCTCGGCGGCCGCGGCGTCGACGGTGGCCAGCGACACGAACGCCTGTTCGTTGGCGATGTAGCCGGCGTCGAGGGACAGTCCGACGTCGGTGCCCCCGGCGCCGCCACTGTCCCCGGCGAGCACCCGGTCGACGTGGAAGAAGGCGTAGCGTGCCTTGGGCAGGTCGAGGTACTTCGCGGGCGTGCCGGGTTCGGCGAGCGAGCGCACGAGGTCGGCGACGTCGTCCGGGTTCCACACCAGCGTCACCTTGTGCCGATGGTCGGCCCCGGCGTGCCGCTGCAGCGCCGCACGGCCGTGGAAGTCGTGGTCGAACCGGACGTTGCGGCCGTACCCCAGGTCGTACGGGGTGAGGTAGTAGTCGGTGATGTCGTCGGTGTGCAGACTGCCGCCGAGGGAGCCGAGCGCGTCGGCACCCAGCCACTCGCGGTAGCCCTGTTCGTCCGGGCCGAACACGGCGGGCACGGCGGTGGGGATCCAGCCGGATTCCAGGTTGGCGGTCGAGTACGCCTTCGCGCCCGCGCGGACGAGGCCGAATCCGGCGCCGACCTCGCGGATCGCGGCGAGCACGTCCTCGCCCTCGGCCCACGGCCCGAACAGTTCGAAGCCGGGCCGACCGGCCATGCCGTGCCGCAGCGCCCGCACCCGGTGACCCGCGACGGTGAACTCGGTGGTGTGGAAGAACGGCACGTCGGGCAGCGGCGCGCCGGTCAGCTTCTCCAGCAGGGCGGGGGCGTTCGGCCCCTGGAGCTCGTAGCGGTAGAACCGCGGCGGTCCAAACGGGCGGTCGGCGGAGTTCTCGTCCCGGTCGAACGTGACGTCGTAGCCGCCGGCCTCGGCCTGGTATTGCAGCCAGTTCGGCACGGTGGGGTGGCCGACGACGTCGAACTGCCCCTCGTCGAGCTGGAACAGGATGGCGTCGCCGACGAAGTGGCCGTCGGCGTTGCAGGCCACGTACTGCTTGGCCCGGCCGGGGGTGAAGTTCGCGAAGCTGTTCACGCCGAAGTCGGACAGCAGCCGCGCCGCGTCCGGGCCGGAGAGGAACAGGTCGGTCATGTGGTGCGACTGGTCGAGCAGCGCGCACGTCGAGCGCCAGGCGTGCTGTTCGGAGCGCCAGTTGGTGAATTCGCCGGCGACGGGGAACGTGTGCGGCCGGGCGGCCGCATCGCGCAGCAGGGTCACCGGCGATCCCACGCGCCGGATCGCGGCTTCGAGGCTCTCGGCTGCCATGACGTCTCCTCCCTGGACCCGCGACCGGGGCCCAAGCCTCGCTGCTCGGAAAGGGAATGAGATCGGACCGGTGTGCGGCCCGTGGGTCAGTGAAGCCCACCACCCGCCGTGTCTCGTCCGGCATCGGAACCGAGTTGACCGCGACAAATGACGCAGACGCCCGCGGCCGCCCCGCCACCGTCCCCGGCGCGGCCACATTCCACCCCCGCCCGCCGGGACGAATGACGTAGCAGGAACGGGCCGCTGCGACGTCACGCCCGGCGGGCACGCGCCCATACGGTGCCCGGTGGAGCTGCCCGAATCGACAAGGAGGGGACGCCGATGAGCTCGTTGCTCGTCATCAGCGCCCACGCGGGGGACTTCGTCTGGCGTGCCGCCGGCGCGATCGCGCTGGCCACCTCGCGGGGACAACGCGCGAAGGTGCTGTGTCTGTCCTACGGGGAGCGCGGCGAGTCGGCGAAGGCCTGGCGCGAGGGGAAGTCGCTCGACGAGATCAAGGACCTCCGGCGCGCGGAGGCCACCGCCGCCGCCGGGGCGCTCGGTGCCGAGATCGAGTTCCTGGACGCGGGCGACTACCCGCTGGTGGACAGCCCCGAGCTCGTCGACCGGATCGTCCGCGTCTACCGCGACGTCGAGCCGTCGGTGGTGCTCACCCACCCGCAGGCCGACCCGTACAACCAGGACCACCCGGCGGCCTGCCGGATGGCGTTGCAGGCGCGGGTGCTGGCGCAGGCGATCGGCTACGACGCCCCCGGCGAACCCCTCGGCGCGCCGCCGGTGTTCTTCTTCGAACCGCACCAGCCGGAGCAGTGCGACTTCAAGCCGGATGTGCTGCTGGACATCACCTCGGTGTTCGAGGCCAAGCGCGCGGCGATGGAGTGCCTGCCCGCCCAGCAGCACATGTGGGACTACTACACCGACCTGGCCACCCGGCGCGGCGTGCAGCTCAAGCGCAACGCGGGGCCGAATCTCGGCCTGCCGCACGCGACGAAGGCCGAGGCGTACATGCGTCTCTACCCGCAGGTCACCGAGGAGCTGGCGTGACAGGAACCCCCGAGACCCGCACCGTCGTGGTCACCGACCCGCCGCGCGCCGACCCCGAGCGGGTCGCCACCCTCGCCGGGTACGGCGTGGCCACCGTCCACGAGGCACTGGGCCGCACCGGCTATCTCGGCCCCGGCATCCGGCCGACGCACCACGGCTACCGCCTCGGCGGCACCGCCGTCACGGTGCTGTGCCGGCCGGGCGACAACCTGATGATCCACGCCGCGGTGGAGCAGTGTTCGCCCGGCGACGTCTTGGTGGTCACCACCACGTCGCCGTCCACCGACGGCGCGTTCGGTGAACTGTTCGCCACCGCGCTGCAGCGGCGCGGGGTGCGCGGGCTGCTCACCACCGGCGGGGTCCGGGACATCGCCGACCTGCACGCGATGGACTTCCCGGTGTTCTCCGGCGCGGTCAGCGCGCAGGGCACGGTGAAGGCCACCCCCGGTTCGGTCAACGTGCCCGTCGTCGTCGGCGGGCAGATCGTGCGTCCCGGCGACGCGGTGCTCGGCGACGACGACGGCACGATGGTCGTGCCCCGCCCCGAGGTCGAGCACGCGCTGCGTGCCGCGCAGGCGCGGGTGGACAAGGAGGAGGCCTCCCGCGCCGCGTTCCGCGAGGGCGAACTCGGCCTCGACCGCTACGGCCTCCGGCAGACCCTGGCCGACCTCGGTGTGCGCTACGTCAGCGCCGAGGAGTACGGCCTCTGAGCCGGACACTCCCCGACCACTCCCCCGACCCGATCCCCCACCGTCAACCACGTCGAAGGAGACGAACGGACCCATGAGCCCGAAGAATCTGCAGGAAGTGCTCGACAACGCGGGCAACACCGTGGACCTGCTGCGCAACTCGCAGCTCGGCGCCTACATCTACCCGGTGGTGCCCTCGGAGTTCAGTAACTTCCGCCGTGAGGTGAAGGCCTGGCAGCGGACCGCGGTGCTGTTCGACCAGACCCACCACATGGTCAACCTGTTCCTCTCCGGCCCCGACGCGCTGCGGCTGATCTCCGAGACCGGGATCAACAGCGTGGCGAAGTTCCCGGTGAACTCGGCCAAGCAGTTCATCCCGGTCTCGCCCGAGGGCGGGGTGATCGGCGACGGCATCCTGTTCCGGCTGGACGAGGAGGAGTTCGTCTTCGTCGGCCGCGCGCCGGTGGCGAACTGGCTGACCTTCCGCGCCGAGCAGGGCTACAACGTCGACCTGCGCCGCGACGAGCGTTCCCCGTCCCGCCCGTACGGGAAGCAGGTCACCCGCGACCTGTGGCGGTTCCAGATCCAGGGACCGAACGCCTGGAAGGTCATCGAGAAGGTCAACGGCGGACCCGTCGAGCAGATCCCGTTCTTCCGGATGGGCCACCTCAACGTGGGTGACGAGCGGGTGCGCAGCCTGCGGCACGGCATGGCCGGTGCCCCCGGTCTGGAGATCTGGGGCCCGTACGAGACCTACGAGAAGGTCCGCGACACGATCCTGGAGGCCGGGCAGGAGTTCGGCATCGAACCGGCCGGTGCCCGCGCCTACTCCTGCAACACGCTGGAGTCGGGCTGGATCCCGTCGCCGCTGCCCGCCGTCTACACCAGCGAGGAGATGCGCCCCTACCGCGAGTGGCTGGGCGCGGACAGCTACGAGGCGGTGAACGCGCTGGCCGGCAGCTTCGTCTCGGACCGGATCGAGGACTACTACCTCAACCCGTGGGAGCTCGGCTACGGCCCGTTCGTCAAGTTCGACCACGATTTCGTCGGCCGGGACGCGCTGGAGCGGATCGACCCGTCGACCCAACGCCGCAAGGTGACCCTGGCGTGGAACCCGGAGGACGCGGGCGAACTGCTGTCCTCCCCGGTGAACCCGGAGGGCCCGGGCTACCAGTTCTTCGACCTGCCGAACGCCAACTACGGCTCGTCGAACTTCGACTCGGTCGTGGACGCGGACGGCAATCAGGTGGGCCTGTCGCTGTTCACCGGCTACAGCGCCAACGAGCGCGCGGCCCTGTCGCTGGCGACGGTGAACCCGGACGTCCCGCTCGGCGCGGAGGTGCGGGTCGTGTGGGGCGAGCCGGACGGCGGCACCCGCAAGTCGACCGTCGAGCCGCACGAGCAGTTCTCCGTGCGCGCCGTGGTCAGCCCGGCGCCGTACTCGGCGATGGCCCGCGAGGACTACCGCCCGGGCTGGCGGACCAACGCCGCCTGAGCGGGGGAGAACCACGCCCGGAGACCCCGGGCGGCCGACGACCGGGGGCGGAGCGGAGCCGGACACCGCTCCGCCCCCGGTTTCCATCTCTCGATCACATCGCTCGCCCGCAACGCGTCTGTTCCTTCAGGGTCGGGGACGCAGGGTGAGGGGTGCCGACACCGCGCCGACCTCGGGCATCCGGGCGCCCTCGATCTCGCCCGCCAGGCCGAAGTCCGCGGTGTCGTCCAGCAGGGTGCGGAGTGCGACGCGGAGGCCGAGCCGGGCCAGCGGCATGCCCGCGCACCGGTGTCGGCCCCGGCCGAACGCCAGGTGTTCGCGGAGGTTCGGCCTGCCGAGGCGGAACGTGTCCGGCTCGTCGAACACGGTCCCGTCCCGGTTCGCCGACGCGTACGGCAGGGTGACCGGTTCCCCCACGGGGATGGTGCGGCCGTGCCGGGTCACCGGGTGGGACACGGTCCGGGCGAACCCCCGGTACGGCGTGTACAGCCGCAGGAACTCCTCCAGCGCCTCCGGCAGCAGCTCCGGGTGGTCCCGCAGCCGCTGTTGCAACGCACGGTCCTCGGAGAGGTGGGTACAGATCGAGCCGAGCACGATCGGCGGCGCGACCATGCCCACCACCAGCGACTGGCGCAGCGCACCCACGATCTGTTCGCGCTCCAGCGGGCGCCCGTCCGGCCGTTCCGCCAGCAGGGAGCTGGCCGGGTCCCGTTCCACCGGCCGGGGTTCCCGCTCCCGGTCGGCCACGAGCTCGCGCGCCAGGTCGTACATGCGCTCACTGTTCCGGTTGACCTCGGCCGGGTCCTGGTCGCGCCAGGCGTTGACCCAGCGGGAGGCGGTGCGGGCCAGCACGGGGGCGACGTCCGGCGACAGGTTCAGCCACTCCACGGTGACCCAGGCGGGGAACCGCGCGCCGTACTCCTGGGCGACGTCGCCGCCGCCCGCCCGCAGCATCGGCTCCAGTTCCCGCCGGGCGTGCGCGGCCAGGGCCGGTTCGAGTCCCTCGACGCGCCGTCGTTGCAGGGTGCGGTCCAGCGCCCGCCGGTACGGCGTGTGGGCGGGGGCGTCGAAGTTCAGCGGCGGCCTGCGCAGGCCGCGCGGGTCGCTGGGCACCACCGCCCGCACCGAGGAGAGGAAGGTGGCCGAATCCTCGGCGGCGGCCCTGATGTCGGTGTAGCGGCTCAACGTCCAGTGCCCGCCGTAGGCGTCGCTGTGCGCCACCGGGCAACTCCGACGCAGCCGCGCGTACATCGCGTGCACCTCGTCCGGGTGCGGGTTCCCGGTCGGGTCGAAGTCGCTGCCGGCGGAAACGGGGTCACCCCCCGCACCGTCGCCGGTGCGGGGGGCCTGGTCCGGGTTCATGCGCCGCGGGCACCTCCCCCGGCGGGGACGAACCGCATCGGCACCGAGTTGGTGCCCCACTCGGCCCACTTCGCCATGACGATCTCCCCGGTGACCGCGAAGTCGTCGGTGCGGGCCAGCGCCTCCTCCAGCGTGGTGGTCAGCATCATCCGCGCCAGCGGCGCCCCGGGACAGCTGTGCACCCCGGCGCCGAACGAGATGTGCTCGGACAGGTTCGGCCGGTCGAACACGAAGTTCTCCCCGTCCGGGAACACCCGTCCGTCCCGGTTGGCCGAGGTGTACACCAGCGCGATCGGCTCCCCGGCCTTGATCAGCCGCCCGTCGAAGACCACGTCCTCGCGGGCGGTGCGCGCCATCCCCCGGTACGGCCCGTAGAGGCGCAGGAACTCCTCCACGGCCGCCGGGATCCGGTCCGGGTTCTCCCGCAGGGTCGTCTGCAGTTCCGGATCGCGGCTGAGGTGCACGAACATGTTGCCGATGAACACGCTCGGCGCCACCATGCCGGTCACCAGGAGCTGGCGCACACAGCCGAGCACCATGTCCGGCGGCAGCGGCTCGCCCTCGTAGGTCGCCTGCGTCAGCGCGGTGGTGAGGTCGGCCTCCGGGTCCATCGGCTCGGCGCGGCGTTGGTCGATCACGTCCTGGGCGATGGCGTAGAGCTTGCCGCTGAGCTGTTTCACCGTCTCGTCGTCCACGGCGATGATCGCGGCGACGTAGGCGGCGCTGATCTCCTTGATCCGGGTGGACAGCTCCCGCGGCAGGTTGAAGAACTCGGCGAACACCAGCGCCGGGAACTTCTGCGCGTAGTCGACGGAGATGTCGCCCGCACCCGCCTCGAACAACGGGGTGAGCTGCTCGACCGCGAGTTGCCGCACCGTCGGGTGCAGGGCCCGCATCTTCGTCGGGGTGAAGAACCGGTTGATCACCCGGCGGTAGGCCGTGTGTTCCGGCGGGTCCAGGTGCAGGGGTGGGCGCCTGCCGGTGAAGGCGAACTTCGGCACCGTGTTCTGCACCGACGTCGTGAACGTGTCCGGATTCCGCAGCACCCGGTTCACGTCGGAGTGCCGGAACAGCGCCCAGAATCCGCCGTCGAAGCCTTCGCTGTGCGCGACCGGACAGTGTTCGCGCATCCCCCGGTAGAGCTCGTGGGCGCTGGTGAAGGTCTCCGGCGCCCTGGGGTCGAAGTCATCGGTCAGCTCGCGGGTGGCCGTCGCGGGGTCCGCCGCGCGGTTGTGGACGCTGTCGTCGGTGCCGTTGTCGGTGCGGTCGTCGGTGCGGTCGTCGGTGGGGTGGGGCGTCATCGGGGTGACCTCCCTGGGGTGGTCCCGGCCGGGTTCATTCCGTGCCGAGCAACTGGGTGATGGCCTTCTCCTGCTCCGGGGAGACGCGTTCCGGACGGGCGAAGCCCTCGGTGAGATTGGTGCCGTACGGTGATCCCGCGCCCGACTCCTCGGCCAGCAGCGTGCTGCCCTCCTCGGACAGCACGAAGTGCGCGAAGAGCTTCGCCGCGTTCGGGTGTTCGGAGTTCCCGGTCAACCCGAGGGCGATCTCCGGCCCGGTGGAGGGCCCGGGCACGGTGGTGTCCACGGGGGCGCCGGAGTCCCGCAGGTTGCGCACGATCGCCTCCACGCCGGGGTGGCCGAGCACGGCCTCCCCGGCGGCGACCGCCTGGGTTCCGGGCACGGCGCTGTTCTGCCAGCTCGGGTTGTTCTCCGCGATGGCGCGCAGGAAGTCGTCGCCGTACTCGTCCCGCATCAGTTGCCAGAACGCGAGATTCGCCGGGGACGTCGCGGGGTCGGCGATGGCGAGCTTGCCGCGGTAGGCCGGGTCGGCGTAGGCCTGCCAGGACGTCGGTGCCTGCGACACGGCGTCGGTGTTGTAGACCATGCTGGTCTGCACGAGGCTGACGACCGGGACGTCGCCGTCCCGTTCCAGGTACTCCTCCGGGTAGCTCCCGGGATAATCCGGGATGCCCGCTTCGGAGACCGGGGTGAGCCAGTCCTTGTCCAGCGCGTCGCCGAAGAACGGTGAGTGGGTGAGCAGGATGGCGTCGCTGGCGGGCGCGCCGGAGTCGGCCTCCGAGGAGAACCGCTGCGACAGGTCGGCCGAGACCAGCCGGACCGGCTCGACCTCGACACCGTAGAGCTCGGTGAACCGGTCGCCGAGCGCCTGCAGCACGGCCTCGTCCGGCACGCCGTACAGCGTCAGCGTGCCCTCCTGCTGCGCGGCCTCGACGAGTTCGCGCAGTTCGGGGTCGGTGACGTTCGCCGTGCCGGACCCGACGGCGGAATCCGAGCCGCAGGCGGCGAGGCCGACCGTGAGCGCGACGCTCGCACCGAGGGCGAGGGCGCGCCGGGCGAGGGACCGGGAGGGCCGGATATGGGGGTGCATTGTCGTTACCTCCACGACGGTGTGGATTCGAGGCGCATCAGGTCTTCGCCGACGAGGACGGTGCCGTCGAATCGCGCGCGCACCGGGGCGAGCCACTGCCGTTCGGACACGCCCGTGCCGGGGACCTGATGACTGAGGACGAGCGTGCCGACCCCGGCGTCGGTGGCGACGCGCCCGAGGTCGTACACGCTGGTGTGGGACCGGAGCAGGTGCCGCCGCAGCGCCGGCCACCGGGTGTTGCCCGACGCGGCACCGGGGCGGAGGAAGTCCGGGTGCAGGACCTCGTGGATCAGCACCTCGGCGTTGCGGGCGAGGTCGACCAGCGACGCGCACGGGGTGGTGTCGCCGGAGACGACCACGGCGGTCCCGGCGTCGTCGGTGACCCGGTACCCGAGCGCGGGGACCGGGGGGTGGTGCACCGGCGCCGCCGTGACGGTCAGCGACCCGACGGTGACCGGCCCGGCCGACACGGCGGTGTCGATCCGCGCCGCGGTGTCGGTCCGTGATGCGGCGTCGGTCCGCGGTGCGGCGTCGGTCCGCGGTGCGGTGTCCACGGGGATCTCCCGTACCCGCACCAGGTCGCGCAGGTCGGTGCGGCCCTCGTCGGCCACGCGGGTGGCGATGTCCTCCGCGTGCGCGGCGAGCAGGTCGCCGACGATCCGGCCGAGCGGCGGCGGCCCGCACACGGTGAGCGGTCGCCGCCCCCCGCTGACCCAGTAGCCCATCAGCACGTTGCCGAGCGCGACGTTGTGGTCGCAGTGGTGGTGGGTGACGAACACGGCGTCCAGCTCGGACAGGTCCCGGCCGGAGCGCAGGATCTGCGACACCACGCCCTCGCCCGCGTCGATCAGGACGGTGGTGCCGTCGTGCTCGACGAGCTGGCCCGGGCCGCACCGGTCGGCGAGCAGCCGCGGCCCGCCCTTGGCGCCGAGCAGCACGGTCCGCATCACACACCCCCGACCCTGGTGTCCACACCCCGGCGGGCGGCACGCCTGCTGTAGGCGAGCACCGCGGCCAGGACCAGCCCGGTGACCAGCACCAGCACCGTGGACAACGACGCCAGCAGCGCGTACGAGCCGCTGGTGAACACTTCGAGAATGCGGAAGCCCACGACCGGGTTGCCGGTGCCGGCGAGGATCGCCGACGCGGTCAGGTCGCCGACCATCCGGATGAACAGCAGCGCCCAGCCCGCGACGAGTCCCGGCATCATCAGCGGCAGGTACACCAGGCGGAAGGTGCGGAACGCGTTCGCGCCGGACACCGCCGACGCCTCGGGCAGCTCCCGGCCCACCCCGCTGACCGCCGCGTCGGCGGCCACCGACGCCTGCGGCAGGTAGAGCGCCAGGTAGCCGACGAGCAGGATGACCAGCGTTCCGGACAGCATGAACGGGGCGCCGCCGAACAGCAGCAGGATGCCGACCGCGATGACCATGTTGGACACCGCGGCGGGCAGCTTGATGCCCGCGTCGATCGTGGTGGCCAGGCGCGTGCGGCGGCGCGCCACGTACAGCGCCACGACCGCGGCGCCGAGGATGCCGACGAGTCCGCCGACGACGCCGAGCAGGAGACTGTTGCCCAGCGCCTCGCGGGTGACGGGGTCGTCCAGGACCGCGTCCCGCAGCGCCGTCAGGCTCAGCTCACCCCAGCCGATGTCCGGGGTCCAGTAGCCGTTCAGCGAGACCAGCACCAGCGCCAGCATCGGCAGCACCGTGGACAGCAGCACGTACCCGGCGATCAGCGCCCGCGCGGGCCATTTCCAGACACCGAGGTCGATGCGGCGGGCACCGCCGCCCTTGCCGCCGACGGTCGCGTGCCGACCGCGCCGCAGGATGCGCAGCTGCAGCCAGTAGGCCAGGCCGACGAACACGATGACGAACCCGCTCAGCCCGACCGCGACCTCGGTGTCCGGCGGGTAGGTGAACGTCAGCAGTTCGACGATCCGCACCGACAGCACCTCGATGTCGGCGGGGGTGCCGACGATGGCGGGCAGGGAGAACATGCCCATGCCGAACCAGATGCTCAGCAGCGCGCCCGCACCGAGGCTGGGTGCGACCACCGGCAGCGTCACCGTGCGGAGGGTGCGCAGGGTGCGGGCACCGGACAGCCGGGAGACCTCCTCCAGCGAGGAGTCCAGGTTGCGCAGGCCCGCCGAGGCGTTCATGAACACGAACGGCACGGCGTAGAACGCGTAGACCATGATCAGGCCGTACCAGCTGTGGATGTCGAACGGCCCGGACTCGGCGGAGACCCCGAAGACCGCGAGCACATCCCGGATCCAGCTGTTGAGCAGCCCGGCGCGGGGGGACAGCAGCATCACCCAGCCGACCGCGCCCGCCACGGGCGGCAGCAGGAACGGCAGCAACGGCAGCGAGTCGGTCAGTGGCCCCATCCGGGCGTTGGTGCGTTCGTTCAGCCACGCCAGGCCGACCCCCACCACGAACGCGACCGCCGTGCTGGCCAGGACGACGAGCACGGTGTTGCGCAGCAGGTCGCCGAGCCCGGGGGTCTGCAGCGTGCGGCGGATCGGGGTCAGGGTGGGGCCGCCGTCGACCCAGAACATGCCCAGCACGACCCGTCCGAGCGGCACCAGCACGACGGCGATCAGCAGCAGCGCGACCCCCAGGCTCACCGCGTCGAACGGCCGGGGCAGGCGGGAGCGCAGACCCCGGCGGCCGGACGGTCCCGGCCCACCCGGCCCACCGGTGT
>NZ_KB912557.1:86730-92997 GCF_000383775.1 Saccharomonospora halophila 8
GTCCGGCAGCCCGCCGGGCGTCGGCCCGCAGCAGGTCGAGGTTGACCACCCGCGCCGGGTCCAGCCCGGCCCCGATCAGCCGGTGCCGCAGCCGCGTCTTACCCGACGCCGCCGCACCGACGGTGACGACGACGGCGGGCATCGGCACGACAGAACCGGACTTCACACAACCGGACTACCCGCCCGGCAACGCCGGACCGGTTCACGCCCACAGTGCCGCGATCGGCACCGCCGTGACCCGCGCATCGAGCTGGAAGAGCGACTTCCCGGTGTGCATAACGACACCGGCGACCACAGCCTGAGGAACCCACCGAGGACCGTTCGGAGCGAGGCTCGTACACGCGAGTACAGCGACGTACATGGTGTACAGTGACAGATATGAGCGACGAGAACCCGACAGATGTGCGCGAGGTGTCCGTCACCGACGCGCGCGGCAACCTCGCGGACCTCATCGACACGGTGCGCGACGGCGAGTTCGTCTACCTCATGCGGCACGGGGAACGCGTGGCCGCGTTGATGCCCGCCGACGTGGCGGAGAACTACGAACGCATCGAAGACGACTACTGGGCCCGCCGCGCCAACGACGCGCGCGCCGCGATCGAGGCGGGCGAGGAAGACACCATCTCCTGGCAGCGCTACCTCGCCGAGTCCGCGTGACCTACCAGATCGACCTCACCCGGCGGGCCGCGAAAGCGCTCGACGCGATCGACAAGCCCCAACGCCGCCGCGTCCTCGCCGTCATCGACGCGCTCACCGACGAGCCCCGCCCGCCGCGCTGCACCAAACTCGCCGGGACCACCAACCGATGGCGCGTCCGCGCCGGAAACTACCGCGTGGTCTACGAAGTCCACGACGACCGGCTCCTGGTGCTCGTCGTCGAGGTCGGACACCGCGCTTGCGTGTACAAAGACAACCGCTAAATCACCCGCATGGACCATCTGACACGCCCCGTGGCCGGGATCCGGCGTCGCCGCAGGTAAGTCACGCCCACAGGGCAGCGATGGGCACCGCCGTGATCCGCTCGTCGAGTGGGAAGATCGACTTCCCTGTGTGCAGGACGATCCCGGCGACGAACCGGTCGCCGAGCTCGTCCCGCAGCCAGGCGAGATGCCGGGTGTCGGCCACCGAGGGACTTGCGCTCGCCTTGATCTCCATCCCGACCACGCGCCCGTCCGCGGTCTCGAGGACGACATCGACCTCGCGTCTGCCGTTCTGCTGCCGCAGGTGATACGCCACGGCCTTGTTCCGGACCGCTTCCAGCACCGGGCGCACCTGCGCGAGCACGAACGTCTCGAGCATGCGCCCCAGCAGTTCGCCGTTGCGGAGAAGTCCCCGGGTGTCCACGTCCAGCAGTGCGGCCACGAGGCCGGTGTCCGTGGCATAACGCTTCCGTTGCTTCACCAGACGACTCAACCGGTTGGTGTACCAACCCGGAAGCGACCACACCACCCGGAGATCGTCGAGCAGACGTTCCTGCCTCCGTACGGTCTTGACGTTCATTCCCGCCGCCGACGCCAGTTCGGTGTCGGCCGTCATGGTCCCGGTGCATTCCGCAAGGGCGTGCAGCAGGCGTCGCAGCGCCGGAGCGTCACGAATGTCCCCGAGCTCGGGGACATCCCGCAGGACGAGCTGTTCGACGTAGCTGTCGAGCCACAGGGTCCGTGGCCGGGCACGCAGGTTCACCACGGACGGGTATCCGCCCACGACGGCGAGATCGAGGTATCCGGTGAGGTCCGGGGGCGTCTCGGGAACGGAGAGTTCGGAGACCTCTCCGTTCAGCAGAGCGGACACGAAACGGTCTTGCGGAACTCCGGAGGATGAGCGCTCCAGCACCGTGAGTGGGTGCATGTTCAGCGTGATCACGCGCCCGGTACCGGGCCAGGAGGCGGACGTGAGCGGCGCCCGCACACTGCCGGTCAGGAGGAAGCTCCCGGGGCGTGCCTCGCGGTCGACCGCCCGCTTCACCGCGGCGAGCACCTCGGGGACCTCCTGCCACTCGTCCAGCAGCACGGGCCCGGACGCGGCTTCCGACACCGCCCGCAACGCCGCACTCGGGTCCGCTCGGAACGGGGCGGCCTGAGCCTTGTCGTCCAGTTCGACCACCGATTCGGCGAATCTCCGTGCGGTCGTGGTCTTCCCCACCGCCCGCGGACCGGCCAACAGGACGGCAGGGAAGACCTCCAACGCTTCGCACACCCGCTCGTCCACCAGTCGCGGCACATAGTGCTCGTCAGCAGGGCCGACCACCCGGACACCCCTTCCACCTCGATCTACAGCTTTCGCGCACCCGCTGGCGGCCTTCTCACACACCGCCTAGCGGCCTCCTCACACAGACTCTAGCGGCCTTCTCAAACACCTCCTAGCGGCCTCCTCACACATGTACTAGCGGCCTTTTCACACAGAGTGCCTCAAAGGCGCAGGTCAACCGCAGTTTCCACGGTGTGCCGGACGTGGGGACGCCGCTCACCGGCCGCCGCGACACCGCAGCGTCGGATTCGCGGCGCCCGTACAGCGGCACCCACGTAGGCGAACGGTCCCGCCGCTCACCGCGCCGTGCCGGGCGGTGCGGCCTAGGGTCGAGACCACACCCCCCACTCTCCGGCGAAGGGAGCCTCCATGGCCCAGCGCGACGCGACCACGCACTGGAACGGCGGCCTCAACAGCGGCACCGGCGCGATCACGCTCGACTCCTCGAACACCGCCCGGTTCGACGTCACGTTCCCGCGCCGGGTGGGTGAACCGGAGGGCACCACCAGCCCGGAGGAGCTGATCGCGGCGGCGCAGTCGTCCTGCCTGGCGATGAACCTCGCCGGGGTGCTGGAGAAGGAGAACCTGACCCCAAAGACGATCGACATCACCGCGGCGGTGACCGTGGAGGCGGCCGACGGCGGGCTGACAATCAGCACGGTGGACATCACCCTGCGCGCCGACGTGGACGGCGTGGACGCGGACCGCTTCGGCCAACTCGCCGCGGCCGCCAAGGACACCTGCCCGGTGAGTAACGCCCTGGCGGGCACGACGATCACCATGGACGCCGCACTCGCGAGCTGACACCCCAACACGGCGAGTCGACAGCCCAGCACGGGGAGTCGACGCCGCGGGCCGGCGGGGCCCTCCACCGTCGCCGTGTTCCGCTACCCGGTGACGCCGTATTCCGCGTTGTCCACCGGGTCGTCCGGCTCGGGCACGAACGCGTCGGAGGATTCAGCACCCCCGTCGAGTGAGTCCTGGTCGATATCGCGCGCGGCCCGCTTGCCCATGGCCGATTCCACGAGCCCCAGCAGCGCCTCACGGCGGTGGGTGAAGAAGCGTTCGAAGTCGCCCGCCCGCAGCGCCGCCACGTCCACCTGGTGGGCGGCCACGATGGCGTCGAGTTCGTCGGTGGTGATCTTCGCCCGGGCGTCCAGCTTGCGCATGTAGTCGGCGGGGGACACCCCGCCGACGAGCTGATTGGTCTTGCGCGCCAGCGGCGTCTTGTTGACGATGCTCTCGCGCAGCTCCGGGTCGATGTCGTGGGCCAGGCACCACTTCTTCGGGAAGATGTGGTGGATGTCGACCGCCAGTTCGACGTAGTGCGCCCGGTCGAACGGTTGGTGGTGCAGCCAGTCCTTGGTGTCGTGCGCCATCAGCAACGCGTTTATACCCTTGTATGCCGCCGCGTTCCGGGTCTTGAGCGAGTGCAGTCGGGACTCGACGAAGTTGGCGTCCTCCACGGTGCGGGGCACCGCCGCCCGTTCCTCACCACGCGCCCACGCGGGAACCTGTTCGACGTCGCGGGCCATCCGGGTCTCCGTGGCGGAGCTGTACAGTTCGCCCAGTACTCCGCACCAGTACCACTGCCGGACGCGCGACCGGATGCCGTGGATGTCGATGTCCTCGCCCATCAGCACCCGCAGTGCGGCCAGCGGCACCAGCTGCGTGGGATACGGGACGTCGCCGTCGATGTGGATGTGCTCGGCGGCGAGGAAACCCGCGACCCACACCATCGCCTTGCGCACCTCGTCGGCCCAGTCGAGGTAGTCGGACAGGCGCAGGCTCAGGATGTCGTCCTTGCGCGCGGTGGTCGCCCGGTGGTTGCGGTTGCTGGCCAGCAGCATCACCGCCTGAAGGAACTCGGTCTCGTCCAGCCCCTGCAGCACCGGGTACTTCCCGATCACCTCCGCGGTGGAGTCCCAGTCGTCCTTGAGCCGGAAGTCCGTACCCGTGGCGCGGTAGTAGTCGGCGTCGCCGGCGAACTTCGCCGTGAGCAGCTCGAACACAGTGAGCTTCATCCCGCCCTGGTTAACCTTCTCGAAGACCGTGGCCACGGCCTCCTTGGTGGTCTGGCGGTCCAGCTCGATGGACGGGATGGTGTAGGACTTCATCGGCGTGAGCACGGTGTTGAGGAACGTCCGGGCCACATCGCCGTCGGCGTATCCGAACAACCAGTCGGTCCCACTGTCGCGGTAGGCCAGGTTGACCGGGAAGTAGCCGTGTTCGAGCTGTTTGTCGCGGGTGGAGACGTCCAGGACGATGTCGCGGTCGAAGTTCTCCCGGAGCACACCGTCACCCGGCAGCGACTTCACCGCCTCGTCCAGATTGTGCGGGTCCTTCACAGCCTGCACGATGTCGAAGAAGAACCGTCGCTGGACGACCTTTCTCCGCGCGTCCTGGGTGTCGATCACGCCGTCGCCCCAGAGCGCCTGGCTCAACGAGGTGAGGCGCTGTTGCCCGTCGAGCACGAGCAGCGCGGGGTCGACGTCGGCGGACTCCTCGTCGACCCCCTCGATCAGCCTGGGCTTGAACCGCACCTGGTCATTGCCGGTCTGCAGCGTCATCACCACGCCGAGCGGGTGCCCGTGCGCGAGGGTGACCAGCAACGACCGGATGCGCTCCTCGTCCCAGACGTAGCCGCGTTGAAAGTCGGGTAACTGGATCTCACCCCGCGCGATCCTCGGGAGGAGCTCCTTCAACGGTTGTTGCGGCGTCTGGAAGCCCATCGATCCTCCTACGTTGACGTCCTGACCAGGCCCGCACCGACGCTACCGCAGGTGATCACGCGTGTACGGCGAATCAGACAAGGGAACCGCCCCGATAACACTCCCGCCCTCGTCGCCGACTGTCGCGCGAAGGTCACCGACCCGCCGGTCCGTTCAGCGAGGAGAGGTCCCGGATGGAGATCGCGGAGCGCACGCAGGCTCTCGCCCAGAAGATCCGTAAGCACAAGGCGGCGATCCAGACGGAGGAAGCCATCAAGAACGCGTTCGTGATGCCGTTCATCAGCGACGTGCTCGGCTACGACGTCTTCAACCCGGACGAGGTGATCCCGGAGTTCACCGCGGACGTGGGGGTCAAGAAGGGCGAGAAGATCGACTACGCGATCGCGCACGACGGCCGGATGCAGCTGCTCATCGAGGTCAAGAAGATCGCCGAACCGCTACGGGCCGAGCACGCCTCGCAGCTCTACCGGTACTTCGCCGTCACCGACGCCCGGATCGCGGTGCTGACCAACGGCGAGACCTACGAGTTCTACACCGATCTCGAAGCGCCGAACCGGATGGACTCCAAGCCATTCCTGGTGCTCGACTTCTCCGACATCGACGAGACGCTGCTGCCCGAGCTGGCGAAACTGACGAAGGAGTCGTTCGACCTCGACTCGGTGATCAGCACCGCGGGCGAGCTGAAGTATATCGGCCAGCTCAAACGGGTGCTGGCCGCGCAGTTCAAGCAGCCGGAGGACGACTGGGGCAAGCTGCTCACCAACCGGGTCTACGACGGGCCGTTCACCCAGCGGGCGCGGGAGAAGTTTTCGTACAGCCTCTCGATCCTGTCTATCATCCGTGAACAGGCGTCGATCAGCGGTTTGACCCCTTCGGGACTGGAGCGGAAGCCTCCGGACTTGGCGGTCTGAATCATGTTGTCCGCCCCGGTCTGCATCTTCCCGATCCCGGCCATGAAACCGCCGTCGCCGGCTCCGTCGACCGGCTCGCTCGGTACCGAGTGATCGTCGAAAACGCCGTCGGACATGGGCCCCTCCCCGTGTCATCGTTCGAGGCGTCCTCTCCGCCGACCCCGGTAGGTTCACCCGGCCCGGCGGAGAGACCACCGCACTGCGCACCGCTCACGATAGCCGGGCCGGAGCAGCCGCCCCAGTGGTTCCGTCCAATCCGCCGACCGGGCTCGTCACCGTGCCCGCCGCACCGCGACCGGGTTCCCCTCGGCCACCAGCGCCTCCACCGGGTCGTCGGCGGCCGGCTCCAGCCCGTCACCGGCCAGCGCCGCGACGAC
>NZ_KB912557.1:93097-93430 GCF_000383775.1 Saccharomonospora halophila 8
ACACGGCGAGCATGGGCGGCGGTGGTGTGGGCGGTGTGCGGGCACCGGGACCGTCCTCGGTGGCCGGCACGGGTCAGAGCACGGACTGGTAGATCCGCGCGTACCGTTCGCCTCATCGACACGGTGCGCGACGGCGAGTTCGTCTACCTCATGCGGCACGGGGAACGCGTGGCCGCGTTGATGCCCGCCGACGTGGCGGAGAACTACGAACGCATCGAAGACGACTACTGGGCCCGCCGCGCCAACGACGCGCGCGCCGCGATCGAGGCGGGCGAGGAAGACACCATCTCCTGGCAGCGCTACCTCGCCGAGTCCGCGTGACCTACCAGATCG
>NZ_KB912557.1:93530-123020 GCF_000383775.1 Saccharomonospora halophila 8
GCCAGCGCCGCGACGACCCGCTCGGCCGCGTTGCGCCGTCCGGCGGCGCTGACCCGCAGCACCAGCGTGATGCGGGTCGTGCCGTCGTCGCTGTCGATCCGGTACACGTGCGGACGGACGCCCCGCAGCGCGCGGGCGACCTCCTCCGGCGAGACCTCGGTGCTCACTGTTTCCCGTCCTTGGTGTTGCGGCGGCCCTCTGTGGTCGAGGTGCGGTGCCGGGCGGAGTGCGTCTTCGGTGCGGTGGTGACGGTGGCGTTGTCCCGTCGGGGATGCCTGGTCTTCCTCGGCCGCAACCTCCGCCCTCGTCGTCGTACCCGCCGACCATCACTTCCCTCCGCTTCGGCCCGTTTCACCGGACCGTGCTCGCCACATTCTCGCGAGCGTGGACGACGCTCGACAGGCTGGGGGCCGGACACAGCGGTCAACCGCGCAGGCGGGGAACGCTTCACCACCAGCGCGTATATCGGGTTCCTGGCGGACGGCTTCAGGACCTTCAGGATCGGGCACGTCGGCTGCGGAGTTGTGCACACAGACCCCGACAAGGTAACTATCATGCTACTCAGCGTGTCGGCTGCTGGCGGAGCTTGCGGCCGCGCTCCTGCCTGGCGACGCACAACACCGTGTTCTGGGGGAACGATGTCGGTCGAGGACCTGGCGGCAGCGGTCGAGCATGTGCTCGCGCTTCGCCCGATCGCTGCGCTCCGGGACGCCGCCCTGTGGCTCGGCGACGCGCGCGCCACGCTCGCGCAGATCGCGGACGGCAGCGCCGCGCCCGACCTGCAGATCTCCGTCGCGGGATTCGATCAGGCGTCGGAGCAGGCGGCGGCCGTCCAGCAGTGCTGTGAGCAGGTGGAGGCTCTACTCCGGGCATACTTGGCCGATCTGGGTGTCGCCCCGGTCGCGGCGACACCGCCTACCCGTACCCCTCCAGCCGCGTCGGAACCCGCTCGACAACCTTCAGCCCCTCGGGCGCCGGATCGCGAGCTGATCGCCGAGGTCCAACGACAGGGGCACAAGATCAGCCCGGACCGGGTGGTGCGGATCGCCCGCGCCCGCGACCGACGGGTGGTATGGCTCGAAGAGGGTGACGAACGCAGAGGTCAGGGGCACATCTTGAGCGCGGAGAAGATCGCTGCCTTCGAGGGCGCAGGCATATCGAAGGACCGTATTGTTGATCTCATCTTCGATGGCCTGACCAGGGGAACGAGGGTCGGTTTCTCGGCACGTGATCGCCCGGTTTACGAAGTGGAGGTAGAGGGGCGACTCTGTCGAGTAGCGATCACGACCGGCCCCAACGGCTATATCGTAGGCGCTCACCCGGTCTCCAGGAGAACCAAGCTGAGGAGTAGCCATGAGCGAGGATGAGGACAGGATTGTCAAGGTCCTGCTGCGGTTCGAGTGGAGGGCCGGCCCGTGGTGGGTGTCGTTCGACGACGGCGATGTGCCGACCGACTACCTTCCCGACGAGATCACCGAGGTCCTGCCGCTGAGCGACGACTTGGTCAGCGCCGTCGCGGAGTGGGACGAGCGACTGCAGAGCACCTACGTGGAGGAGCAGCCCCAGGACTCGGGTTTCGTCGACCCAGCGGACTATGCCACGTTCGACTCCGACGGACGACAGTTGGCTCAGCGGGTGAAACGTGAAGTGGGGCACGCGATCACGGTCGTCTACGAATCAGGTGCGGTCTCCGAGGAGATCGAGTGAGCGTGCATATTCGGACCACACCACGCGGTCAGGATGGACGACTCCCTTCGAACCGGGACTATGACGCACGCAAACACTGAGCTGAGCCTGAGGTTGCGGTTCGACTGGGGAGCCGGTCCTTCTGGGTCCTGTCCGACGACGACGGCTTCGACGACTACGTCCCGGACAACCTCGGCGAGATCGTCCCGCTCAGCGACGATCTGCTCGCCGCGGTCGAGGACTGGTACCAGCGGATGGAAGGCACCTACGACGATCAAGCTCCCCAGGACATGGGGTTGCGTGTCCCGGACGAAGAAGCGCGCTGGATCGCGGACGGTCGCGAGCTGGCGCGGAGAGTGAAAGCCGAAGTCGGAGCCCGGGTACGGGTCGAGTATGTACCGCTCGGCGGACCGCTGGAGGTCATCACAGCGCCGCCCGGATGAACGTCAGCGGTACGGAAGAACCCTGAGTGGGTTGCGGCCCCGGTATCCGCGGTACCGGGGCCGCAACCCACTCGGGCAGGGTCGGTGTCGATACATCCTCAGAGGTCGAACTCGCCGTCCTTCACACCGGCGACGAATGCCCGCCACTCGGCATCGGTGTAGCGGATGGTCGCCTCATCGGGGCGCTTGCTGTTGCGCACCTCCACACCACCGTCGACCCGGCGGAACTCCACGCATTCGTGCTTGCCTGAGTAGCTCGACTTCCGCCAGCTTTCGACTGTCTCGTGTGCGGTCATGCTGTCGTCTCCATCTTGTCGATGACATCAGCGATGAGGTTGTTCGACTCCTTCGGACTCAACGCCAGCTCGTCCAGACTCGACAGCGCCGTCCTGTGTGCCTCCACATCATCTCGATCGCGCAGAAGCACGGCCGACGACAGGTGCTCCATGTGCACTATCGAGTCCGCCTTGGCGAACTCCAGCAGTGCGAACGACCCTGTGTGAGCTGGCGTGAGTCCACACGCCTCGGGAATGATACGGACGCTCACATTCGGCAGGTCGCCGAGCCGTTGGATCAACCGAAGCTGATCGCACATCACATCGTGTCCGATGCGTTGATGCAGGACGGTCTCCAGGAGGTAGGCCGTGTAGCGCGCAGGATCACGGTCCCTCGTGATCACGTCACGACGACCGATCCGCGTAGCCACCTTGGTCTGTATCTCTGGACTGTCACCGATCGCAAGACGCGCGTACGCGGCCGTTTGCATCAAGCCGGACACGAGTGCGTTGGACACCGTCGTGATTCCGGTAGCCACCTGCTCGAACTTGATCAAGGTGTCGAGTACGTCAGTTTGCCCTGCCGCACCGGCGGAAACCTCGTTGACCGGCTCGTCAGCGGCCTCACGCGCAAGCTGAACCAGGCGATCGCGTTCGACGACCGTCAGCGACAAGGCTCGGGCGAAAGCCTCGATGCCGGTCGAATCCGGAATTCGCTGTCCACGCTCCCAGCGGACCAGGACGGTATGCGCGCGGTCCATACGGTCGGCGAGTGTGCGTTGGGAGAGTCCCGCCTCACGGCGAAGCGCACGGAGTTCACCCCCAAGCACGTGGGCACGCGCTTCCGACTTGGTACCGGTCATGCACCAGACGATAGCTGACCTTGTCCCTGCCCTCGGTTCAACCGATCGTGGCATTGTCAGGTGGTACCGGGACCATCACGATTGAACCCGGTACCGAAATGGTCTGAGTCACACACCATCCACCCCGGGGGGAGTCACGATGCCGATCCGACCGATCCGCCCACCCGCCCCGGAATGCCGGTCCGCGCCCGAGGGGATGTGGGTCAGCCGGGACGGTGCCCAGCACCGCGCCGTGGCCTGGTCCAGCACGCCCGGGGCCGCACCGACGGTGCGCACGCGGTGTGGTCTGTTTCTGTCGCTCGCCGTCACGCCCGACCCGGCCGCCACGCCGTGCGTGGGGTGTCGCTGATGTGGTGGCGCTGGCAGCAGGCGGAGGGGCGGCTGCACGCCTACGACCGCACCACGATCACACCCGTGCCCGAACGGCCCTTCGCCTCGTTGTGCGGGATTGAGGTCACCCCGGCCGAAGGCGACTTCCAGCTCGGCGGGTGGCCGTGTCCCACCTGTTGGTCTTGCGATCATGAAATCCGGGTGCGCGAGGGATTCACCCCCGACGACATCCCCCCGCTCCCCGACCAGTCCCCCGCCCCGAGGAACCCCGACCGTGCCCCCGAACGCGCATGCCCCACCGGACGATGACGAACCCCCCGACTCCGCCGGTGACCCGCTCGACGAGACGACCCGCCTGCCCGCGCTGCCCGTGGCCGACACCGTGGTGCTGCACAACCTCGGCGACCACTGGCCCAGCGTCGACCCCGACGTCGACCCGGAGATCGAGACGGCACGGGCGAAGCGGGCGCTCCAGCACCACGAACCACCGTCGGCGTCGCTCCTGCGGCGGGTCCTGCACGGACTGCGCCAACTCTGAGACGTCACCCCCGGTGCATCCCCTTCCCCACGCACCGCACCGGAGGTGACCGTCCCGGCCGACCCCCTCACACGCACCCGGTCGGCCGGGACTCCCGGTCGGTGCGGGTCCCGCCAGGACACCGGCCACCCCGACGCCGACGCCGCGCTGCGCGCCATCGGCTTCCGCCTGCTCGAACTCGGCTTCACCATCGCCGAACAGGGCGGCCTCGACGTCCGCGCCGTCGAACACGCCGTCGCGCGGGTCTACGCTCTGCCGGGGTATGCGGCGAGGACGTCGACGACGGAGGCGACCCGCGCGGCACCGGATCCGATGTTGTGACCAGGGTCGGGAAGATCCGGCGACCGGACGCCCTCCCCGGACGCCGCCCGGATCAGGGCCGCACCATCACCTTCAGGGCCTCGCGGGAGTCCATCAGCCGGTAGGCCTCCGGGGTGTCGCCCACCGGGAGTTCGCGGTCGAACACGCGCCCCGGTTCCAGGGTCCGGTCCAGCACGAGCGGGATGTGCTCCTCCAGGTACGCGCGCACCGGGGCGGGCCCGCCGGTGAGGGTGGCGTTCTTGCCGAACAGGGACCCGAAGCCGACCCCGGCCAGCTCGTACTGCGGCACCCCGACACGGGAGATCACGCCGCCGGGGCGCAGCACACCGTGGGACTGCTCGTAGGCGGGCATGTGCCCCACGGCCTCCAGCACCACCTGCGACCCGAGGCCGTCGGTGAGCTCCTCGACCGCGGCCACGCCCTCGTCGCCGCGTTCGGCGACCACGTCGGTGGCGCCCCACTCGCGGCCCAGGTCGGTGCGCGCCCGGTGCCGGCCCATGAGGATGATCCGCTCCGCACCGAGGCGCTTCGCCGCTAGCACCGAGGACAGCCCCACGGCGCCGTCGCCGATCACGGTGACGGTGTGCCCGGGGCGCACCCGCGCCATGACCGCCGCGTGGTAGCCGGTCAGGTACACGTCGCTCAACGTCAGCAGGGACGCCAGCACGTCGTCGTCCACGCCGTCGCGGCCGCCGGGGACGGTGACCAGAGTGCCCGAGGCCTGCGGCACGCGCAGGTACTCGGCCTGGGCGCCGGAGACGAACCCACCGTGCGGGCAGGCGGTGTGGAAGCCGTCCCGGCAGATCGGGCAGGTGTTGTCGGAGAAGGCGAACGGGACGACCACCAGGTCGCCCTCGCCGACGCCGCTGACCTCGGAGCCGGTCTCCTCCACGACACCGACCGCCTCGTGCCCCATCGGGATGCCCTGCTCCCGGGCCTCCAGGGAGTGGTAAGGGTGCAGGTCCGACCCGCACACACAGGCCCGCACGACACGCACCACCGCGTCCGTGGGCTGCTCGACGACCGGGTCGGGCACCGTCTCGACACGCACATCGCCGGCACCGTAGATCAGGCTTGCTCGCATGCTGCTGTGGACTGCCTTTCACGTCGGATCCGGGTGACGCGGCCCGCGCCGCGCCCCGAATTCAGACTGCCTGTCGTGCCCGCACGGCGACGGGCCGGGGTGTCGCCGAACGGGAGAAACCCACCCGTGCTTGAAGCCCGGTGCGAACGCCGCCACCACCCGGAACGGTGGTTCCTCCCGCGCCGGTGCGGGGACGGGGTTCCCCGGGGACGGCCCGGCTGAACGCCCGACGCAAGAAGGATCACGCTATGACACAGATCAAGCCCCGGCGATCTCCTCACCGCTGGTCGGCGTTCGGACCGGTCACCCCTCCCCGCGTCCCCGGTGCGCGCGGGCGACGGTGCGCATCGACTCGGTGAGCGAGTCCAACTGGTCGGCGTCGAGCAGGTCGATCAGGGACGAACGCACCAGCGCCACGTGGTCCGGGGCGGTCTCGGCGAGCGTGCGCCGGCCCTGTTCGGTGAGCACGGCGTTGATCCCGCGGTCGTCCTCCGGGCAGCGGCGGCGACGCACCAGCCCGGCCTTCTCCAGCCGGGCGACCTGGTAGGTGAGCCCGCTCTTCGAGGTCACGATCTCCTCGGCCAGCTGGGACATCCGCATCTCCCCGTCCGGCGCGTCGGCGAGGCGGACGAGGATCTCGTACTGCGGTTGGGACAGGTCGGCCTGCTCCCGCAACCGCTGCTCCACACGGCGGGTGACCAGGTGGCTCGCCTCCAGGAACGACATCCAGGCGGCCATCTCCCGTTCGTCCAGCCAGCGCGGTTCGCCCATGCCGCCATCCTACGCAGTCGTTCGAAGTTGAACTAACTGATGCTACAGTGGGAGGTACTTCGAATTTGAACTAACGGGAGGTGGTCGTGATGCGCTCCGCCACGACGGACCGGATGCCCGCCCTGTACCTGAGTCACGGAGCACCGCCCCTGGCGGACGACCCCGTCTGGACACGCGAGCTCGCGCAATGGTCGCGAGAGCTGCCCACACCCCGCGCGATCCTGATGATCTCCGCGCACTGGGAGGAGGCGCCGCTGACGATCGGGGCCACGAGCACGGTGCCGCTGATGTACGACTTCTGGGGCTTCCCCGAGCGGTACTACACGGTGCGCTACCCGGCGCCGGGGGCTCCGCGGCTCGCCGAGCGGGTCCGCGCCCTGCTCGGCGGGTCCGGGCTGGCGATCGACGAGCAGCCCGACCGCGGGCTCGACCACGGCGCCTACGTGCCGCTGGTGGAGATGTATCCGGAGGCCGACGTGCCCGTTCTGCAGGTCTCCATGCCGAGCCTCGATCCGCAGGAGTTGATGCGCGTCGGACAGGCGCTCGCACCGCTGCGCGACGAGGGTGTGCTGCTGGTCGGCAGCGGCTTCTTCACCCACAACCTCCAGGCGCTGAACAGCCCGGACACCCCGTCCTGGTCGGTCGAGTTCGACGACTGGGGCCGTCGGGCCCTGGAGGACGGCGACCTCGACAGTCTCCTCGATTTCGCGGACAAGGCACCGGCGGGCCGACTGGCGCACCCGCGCACCGAACACTTCGCCCCGCTGTTCGTCACGCTCGGCACCGCGGCCGACGAGCTCGACCGGCAGCGGTTCACCATCGACGGATTCTGGCACGGTCTGGCCAAGCGTTCGGTGCAGTTCGGCTGATCCGACCGTTCCCTCACCACCCCGCACCTCTCTCGCACAAGGAGGCGACACCATGCCACGACCGACCCAGACCCCACGGGACCTCGCTCTGCTGGTGGGCAGGCTGATCGTCGGGGCGGCGTTCCTCGCACACGGCCTGCAGAAGTTCCTGGAGTGGGGTATCGGCGGCACGGCCACCACGTTCGACCGGATGGGTGTCCCACTGCCCGAGGTCTCGGCCTGGATCAGCGCCCTGGTCGAGACGCTCGGCGGGCTGGCCCTGATCCTCGGCCTGGCACTGCCCGTCGTGGGCGTCGCGCTCGCCGCGGTCATGCTCGGGGCGATGTACTTCGTCCACCTCGGACAGGGATTCTTCGCCGCCGACGGCGGGATCGAACTGGTGCTCGTACTCGGGGCCTCCGCCCTGGCGCTCGGCTTCAACGGCGGCCGGTTCGCCGTGGACCGCCTCCTGAACGGTTCCCGCGTCGACACCGACCGGGCCACCGTCTGATCCGCGCGACACCCGACGGGTGATAACGGCTCGCCGCGGCCCACGACAGGTGACCGTGGGCCGCGGCGAGCACGGATCAGAAGGTGGAGACGTTCAGCAGCTTCTCCTGGACGCCGTCCGGGTCCTCACTCGGCCAGATCCAGTCCGTGTTGCCGGCATTCTGCAACGCGGACTTGACCTGATCCGGCGAGGCTCCGGGGTTGTTCGTCGCGTAGAGGGCGGCACCGCCCGCGACGTGCGGGCTCGCCATCGACGTGCCGGAGATGGTGTCGTACCCGCCCTTCATCCAGGTCGATTCGATGCACACGCCCGGTGCGATCAGGTCGACATCGTGGCCGTAGTTGGAGAAGTCGGCGAAGGTGTCGTCCCCGTCCTCGCGGCAGGTGGACGCCGCCTCACCTCCCGGCTGACCATCGAAGTCGGCCAGCGCGCTGACCGTGATCACCTCGTCGTAGGCGGCGGGCACCGAGTTGGACGCGTCCGCGTAGTCGTTGCCGGCGGCGACCGCGTAGGTGACCCCGGCGGCGACCGAGTTGCAGATCGCCTGGTGCATCGCGTCGTCGTTGGTGTTGCCGCAGTCCCCGTCGTCGGTCCCGGCGCCGCCGAGACTCATGTTGGCGACCTCGATCTCGTCGGCGTGCTGGGTGACGTAGTCGATCCCGCAGATCACGTCCGACCACCGGCCCGAACCGCGGTTGTCGAGCACGCGCACCGGCCACACCCGCGCACCGGGAGCGACCCCGACCACGCCGCTGTTGTCGTCCAGGGCCCCGACGGTGCCCGCCACGTGAGTGCCGTGCCCGTTCCCGTCGTCGGCGCTGCCGCCGGTGGAGCAGTTCTTCGCTCCGGCGCCGTACACGTTGAGGTCCGGATGATCGAGGTCGATCCCGGTATCGATCACGGCCACGTCCACGTCGACCCGGTCGTCGGTACCGTCGATGTTCGCGGTCGGACTCTGCTCGGCGTCGACCCGGTCGACCCCGGTGGGCGTGCTCTGGGCGAACGTCGACACCGTGCGGTCCGCGGACACGCTGACCACCCGGTCGTCCGAGCGAACGCGCACCACCTCGTCGGCGGTCATGCGTGCCGCGTAGCCACGCAACGCGGTGCCGTAGACGTGGCCGACCTCGGCGCCGTGCCGGTCCCGGTGCTCCTCGGCCACCGAACGCGGATCCGCGTCCTCGACCAGGGTCACGATGTAGGGCTGAGCACCCGGTTCGTCCTCACCGGACGGGGGTGCCGCCGCGAGAGCCGTCGTCGCCGGGGTGGCCAACAAGGCCGCCCCCAGCACGATTCCTGCGGTTCTGCGCATGAACTTCCCTTCTCTTCCGTTACCGCCGTGCCGACACCCGGTCCGGATATCGAGACGACGGTCTGTCACCCGCACCCGGCGTCGGTGGGACCGGGCACGGTCTTCCCGTGGGGCACCCGGGATTCACGACCGGGTGCCCCACGGCGTCTTCGGGGACGGCCTCAGGCGACGAACGCGCGCACCTGCGCCGAGACCGTGTCGTCGGTCGTGAAGTCCGAATGGCTCAGGCACGCGGTCTGCGTGTTGTCCGCCCCGCTCAGGATCGTGCTCTCCTGCGGGAGAATGATCGAGTCGCACGACGACCACCAGGTGCCGTAGTTCGTCGCACCCGGCGTCTCGTCACCGTCGTTCAGCGTCGTCAGAAAGTCCGATCCCTGCCGCATCTCGTAGCACGACGTGTCGAAGCAGGTGTTGGCGGTGTCGGTGCCGTGGTTCGGACCCGCCAGCGACACCCAGTCATCCACCTTGTCCGTCCCGCCGAGGAACTTCACGTACCAGCGGGTGTTCAACCCGCCCATCGAGTGCGTGACCACGTCCACCGCACTCGCGCCGGTGGAGGCCAGCAGGTCGTCGACGACGGCGCTGAACTCCTCCGCGGTGGTCTTGTTCGACTGCGAGGTGTTGTAGTCCCAGGCCAACAGCTCGCTGTCGGTGTAGCCGTCCGCCTTGAAGTCGGCGACCATCTCGTCCCATGTGGAACTGCTGCTGTTCCAGCCGTGCACGAACAACACGGGGTCGTGTCCGGACGCCGCCGCCGGCGCCGCCGGGATGGCCAACGACGCCAGAAGAGCGATCAGTACGGTCGAGAGCCGTCGTGAACGACGCATGCCGGTTCCTCTCGTCGCGAAGTGGCGAGGAGTCGTCCTTCGTGACCGCTTCAACGACACCGCGGACACCCCGGTGTGACCGGACTCGCGGTTTCACCTGTTGTTCCCAACGGGGATGATCGAACGTGCGCGGCACCGTGCGACGTTTCGTCTCTCCGGGTGAACCGGGTTCCGGGTACGGCGTCGTCCGGGACACCCGGGGTGTGCCGCTCCGGCGTGGGCGCCCCACGTTCCCGACGCGGGGCGCCCACGAAGTCCCGGGACGGCCTCAGGCGACGAACGCGCGCACCTGTGCCGAGACCGTGTCGTCGGTCGTGAAGGCCGAGTGGCTCAGGCACGCGGTCTGCGTGTTGTCCGCCCCGCTCAGGATCGTGCTCTCCTGCGGAACGATGACCGAGTCGCACGACGACCACCAGGTGCCGTAGTTCGTCGCACCCGGCGTCTCGTCACCGTCGTTCAGCGTCGTCAAGAAGTCGGACCCCTGACGCATCTCGTAGCACGAGTACTCCCACCAGCAGGCGTTGGCGGTGTCGGTGCCGTGGTTCGGACCCGCCAGCGACACCCAGTCATCCACCTTGTCCGTCCCGCCGAGGAACTTCACGTACCAGCGGGTGTTCAACCCGCCCATCGAGTGCGTGACCACGTCCACCGCACTCGCGCCGGTGGAGGCCAGCAGGTCGTCGACGACGGCGCTGAACTCCTCCGCGGTGGTCTTGTTCGACTGCGAGGTGTTGTAGTCCCAGGCCAACAGCTCGCTGTCGGTGTAGCCGTCCGCCTTGAAGTCGGCGACCATCTCGTCCCATGTGGAACTGCTGCTGTTCCAGCCGTGCACGAACAACACGGGGTCGTGTCCGGACGCCGCCGCCGGCGCCGCCGGGATGGCCAACGACGCCAGAAGAGCGATCAGTACGGTCGAGAGCCGTCGTGAACGACGCATGCCGGTTCCTCTCGTCGTCTCCCCCCGGGCGGGAGGAGTCATCGGGTGGTGACCGGTAAACAACGACAAAGCGGACACGGCGGTGTGCCATGGCACACACTTTCACCTGGTGGTCTCAGCCGCGATGACGACCTGTGCGGGGCTTGCGACGATTCGCCTGAATCAGCCGGGCGACCGGTACACCGCACGACACCTTCGGCACGCACCGCGCGTGGTCGGGTGTTGTGCTACCGAGAGCAGCGTGTGCTCGGCCGATACGGGGAAGTGCGGCCGACACGCGATCCTCGTTCACGCCGGCGTCGTTGAGGGTGCATGACGACGCACCGGCGCGGAGGAGGATTCCCGATGCGCAGACCGCTCGGGCTTGCGGCGGCGACCGCCTTGGCCGTCGGCTCCGTGATGGCGTTCCCGGTCCCGGCCGACGGGAGCTCACCCGACCCGGGCACCGTCTGCATCCCGGGTGTCCCGGAGACCGATGTCCTGGAACCGGGGCCGGTGGACCTCTGCGTGAGCGTGTACAAGCCGGCACAGGCCTCCCCGCAGAACCGGGTGCCCGTGCTGCTGCACAGCCACGGCTGGGGCGGGAGCCGCACCTCCGACCCCGCCGCCTTCCGGCGCTACCTCGACGCGGGCTTCGGTGTGGTCAGCATCGACCAGCGCGGCTTCGGTGACAGCGGCGGCAAGGCGCACGTGGAGGACCCGGCGTTCGAAGGGCGGGACGTCATCGCCGTCATCGACCACGTCGCCGGCCTGGACTGGGTGAAGCGCGACGGACCCGACGACCCGGTGCTCGGTGCGCTCGGCGGCTCCTACGGCGGGGGATACCAGTTCGCCGGTGCGTTCACCGAGATCATGCAGACCGGCCGCACCCGGTTCGACGCGCTCGCGCCGCAGATCACCTGGCACTCGCTGAACGAGAGCCTCGCCCCGAACGACGTGGTGCGCACCGCGTGGACCGGTCTGCTCTACGCCGCGGGCATGGACGCGCACACGTCCGCCGTCCACACCGGCTTCTCCGAGGGCATGGTGACCGGGCGCTGGCCCTCCGGCATGGACGACTTCTTCCGGGACAACGGTCCGGCCTTCCACGTCGACGAAGGCCGGAAGCTGGACATTCCGGTCCTGCTCCGGCAGGGCGTCAGCGACAACCTGTTCCCCCTGGACCAGGCGATCGCGAACTTCGACCGTGCGCTGACCGACCGGGCCCGCCGCGACAGCCTGCTCGTCGGCTACAACGGCGGACACGCCCTGCCGAACGTCCTCCCCGCCGGGATCGCCGAACCCGGCGACACCTGCTCGGCACGGCTCAGCGGTGCCGGTTACGACGAACTGGAGCTGCGCTTCCTCACCGAGAACCTGCAGGGCGGCCCCCGCACGCTCTCCGGGCACGGGCAGTACCACCTGATGACCGCCCGCGGGGAGTGCCTCACCGTGGACTCGGTCGTCCCCACGGCGGAGTACACGCTGCCCGACATCACCACCACCACGGCGGCGGGCCTGCCGCAGGCCGTCAAGATCGCCGACGGCCCGCTGACCCTCGCCGGGACCTCCCGGCTGGACGCGCTGGTCACCGCACTCGGTGTGGACAGCCGGGCGTTCTTCGCGCTCAGTGTCGGCACCTCCCCCGCCCACGCGCGGGTGGTGCAGAACAACGTGCTGCCCCACCGCGAGGAGTACGCCACCGTCGACCGCAGGCGCAGCATCGAACTGCCCTCGGTGGCCGCCACCGTCCGGGAAGGCGAGTCACTGTTTCTCACCGTGAGTCCGCAGTCGGACCTGTTCGCCCTGCACGGCAGCCGCACCCCCGGCGCCCTGCGGCTCACCGACGTGACGGTGCGGCTGCCCGTCGTGCGGTGAACCGCTCCGGGCTCACCGGTCCCGGCCGGTGATGAAGCAGGCCAGCGCGTTGAGTTCGCTCGCCCGTGCGCAGGGTTCGGCCAGCCGCAACTGGTGCAACGACTCGCCGAGCAGACGCTCGGCCTCGGCGCGGCTGAAGTCCAGCCCACCCGCCGTGTCGACGAGTTCCGCCGCCCGGCGGAGTTCGTCCTCGGACAGCGTCTCCCCACGGCGGTACAGCGCCGCCAACTCCCGCCCCGCGGCCGCGTCCGAGGTCAACGACGCCACCACCGGCAGCGACTTCTTCCGGGTCCGCAGGTCCGACAGCACCGGCTTGCCCGTGCGTTCCGCGTCGCCCAGGATGCCGAGCAGGTCGTCGACGTGCTGAAAGGCCAGCCCGAGACTCTCCCCGAACCGGCGCAGGTGGTCGGCGCGGAGAGCTGTGGCGTCGCCGAGCAGCGCTCCGGCCGCGCAGGCGATGCCCAGCAGAGCGCCGGTCTTGTCCTCCGCCATGCGTCGGCACTCCTCCAGGGAGACCTCGCCACGCTGTTCGAAGGCGAGGTCCTCGGTCTGACCGGAGACCAGCCGTTGCACCGCCCCGGTCAGCAGACCCAGCACCTCCGCCGACCTCGGATGTGCGTCCTCGGCGAGCACCTCACAGGCCACGGCGAGCATCGCGTCCCCGGCCAGGATCGCGGGGCCGACGCCGAACACCGCCCATGCCGCCGGCCGGTGCCGACGGGTCTCGTCGCCGTCCATGACGTCGTCGTGCAGCAGTGAGAAGTTGTGTACCAGCTCCACGGCGGCCGCCGCGGGAACGGCCGCGCGGGCCGCTCCACCCACGGCTTCGGCAGCCAGCAGGGTGAAGGCCGGGCGGAGCGCCTTCCCCCCACGGTGTTCCGGGTTCCCGTCGCGGTCCCACCAGCCGAGGTGGTACCCGGCGATGTGCCGCACACCCTCCGGCAACCTCCCCACGGCCGCCCGCAGCGCCGGGTCGACGAGGCGGCGACTCCACTCGACCGTCCCGGCGACCGACCACTCCGGGTGGACGGTGGTCGCCGTCGGCCGCGGCCCGGTCACCGTCCGACCTCGACGTGTTCGAGGACACCGAGCGCGTCCGGCGTGCGCACCGCCGCCGAGAAGTAGGCACTGACGAGGTACGAGGTGACGGCTTTCGCGTCGATGCCCATGAACCGCACGGTCACGCTCGGCGCGTACTCGTCCGGCAGGCCGGTCTGGTGCAGGCCCACCACGCCCTGGTGTCTCTCCCCCGTGCGGAGCGCGAGAACCGACGTCGCCCCGGCCGACGTGACCGGGATCTTGTCACACGGCAACAACGGCACACCCCGCCAGCCGGTCACCGCCGCGCCGTCCACGGTCACGTGATCCGGCTGCACGCCTCTCCGCGAACACGCCCTGCCGAAGGCGGCGATCGCGCGCGGGTGGGCGAGGAAGAACTCCGTTCTGCGCCGTCGGGACAACAGCTCGTCCATGTCGTCCGGTGTGGGAGGTCCCCCGCGGGTGGGGATCCGCTGCCGCAGATCCGCGTTGTGCAGCAGGCCGAACTCGCGGTTGGTGACGAGCTGGCTCTCCTGCTCCTCCCGCAACGCCTCCACGGTGAGCCGGAGTTGCTGCCCGACCTGGTGCATCGGTTCGTTGAAGAGGTCGCTCACGCGCGTGTGGACACGCAGGATCGTCTGGGCCACGGCGAGCTCGTACTCGCGGGGCCGCGGGTCGTAGTCGGCGAAGGTTCCCGGGAGTTCCACCTCGCCGTCATGTCCGGAGGCGAGGTCGAGCGCGGCCTCACCGTACTTGTTGTGCGCGGGGCGGGCGGAACCCCGCCACTGTTCCAGGTGGGACCGCAACGTGGCCGACCGTGCGACGACCTCACCGAAGGCCTGTCGGGGCAGTGCCAGCACGATGCAGGGCGTCTCGGCCCGCGCGCCGTGCTCCCAGGTGTGGTCCTCGTCGACGAGTGCCCGTTCGCCGAGGTAGCGGCCGTCGGCGAGCACGTCGAGCAGCCGCTGCCCGCCGTATTCCCCCGTGCCGAGCCGGGCCACCTTGCCGTGCGCGAGAAGCAGCAACGCGTCAGCGGGCTGCCCGGCGACGGCGAGCATGTCCCCGGCGGCGTAGTCCCGCCGGACGAACCGGTCGGCCAGTGCCCGCAGCACCTCCTCGTCGTCGAAGCCGCGCAGCAGCTCCAGCTCCCGCAGCTCGGGCGGGAGGACGAACACCGAGTCGCCGGTGTTGCCACAGGTCACCAGCCCATCGCCGACGGTGTAGGTGAGCCTTCGGTTCACCCGGTACGTCCCGGCGGTGGTCTCCACCCAGGGCAACATCCGCAGCAGCCACCGCGGCGTGATGCTCGGTGTCTGCGGCGGGGTCTTCGTGGTCGACGCGAGGTTCCGCGCGGCCCCGGTGGTCAGGCTGCGCACGGGGTTCTCCCCCTCGGGCAGGTGCGTATTCGCGTCGACGTGGTTCATCCGTGTCATCGCGGCCGCCGTTCGTGTCGGTGGTGTTCGTGTCGTCGCGCGTTCCCGTCGGTGCTCACCGGCGCGCCCGGTGTACGGCACCGGAACCCCGCGCCACGCGGGCAGCGGACGTCCCGAGGCCCGTGGGGCCCGCCAGACGCCGCCGGAGCGGCACCTCGTGACCGGCCGGGGCACCGGGAAAGCGGTGCGACCGGATCCGGTGTTGCTCGGCCTCCGTGTAGCGGACGCAGCGGCGGTGCCATTCGAGGATTCCCGCCATCCAGTCCTTGAGCCGCTCGCACCGTCCCAGCACCGCCCGGCGGGCGGTGTCGTCGAGGTCGTACCCGTCGAGCGCGATCGGCAGTTCCTCCGCCAGGACCCGCCGGAACTGGCGCATGCGCGCGCCCATCAGATCGGCGACGACGTCCCGCGCGATCAGTCGGTCGACGTCCAGGAAGTTCTCCACGACCAGGACCAGGTTGTGCACCTCACCCTCGAACTCGACCTCCTTCTGGTACGAGAAGAGGTCGTTGGTGAAGCAGGCGTAGTCCTGCGCCGCGCACTCCAGCTCCCGCACGGCCCGGCACGCCGAGACCTCGGCGGGGATCACGTCGGCGAGCGCGAGGCGGGACAGGCTCATCGTCATGTCCGAACCGAACGTCGCACGCCGCATCTCGATGTAGTCCACCGGATCGGGCACCCGGTTGGCCGCCTGATTGTCCAGTTCCCACAACCAGCTCGCCGTCATGTCCTCGACCGCCGCACGGAACTCGCTCCGGGACGCACGGCTCATCGGCGCGGCCGTGCGTCGCCACAGATCCGCCAGCCCCCGCTGAAGCGGGTCCACCGGCTCCGGCGTGCGCTCCCCGTCGAGGGGCATGAACGCCGACAGCCGCTCGTGGCACGCCCGCGCCCCGGCGAGATCGCGCCGGGCACCGAAGACCGCCGGGAAGTAGTCGTCACCGTAGGTTCCCCACGCCAGCCAGTCCGCCGACAGGAACAGTTCCTCCGGGGTGGCGTCCGCATGGATCATCGCGGCGCAGTGCGACAGGTCGAGCCCGACGAACAGGTCCTCGTCCCAGACGCCGCCGTGTCCGACCCCCGGCACGGAATCGAACATTCCCACGGCCCGTGCCCAGTCGGGAGCCCGTCGCCGCGCCGTGTCCAGATGCGGACTCATCCGTACCGGGAACGGCATGTCGACCTCCGGCAACGGCAACGGGCCCACCCGGGTGAACGGCACGTGTGCGTGTTGTTCACGCGCACGCCGCAGACCCGGGAGCAACCGGGTGTCGCCCGGGGTGGCACCCGGCAGGCCCGGCGTGAGCCCGGCCCGCGGCCCCCGTGTGGTGGTGGTCGCGCCCGCGTTCATGTACCGGCTCGACCGCAGGTGCCATTCGTGGCCGCCGGACTGCCAGTCCTGCAGGCCCTTGACGTAGGCGGCCACGGCGGCGCACCCGGCGGGGTCGAGACCGTACTCGGTGCACAGCGGAGGCACCTCGGTGAGCGCGGTGTGCTCGAACTGCCGCAGCCGGGAGGTCAGCAGCGTGTTGGTGACGTCGGCGGCGTGCTGCGGCCCGCAGTCCAGGAACCGCTCCACGACCAGCACACCATTGTTGACCTCACCCTCCTCCTCGGTCTCCCGTTGGTACGAGAAGAGGTCGTTGCGCAGGTGCACGGCGTCGGCGAAGGTGTCCTTGAGCACCCGCAGCGGCCGGGTTCCGGCGACCGCGGCGGGCACTTCGGTACGCGCGGCGACCTCGACGAGATCCGCCGACCACGGGGCACCGCCGACCCGCCGCCGCATCTCGACGTAGTCGATCGGATTGGGCACCCGGTCCGCGGTGATGTTGGTCAGCTCCCACACGCAGTCCTCCAACAGGTTCCGTGTGCTCGCCGAGAACCGTCGTGACCAGTCGGCCGACATGGACGGGGCCGTCCGCGACCACAGATCCGCCAAACCCCACTCGACCGGGTTCGCGGGAGTGGGCCTGCCCGCCGTGTGATCGGCGGGCATGAACGCCGCGAGCCCGGTCAGGTACTCGCGTGCCCCGGACAGGTCGCGGGTGTACTTGTAGTGCTCCAGGAAGTGGTCGTCGAAGTAGAACACCCAGACGTACCAGTCGGTGATCAGGTCGAGGTCCGGTGCCGTCGCGTCCGGGTGGGTGTAGGCGCACAACAACGCGTAGTCGTGCGCGTCGAAGGTCGCCTCGTCCCACACGGCCTGCTCGTCCCCACGCGGGCCGCCGGGCAGCATCCCCATCTCCCGCGCCCAGTCCCTGCTGTGCGCGCGGGCGTGTTCCAGGCTCGGGTTCCGACGCGCGGGCCACGGAACGTAGAAGTCGGGCAACTCGAAAGGTCGCATCGGCGGCGCCTCAGTGCTCCCGGCCGAGCTCGACGTGCTCCAGCACCCCGAGCGCATCCGGGACCAGCGGCGCCACGGAGTGGTAGGTGCTGACCAGGTACGAGATGACCGCCTTCTCGTCGATCCCCATGAACCGCACCGACAATCCGGGCTCGTACTCGTCCGGCAGGCCGGTCTGGTGCAGCCCCACCACACCCTGATTGTGCTCCCCGGCACGCATCAGCAGGATGGACGTGGTCCGGTGGGTACTCACCGGGATCTTGTTGCAGGGGAAGAGCGGGACCCCGCGCCACGCGGGTACCTGGTGTCCACCGACGTCCGCGCTCTGCGGATACAGACCCCGGCGGCTGCATTCCCGCCCGAACGCGGCGATCGCCCGCGGATGCGCGAGAAAGAAGCTGGGCTGTTTCCACACCGTGGACAGCAGCTCGTCCATGTCGTCCGGGGTGGGGGCCCCGTCCCGCGTGTGGACGCGCTGACGGAGATCCGCATTGTGCAGCAGGCCGAAGTCGCGGTTGTTGACCAGCTCGTGCTCCTGGCATTCCCGCAGCCCCTCGATCGTCAGCCGCAACTGCTGTTCCGTCTGGTCCATCGGTTCGTTGTAGAGGTCGGCGACCCTGGTGTGCACGCGCAACACCGTCTGCGCGACGCTGAGCTCGTACTCGCGGGGAGCCAGCTCGTAGTCCACGAACGTCCCGGGCAGGTCCACTTCGCCGTGATGTCCCGCGGCGAGGGAGATCTCCGCCTCACCGTCGGAGTTGTGCGCGGCAGCGGGCTCGCGTCGTGCCCGCTCGATCCGCTCGCGCAGCGCCTCGGCGCCGTCGGCGACCTCCGCGAACGCCCGCCGGGACAGGGTGAGCACCGTGCACGCGGTGAGCGCCTTCGTGGTGTCCTCCCACGTCTCCTGCTCACCACGCAGGACCGGGTCACCGAGGAACTGGCCGTCGGCGAGGACGTCGAGCACCGCCGGGTCGCCGTACTCGCCCGTGCCGAGCCGTTGCGCCTTCCCGTGCGCGAGCACGACGAGCCCGTCGGCGGGTGCGCCGGCCTCCACGATCACGTCTCCCGGGCCCACGTCGCGCTGCTCGAACCGCTCGGCCAGCGCCGCCAACACCGCACCGTCGTCGAATCCGCGCAACAACGGCAACTCGGACAACTCCGCGGGCACCACACGCACCCGGTCACCGGTGTTGACACAGGTCACCCGCCCGTCCCCGAGGGCATAGGTCAGCCTGCGGTTGACCCGGTACGTCCCGCCTCGCGCCTCGACCCAGGGAAGCAGCCGCAGCAGCCACCGCGAGGTGACGTTCTGCATCTGCGGCGGCGTCTTCGTCGTCGTCGCGAGGTTCCGCGCCGCATTCGTCCCCAGGCTCAGCGGGGACGGCTGGTCGTCACCGGTGTCGGCGTCAACGGTTTCGGTCACACTGCACCACCAATTCACATTGTCGGCCACGGCCGCCGGGAAGGTTTCGGATCCGGCGAGAACGGTCACCGGACTTCGCGCTCGTCGATCCGGTTCTTCGATCATGGGGTGATTTCGACGACGTGTCATCGTCCGATCGGATGATCGAGAAGTCCGGCGCCGCCGATTAATTGGCTGGACGCTCGTACACACACGCCCAGCCTGCTCGGCCATCAGAAATCGCGCGACGATTATTCCTTCGACGCGATTCACTCGTTCGGGTACATCGCGAGAAACATCAGGACATGATTCGGAATGCCGTGCTAAAGGAGCGGATCAGCCGATCGCCGATCACCCGATCGGCGAGCCACACACCCCCGGGGCCGGCAGTAACGCCGTCCCCGGCCCGCACGACTCTCCGCAGGAGCCGTACACCAGACAACGAGAAGAGACGCCTATGACGACGGGTCACGAAGTGGCACAGCGAATCCTTTCCGACATCGGTGCGACACCGGACAAGGACGTCGCCGACATCGTCGGTGAACACCTTCCGGCCCCGACCCGTCGAACTCGATATCCCTTCTCAGGAACGGTCGACACGATCAGCGTTCAGGGCGTTCGTTCGTTCGGCGCCGAGCAGACCCTCGAACTCTCCCGCCGATTGACCGTCGTCTACGCCGAAAACGGCACCGGGAAAACCAGTCTGGTGGATGCCGTCGAACTGCTCACCACGGGACGCACGACCAGACGTGTCGCCTTCCCGGAAATCACCACCGAAGTCAGCGACGAGGACCACATCCCGCACGCCGCCCCGGGCGGCGGGCCGGTCTTTCCCGCCCGGGTCACCGCGACGTGGCGTCCGAGCCCGGACGCCGATCCGGTCGTCACCACGTGGCACGCGGAATGGGAGACACCTGCGCCGGAAGCGCCGCCACTGCACGCTCTGGCCCGCAGGCGACTCCGGGAGATCATCAATTCCAAGGCCGCGGACCGTGGGGAGAGACTCGGGTACGCCGTCGGCCTGGGGTACTACATCAAGACCTACACGGCCGTACGGGAGGCGCTGACTACGGAAACGAAGCGGGCCTCGCCGACAGTGCCCGACGACATCAGCGCGGCTGTGTCCGAGTGGCGATTCCCCACCGCCGCCACAATCACCCTCGCCGAGCTGACCGACCGTATCCGTGCGCAGGCGCGTGCCGATATCTCCGCACTGTGCGGCGAAACCCCGGATCAGGAAGACCGTTCGGACGAGGTCGCCGCGCTCGACGAGCCGATCACCGCACCACCGAGGCCGCAGTCCGCGCGCCTCCGCGAGCTCGCGGACGAGTGGGAGTCCCTCCGCACACGGCTGTCGAACGCAGAGTCGGATCGGGACGACGTCGAGCTCAGATTGCTGAGCACGTTCCGCGAAGTCGCTGCGGAGGGCGATCGTTGTGTCGCCTGCGACCATGGTGTGGTCACCGCCGAACGCCTCGGCGTCATCGACGGCATTCTCCACGGGGCCGCCGAGAGGAAACAGCTCGTCGACGAGAACGACTCCCTGCATCGCCGGGCGATCCGGTCGCTGGACGAGGTCGACCGGCACGTCGAATGGCGGTTCACCGAACCGGCGCCGTCGTCGGACCCCGGCCCGGGCACGGAAGCGACGGTCTTCCGCGAACGCTGTGCCGAGGTGGCGGCTCTGTCCCGACGTTGGTGCGACACCGTGGCACGACTGCGAACGGAGCGGCCGGCGGATCCGGGGCCGGGCAGCCTGCGAATGATCGCCGATCGGCTCGACGAGCTCGCGAGCCTGCACCCGTCCGTGGACCGGGCGATCGGAGAGGCGGAGCACGCACGACGCGAGGCGTTGTCCGCGGTTCGCTCCGCCGACGTGGGCGAGCCCCGGCGACGGCTGGCTCATGCCGAGCGGATCGCCCACGCGGTACTCACGCGGCGAGATCACGACCGCTACACGGAGCGGTGCAAGAAGGCGGGCGAGCGTGTCAAGAGCAAACTCGATGCGCTCATCGCCGCCAGGTTCGGCGAGTTCAGAGACGACATCGACGGCTGGCTGAAACGCCTCGCTCCCGCGGGAGTACCGGAGATCCGGATCAAGGCCAAACCAACGGCCGGGCGTACGGCGCTCGATCTGCTCGTCGGCGACACGGTGAAGGCGGTCGGTCGCCTGTCCGATTCACAGCTCGACATGCTCGGCCTCGCCGCGCACCTGGCGACGCTGGAACGAGAAGCCCCCGGTGCCCCGTTGATGATCGATGATCCCACCGACATGCTCGACCAAAGCACGCGAGACCGGTTCGTGACCGAAGGGATCGACTCCCTGCTCGACGGTGCGGACCAGCAGAGACGACAGATCGTCGTCCTCACCCACGACCACGAACTCGTGAAGACTCTGTGGAAACGCTACGGCAATCAGGTCCCGGCGACGGTCCAGTACCATATAGAACTCGACCGCGACACGACACCTCCGCGCTCGATGATCAAACCGAGGACCGCCGTGCAGCATGTCCACCGCGTCAAGGAACTGCTGCACAGCTACGGGAACGAACGTCACCGCCTGTGGCTGCGCAGCGCGGCGGGGAACCAGGCACGGCAAGCACTCGAAATGATCGTCAACGGGATACTCGAAACCCTGGGACCTCGCGGACATCGCCACTTCGAGAACGAGCCGCGGGAAGAGGTGGAACAGAGGAAGGGAATCAACAGCCTCTTCGATCTCGTCGAAGTGGAACTGAACGAGTACGACAAAACCCTGCGCGACTGCGACGACAGGACGCACCGGGAAGCGAAAAAGAGGATCCCCATACTGCGCGACGCACTGGCCGAGCGGAACGACTACCTGATCAACGAGGCCAGCCACGCCGACTTCGTCTACCCCGATGTAAAGCGGATCACGGATTTCACGAACACTCTCGAGTGCCTGGCGAGGTACCTGGAACCGGCGAGGAAGAATGGTCGGGTCGACGATCTTCCGAAGGGGTCGAAATGGTATGAATTCTTCGCGGGATGCGACGGCCATACGAGAGGACCCGGTTCCGGGAACGCACTCCCGTAGCGCATTCGACGATGTTCCGGGGCGGATTCCGTTCCCGCCCCGGAACATCACCCGGCCGACCGGCCTCGATCCTGTGCCGAGGTCCCGGATCGGCCCTGGAAGGCCGCGGGGGGCACCGCACACCCGAGCCGTTCGGCCAGCTCGGTGAGCGCCGGTCCCAGCGGGAGGTCGACCCGCGCGCGGGCGTGCGGATCACCCCGGGTCTCGCCCCGGTTCACGATCAACACCGGCTTGTCCGCCTCCGCCGCACGCCGGACGAACCGCAGGCCGGACATCACCGTCAGCGACGAGCCGAGTACCAGCACCGCGTCCGCCTCGTCGACCCGGCGGTAGCAGTCGTCCACCACCGCGCGGGGCACACTCTCCCCGAAGAACACCACGGACGGCTTCACCACGTCCGACCCGCAGTCCGGGCAGTCCACGAGCCGGAACCGGCGCACCGCCTGTTCGGGCAGGTCGACGTCGCCGTCCGGGTTGATCCGGGTGCTCTCCGCGTGGAAGGCCGGGTTCGCGGCGCGCAGCCGCCGGTCGAGCGCCGCGCGGGAATCCGGCCGGCCGCAGTCCAGGCACACCACCCGGCCGAGGCTGCCGTGCAGCTCGACCACGTCGGTGGCGCCCGCCGCCTGGTGCAGGCCGTCGACGTTCTGTGTGATCACGTCGGAGACGTACCCGGCGGCCTGCAACGCCGCGACCGCGTGATGCCCCGCGTTCGGCCGGGCCCGCGCCACGGCGGCCCAGCCGAGGTGGCTGCGTGCCCAGTACCGGCGCCTGCCCTCCGCCGCGGCGACGAACTCCTGGTACGTCATCGGCGAGTGCCGCCGCAGGCTCCCGTCGGCGCCCCGGTAGTCGGGGATGCCGGACTCGGTGGACAACCCCGCCCCGCTGAGCACCACGACCCCGCCGCGGCGCACCGTCTCCACCACCTCACCCAGGTCCGTGGTCCGGGCGGCCGGTTCCCCGGTCCGCGTCCAGCTCAGCGTCGGCCTCATCCGCACCCGTCCAGGGTAGGCACAGCCGTCCGGTCCGCACACCGTCCGGCTGGGAGCTACTCCACCGCCACCGGCTCGTAGGTCTGCAGGACGACACCGTTGCGGAACACCGTGGAGTTCTTCAGGTTCATCCGCACGTGCCCCAGACCGTGGAACGGCCGGCGCGACTCGCTCCAGACGATCGGGTGGACCCGGAACCGGATCTCGTCCGCCAGACCCAGCCTGACCAGTTCGAACGCGAACTCGCCGCAACCGTAGGTGAGCAGATCGCCCTCGTGCTTCCCCTTCAGTCGCCGCACCTCCCCGGCGAGATCGCCCTCGACGGGGGTCGCGTTCCACCGCAACGACTCACCCGGTGCCGACCGGGAGGCCACGTACTTCGGGATCCCGTTCACCCTCTCGGCGAAGGTGCCGGAGGTCGCCAGCCAGATCGGCGCCAGCGCCTCGTACGTCCTGCGGCCGAGCAGGAACGCGTCGGCGAGGCGAATCTCGTGCTCGCCCGCGTCCTTGTGTGCCCCGCCCTCGAACCACCCGATGTCCGGGCCGATGCTCGCATCCGCCGACATCTGGACCGTGATGACAACCTTGCCCACCGGACTGCCTCCTCCTGTCGCTCGCGTGCACGACCGTAGCCGCGCGGTCCGACGATCCGCGGGAGTTCTCGGACGATCTTGTCAGCGGCTATGATCAGTCGCCCGGGATCAGATCGGTGCGGATTCGAAAAGGCGGGGCCGAGATGGCCGACAAGAAGCAGATGCTCGTCGTCGGGGTGGCGGTGGTCGGGGCCGTCGGTTTCCTCGTCGGGGTCGTCGACGACACGGGCGACACGCCGGAGACCGGGCCGACCGCAGGCGCCGCTGCCTCCACGCCTGCGGACACGACGGCCCCGCCGGACCCGGAACCCGACGCGACCACGACACGGCCCACCCCGCCCACCAGCACGACCGACGAACCCGCCACGGTGGTCGAGCTCCCCGACGTGCGGGGACAGATCCTGTCCTCGGCGCACTCCCGGATCGTCGAGGCCGGTTTCGAGTCCGTCGACGTCGTCCCCGTCGACGACCACGCGTTCGCCGTCGACTACTCCAACTGGCGGGTGGTGGGGCAGGACCCCACCCCCGCCCCGGTCTCCACCGACACCGACATCCGCCTCGACGTGGTCAAGACCGAGGAGGCCGAGTCGGACTCCTGCTGGGACGGGGACTGCCGGAAACCGCTCTGGCGCAGAAACAACTGACCGGCGGCACCGCGCTCCCACGACGCGCTGGTGGTCGCCAACGGTCACCACCGGGACCGCGGTGGCCGGACCGTTCGGCACGTTCGACGGCACGCTGCGGCACAGCCACGAGTACCGCGGCCCGTTCTCCGCGGCGTGACCGTGGCCGCTCCGGTTCAGCCGTCGAGGCCGAGCCGGTGCCGTTCGGCGAGGACGATGCGTTCCTTGAGTGGGATGTCTTCGTCGTCCAGCATCCCCGGCCGGTGCTCGCTGGTGTCCACCGCGCGGCGGTCGGCCTCCTTCGCCTCGCTCCGGCGTGCGAACTCGTCGAACAGGAGGCTCTTGCGCTCCTGCACCTCGCGCAGGCGTTCGTCGACGCTGTCCTTGGCCAGCAGCCGGTGTACCCGGACCTTGCGGATCTGACCCATCCGGAAGGCGCGGGCGATGGCCTGCTCCTCGGTGCTGGGTTTCCACTGCGGTTCGGTAAGGACCACCACGGACGCGGCCTGCACGTTCAGCCCGACACCGCCCGCCTCGATCTGGCTGAGCAGCACGGCATGGCCGTCGCGCGCGGTGAACGTGTCGACGAGTCGCTGCCGGGCGGCGGGCGCGACCGATCCCGTCAGCCGCCCCACCACGGCCTTTCCCAGCCGCTCCTGGAGGGTCTCCAGGACGGCGAGGAAGTTGGAGAACACGACGACCTTGAGCCCGTCCTCGCGGGCCTCGTCCACGATCTCGTCGAGCCGTTCCAGTTTGGCGGAATCGGTCGCGTGGAAGGCGGCCTGGCGCATCGCCATGAGCTTGCGCTCGCGCACGGTCACCTCGTAGGCGGCCTCGTCGCCGGGGCCGAACCGCACCCAGTCCTCGAGCTCGATCTTGTCGGGCAGTTCGGTGAGCACGTCCTCCTGGTTGCGGCGCAGGTAGACCGGCGCGACCGCGCGGCGGAAGCGGTTCGCCCCGGCGACGGCGTCGGTGGCGTCCAGGGAGCGGGCGATGCGCGGTTGCAGATAACCGACCAGGGTGCGGAACTCCTCGACGCGGTTCTCCATCGGGGTGCCGGTGAGGAACAGGGTCCGCTGGGCGCGGTCGACGACCTCGGCGACGGTACGGGAGCGTTTCGACTCCGGATTCTTGACGTAGTGGGCCTCGTCCACGATCAGCATCGCGAGGCCGTCGTCGGTGACGCCGCCGAGTCGGCCGAGGGTGCCGAACGTGGTGACCGCGATGCCCCCGGTGCGCCGCCAGTGCCGCGTGGCGGCGTCCCGGTCGGCACCGTGCAGGCTGTGCGGGGTCAGCGTGGTGTGCCGGCGGATCTCGTGGATCCAGTTGCTCTGCACGCTCGCGGGGCAGACCACGAGAAACCGGGTCTGTGCGTTCGCGGCCAGATGGGTGATGGCCGCCAGTGCCTGCACGGTCTTGCCGAGGCCCATCTCGTCGCCGAGGATCGCGAACTCCCGGTGGAGCGCGTACTGGGCGCCGAACACCTGGTAGCCGCGCAGGGTCGCGGTGAGCAGGCTCGTGTCCAGTGGAACGGCCGTGATCTCCTGGCGGAGTTCCTCGGGCAGGAAACCCTGTGCGGCCTCGGTCTCGTCGGCGTCCCCCTGCCCGGTGAGGGTGGAGAGCAGCGCGTTGACGCTCGCGGCGTCGTCCGCGTACTCCCGCCACAGGTGGCCGGGTGAGTAGGACTTGGGATCGGCGGCCTCGCGTTGGACCCGCACGGTGTCGCGGAGGCTGTGTGTCTCCGGGTCGGCGAGAAGGGCGTCGAGCCGGGCCAGCGCGTCGAGCGCCGTCCGCTTCGTGGCACGGCCGCGGAAGAACAGTCCGATGCGGCTCCCGGCCGGTTCGGCCTGCCGCAGCAGCTCGGTGGTCTCCCGCTCGAACCGCTTCAGAGCCGCACTGAGGGAGGTCCGGGCGCTGTCCGCGTGCCGCACGGCCGCGAGGAGGGCGAGAAGCTGGGTCTGGCCGGGGTCCTGACGGTCCGGGTCCAGACGGATCCGGGTTTCCCGCCGGAGCTCGTCGGCCAGCCGCTGTGCGGCCGCCGAGGTCTGCTCCGCCGACTGCGGCCCGATCCCCGGCACCGTCCGTAACCGCGACGGGGTCGTGCCGAGGACCTCGGCGACCGTGCGGTAGCCGGCGTCCTCCAGCGCGCCGAGTCGGGCTCCCTTCCCGAGCAGCGCACGCAGCTCGCCGACCGGCCGGGTGCTCAGCGCGTCGCGTGCCTGCCGGTCGCGCAGGATGTCGATCTGCCGGTGCGTGTTCTTCCGGAGCACCTCGGGAGCGGACAGCAGTGCGGTGGCCTGCCGGGCGAACGTGCGGACCTCGTCGAACACCGCCTTGGCCGCCGGACCCGCCTTCGTCCCGGCCGCCCCGGTGGAGGCCTGTCCGGGCGGTGCGAACGGGTCGTCCGGTGCCGTGGCCTCTCCGCCCACTCGATACCCCCGGTTGCCGTGGTCCGCTGCCTCCACTGCCTCCGCTGCGTCGTCGGCACGTCGGGCCGGCCGAGGGCCGCGGCGGTGCGGAGAGCCTAACCGCGCCCGGCGGGTGGGCGGGCGCCCGGGCCGTTTCACCGTCGCCGGGCAGGGGTAGCCCGAAAGTGGCCGTTCGTGGACACCCCTCTTGGGAGGATCGCTTGCCGGAGCCCGTTCATTACAGCTCCGGACTGCGATTCTTCCCACTGGCGCGACCAGGGGTGCGAATGGCATATTGGAAGTGCGACTGGGCCACGTCCCCCATCGCCGAGGAAAGTACCGGCAACCCACATCGTGCGAGCGCGGCAGCGCGGGTGTCGGAGTGTGCGCGGGTTCCTCGAACAGACGGGACGGCGGACGCGGTACGAAGGGAGGTGTCGTTCATGCGCAAGCTGTACGCCGCGATTCGTCGCTACTTCACCGAGCTGAACAAGGCTCACGATGTCGCCCGCGGCCTGGCCTCCTACCGGGGCGAGGTCATCGGTCGGTAAACCCGTCTCCAGAACCATTCTGACTATGGTCCGACGACCCCGCGCCGCAGTCGTCGTCGAACCAGCCTCGTCTCTCGTCGCCGGCCGGCATGTCGCCATTCGACTGTCGGCCGGCACACACTTCGGGATTCGAGTCCGTCCCTCTCCACCTTCCGGAGTCCCGGTTTCCCGCTGTCCGCTTCTCGGACCGCCATTTCCGCGTCGAAGCTCGCGCAAAGAGGGCTACTACCCGCGATCCTCCTGTGCGGCTGTGAGGTTGCGTTCGAGTTGTTCGAGCGCGCGCAGGGTGTCCGCCTGCCTGCTGTCGTCCATGTCCGCGACCGTCATCCGCTCGAGATCCGCCCAGATGCGCTCGACGGCCTGCCGCAGCCCGACGCTCGCCGGTGTCGCTTCGATGATGGTGACACGCCCGTCCACGGGGCTGGGCGAGCGTCGCACGAAGCCGGCGCGTTCGAGGCGCCGCACGGAACGGGCGACAGTCGGCGCATCCGCGTCGAGAACCGCGGTCAGGTCGGCCTGTCGCTGCGGCCCCTCATCCCAGAGCCGCATCATCAGCAGCTCCTGGCCCGGATACAGGCCCACCTCGCGCAGCAGCTGCCCCGCGAGCAGCTTGTGAATGCGCGCCACCCGGAAGATCGCATGGCTCACCGGTCCGGCACTGGCCACCCGGCGACCACCTGACTCCGGGGCGCCCTCGACGGCGTCGTCGTTCGTCGTGCTCACCCGCCCAGTGTAGAACACCGCATATGGTTGCTCGGGCAAGTTTTATAGGTGGATCGGTTGACACGAGGAGGTTAACGCGGGAAAGTCTGTATTAGTTGTTCGAGCAAGTAATCCAGGAGGAAGCGTGCGGGCAGCATTCACCCCCGGCCGTGTCGGCCTACAGGAGTTGAAGAACCGAATCGTCATGTCCCCGATGACCCGCAGCCGGGCATACGGCGCGGACCTCGCCCCGACCGCGATGATGGCGAGGTACTACGCGCAGCGCGCCGGCGCCGGGCTCATCATCACCGAGGGCACGCAGCCCAACGCCGTCGGCCAAGGCTATCCGAACACTCCGGGCCTGCACACCGGTGCGCAGATCGCCGGCTGGCGCACGGTCACCGACGCGGTGCACGACGAGGGCGGAGTGATTTACGCTCAGCTGATGCACACCGGCCGCATCGGCCATCCCTCCAACTACCGCAGCGCCCGGTACCCTGTCGGTCCGTCCCCGGTGCAGGCGGAGGGCCAGATCTTCACGCCGGACGGCCACCGGGACTTCGTCGTCCCGAGGGAACTCGGCGCTGCGGAGATCAGCCAGACCATCCGCGACTTCGCCGACGCGGCTTCCAACGCCATCGCCGCAGGTTTCGACGGGGTCGAACTCCACGGCGCGAACGGATACCTCATCCACCAGTTCCTCTCCACCAACGCGAACCGGCGCACGGACGAGTGGGGCGCCACGCCCCGCGACCGGACCCGGTTCGCGGTCGAGGTCACGGCGGCCGTCGCCGAGGCGATCGGCAACGACCGCACCGCCCTCCGCATCTCACCGGCGAACCCGCTCAACGACATCGCGGAGGACGAGCTCGCCGAGACCTACCACCACCTGATCACGGGCTTGAACGGCATCAAGCCGTCGTACCTGCACGTGCTGGAGTCGCAGGCGCCCGGATTCACCCGGGAGTTGCGCCGGGCGTGGAACGGCCTGCTGGTCCTCAATCCGGCCACGCCCGGCGGACGGACGGGCCCGGAACACCTCGCACTCATCGACGAGGGCACGGCCGACCTGCTCTCGTTCGGCCGGCTCTTCATCTCCAACCCGGATCTGCCCGCGCGGCTCGCGTCCGGGACCGAGTTGACCGAGCCCGACCTGTCCAAGGCTTACGGCGGCGACGAGAGCGGCTACATCGACTATCCCACCCTGGCGGGCAGCGCGGCTCCCGCGTGAGCGGACCCGTACGGGAGGGCGTCCCGCCGCACCGATCGGGCCGGACCGGGCCCGACCGTGCGGCGGTGTTCGAGCGTTTCGTACGGATGGCCCCGCCTTCGCCACGTACCGGGCCAAGGCGCCGCGTCAGCTGCCGATGATCCGGTTCAGCCGCCGCGGACCCGAGCAGGTGCGTCGTGGGGTCGGCGCGTAGGTCTCGGTGCCCGCCGGCTGACCCGTGTCGTGGCCAGGATCGGTGTTATGGCCGTCGCACACCCCGGCAGCTGCCTGCGGACGCGGTCGGGCGGCATGAGATCGTCCCCGATCATGCGTCCTGCCGCCAGGAATCTCGTCCTCGTCGGGTTGGCGTTCGTCACGCTCGCGCTCGGTGTGGGCGCCGTCCTCTCCCCGGTCCGGGCGGACCGCCCGGTGGTGCACTGGCCGGAGGCCGACCGGGCACCGCAGAACACGGTGCTGTCGCTCGCCACCGGCCGCCCGCTCGGTCTGGACGCCGCGGTGCCGTGCACGACGGTGCG
>NZ_KB912557.1:123120-127128 GCF_000383775.1 Saccharomonospora halophila 8
GGAGGGCGACTTCCGCACCACGCGCCCGGCGCCGCTGCGGACCGCCCCGTGGGACGCGCCGACGGAGATCTGGCACGACGCCCTGCCGGACGGCACGAGCCCGGGCACCGGCACCCTGACCACCGGGTGGTACCCGGTCCCCGACCACGGCGGCACGCACGTCACCCTCCCGGTCGCCGGCGCCCCGGAGGGGCAGGTGATCGAGGCCCAGTTCGGCACCGCGCGCACCGGCACACCCCGGGTCACCGACACGCAGGCGCTGCCCGCCGATCACCGGTTGTCGGACGCGTGGCAGCAGCTGTCCGTGGCCCTGCCGGAGGAGCGGCCGGAGCTGGTGCGGTTCGTCGTCTCCGACGTCGTCACCGGTGCCGACACCTGGCTCGCGGCCGCCGAACCGAAGCTGACCGGGATGCGGCCGGTCGGCGAGCTGCTCGCGGGCCGGACGGTGTTCGCCGACCAGGTCTCCGCGGCGGTGTGGCCGTGTGTGGACCAGGCGCGGATCGAACACGGCATCACCGACACGCCCACCGTCTATCTCGCCGCGGACGAGGCGATCAAGCCGGGCATCCTGAACAACCCGTTCTTCGCGGAGTGGGGTGGCGCGTGGACGCAGACCGCGCGGGCGTGGGACCGGACGAAGGTGCCCGCGGAGCTGCGGCCCACCCCGCCGCCGCGGCTGCCCTGGGGCCAGGTGTTCGAGGTGCGCTACCCCTACCCGACCGACCGCTACGACCTGCGGGTGGACCGGGTCGAACGGGGCGGCCTCGAACGACTCCCCCGCTGGAGTCGGTGAGCCCGGACGGAACCCGTCGTCGGTGACCCGGTCTCAGCGCACGATCCGGGTCGCCGACGACGACGTCTTCGCCACGAACTTCTCCAGCGGCCCCTGCCCGTACCAGGAGCGCCAGACGCTCGCGAACACGACGGAGCCGGCGATGAACAGCAGGGCGTTGGTCGCCGAGTGGTCGGGCTGACCGCCCCAGAGCAGCTGCATCACGACGAGGTGCCCGACGTAGCAGGTCAGCGACATGGCGCCCACCGAGCCCAGCGCCCGCAACCCCCGCACCGACGTGTGCTGCAGCAGGAGACAGCCGCCGATGACGGCCAGCGACAGCCCGACACTTCCCGCGCCGGTGAACGGCGTGCCGTTGTGGGCGTGCGGGAGCAGCAACCACGCGGGGGTGTCGGTGGGTGGCGTGCCGTGCATCTTGAACAGACTCAGGTGCAGGAAGCGGTCCACCTCGATCCCGGCGTCCCCGGCGTGCGGCGCCAGCGACGCGTGGATCCGCTCGATGCCGCCGAGCATGTGCAGCGACACCCACGACGACCCGTAGGCGACGGCGGCGAGCGCGAGCCCACCGAGGCCGAGCAACTTCGCGACCCCGGGTGAGGTGAGGTCGAGCCGTCCGATCGCCATGCCCGCCAGGACGAACCCGATCCAGACGAAGGTCGGGAACACCCCGGTCAGCAGTAGCGTGGTGACGACGTCGCCGACGCCGGTCAGCTGCTCCGGACGGATGTCCTCCAGCGGCGTCTCGATCAGGTCCTTCGGGAAGTACGCGCGCCGGATCAGCCAGGACACCACCGGAGCGGCCACGATCACCACGGCCGACAGGACCGCCAGGCTCCGCGCCCGCAGCCGCAGGAAGGGCAGCGAGAGCAGGAAGAACCCGCCGTAGTAGCCGAGGATGATCCACACCGGCACGATGAACACCAGGTTCATCACCAGCCCGAGCGCCAGCATCAGCACGGCCCGGGAGCCGATCCGGACGAGCGCCTTGCGCCAGCCGAGCCCGGTCGCCGGTTCCCGGCCACCGGACATGATCGCGATGGAGATCCCGGCGAGCACGGCGAACAGCACCGCCGCGCGCCCGTGGAACGGGAGGAACATCCAGGCCTGCGGGTGGCCGTAGTTGGTGGGTCCGACGTGCGAGGCGAACATGCCCAGGATGGCCACGGCCCGGGCGACGTCGATGCCGAGCAGCCGCGCGGTGGAACCACCGGCCCGCGCGCCGCCGCCCTCCGGCGGTGTGGAACCGGTGTCGCCGCCCGCCTGCCCGCCCGTCGCGGTACGGTCCTCGGCCCGGTTTGTCCGAATCGCCCCCTCGGTCGCTGTGCCCGACCCGGTAGCCTGGTCGCTCTCCGCGCTCACGGCCCCACCAATCCTGGACTCCCTCTTCCGGGGCAGGAGCATAGTGATGACCGAACGGCCTACCGGCGAGTACCCCGGGGGCCGGTGACGCACCACCGGACCGGCCACCACGCATCTCGGACGTGGTCCCGGCGTGAAGTCGTGGTGGTCCGCACGCCCCGGCGACGTTCACCACGCCGACGTTGCGGCTCCGCGGTGACCGACTGCGGCTACGTGCTCCCGCGTCGGGCGAGATGGTTGCGCGTGCGCTCGGGGGTGGCGAGCACGTCCCACTGGCGTTCCGGGTAATTGAAGTTCTCGGTGAACTCGTCGGCGAGGGCTTGGTCGCCCGCCATCGCGCCGAGCAGGTCGAGCAGGTGCGGCGGGGGTGGTGTCCGGATCATCAGATTGGTCCAGTCGGAGATCGCGTGCACCCGGTCGCCGCGGCGACGGGCGACCTTCCGACAGAAGCGTTCGTCGAAGGCCGGATCCTCGATGATCGTGTGCCCCAGTTCCCACGCCGAGTACGACGCGGAGTTCGCACCCTGGCCCACCACCGGGTCGACGACGGTATGCGCGTCACCGAGCGCGATCGCGTAGCGGCCGTTCGGCAGGCGCACCCAGTCCTCCCGCACGGTCGGCACGAGCGCTCCCTGCAGCAGGTCGAGCGGTCGGGTGAGGCGGAACCGGTGGTGGTCGATCCGCTCGAACGTCGTCGGATGATGTGCCCGCAGTCTGTCCCGCACCAACCTCTCGAAACCCGCGGGATCGTCGTCGTATCTCGCGTCCGCGAGAACCTCGAGATCGCCCCCCGGGATGGCCTCGAACAGCAGAGCTTTCACCGGGCCCTCGAACGAGTGGAGCGGGATCTCCACCATCTCCCCGTGTCCCGGGGAGATGCTGAGGGTCACGCTGCGCGGCTCGTTCTCGGCGACGCCGTCGAAGAGCCCGACGCAGAGCCTGCGCTGCGGTGCGTCGTAGGGCGACCTGTCGGTGCGCCGGGGGAACATCCCCGCCAGGTCGCCCCTACCGGAGGCGACGACGACCAGCTCGTGCTGTTCGGACAGGGCGACCACGTCGGCGGCCCGCACCGACCGCACCCGGAAGTCCCCGCCGCGCTCCCGGAAGTCGCGCAGCAGCCGGGGCAGGTAGATCCGATGGTCGATCGCCCGGGACGGCGCGGAGTAGGCACCGAAGAAGCGCTGCGGTTCCGGGCCGCCGAGGTAGTGGTGGTGGCCGAAGTAGCCGTACTCGGCGATATCCCAGTGGTCCACGCCGAGGGCCTGTTCGCGCCGGACGGTGGTGTGGTGGTGCGCCACGGTGTTCGGCAGCCGCCCGCCGGCGAGCTGCTCGCCGGTCCTGTCGCTGTAGATCGTCACGGGAATGTCGTGTTGCCGCAGCAGAAGGCCGAGGTGGAGCCCGGCCACTCCCGCACCGATGATGCCGATTCCTGCCATGGGACGCCCCTGTCCGTGTTGTCCGGTCCGTGGTCACTTCCGGCGTCGTGTCGGGTCGTTCTCGCTCCGTCGGTCCACGATCGGACACCCGACCGCGGACCCGGAGGGGCCATGTCCGGCGTCGCACCGGGTGATCGCACTGGTGCGCGCGCCGGGGACGTGGTTGGGTGGTGGTGATCACCGGTGGCGCCGTGTGCCGGAGGAGGCGTTCGTGGGCAGCGCGTACATCGTGGGGACGTTCGACACCAAGGGCGACGAGCTGCGCTACGTCGCCGGGCTGGTCGGGGCCACCGGGGTCGCGGTCCGCACCGTCGACCTGTCCACCACCGGCGGGTCCGCCGAGGACGTCGACGTTCCCGCCGCGGAGGTCGCGGCCTGGCATCCCGACGGGGCCGGGGCGGTGTTCACCGGCGACCGCGG
>NZ_KB912557.1:127228-135249 GCF_000383775.1 Saccharomonospora halophila 8
CGCGATGACCGAGGCGTTCGCGCGGTTTCTGCCGGCCCGCGGTGACGTCGACGGGGTGCTCGGGCTCGGCGGCTCCGGCGGCACGGCGCTGATCACACCGGCGCTGCGCGCGCTGCCGGTCGGCGTGGGCAAGTTCATGGTGTCGACCATGGCGGCCGGGGACGTCAGCTCGTACGTCGGCGCGAGCGACCTCGCGATGCTGCACTCGGTCACCGACGTCGCCGGGCTGAACCGGATCTCACGCCGCGTGCTCGGCAACGCCGCGCACGCCCTCGCGGGCGCCTGCGCCCACCCGGTGGCCGTCACCGACGAGCGGCCCGCCGTCGGGTTGACGATGTTCGGCGTCACCACCCCGTGCGTGGACGCCGTGACCCGGCGGCTCGGCGACGACCACGACTGCCTCGTGTTTCACGCGACCGGCATCGGCGGCGCGGCGATGGAGAAACTCGCCGACGACGGACACCTCGCCGCCGTCCTGGACATCTCCACCACCGAGGTGTGCGACCTCGTCGCGGGCGGTGTCCTCGCCGCCGGGGAGGACCGGCTGGACGCCGTCGCCCGCACCGGAATCCCCTACGTCGGCTCCTGCGGCGCGCTGGACATGGTCAACTTCGGCGCTCCGGACACCGTGCCGCCGCGCTACGCCGACCGGCTGTTCTACCCGCACAACCCGCAGGTCACGCTGATGCGCACCACCGCCGACGAGGCACGCCAGATCGGCGGTTTTTTGGCGCGCAAGCTCAACGCCTGCGACGGTCCGGTCCGGTTCCTGCTCCCCGAGGGCGGCGTGTCGGCGCTGGACGCGCCCGGACAGCCGTTCCACGATCCGGAGGTGGACGCCGTGTTGTTCGACACCCTCGAAGCCGAGGTGGAGCAGACCCCGGACCGGCGGGTGATCCGGTCGCCGCGGCACCTCAACGACTCCGGCTTCGCGGAGGAGCTGCTGGCGGCGTTCGACGACGTGACGAGGAGGTAGCCGTGCCCCGGATCGACAGACGCGAGCTGCTGGAGAAGTTCACCGCGATGGCCGCGCGCGGCGAGCCGATCGTCGGCGGCGGCGCGGGCACCGGGCTGTCCGCGAAGTGCGAGGAGGACGGCGGGATCGACCTCATCGTCCTCTACAATTCGGGCCGTTTCCGGATGGCGGGCCGCGGGTCGCTGGCCGGCCTGCTGGCCTACGGCAACGCCAACGACATCGTCGTCGAGATGGCCGACGAGGTGCTGCCCGTCGTCCGGCACACCCCGGTGCTCGCGGGTGTCAACGCCACCGACCCGTTCCTGGACACCGACCGGTTCCTGCGCCGCCTGACCGACCTCGGCTTCTCCGGGGTGCAGAACTTCCCCACCGTCGGCCTCATCGACGGCACGTTCCGCACGAACCTCGAAGAGACCGGCATGGGCTACGCGCACGAGGTGGACATGGTCGCCGCCGCGCGGCGGGCGGACCTGCTCACCACGCCGTACGTGTTCTCCACCGACGACGCCCGCGCGATGACCGAGGCCGGTGCGGACATCCTCGTCTGCCACATGGGCCTGACCACCGGCGGCACGATCGGCGCGGAGACCGCGAAGACGCTCGACGACTGTGTCGCCGCGATCGACGAGTGGTCCGCCGCGGCCCGCGAGGTCCGCGACGACGTGCTGGTGCTGTGCCACGGCGGCCCGATCGCCACGCCGGAGGACGCCTCGTACGTCCTGGCGCGGACCGCGTTCTGCCACGGCTTCTACGGCGCCAGCAGCATGGAACGGCTGCCCGTGGAGCAGGCGCTCACCGCCCGCACCCGTGAGTTCAAGGCGTTGTCGACCGCGAAGGAGAAGTAGATGCCCCGGCCCTACGCGAGCGGAATCGTGCCCGGCGACGTCGACGAGGTGTGGCGGCGCGTCCGCGACTTCAACGGCCTGGCGTCCTGGCACCCGGCCATCACGAACAGCGAGATCGAACCCGGCCCCGGCGCGGGCGAGGTCGGCGCCATCCGGCGGCTGACCCTGGCCGACGGCGGCGTCGTCCGCGAGCAGCTGCTCACGCTCGACGACGTCGACCACAGCTACACCTACCGCATCCTCGACAGCCCGTTCCCCCTCCGCAGCTACGTCAGCACCATCCGGCTCGCCCCGGTCACCGCGACCGGCGACACCTTCGTCGAATGGTGGGCCGACTACGACGCGGATGCCGCCGACGAAGAGAAGCTGACCACCACCTTCGCCGAGGGTGTCTACGCCACGGGCATCACCGGGCTGGCCAACGGCTGACCGGGCGGCGGGGGCCGCGCCGGCGGGCGGGATGGACGGCAGCTGTTTCGTGACCGACTCAGCGATCAGCCTCGGTGGCGTCGAGTTCACGGCGGTATGCCTCGACGATCTCGATGAACTCGGCGTGGCCAAGCGTTGTGGTCTGGCCGCTGTACTCGTTGTCGACGGTCACAGCGTCGGGCGTGATGCTGACCCAGCAGGCATTCCCACCGGTTCCCCACTCTTCTTGGGTGGGGTTGCGCGCGTGATCGAGAATTTCGGCGAGCATGTCGCGGTCGTCGGTGACGTCGTCGCTGAGGAGCTCATCGATCGGCTCGTACCCGTCGGGAACGAGCACGGTGACGGCGCCGTGCTGGTCACGGCCGAAGCGGATCTCGGTCATGGCGTCCTCACTCTGCGGGATCGGGTACAGGGTAGGCCGTGGCGATGTCGTCCACAATTGCCGCGTCGAAGTCGATGCCGGGGTGAATAAAGCGTTGAATACGGGTGCCTTGGTAGGTGCCCTCCCACTTGCGCGGTCGCACCTTCCTAGAATCTCGTCCTACATTTCTCGTGACCACTTGGCATGGGCGCGTTCGTCGTAACCAGTGTCGGTCAGCGGCTGTATCCGGCCTCGGTCAACAAGTTTCGAAGCTGTACAGCGCTCTCGCGTACAGAGGAGGTTGCCACGTGTGGCATCCAGCTGGTCGAGTGCCCCGAGCAGCGTCGTCGCGGTGCGGGTTGAACCGACCTCGTCGACGTACGGCATGACACGCTCAATGGTCTGGTCAACATCACGCCATGCGCCCACCCGAATCTGCGCGTCGAGTAGGGACGCCAGATGATTGTAACGGCGTCGGACTTCGCGGCGAGGACTGACCTGGATGGAAGCGAAGAAGGTGTCGGCAGCGGAGCACCATTCGCCGGAGTTTGATCGAATCACGGCTTCGTGCCAGGCCAACTCCTGATCGTTGATCCACCACGCCCAGGCTGGGTCCTCATCGCGCACGCCATCCAGGTACAGAGATCGCGCCTGACGAAAGGTGCGTTCGGCTGCGGTGTCGTCTCCGTCCAGGGCGAGCGCGCGGGCCTCTCGGGTACGGAAGAGCGCTTCGAGGCGAGGTGAGAGCGTGTTCGTCTCCAGCACCATTCGGGCGATGCGAAGGGCTTCGCTGGGGCGGCCGAGGTGGCCTGCGTGCATTGACATGTTATGCAGGATCAGCAGTTCCATGCTGTGATCACCGGCCAGGCGTGACAGGTGCAGGGCTTCGTGGTTGATGCGGCGCACGAGGTCGTGTTCGCCCGCGTCGTAGAGCAACCACCCTGCGACTTCGCCGAGTTCTCCGGCTGCGGCGTAGAGGTCGCGTTCGATGGCGGGCTCGCACCGGTTGGCTCCTAGCTTACGGTGGACCGACCGGAAGAGTTCGAGGGCTACGTCGGAGAAATGGTCCCCGCCGAGGTAAAGGTCGAGGTCAACCAACTCGGCGATACGGCTGTGCAAGGTCTCGACGTAGGCATCGTCCAATCGGAGGCACGGGGCGTGACCATCGACCGGGGTCCGGTCCTCTTCTGGCACAGGGGGCGAGAGGAGAACGTCGATCGGGATACCGAAGATCCGTTCCAGCAGGCGTGCGGTCGCCGGACGCGGCTTGCCCAGCGGCTTACCGTGCAGGCCGCGTCCATTGACCAGCCGGTCGAGGTGCCGCACGCTCAGCGTGCCCGGTTCGCCGTGGTCGTGGGGGAAACGCTCGGCGTACTCGGCGAACTCCTGCAACGTCTCTTGCCGTACGTCGCGTATCTGGTGGTCCAGTGCGGTACGCGGTTTCCTCGTCGGTTGGTACTTCGTGCCGTGCTGGTCTGACGTCGCCATATCGGCCTCGTGTGGGTCTGTGTCGTCCGCCGGACGTAACCGCTGGTGATTTCAGTCTGGCACAGAGTATCGACGCTAAAGAACGACTTCCCACAGAAACCAGCCAACCTTGGGTTTCACCCACGTTCGATCCCGACGCCCACAAGCAGCGGCACCCCGTCGAGTGCAACATCAACCTGCACAAACAACACCGCGGGTTCGCAACCCGATACGATAAGCTCGCCCTGCGCTTCGAAGCCACCACCAACATCGCATCGATCACATCTGGACCCGCCGATTAGGAAGCCGGGAGGAAGCGTTGACGGCGGAGTACAGATAGGTGTAGCCGGTGCGAGTGCCGGTATTCTTGGTCCGTTCGACCTACTCGCCTGCTCGCTGCCCTTGCCGTGCACGCGTCACCCCCCACCATCGGGGATCGCAACGACTTTCTTGATGTCGGGATAATCCATTCAACCGGCCAGCGGGCGGTGATCGGCGGGGTTCGCGGTCGCTACGAGACCCGTGAGCGCCAACCCCCGGGCGGGTGTGTACGTAATGTGCACAGACCGCTTTTTGTGTGCCTCGATCGGCAGATCGACTGAGGTCCGTCCGGGTGCGATGTCCTCAAGGCCGGCGACGACGCGCACGACTCTGACTACGTTCGGGAGCGGCGTAGTCGGTCGATCGATAGGAACTGTCGATGGCACAGGGACGTTCGGAATGGGAGCGACGGCAGGCCGCGATGCGCCGCGAAGCGGAGAAGGCGCAACGCGAGGCGGAACGCGTTCGCAAGGCAAAGGAAAAGGCCGCTCGGGAGACCTACCAGAAACAACGCCAGGCGGAAGCGGAAGAACGAACCAGGCACGTTGAGACACAGATGGCCGAGCTGACGGGCTTGCTGTCCAACGCCCTGGCTACCCCGGTCCGACCACTCGACTTCGAGAGTATGAAAGAACGCGCGACTCTCCCGCAACTGGACCTTGGCGCGGACGCGAACCCGGCACCACGGCCCCGTTGGGACGACTTCGCCCCGCGACCACCGAGCCTGATCGGGCGATGGTTCGGCGGATATTCCCGGTATGCCGAGCGGAAAGCCTTCGCCGAACACCGCTTCGCTGAGGCCTCGCGTGAATACGAGGCAACCGAGAGAGCCCGCCTTCAACGGGTACGGGAGAAACGAACGGCACACGCAGCACTCCAGGAAGCCGAGCGAACGCGAGTGGCCACCCAAAACGCATGGGTCGACGAGCTCGCCCAAGGCGTTCGCTCCGGGGACCGGCACGCCGTCAGCTACTACTACCAGCGCATCATCGACACGATCCGTATGCCGTCCGAGTTCCCTGACAAACGCAAAGCCGGTTATGTTCCGGAATCGACCTTACTCGCCGTCGAATGGCGACTTCCTGGCCTCGACACCATTCCCTCGGAGCGATCTTTCAAGTACGTCAAGACGCGTGACACCATCGACTCCAGCGCGCGCAGTAGCGCGGATATCCGTATCGCCTATCAGCAACTCTCGGCTCAGATTGCGCTGGTCGTCCTTCGCGCGGTGTTCGACTCGGACCCTGCGGGACGACTGGTCAACACTGTCACCTTCAATGGCATCGTGGAGGACGTTGACCGCGCCACTGGCCAGCGTGTGCGCCGGTGTCTGATCACCCTGCGCGCCACGCGTGAACATTACGAACAATTGGTGCTGGACCGACTCGACGCAGTAACTTGCGTCACCAAGCACTTCGCCGCCACCGTCTCCCCACATCCTGAGGAATTGGTCGCGGTTACCCCCGTGATGAGCTTCGACATGGCCGATCCTCGAGTCATCGAGCCGGTAGACGTGATCAGCGAGATCGACCGTAGGCCCAACCTGGTGGACTTGTCCGCGAAGGAGTTCGAGCATTTCATCCAGAACCTGTTCACCCACATGGGCTTCGACACCAAAGTATACAAGGCGGACGGCGACGGCGGGGTGGACTGCGTAGCATACGACCCAGACCCGATCACCGGTGGCAAGTTCATCATTCAGGCGAAGCGGTACACCAAGGCAGTGCAACCCACCGCCGTCCGGGACCTCTACGGCACCGTGCAGCACGAGGGCGCGACCAAAGGCATTCTCATCACCACCGCAGGGTACGGCCCCTCCAGCCACGAATTCGCCAACGGCAAACCGCTACAGCTCATCGACGGCACCGGCCTGCTCGCGCTGTGCCAGCAACACGAGATTCCCGCGCGGATTGTGCTGCCGCATGGCCGACCCCGAGCATCTGGCGGCTCGTCGAAGAAGACGACGTAGCCCGACAGCGTCTGAACTGCTCAGGCGGAATCAGGAAGGTAGCCGGTCGCTTCCCAGAGCCCCTAACACATACTCTCGTCACATCGGCGAGACAGGCACACGGTCGAGCAGCTGAATCACGCGCGACCTCTCGGCGAACAACGCGGCGCCCGCGCTCCTGAAAGCAGGGCCCACGGCCACGAGCGGCGTTGGGGCCTGCACGTCAACCAGCAACGACCGCACCAAGCGATTGTCGTAGACATTCGGCAGCCTCCCGCGCCACGCGGCAGCGGAATCCTCATCGACCAGTCCACCGAGCAGCTCGTACCACGAAGGGGATCGTACGCGCCGATGCGGAGGCGTCAGTGCGCCTTTCGGTCCAGTCAGGCGGTGAAGCCGCCGTCGATGTTCAGGCTGGAACCGGTGATGTAGGCGGTGTCGGGCCCGGCGAGGTAGGAGACGAAGGCGCCGATCTCGGCGGCGGTGCCGTAACGTTCGGTCGCCGTGATGCCGGCCATGGCCGGCGCGACCGGCCCGTCGGCGGGGTTGGCGTCGGTGTCGACCGGTCCGGGTTGGACGTTGTTGATGGTGATCCCGCGCGGTGCCAGTTCCCGCGCGAGGCCGCGGGTCAGGCTCGCCAGCGCCCCCTTGGTCAGTGCGTAGATCGACTGCTCGGGGAAGGGCGTGCGGTCGGCGTTGATGCTTCCGATGTTGATGATCCGCCCGCCCTCGCCCAGGTGGGGCAGGGACTCGCGGATCGCGACGACGGCGGACCGCACATTGACCGTCAGCATCGCGTCGATCTGGTCCATCCGCAGCTCGGTGATCGGGGCGAAGAAGCCGACGCCGGCGTTGTTCACCAGGATGTCCAGGCCACCGAACCGCTCGACGGCCTGGGTGACGGCGGCTGCGACGTCCTGTTCCTGCATGCTGTCGGCACGGATCGGGTGTGCGGTGCCTCCCGCCGCGACGGCCGCGGCCGCGACAGCGTCCGCCTGCGAATCCGACCGGGCGTAGGTGAACGCGACCGTCGCGCCGTCGGCGGCCAGGCGGGCGACGATGCCCGCGCCCACGCCCCGGGATCCCCCGGTCACCAGTGCGGTCCTGCCCTCAAGCGGTCGTGTCGTCATGGGTCTCCCTTTCGATGATGTTGTGCTGAATCGGGTGCTCGTGGTCAGGGGCGCGCGTGCGGCACGAACCGCGCGTCGCGCAGGTTGCGGGCGAGCTCGGCGCGGTTCTGCTGGGCATGGCGGTGCCAGGCGGGTTGACCCGGCGTGGTGCGCCAGGACTCCCGCAGCGGACTGTTGTCCACGGTGTCGAAGCCGAACCGGTCGTAGAGCCGGGTCACGAGCGCGACGGCGTCGGGGAAATCGCTCGACACCGACAGCGCCAACCGGTCGGGGTCTCCGGCGGGCCGCCCGGCGGAGAGCAGGGTCGGCGCCTGGATGTGGGTGAACGCCTTGGCGATCCTGGATGTCGGGAGTTGCTCCTGGCGCAGCTCGTGCTCGGTTCTGGCGCCCGAATCGATCGCCGGGATGTGGCCGTCGCGCCAGACCATGTAGTTGTTCGTGTCCAGTACGACCTTGTCGGCCAGCTCCGCGACCGGCAGCCGGTCCGCCCCGGTGAGGGGCATCGCCAGCACCGCGAAGTCGGCGGCGGCCGCCGCGTCCGCCG
>NZ_KB912557.1:135349-150952 GCF_000383775.1 Saccharomonospora halophila 8
CGTCCGCCGCCCGCGCGGCCGACGCGCTCGGACCGAGCTCCGCGACGAGGCGTGTCAGGGTCTCCGGCCCCCGCGAGTTGGCCAGGACGACGGCGTAGCCGTTCGCCAGCGCCGCCCGCGCGATCTGACTGCCGACCTCACCGGCACCGATGATCCCGATCGTGGTCACGGCCCGCTCCCCTCCGCCTCATTTTGTACCGATCGGTTGAAGCCTAGCACCTTTTGTACCGATCGGTTGGTGACAGACATCACTATTTGTACCGAGCGGTAGAATGGGGCGGTGGACACGGACAAGCCCCGTGCGGGCCGGCCTCGCGCATTCGACGAGGAGGCGATCCTCGACCGCGCCGTCGACGTCTTCTGGCGGCATGGCTACGACGGGACGTCGTTGAGCCACCTCACCGACGCCATGGGCATCAACCGGCCCAGCCTGTATGCCACGTTCGGCAGCAAGGAGCAGCTCTTCCGACGCGCCTTCGACCGCTACCGCGAAACCAGAGTGGCCTACATCGGCGACGCCTTCGACCAGCCGACCGCGTACGCCGTCATCGAGCACTTCCTGCGCAGTAGCGTCGACGCGCTGACCGCCGACGATCACCCCCGGGGGTGCCTGTCCGTCCAGGGTGGCCTGGCCTGCTCGCCGGAGAACGCCGGCGTCTCCGAAGTCCTCGCCGCCGGCCGGGCCGCGACGGAGGACGCGCTGGCGCAGCGGCTGTCGCGAGCGGTGCGGGAGGGTGATCTCCCGGACGACGCCGACACCCGGGCACTGGCGCGGTACGTGATGGTGCTCAGCGAGGGTTTCGCCGTCCACGCCGCGGCCGGTGCCGAACGCGACGATCTCCACGCCTCGGTCGACCTCGCGCTGCGATCCGTCGCGGCGCTCTGCGCGTGACCGATCACGGAAGACCTCCTGAGGTCCTCGGCCGGGGAGTCGTCGGCAGCCGGGGCTTCGATCGGATCGGGCGATCGACGTGAAATCGGGCTCCGTCTGACGCGGCGCGCCACCCCTCCCGATCGGGAAGACATCCACCACCTTGATCACGCGCTGGCATTAGGTTAGCCTCACCTATGCTCCATCGAAGACCGTGATCAACCACCTCGTGCGGCAGCTACCGACCGAGAGCGGCCCCGGGCCGGTGACGACCCGCCGCTTCGCGGCACCGGCCGATCCGCACGGGCAGGAAGGTGAGAACCACATGACAACCAGCACCCGACTCGCGGGTGGTGACAGCGGGCCGGGACACCTCCGTCCGCTGCTGTCCGTCGCGGTGGACGCGCTCGAGAAGGGCATCGTGGACCGCGCCGGACCGCTGCCCGCCGGTGGCCCCGAATTCGTCGAGTCACCGACCTCCGACGTCCTGCCGCGGGAGGGGCTGGGTGTGGAACCGGCTCTCGCGGAGATGGTCCAGGCCTTCGCCCGCGGTGCGGCCGACCCGGCCGATCCGGCGTGCGTGGCGCACCTGCACACGCCTCCGCTGGCCGTCGCCGTCGCGGCCGACCTCGCCGCCGCCGTCCTCAACTCCTCCCTGGATTCCTGGGATCAGGGGCCGTCGGGAACACGGGTCGAGTCGGAGGTGGTGCGGACCCTCACCGACCTGGTCGGCTACGACCCCGCCGCCGCCTCCGGTGTCATCACCTCCGGGGGCACGGAATCCAACCTCACGGGGCTGCTGCTGGCCCGGGAACACGGCCTGCTCCGGGCTTTCGGCGTCCCGTCGACCGTCACGGGGATACCTCCCCACGCGCACGGGCGGCTGCGGATCCTGTGCGCGGAGACCACACATTTCTCGGTCGCGCGTAGCGCGGGGGTTCTCGGGCTCGGGGAGGACTCCGTCGTGCGGGTCCCCGTCGACGAGCACCACCGGATGGCGCCGCGGGCACTGCGGCCGATCCTAGAGGCGATGCGCGGCCGCGACGAGCTGCCGATCGCGCTGATCGCCACCGCGGGGAGCACCGACCTCGGGGTGATCGACCCGCTGCCGGAGCTCGCGGACCTCGCGGCGGAGTACGGCCTGTGGTTCCACGTGGATGCCGCCTACGGCGGGGGCGCGTTGTTCTCCGAGCGGTTGGCGCCGTTGCTGGCCGGGATCGAACGCGCCGACTCGGTGGCCCTCGACCTGCACAAGTTGGGCTGGCAGCCGGTCGCCGCGGGAGCCTTCCTGGTGCGCCGTGCGGAAACCTTCGAGCCGATGGAACGGCGGGTCGCCTACCTCAACCCCGCCGATGACGAGGACGCCGGGTTCCAGGGGCTGCTCGGGCGTTCCCTGCGGACCACCCGTCGCCCCGACGCGCTGAAGATCGCCGTGACGTTCCGCGCGCTCGGCCGCGACGCGCTGGGCACTCTCGTCGACCGCTGCCACGATCTCGCCCGGCACGCCGCGGACGCCGTCCGGGCCGAGCCCCGGTTCGAGCTGTACCGGGATCCGGTCCTCACCACCGTGCTCTTCCGCTACCTGCCCGGGGCCGGTGATGCCGACCGGGTCAACGCGCGGCTGCGACGCACGCTGCTGCGGGAGGGCACCGCCGTGGTGGGCCGCACGGAACTGGACGGTTCGGTGTGGCTCAAACTCACCCTGCTCAACCCGAACACGACCGGCGACGAGATCGAAACGCTGCTCGCCGGAGTTCTCGATGCCGGTGCCAAGGAGACGTCGTGACCGTCCACCCTGCGATCACGCCGGAGAACGGACGGATCGCCGATTCCGCGACCGTGAACGGACTGCTGCGGTGCTGGCTGCGGGAAACCGGACAGCCGGTGCCCGCCTGCGGCGCGTTGGCCCTGCCGTTACCGGCCAGTGCGTCGACCCTGCACGCCGAGGTCCTGTACCGCTCGCCGACCGGGCACCACCGCTTCGGGGAGGTCCGGCTCGGCAACGGGACGCCGCTCGGTGCCGTCACCGTGGCGTCGCTGCTCGCCCTCGAATCCGGCGCCGGACGGGGCACGTCCCCCCAGGCGACCACCGACCTCGTCGGCAGGGTGGCCGACTCCGCGACCCGGGCCGCCCGGCACCTCCAGCACCGCGGGGACAACGCGGACGAGCCGCCGGAGGCGACCCCCTTCCTCCGGGCGGAACAGGCACTGGTGCTGGGCCACCCGTTGCACCCCGACCCGAAGAGTCGGCAGGGCCTCAGCGAGTCGGAGGCCCGACGGTTCTCCCCCGAACTGCGCGGCAGTTTCCCGTTGCACTGGTTCGCGGCCGACCGGTCGGTCGTGTCCCGGGAGGGGGGCGCGGCGTTGGAGTCGCTCGCCGACCTGGCTCCCGAGGTCCCGGACGGCACCGTCGCGGTCCCGGCGCATCCGTGGCAGGCCCGGGAGGTGCGGTCCCGTCCGGGGGTGCGTCGCCTGCTCGACTCGGGTCGACTGCACGATCTGGGCGAATGGGGGCCACCGTGGTGGCCGACCGCGTCGATCCGCACGCTCTACCGGCCGGACGCACCGGTGATGCTGAAGTTCTCCCTCGGTCTGCCGATCACCAACTCCAAACGGGAGAACCTCCGCAAGGAGCTCGCGCGCGGCGCGGAGATCGACCGGTTGCTCGACGCCGGGCTCGCCGCGGAATTCGCGGCGGCCCACCCGCGGTTCGGCGTGGTGCGCGACCCCGCGTGGTTGGCCGTCGACGTGGACGGGGCCGTGGAGAGCGGCCTCGAACTCGTCATCCGGGAGAACCCGTTCGGCACGGACGACCGGGTGTCCTGCGTCGCGGGCCTGGTCGCCGAACGGCCGGACCGCGGCGCCCCGGCGCTCACCGACCTCATCACGAAGCTGGCGCACCGGTACGGGACCGACAGCGACGACATCGCCGCCCGGTGGTGCGCACGCTACTTCGACGAGGTGCTCGCCCCCGTGCTGTGGCTGTATCGCGAGTACGGGCTGGGTCTGGAGGCGCACCAGCAGAACACGCTGGTCACCCTGGACGCCGAAGGCTGGCCGTGTGGCGGCTGGTACCGCGACAACCAGGGTTACTACATCTCCGAGACCCGTGTTCCCGCGCTCGAACGCTTCGTTCCCGGGGTGGGCCGGGTGGGCGACAACCGTGTCGCCGACGCCGTCATCGACGAGCGGCTGGGGTACTACATCGGGGTCAACAACCTGCTCGGACTGGTCGGTGCGTTCGGTTCGCAGGAGCTCGCGGACGAGCGGGGACTGCTGAGGATGCTCCGGGAACGGTTGCGCGGTTACTCCGATCTCCCTCTCGCCGGGACGCTGGCCGAATCGAGCACCCTGCGCTGCAAGGCGAACATGCTCACGCGGCTCGACGGACTGGACGAACTGGTCGGCCCGCTGGAGACCCAGTCGGTGTACGTCGACATCGCCAACCCGTTCGCGGAGGGAGGTACCACCGCGTGAACCACGTTCACGACGTGCTGGGCGTCGGAATCGGGCCGTTCAACCTGTCCCTGGCGGCCCTGGCCGAACCCGTGTCCGACCTCTCGGTCGCGTTCCTCGACACGAAACCCGAATTCTCCTGGCACGCCGGGCTGCTCATCGAGGGAACCACACTGCAGGTGCCGTTCCTCGCCGATCTGGTCACCATGATCGACCCCACGAGCCGGTGGTCGTTCCTGTCCTACCTGCGCGAGCACGAACGGCTCTTCCCGTTCTACTTCGCGGAGAAGTTCCACATCTCCCGCCGCGAGTACGACGACTACTGCCGGTGGGTGGCCGACTCCCTGCCGTCCTGCCACTTCGGGCGGCACGTCACCGCAGTGCGCTGGGATGACGCCGAGCAGGTCTTCCACGTGCAGGCCGAGGACGTCCGGACCGCGCGACGGGAGAGCTGGGCCGCCCGCACCGTGGTTCTCGGGGTGGGCACCGAGCCCGTGGTTCCCGAAGCACTGCGCGGGTTGCCGGACAAGGAGGCCTTCCACGCCTCGTCGTATCTCGAACGGCGGGAGTCCCTGCGGGACGCCGAGGACGTCACGGTGATCGGGTCCGGGCAGTCCGGTGCGGAGGTGATGCTCGACCTGCTCCGGGGCCGGGAGAGCACCGGCCGACGGCTCCGCTGGCTCACCCGCTCCCCCGCGTTCGCGCCGATGGAGTACTCCAAACTCGGTCTGGAACACTTCACCCCGGACTACACCCGGTACTTCCACTCGCTGCCGCAGCCGACCCGGGACCGGCTGGTGCCCACGCAGTGGCAGCTGTACAAGGCGGGCAGCGCCGGGACCCTCGCCGCGATCCACGACGAGCTCTACGAGAGCAGCGTCGGCGGCCAGCCTCCGGACGTCCGGCTCATGCCGAACGTCGCGGTGACCGGTGCCGAGCGAACCGCCGACGGCATCGAACTGGCGTGCCGGCACGTCGAACAGGACCGCGCTTTCGACGTCCGCACGGAACGGGTGGTCCTGGCCACCGGGTACGCGGCGCACCGGCCGGCCTGTCTGGACCCGCTCGCCGACTTCGTCGACCGGGACGAGCACGGCCGCTACCGGGTCGACGACGAGTACCGGGTCGCGCTGTCCGGGGAGATCGAGGGCCGGTTGTACGTGCAGAACGCGGAAATGCACAGTCACGGCGTGGGAGCGCCCGATCTCGGGTTGGGGGCCCACCGCAGCGCGGTGATCCTCAACTCGGTCACCGGCCGTGAGGTCTACCCACTGCCGCGGCGCACCGCGTTCACCACCTTCGGCGTCGGGTGACGCGCCCGCCACCGTCACCGCCACCGCGCCCACGCTCCCCGTCGCGATCCATGACCATCCCCACCCCACGGAGGAATCCGATGTCGTTGTCCGTCCCCGCCGAGCTCACCGCGGACAATTGGCGGCGCGCAGGACGGGACCTGCTCGCCAAGTCCCTCGCCGAACTGTCCTACGAACTGCTCCTGGAACCCGTGGAGACGGCCCCCGGCCGGTACCGGGTCGACCTGCCCGGGGAGATCTCCTACTTCTTCCGCGCCAGGCGCGGAGCGTTCGGCCACTGGACCGTCGAGCCCGACTCGATCGTGCGCAGCCGGTCCGGTGCCGAGCACCCCGCGGAGGATCCGCTCCGGTTCCTGCTGGATTCCCGGTCGACCCTGGGCATCAGCGGGGACACCACCGGGCATCTCGTCCGGGAGCTGACCGCGACGCTGTCGGCGGACGCCCGGCTGTGGGCCTCGGACGAGGCCGGTGCCGCCGCGCTCGCCAAGATGTCCTATGTGGACCTGGAGGGGTATCAGACCGGCCACCCGTGGATCCTGCCGAACAAGGGACGGATCGGATTCTCGGCCTCCGATGTCGCCCGCTACGCTCCGGAAGCCCGCGCGACCCTCCGGTTGCCGTGGATCGCCGTGCACGGCTCGCTGGCCGACTACCGCGGCGTCGAGGGCCTGACCAGCGCACGGTTGCTCGACGGCGAGCTGGACGAGCGGACCCGGGAACGCTTCACTGAGCGGTTGACCGCCCGGGGGCTCGATCCGTCGGACTACGTGTGGCTGCCGGTACATCCGTGGCAGTGGGACGAGGTGGTCCTCCCGGTGTTCGCGCCCGCCGTCGCCGCCGGACACATCGTGCCCCTGGGCGAGGGCCCGGACTCCTACCGCGCGCAGCAGTCGATCCGGACCTTCGCCAATCTCGACGCACCGTGGCGGCACCACGTCAAGCTGCCCCTGTCGATCCTGAACACCCTGGTCTGGCGGGGCCTGCCGACCGAGCGCACCGGCGCGGCGCCCGCCCTGACCTCCTGGGTACTCGGTCTCGCGGAGAACGATCCGTACCTGCGCGACGAGGCCCGGGTGGTGCTGCTCGGCGAGGTCGCCTCCGTCACCGTCGCGCACCCGGGGCTGGAGGAGATCCCGGAGGTTCCGTACCAGTACCGGGAACTGCTCGGCGCGATCTGGCGGGAGCCGATCAGCGACAAGCTCGACCCGGACGAGCGCGCCCGCACACTGGCCTCCCTGCTGTACGTCGACCGTCGGGGACGGGCGTTGCTCACCGAACTCGTCGAGCGTTCCGGGACGGACGCGCGGACGTGGTTGCGGAGTCTGTTCGGCGCGCTGATCCCGCCACTGCTGCACTTCCTGTACCGCTACGGGCTGGTGTTCTCCCCGCACGGCGAGAACACCATCGTGGTCTTCGGCAGTGACGACGTGCCGACCCGGCTGGCGGTGAAGGACTTCGTCGACGACGTCAACATCGCCTCCGCCGAACTGCCCGAACTGGAGAGTCTGCCACCCGAGGTCTCCGAGGTGCTGTTGCGCGAGGAACCACAGTTCCTCTGCCAGTTCATTCAGAGCGGACTGTTCGTCGGGCACTTCCGGTACCTCGCACCGCTGGTGGAGGAGCACGTCGGCATCCCGGAGCGGGAGTTCTGGGCGATGGTGCGGCAGCAGGTGCTCGACCACCAGGCCGCGTTCCCCGAACTCGGGGAGCGGTTCCGAATGTTCGACCTGCTCACGCCGGAGATCGAACGGCTCTGCCTGAACCGGAACCGGCTGCTGCTGGACGGCTACCGCGACCGCCCCGAGCGCCCGCACGCGGCCGTGTACGGCACGATCCCCAACCCGCTGCACGAGTCGGGACTCCCCTGAGCCCGCCCTCGGCGGACCGTCGACGGCCACGGTGGTGCGCGGACTCGGCAGGGTCCGCGCACCGAGGGGGCGAACCAGGCACACGGAAGGCAGGCAACATGGAACATCACGCAATCGCCGGACCTCCCTTGCCCCGGATGCGCGCCCCGTGGTCCGTCCGGCCCGCCGAGCCGGACGGACCGGACCTGGACCTGATCCACGACTGGATGCACACCCCGCACGTGGTCGCCTTTTGGAACCAGGACTGGACCCGCAGCCGCTGGGCGGAGACTCTCCGGCGCCAACGGGCGGGGGACCACTCGCTGCCCTGCCTGGTTTCCCACGACGACGTCCTGATCGCCTATCTCGAGGTGTACCGGGTGGCCCGCGACCGCCTGGCCGACCACTACCCGCACCAGCCGGGCGATCTCGGGGTGCATGTGGCCATCGGCGCCCCCGGGGACACCGGCCGCGGGCTCGGTCGGTCGCTACTGCGCGAGGTGGCCGACGGCCTGCTCGCCACCGACCCCGCGTGCGGCCGTGTCGTGGCCGAACCGGACGTGCGCAACGTGCCCTCGGTCAAGGCATTCCGGAAGGCCGGGTTCCGGTTCGTCACCGAGATCGACCTGCCGGAGAAGACGGCGGCGCTGATGGTGCGTTCACGGTGAGACCGGCGGCGACGCGGAGAATCGGCGAGCCTCCGGGGGCCGGTCGCACCGCGTGCGTGACCCCGACCACCGAGCGGCGCCGGAGCAGGGACTCCCCTGGTCTCCCGCCCGGCAGCGAACCCGCCGCTTCTCGTGCGCTCGTGGAACACCCCGTACTCCCGTGGTAGCGGTGGGCGGCTGTCGCAAGACGTCAGCGCAGGTCGTAGACCGTGACCCCGCCGATGGTCGTCTCCTCGAAGTTGGCTTCCACCCAGGAGCTGATTTCGCTGCCGGACCTGCCACCACCAGGGCCACCTCCCGGACCTCCGCAGCCGTCGGCCTGCCCGTCGTTTCGTCCGCCGGGTCCGGCATTCGGACCACCGTCCCCGGGCACACCGCCGCCCGGGCCACCCATGCCGCCGTTGCCGCTCACGAAGTAGGCGATCCGCCCTTCCGACACCCACTGCTTGAACTGCTCGAGCGTCGGTGCCGGGTCGCTGCCGGTGAACCCGCCGATGGCGATCACCGGACGCCCGGAGGCGAGCTGCAGGCTTCCCTGCCCCTGCGCGCCCACCGCCGCCGCGGCCCAGTCCGTGTCGGTGTTTTGCAGTGCCGCCACCAGCGTGGCGTTCGCCGTTCCCGTGCCGGGACCGCCCTGGCCACCCTGACGGCCCATCATGTCAATGCCGTCGCCGGACGGTCCGGACTCCGGCAGCGAGCCGGTGTGCGGAACCGACGCCGTCGTCTGCGCGTAGGCGCCCGTTGCCGACAGCCCCGCCAACGCGGTCACCACGGCGACCACGACGGCGGCCCTGCGGAACCGATGCACGCCGACCGCGATCGCCGTCGCGGCGAGGACGCCCAGTGCCAGCACGATCCACCGCAGCGCCGGCAGCCAGTCCGGGGTCCGTTCGAGCAGCACGAAGGACCATACCGCGGTCACCGCGACCATCGCCGACAGCGTGATCCGTGCGGGCGGGTGGTCCCGTCCGCGCCACAGTTCGCGCACGGAAATGCCGATCAGACCGGCGATTCCGGGCGCGAGGGCGACCGTGTAGTACGGGTGGATCGTGCCGGACATGAAGCTGAACACCAGCGCGGTGCCGAGTGTCCACCCGCCCCACAGGATCAGCGAGGCGCGGGTGCGATCCGTCCGCGGCGCGCGCCGGGTGAACCACAGACCCGCGACGAGACCAATCAGCGCGGCCGGCAGGAGCCACGACGCCTCGGCGCCGAAGGAGGTGTTGAACATGCGCAGGATTCCGGGCTCGCCCCCGAACGCCGATCCCATGCCGCCCCCACCGCCGGGAGCGCCACCGCCGCCCCGTCCCAGAATTCGGCCGAGCCCGTTGTATCCCAGGGCCAGTTCGAGCTCCGTGTTGTTCTCCGAGCCGCCGATGTACGGCCTGCTCGCCGACGGCCACAGGTCGACGAGCGCGACGAACCAGCCCGCCGACACGATCACGGAAACCCCTGCTCCGAGTAGCCGCAGCAACCGCTTCGGCAGCGACACCGGAGCCGCGACCAGGTACATCAGCGCGAACGCCGGAAGCACGAGAAACGCCTGCAGCATTTTCGCCAGGAAGCCGAAGCCGATGGCCGAACCGGCCAGCAGAATCCATCGCCACTGTCCCTTCTCGACGGCGCGTACCATGAAGTACGCACCGAGCACGAGCAGGAACACCAGCAGCGCGTCGGGGTTGTTGAAACGGAACATCAGTACGGCGACCGGCGTCAGCGCGAGTGCGGTACCCGCGACGAGACCGGCGACCGGGCCCGAGCACCGGCGCACGGCCGCATACAGCAGTGCCACGGAGCCGACGCCGAGCAGCGCTTGCGGCGCGAGCATGCTCCACGTGCTGAACCCGAAGATCCGCCCGGACAGTCCCATCAGCCACAGCGACGCGGGCGGCTTGTCGACCGTGATGACGTTGCCCGCGTCCAGCGACCCGAACAGCAGCGCCTTCCAGCTCTGCGTTCCGGACTGCACCGCTGCGGCGTAGAACGAGTTGCCGTACCCGGTGGACCCGAGCCCCCACAGGTACAGCACGGCGGTTCCCACCAGCAGCACTGCCAGCGCCGCCCATTCCCATCGCGACCGGCCACTGCCCGTCGCCCCCTCAGGGGCCCGCGTGCCCGGTGTGGTCGCCGTTCGGATGCGCTCGACCACGTGCGTCGCCGCGTTCATCGGGCTGCCTCCTCGGAGTCGGAACCCGCGGGGCGGGTGTCGTCGCCGGAGCCGGCGGGGCGGAAGACCCAGCCGCGGAAGAGCAGGAACCGCATGATCGTGGCGACCAGGTTCGCGCCGACGAGCGTGACGAGTTCGAGGGTGCGGTCCGGCTGGGTCACGAGTTCGAGCATCGCCAGCGACCCACTCGTCAGCCCAAGACCGAGCCCGAAGACGACGAGTCCCTGCAAGTGATGCGTCGGCGCGCGGTGTCGGCCGCGGACCCGGAACGTCAGCCTGCGGTTGGCGGCCGTGTTGCCGATCGCGGTGAGCAGCAGAGCTGCCAGGTTGGCAGCCTGAGCGCCCATGCCGAGCCGCAGCAGCAGGTACAGCACCAGGTAGGCGAGGGTGCTGGCGACGCCGACCGCCGCGAATCGCACGAGCTGGCGGGCGAGGCTCTCCGGGACACCGTCCGCCAACACCGGACGCGGTGCGCGGCCGAGTTGTGCGCGAAGCCGTGCGACCGGTACGGAGCCGGTGACCGTGCCTCGCAGTAACCGTGCGATGCCTTTCAGGTCGGCGACGGCGGTCGACACGATGTCCACCCGAGAATCAGGATCGTCGACCCAGTCGACGGGAACCTCGTGAATCCGGAGGTCGGCACGCTGGGCGAGCACGAGCAGTTCGGTGTCGAAGAACCACGCCGGATCCGTCACGTGAGGAAGCAGCCTGCTCGCCACGTCGGCACGGATCGCCTTGAAACCGCACTGGGCGTCGGAGAACCGGGCGGCCAGCGTGCCGCGCAGCAGCAGATTGTAGCAGCGCGAGATGAACTCCCGCTTGGGTCCGCGCACTACCTGCGAGCCGTGGGCGAGCCTGCTGCCGATCGCCACGTCCGAGTGCCCGGAGATTAGTGGCGCCACGAGCGGTGCGAGAGCGGCGAGGTCGGTCGACAGGTCGACGTCGAGGTAAGCCAGCACCGGCGAGTCCGACGAGGACCACACGTGCCGCAGTGCCCGGCCGCGCCCCGTCTGTTCGAGTCGGACGACGCGGACCTCGGCGAGCTCGTCGGAGAGCCGTCCGGCGACCAACGGTGTCGCATCGACGCTGGCGTTGTCGGCGATGGTGATCCGAAAGGTGTAGGGGAAAGCACCGACGAGATGCGCATGCAGGCGCCGGACGCACGGTTCGAGGTCGGTCTCTTCGTTGTACACCGGCACCACCACGTCCAGCACCGGCGCGGGGCCGTCGGTGCCGACACGCTCGCGCCGTCGTTCTGGTTCGGTCTGAATGGCCGTCATACCACTACAGTCGACCGCCATGCTGGGCTCTGGGTGTGTCGCGGCTGTGCATTGGCTGTGCGTATCAGTTCGCGGGCAGCCGCACGGTGAACACGGTGCGGCCCGGTTCGCTGTCGAGGTCGACAGTGCCGTGGTGGGCGCTCACGACGGCGCTGACGACCGCTAGACCGAGTCCGGTGCTGCCGGTCGCCCGCGATCGCGACGTCTCGCCGCGGGCGAATCGTTCGAACACGACCCCGGCGAGTTCGTCGGGGATGCCCGGTCCGTCGTCGGTGACCGCCAGCGTCACCGCATCGCCGGACGTGGACAGCGCCGCCGTGACCGTCGTTCCGTCCGGCGTGTGCTTGCCCGCGTTGGACAGTAGGTTGGCGATCACTTGGTGCAGGCGCGTGTCGTCGCCGCGGACGGTCACGGGTTCCGGCGGAAGGTCCAGTCGCCACTGGTGACCTGGCATCGCGACCGTGGCGTCGCTGACCGCGTCGACGACGAGTGCCGACAGGTCGACCTCGGCCTCGGCGAGCGGCCTGCCCGCGTCGATGCGTGCCAACAGCAGCATGTCCTCGACCAGTGTCGTCATCCGGCCGGTTTCCGACTCGACGCGCCGCAGTGCGTGCGCTGTCTCCGCCGAAAGGTCTTCGTCGGAGCGCCGGATGAACTGGGTGTAGCCGCTGACGGACGCGAGCGGGGTACGCAGTTCGTGACTGGCATCGGCGACGAACCGGCGCACTCGGGTCTCGCTCTCGTGCCGTGCTACCAGGGCGTCGCCGACGTGCCCGAGCATGCGGTTCAGCGCCGCTCCCACCCGTCCGACCTCGGTCCCCGGGTCGGTGTCCACATCGGGTACTCGGACCGGGAGCTGCACCTCGCCCTCGTGCAACGGGAGTTCGGTGACCTTCTCGGCGGTGTCGGCCATCCGCTCCAGCGGGCGCAGGGTGCGGCGGACGACCAGGGCGCCCGACACGCCGGTGATGAGCAGGCCCGCCAGCGAGACGCCGCCGAGGATCAGCCCGACACCGAGCAGCGTGTCGTGGACGTCGTCGAGCGGAAGACCCGTGATCACGACGTCGCCGAGTTCGTTGTGCAGTGCGGACACCCGGTAGTCGCCGAGGTCGCCGAGGGACACGGTCTCGGGTCGGCCGTCGACCGGGATGTTCAGGAGGTCGTCTTCGAGCGAGGGCCCGAGCGGCCGCGGGGTGCCGTCGTCACCGAGGATGCCCGCGTGGACGACGGAGCCGTCGATGACGAGGCCCGCGATCGTGCCGGGAGACGTGCCGCGCGCGCCGAGCGGGTCGGGTGGCGGGCCCGGCGGGCGAGGTGAGTCGGGACCTAGGCCGGGGCGGTCGGACACCCGGACCGCACGGTCACCCGCGGAGGTCAGTTGTTCGTCGAGTTCGTGCACGAGAAACGCGCTCAGCGCGATTTCGGTGACCACACCGATCATCAAGCAAATCACGGCCAGGAGGGCGAGCAGCTCGCCGATCAGCCTGGTACGCAGGGACCTTCGGGATGTTCTTCGGGAGCCGCGCGTCCGGCGGTCAGGGCGCCGGCTTGAGGACATACCCGGCCCCGCGCACCGTGTGGATCATCGGCGCTCTGCCCGCGTCGATCTTTTTGCGCAGATACGAGATGTACAGCTCGACGATGTTGGCCTGACCACCGAAGTCGTAGTTCCACACCCGGTCGAGGATCTGCGCCTTCGACAGCACGCGGCGAGGGTTGCGCATCAGGTACCGCAGGAGTTCGAACTGGGTGGCGGTGAGGTGGATGTCGTCGCCACCGCGGGTCACCTCGCGGGTGTCCTCGTCGAGGACGAGATCGCCGACGACGAGCTGCGAACCGGACGCCGTGGTCAGCGCGCCCGTGCGGCGCAACATCGCCCGCAGGCGGAGCACGACCTCCTCGATCGAGAACGGCTTGGTGACATAGTCGTCGCCGCCGGAGGTGAGCCCTGCGATGCGGTCCTCGACCGCGTCCTTGGCTGTGAGGAACAGAACCGGCAGTTCGGGGCGGTCGCTGCGCAGGCGTTGGAGCACTTCGAATCCGTCGAAGTCCGGAAGCATGATGTCGAGCACCACGATGTCCGGCCGGAACTCGCGCGCCGTACGGACCGCACCCAGGCCGTCGCCCACGCTGCGCACCTCCCAGTCGTCGTAGCGCAGGGCCATCGACAGCAGTTCGGCGATCGGCGGCTCATCGTCCACCACAAGAGCGCGGACCGTCGACTTCGCGCCGCCTGATCCGGTGTGTCCGCGGGTCATGGGCTCATCGTCGCGCACGCGATTGAGATCTTCTTGGGAAGAACCTGTGCGCGAACTGTGTGACAGGAGGTTCATGGCCGAGACACAGCTCACGCACAGTTCGCGACGGCACCCTGTGCAGCATGAGCGAACAACACGAGACGCAACAGACCTGGGGCGCGCCGCCCGTGTCCGGACCTCGTCGCTGGACGGCGCGGATGACCGCCGTCGCGGTGGCGGTGGGAGTCGGTATCGCGGGGGCGAGTGGCCTGGCCGTGTGGGCCGGCACGAGCGCCGACTCCGGCGGCGACGACCGGTTCGGTGGCATGCCGGGAATGTCCCGTGGCACGAACGCCATGCCAAGAGGAATGCAGGGCGTCCCCGGCACCATGCGTGGCGAAGCGACCGACGCGCTGCACAGCGAGTCCGTGATCGAGGTCGACGGTGGTTACGAGACGCAGCTGACGCAGAAGGGATCCGTGATCTCGTTGACCGCCGACTCGGTCACCGTGCGCAGCGCGGACGGCTACACCGAGACGTACACCATCGACGCGGACCGGGCCGTGACCAGCGGGTCCAGGCATGCCGGGGATGCCGGGCAACTCACCGAAGGCGCAATCGTCACGGTCACCGCGACACGCGAGGGCGACACGGCCGTGGCGACCACGATCGAGGATGGCAGATAACTGGACCACTCCGGCACAGCACCGCATGTACCCGTGATCAGAGCTCGAAAATCACCGACGCGAGATCCGTGGCGCACGACCAAGGCGCTGCGGACACCTTCGCGAGGCTGGCGATAAGCCCAGACGAGTCCGCCAAGCTCATCGCCGGCATCCCCGAGATGTCACCGGCCGGTACTGGTCAGCACCACCATTTGCCGCTGCAGAATCTCGACTCGCCGCCGCCGTCGTCGTCGTCGGGTTTGACGTAGACGTCCACGTCGTCGTCGCTGATGGCGCCCATGGTGGCGAGGATGGTGACGGCGCCGACGCTGATACCGGTAGTGCGGCCACAGTGTGCGATGGACACGGCTGTTTCGGGCTCCCCTCCAGTGTCGTGCGGGCTGGTTATGGGGGAGCTTCGCAGACCGCCGGGGTGTTGTGGGCCGGTCCGCGGCCCTCGCACGTGCAGCAAAAGGGGCGGTGCGGGGAGTTGCCCCGTTTTGCTCCACGAGGGGCGCACCACCCCTCGTGGGGTCGACGCTTCCCCTCGGTCACCATAGTGGGCCGGGCGGGGCTCGAACCCGCGGCCAAGGGATTATGAGTCCCCTGCTCTGACCTCCTGAGCTACCGGCCCGTCGCCGAGTGCGCCCGCCGCGCGGGCACGCCCCGGCACCTCGCACTATAGCCCCCACCACACCTCCGCCCGCACGCGCCGTCACGTTCCGCCACGCAGCGCGGACGCCCCGTGCCGCGCCACGCTGCGCGACCTGACGGTGCGGGGTCGCCCGCGCCACCTACCCTGACCCGGGACACACGAAAGGGTGACGCGGGTGAGCGAGGTCGGCGATCTGCTGGCGGGCCGGTACCGGCTGCGGCGGCACCTCGGTAGTGGCGCGATGGGCTCGGTGTGGCTGGCCGACGACGAGCGGCTGCAGCGGCAGGTCGCGGTCAAGGAGCTGCACGACCCCGGCACGGGCGGCGATCAGGCCGCCGCCGACGAGGCACGGCAGCGGGCCATGCGGGAAGGGCGCATCGCCGCGCGGCTGCACCACCCGAACGCGGTGGCGGTGCACGACGTCGCCGAGCACGCCGGATCGCC
>NZ_KB912557.1:151052-153937 GCF_000383775.1 Saccharomonospora halophila 8
GACGCACCGGGGCGGGAGGGACGGGATCCTCGGCGGCACCGGTCCGCGCCCGGCAGCGCCCGCGCACACACCGGTGCCCGCCGCCCCAGGGGGACGACGGGACCGGTGTCCGTCAGTGACGCGCGGTCAGTTCAGCGACTCCGGGCGGGGGTCCTGCGGGTCGGACTCGTCCGGGTCCGGCGGAGCCACCGGATCCGGCGACCGCAACGTCGTTCCGGTCCTCGGGCTCCCCGGCTCCGCGGACGGTTCCGCATCGACCCGGCCGTCCGCGGTCACCCCCGAGGCGCCCACGGCGGCCGTCCGTTTCTCCAGCATCGCGCGGGTCCGCGGCGGCAGCAGCTCCTCCTCCGGGATGTCGCGCTTCATCGCCTTCATCAGGCAGTAGATCGTGAGGAAGCCGATCAGGAAGAACGGCAGGCCGAGCACGGTGATGACCTGCTGGAGCGCCTGCAACGCCTGCTGGCCCGTCGCCGCGATCAGGGTGGCCGCGATGACGCCCTCCAGCACGGCCCAGAACACCCGCTGCCGCGTCGGCGGGTGCATCGTGTTGCCCGAGGTGAGCATGTCCACCACGAGTGAGGCCGAGTCCGAGGACGTGACGAAGAAGATGACCACGATCAGCACGGCGAAGGCCATCAGCACCTCGGTCGCCGGGAAGTGGTCCAGGAAGGCGAACAGCGCGGCCGCCGTGTCCCCCTCCTGCACCACCGGGCCGACCAGCGAGCCGGGGTCGTTGAACTCGATGTTCAGCGAGGACATCCCGAAGACGCTGAACCAGACCACCGAGAAGGCCACCGGGGCGCCCAGCACACCGAGGACGAACTCCCGGACCGTGCGGCCCTTCGAGATGCGGGCCACGAAGATGCCGACGAACGGCGCCCAGGTGATCGTCCACGCCCAGTAGAACACCGTCCAGGTGCCCTGCCAACCCCAGTCGCCCGCGGGCAGCGCGTCGTTCCAGAAGGACAACGGCACCAGCATGCTCAGGTACGTGCCGGTGCTCTCGATCACGCCCCGCAGCAGGAAGATGGTGGAACCCGCGACGATGATGAAGATCAACAGGGCGACGGCCATCCAGATGTTGACGTTGGACAGCCACTTGATGCCCTTGTCCAGCCCCAGAACCACCGAGATGGTCGCGATGGTGGTGACGACCGCGATGATGGCGATCTGCACCGTGCCGCTCACCTCGATGCCGAACAGGCCGTTCAGGCCGCTGTTGATCTGCAGGGTGCCGAGCCCGATGGAGACCGCGACACCGAACAGCGTCCCGATGACCGCGATGACGTCGACGGTCTTGCCGATCGGGCCGTTGATCCGGTCACCGAGGATCGGGTGGAAGATCGAGCTCACCCGGAACGGCAGGCCCCGCCGGTAGGCGAAGTACGCGAACGCCAGGGCGGGCAACGTGAAGATCGCCCAGGTGTGGAAGGCGAAATGGTAGAGCGAGAAGCCGATGGCCTCGTTCGCGGCCCCCTCGCTCAACGGTTCGGCCGCCCCGTTCCCGACGGGGATCTCGCGCAGTTGCTCGGCGAACTGCCGGGAGTTCAGGTCGGCCTCGGTGAGCTCCGAGACCTGCTCATTGACCCCGCTCAACGGCGGGTTCGCGAAGTGGTTGATCGGCTCCGCGACGCCCCAGAACATCAGGATGGTGCCGATGCCCGCCGCGAACAGCATGCCGAACCACGTGACGTTGCTGAACTCGGGGCGGTCGTCCTTACCGCCGAGTCGCACGTGTCCGAACCGGCTGAACGCGATCCAGAGCAGGAAAATGAGGAAGGCCGTGACCCCCAGGATGTAGAGCCAGCCCAGGTTCGTCTTGACGGCCTCCGCCGCGTCCCCGAACGCGGCGTCCACCTCCTCGGTGAACAGAATGGACCCGACGACGAACACCAGGGCGAGCAATGCCGAGCTGAAGAAGATCGCGGGATTCGTCCGCAACCCCAGGGCACGTTGGAGCTTCTCCAGCATGATCATCTCCCTCCGTGTAGCCACGGAAAGCTATCCGCGACCCGGAAGTGTGTCAATAGCCACTCCGTGGCCGTAGGGTCTGGCGCTGACATTACCCGCCGCGACCACGAGCAGCGACCGAACGCAATCCGTCCGAGGGACCAGGCGGCGCGGGGCGGCGCTCACCGTCACGGCGCGAAGGTGCCGGTGCGGGGTAGGGTCCGGCGGGATTGTCAGTACGGCCGCCGCACGGGCGTGCCGCCGACGCATCGGGAGTGGAATCCGTGGTCACGGGGAAGGTCGTCCGGTTCGACGAGTTCAAGGGGTACGGATTCGCCGCGCCCGACAACGGGGGCGAGGACGTGTTCGTCCACGTCAACGACCTGCTGTTCGACAAGGCTCTGGTGGCCCCGGGAGTGCGGCTCAGCTTCGACATCGAGGAGGGCGACCGGGGGCTGAAGGCCTCGCGGATCCGCCTCGCGGAGCGGGAGGAGCACCCCCCGGCCGGGACGGCCGAGGAGTTCGCCGAGGACGAGGTGGACACGGACGGACCCGGCGCCGTGGCCGAGGGCGTGTCCGTGACGCGCAAGCAGTACCTCGACGAGATCACCGAACTCCTGCTGGACGCCGCGCCCACGGCGACGGCGGAGGACATCGTCGGTATCCGCCGACGCCTGCTCCGTTCGGCCGTCGACCACGGATGGGTGACCGACTGACCGGTCCCGGCCGGTCCCCGCTCAGACCCCGGCGCGGGACCGCAGGCGGGTGAGGAGGCCGGTGAGTCCGGACCGCCGTCGGCCCGCGGCCCCGAGACGTCCCGCGGCCGCGTCGTCCAGCAGTGCTCCGACGGTCTCGCGGGCGCACTCCCGGTTGGCCCCGATCCCGCCGGACGGGCCGCGCTTGATCCAGCCGACGACGTAGGTCCCCGGCCGCCG
>NZ_KB912557.1:154037-164571 GCF_000383775.1 Saccharomonospora halophila 8
GGGCCGGCCTGCGCCTGCCGCCCGCCTGCACCGGGGCGCCCGCGGTCTCCCGCACACGGCGCACGACCATCGCCTCGTCCTGCCAGCCGACCCACCACGCCAGCTTGGTGGCGTAGCCGTCCCGTTTGGCCTGATCCTTGATCTGGGCGACCAGCGGGACGGTGCGTTGCAGCGCCTCGACCCGGCCGTCCACCGAGTCGAGATCGTAGTCGGACAGCAGACTGCGGATGGCGAACTCGAACAGCGGGATCCGCCGCGCCACCAGGTCCTTCACGGCCGCGTCACCCTTGGCCAGCCGAAGCTCGCAGGGGTCCATCCCCTCCGGCGCGACGGCGATGTAGGTCTGGCCCGCGAAGGTCTGGTCGCCCTCGAACGCCTTCAGCGCGGCCTTCTGCCCCGCCTCGTCACCGTCGAAGGTGAAGACGACCTCACCACGGAAGGCGTCGTCGTCCATCATCAGCTGGCGCAGCACCCGCATGTGCTCCTCGCCGAACGCCGTGCCGGACGAGGCCACCGCCGTGGGCACCCCGGCCTCGTGCAGGGCCATCACGTCGGTGTAGCCCTCGACGACCACCACCTGGTGTCGCCGGGCGATCTCGCGTTTGGCCTGGTCCAGACCGAACAGCACCTGCGACTTCTTGAAGACCGGGCTCTCGCTGGTGTTGAGGTACTTCGCCTGGATGGGGTCGTCGTCGAACAGGCGGCGGGCGCCGAACCCGACGACGTCCCCGCCCCGGTCCTTGATCGGCCACACCAGCCGCCGGTGGAACCGGTCGATGGGACCGCGCCTGCCCTCCTTGGAGACCTGCGCCTTGTACAGCTCGGCCAGCTCGAAGCCGTTGCGCAGCAGGTGTTTGGTCAGCTTGTCCCAGCCACCGGGGGCGAACCCGCAGCCGAAGCGCTGCGCCGCGGCGCGGTCGAAACCGCGCTCGGACAGGAACGTGCGCGCGGCCTCGGCCTCCGGGGTCTCCAGCTGCTCGGCGTAGAACTCCTGGGCGGCCTTGTGCACCTCCACCAGCCGCATCCGGGTGCCCCGGTCGCGGCGGGGCGCGGCGCCGCCGCCCTCGTAGGTCAGGTGCAGGCCGATCCGGTCGGCCAGGCGCTCCACCGACTCCACGAACGGGAGGTGCTCGATCTGCATGACGAACTTGATGACGTCGCCGCCCTCGCCGCAGCCGAAGCAGTGGAAGGTGCCGTGGCTGGACCGCACGTTGAACGAGGGTGTCTTCTCCTCGTGGAACGGGCACAGCCCCTTCAGCGCGCCGCCACCCGCCCGGCGCAGCGCGACGTACTCGCCCACGATCTCGTCGATCCGATTGCGCTCGCGGACCTGCGCGATGTCGCTCTCCCGGATCCGTCCCGCCACACCCCCACTCTAGAACACCGCCCCACCCGTCCCTCCCACGGCGGCGGGCGGCCGTCCCCGGCGTGGTGCCGTGAAGGGCACTTTCCCTGCGCGTGGTGCAGTGAATGTGCCCCTCACAGCACTGGGTGCAGGGAATGTGCCCTTCACGGCACACCCCGGACGGGTCTGCGGGCGGTGCGGGTGGCGGGGCATAATCGGGGGTGATGTCACAGGGGAGGGAGTCGCTCGTCGGGGAGTTCCCCGCGTTGCGCGGGCACCTGCTCTCGGTGGCCTACCGGCTCACCGGGTCGGTGGCCGACGCCGAGGACGCCGTGCAGGAAGGGTGGCTGCGGCTGAGGTCGCTGCCCGCGTCGCGGCGGGAGGAGATCCGGGACCTGCGCGCGTGGGCGACGACCGTGGTGAGCCGGATCGCCCTCGACCGGCTGCGCTCGGCCACCGCCCGCCGCGAGTCCTACGTCGGTGACTGGCTGCCCGAGCCGATCGTGACTCCGCTGGGCGCCCCGGCGGCCGACGACCCGCTCGACGCCGTGGTGCGCGACGACGGGGTGCGCATGGCCGCGATGGTGGTGCTGGACACGCTCACGCCCCAGCAGCGGGTGGCGTTCGTGCTGCACGACGTGTTCCACGTGCCGTTCCCCGAGATCGCCGACATCCTCGACTGCACCCCGGCGGCGGCGCGGCAGCACTCCTCCCGGGGCAGACGGGCCGTCGCCGAGGCCGACCCGCCGCCGCGCGCGGACCTGGCCGAGCAGCGCGCGGTGCTGGACAGGTTCGTCACCGCGCTGGCGAACGGGGACCTGTCCGCGATGACCGAACTGCTGCACCCGGAGGTCACCCTGACCGGCGACTCGGACGGCAAGGGCCGCACCGCCCGCCGTGTCATGGCCGGCGCGGACACGCTCGTCCGGTTCTTCGCGGGCCTGCTGCGGCACTACCGCCCGGGTGTCCTGGACACGGCGCGGCCGGTGCTCGTCAACGGCGACGTCGGGCTGCACCTGCCGGCCGAGCCGGGCGGCGACGGCTACCGCGCCCTGGACGAGCACGTACAGGCCGTGGTGGTGCGCGACGGCCGCATCGTCGCCCTCTACGACGTCGTCAACCCGGACAAGCTCACCCACATCCCACGCTGACCCGGACGGTCTTCCCGATCCTGTCGCGAGACCGCCTGTCGTGCGCGGTCGCGACGGGCATCCGGGCCGCCATACCGCGGTCGGGACCCGGAACGGGCGACCCGTTCCCACAGTGCGATCGGCCGTCACACGACCCGGCCCGTGACCGATTCTCACGAACCATCCGCTCTTCACCGGAAACATTCACGAGACTCGCCGGAGCGAATTGGTGAATTTCTGCCATCGCGCCGCGTCGGGTGAATGTGCAACGATTACAGAATACATTCGCACCCCGTGTCGCACCAACGATCGACAAGGACGTGCGAATCATTTGCGTGACGTTTCTTACTCCGACCGCACGGCGCGCCGAACAGGAGCTCGCAAAAGAAGTCCATCGCAGGTCACGGTATGGATCAACGACCTTCCGGATTCCCGCCCCGGATTTCGTTGCACATCCGTGACGGGTCACGCTGTAGCGAACCCGGTCCGAACCACGACAATACGACGGCCGCCGTGTCGGAACAAAACGGGTTCCCGGCGGTCGTCCTCGCGCCCCACGGTGCGGAGAGAAGCCGATCGGACAATGAACGAGCAACGGGAGGGCGAAAGCGTGACAGCCTCACCGCAGTCGGCGGAAGGGTCAGCCACGGCGGCCGGGTTGACCCGTGCGGCGGTCGTCGGCCTGGGTTACGTCGGTCTGCCGACGGCGCTCGGGTTCACCGAGGCCGGTTGGGACGTCCTCGGCGTGGACACCTCCGACCAGCGGGTGAGCGAGATCCGGGCAGGACGCGCGGACCTGCTGCCGACGGATCACGACCGCCTCGCCGCGGACCTGGACACCCGGCTGTTCCTCACGACCGACCCCGGACCGCTCTCCGGTGTGGATCTGGTCGTCATCTGCGTCCCGACCCCGGTCGACGAGCACGCCGTACCCGACCTCGACCCTCTTCGGTCCGCGTGCGCGACGGTCGCCGGGAACGCCACCCCGGGCCAGATCCTCGTGCTGACCTCCACCAGCTACATCGGCAGCACCCGCGACCTCCTGCTCCCCCTCCTTCGCGCCCGCGGCCTCACCCCCGGTGTCGACGTGCATGTGGCCTACAGCCCCGAACGCCTCGATCCCGGTGACGCGACGCACGTCCCGAGGTCGACGCCGCGCGTGGTGGGTGGTGTGACGCCGCGCTGCGCCCGCCTGGCCGCCGACGCGCTCGCCGCGTCGGCGTCGGTGGTCCACACGGTCTCGTCACTGGAGGCCGCGGAAGCGACGAAGCTGTTGGAGAACACCTACCGTGCGGTGAACATCGCCTTCGCCAACGAGTACAGCTCGGCGATGCGCGAGCAGGACCTCGACCCCGAGGAGATCATCGCCGCGGCGGCCACGAAACCGTACGGGTTCACCGCGTTCCGTCCCGGGCCGGGCGTGGGCGGGCACTGCATCCCCTGCGATCCGCACTACCTGCTCTGGGACCTCCGACGACGACGCATCCCGGCCCCGCTGATCGAGCACTCGATGACCGCGATCGCGCAGCGCCCGCGCACCGTGGTGGAGCGCGCCCGGGAACTGCTCGCCGACACGGGGACGGCGCTGCGTCACGCGCGCGTGCTCCTCGTCGGGGTGGCCTACAAGCCGGGCGTCGCCGACGTGCGCAACTCCCCCGCCGTGGAGATCATCCGGTACCTCCGTGCCGAGGGCGCCGAGGTCTCCTTCACCGACCCGCTGGTGGACAGACTGCCCACCGGCACCGGCGTCCTCAGCACCGAGGCGTCGGAGGGCGCATGGGATCTCGCCATCGTCCACACCGCACATCCCGGGCACGACCTGTCGTGGCTGGCGACCGTGCCACTCGTCCTGGACACCACCTACCGGCTGGATCTCCCCGGCCGTCATCCGCTCTGAGGAGGGCACATGGGATACGACAACGAGAAGCTCGCCTACACCGGTCCCGCCGTGATGACCATCGGCGGCGTCACCTTCGGCATCGAGTGGCTGATCATCACGGGCGTCGTCCTGGTCATCGCCGGGGTGATTTTGATCCGGGGGCTGGGTCGTGCGCGGAAGCGGTGACGAGACCCGCGCGACGCTCGTCTGCGCCGTCGCCGTCGTGTGCGCGACGGCGTGGACGATCGTCTACCACCTCACGGTCGGGCAGGCGCGGCTGTCGGTGACACTCGTGTTCTACGGTGTCACCACGAGCGTGCTGATCGCGTTCCTGCTCGCCGCGGTCCGGCGGCGCAGCTTCACCCACCTGCCACCCGCCGACGGGACGGTGATCGCCATCGTCCCGTGTTTCAACACCGAGACTCGGGCCGTGTACCGCACCGTCGGCTCCCTGCTGGAGCAGACGCGCCCACCCGACGAGATCTACGTGATCGACGACGGGTCGGACGAGCCGCTACAGGGGTTCGAGCACGACCGCGTGTGGTGGTTCAGCCATCGCAACGCGGGTAAACGGCACGCCCAGGCCGCCATCCTGGAGCACCTCAAGCACCGCGAGTTCGACTTCCTGCTCACCGTTGACGACGACGCGGTACTCATGCCGGACGCGGTCGAACACACCCTGCGCGCGATGAGCGACGACCGGGTGCAGGCGGCGACGGGCCTGCCCGTCGTGCGCAACCGGCGGGACAACTGGCTGACCCGCACCACGGACCTGGAGATGGTGACGTGGTGCCTGACGGTCCGGTCGGCACGGTCGCACGTCGGCGCGGTGGCCCCGTGTTCCGGGGTGCTGGCGGTGTACCGCAGGGACCTCGTCTACGACAACCTGGAGGACTACGTCACCTCCGGCACGGCGGGGGACGACCGGCGACTCACGCACTACGCGCTGGAGCGGGGGCAGGCCGTCGCGGTCAACGAGGCCGTCGTCGAGACCACGATGCCGGACACGGTGAACGGGCTCTGGCGGCAGCGGGTGCGGTGGTTCAAGTCGTACTGGCGCTATCTCTTCTGGGAGATCAGGTTCCTCCGCCCCGTGCCACTGCTGTTCCGGGTGTACTCGCTGATCTTCTTCGTGCTCACCCCGGTCATCCTGGCGTGGGTGGTGCTCGTCCTCCCCGGTACGGACAAGCTCGCCGCCGTTCAGGGGTTCGGGTACTGGATCACGCTCACCTACGCGCAGACCGCGATGTACGCCGCCCAACGACCGGAACTGGCGACACGGTCCCGCGTGGTGACCTGGCTGCTGCTCACGCCGGTCGTGTCCGTGGTGAACCTGCTCGTGATCAAGCCGGCGATGTACTGGGCCGTGACCAAGGCCCGGGACGAGTCGTGGCAGACCCGCAGCGCGGGTGCGGGCCGGGACGAGGCGACCAGGCTGGTCCGGGCGGTCCCGCCACCGGCGGACAGACCGGATCGTACGGGCGCCTCCCCGACCGGCTCCCGCACCGGACCGGCCGGAGGCGTCGCACACCGCGCACGCCCGACCCCGCACGCCGCGGAGCACCCCGCACAGCCGAGGACGGAGCAGACCCGGATGCTGCCCTCGAACGGAGTCCTGCCCCGCGGACGGGGGAACGGCCGCTGAGAGGGTCGGCGATGGGTCACCGGCCCGGGCCCGATGGGCGGCGAACCACGACCACACCGGCCGTCACGCGACTCGGTTCGCTGTGGCCGCCGCGTCGGCGGGTACCGGAACCCGGCACGCCGCGCCCGAGGTGAAGCCCTGGTCGGTGATGCCGAGGGCGCTGTTCATGCGGGCGCGCATGTTCTCCAGCCCGATCTGGTACGTCAGCTCCACCAGCCCGGCACGTCCGAACTCGGCCTCCAGCTCGGCCACCTGCCCGTCGCTCACCCGTAAGGGCAACTCCGTCATCGCGTCGGCGTAGGCGAGCGCGAGCCGCTCCTGCCGGGTGAACAGCGGCGAGTTCGGGTAGTCGTCGATCGCCCGCAGCCGCTCGACGTCCGACCCCGCGTGCTTCTGCAGCATGGTGCCGAAGTCGATGCACCACGAACCGTTGACCCGCACGGCCGTGCGGTACACGGCCAGCTCCCGCACGGTCGGCGGCAGCGTTCGGCTCCCGTGCTCGACCAGCATCTCGTGCGCGCCGTACGCGGTCAGCAGCCTCGGGTGGTGCGCCGCGACGGTGACCGGCTCGGGCACCGCTCCGTAACGCCTGCGGGCGAACAGGTAGACCAACCGCGTGAACCATGACGCATCTGCCGTGGGGACTCCCGGAACGCGTGCCATGGTGTCTCCTCCTCGTCGCCGGGCGTCCGGATGACGCCCTCGACACGAGGACGGGGCCGCGCCCTCCGGTGTGACAACGCGCGGAACAGACGCGGCCCTCAACTCGCCCCGGGGCGCTCGACGCGCAACAGTGCGGCGGGCAGGTCACGCTGTGCGGGCGCGAGCGGTGGTGCGGGCAGGTTCGTGGTCGGTGTGGACATGTGGCTCCTCACGTCACATCGTTGGCGATGATTGCGACCCCGGTCGGGGGAGCCGGGACGGCGCCCGCACCGGCCGGAGCCGCGTCACAGCCGGTACAGCCCCTCCAGAACCCGACGGAGCAGGTGTTCGTCCGGAGCGGGCCGGAACTCGGACAGCGCGCGCCGCGCATCCTCGATCGCCTCGTCCGGGTCCACGGTGGGCCAGACCGGCCGGGTGGGGCGCAGCGCGCCGCGGCGGTGCCGGGGTTCGGTTCTCGGCGGAATCTCACGCACCACGGGGCACCGCGTGCGCCGACATCCGGTCACCGAGTGCGCGCACCCGCCGTCCGGTGTCCCGTACAGCCCGCGCGTCGGTGAGTGCGGCCTCCGCGAGATGCCCGAGCGTGCCGACGACCTCGTAAACGTGTCGCCGCAGTTCGGGGTCACCGTCCGGGCGCCGATCGCCGTCGCCCCAGGAGACCGGGCGCACCGCCTCCAGCACCCCGCGGCCCCGGTCGTGCAGGTCCTCCCACTTCCCACCGCTGCGCGAACACACCTCCGCCAGGAGGTCGTCGAGCAACTCCCATTGACGGCGGGTCAACCCCGCCGTCACCTCTGTCCCGTCGCAGTCCGGGGAGCTCATGCGACAGCCCCGTGCCGTGGTCGCGGCCCGGGACGGCGACCTCGACCACGCCACCACACTCGGCCACCGGGCGCTCGAAGCCGGGCGACGTTCCCTGCCGTCGCTGCTAATGGTGTCCGGGGAGCTGGCGACGACACTGACCCACCGCTTCCCCACCGAGCCCGCCACCCGGGACTACCTCGACGCCCTGCGGTCCGTGCGGCAGCGCACCCGCTGAGCACCGCGGGACCGCGTCCTCCGGTGTGACAGCAGCGGCCCGGCTAGCGCTCCAGCAACGCGTCGACGTCCCACAGCCACACGTCGCCGACGGCGCGCCCCGGGGCGTCGAGCAGCGCGCTGACGGTCGCCCGGAGTTCGTGCTGGTGTTCGGTCCCGATCGGCAGGACCACCAGGTCCGCGTTCCAGTGCTGGAGGTCCCGCCGGGCGGCGGCGCGGTCGCCGACCGTGATCTCCGGAGTACCGCCGTCCTCGGCGACCCGCTCCAGCAGGATCGACGTGGGCCTGCGCGGGGCGCCGTACCGGCCCTCACCGTCCCGGTTCGGCCCGACGAAATAGCCCTCCACCAGAGGGAAGCCCATCCCCGCGGCCATCTGCCAGTGCAGCGGGTCGGCGTCCCCGACGTCCGGCGGGGGTACGGGCACCACCGAGCCGTCGTGCACGTGGGTGCGCCAGGTGCCGTCGGCGAAGAAGGCCGGGGCCTCGCCGCGTTCGGTCACGCGCAGCTCGGTGGGCGCGATCGGGACCAGCGCGAAGGCCAGCGCGCTGACCCACACGATCGTGGCGGCGTAGCGCCGGTCGGGGCGGGTCCGCATCCGCAGCACCCGCTCGGTGGCCATCGCCAGCAGGATCCCGACGGGCACGAGGGCGCCCAGCGCGAAGCGGCTCTCCAGCACCGAGTCGAACAGCGGACGGTCGAACAGCAACAGCCAGATGCCGGGGATCGCGGTGGGGGTGCCGTCCAGGTAGAGCACCGCGCCCATCGAGATCCACGCCAGGACGAGCGCGGTCACCGCGAGCGCGCGGGCGGAGGCCACCCGCCACAGCGCCGCCACCACCCCCGCCAGCACGAGCAGCAGCGGCCAACCGAAGAAGGCGTTCTCCTCGGTGCGGTTCATGGACAGCGGCACGGCGCTGTCCGGAGTCCCCGCCAGCGACTCGGTGGCGAACGCCGGGAACGCGGCGAGGTCGTTGCCCCGCAGTCCGTGTTCCAGACCGGGGTAGCTCTGCGGGCCGAAGAACTGCCACCACAGCGGCACCGCCACCAGCACCAGTGCCACGGCCGCCCCGGTGCCGAGGGCGACGCCGAGCGGGCGGGCCAGGGCGAGCGCGTGCGCCGGGCGCATCAGCGCGTAGGACAGCGCGAACACGGTCATCGTGACCGCGGCGATCAGCAGAGGTTCCTTGCCGAGCAGGAGCTGCCACGCCACCAGCAGCCCGAGGAACACGCCACCACGCACCGGCCGCGCCCCGCGCACGACGGTGAGCAGACACAGCACGACGAACGGCAGCAGGAACAGGGCGACGAAGTTCGGGTGCGCGTTGCCGTGCGAGACGATCGGCGGGGCGAAACCGCAGAACGCCGCCCCGACGGCCGCACCCGCCCGGGAATCCACGACGTGCCGGGACAGCACCCAGTACCACGCCACCGCGGTGCCCGCCATCCCGCCGGTGAGCGCCAGCGCGAAGGTCACCGTAGGTCCGAACAGGACCGTGATCGGGGTCAGGGGGACGCCGAGCCCGAACATCGCGGTGTTCGCCGCCAGATTCACCCCGTCCGGGTGGTTCTGCAGCGTGGTGGTGAGCGGGTTCTCGAAGTTCAGCACCTTGTGTGCCGTGACGGCGAAGAACCACTCCCAGAGGTTCTGGTCCTGCCCGCTGAAGAAGAGGTACCCGTCCGAAAGGTTCAACCACAGTGGACGGTAGATCAGGAATGCCGCGAGGACGAACCCCAGCATCACCGCGGTGTCGGCCAGGCGGGGCCACAGCACGGCACGGCGCACGGTGGCGCGCTCGACCGGCGGACGGCCGCGCGGGGGCGCCGTCGTCGTCACGGCTCGACCACCCGGGCGAGGAAGTACACCACCCCGGTTGCGGCGTGTCGCACCAGCAGCAGGAACGGACGGTCCACGGTCACCGTGACAGGTTGCCCGGACGGCGCCGACACCAACCGCATCGTCGCCGCCGTGGCGGCGGCGCCCTCCAGTCCACTCTCGTCCACGCGCAACACCGACTCGTGCAGCACGTCGGCCACGGTCAGCCGCGGGTCGTCGGAGAGCTCACCGAAGTCCGAACCCGCCTCGAACATCGTGCGCACGCCCAGGGACGCCAGCGCGGGCCGGAGTCCACCGCGGGTGTCCAGGGCGAGACGGGGCAGCGTCAGCTCCACCCGGGCCGCACGTTCGGCGGTGAGCAGCTCGGCCAGGGTGTCCGCGTCGAGTCCGGGCTCTTGCTCGGCCAGCGGCCGGTCGGGCAGCAGCACCGTGGCGCGCACCCCGCCCGCCGCGGGCAGGGTGACCAGCCGCCACCCCGCGTGTTCCGCGTGGCCGAGCGTCTCGGTCTGGCGCATCATCGGCACCTGCCGCGTCCCGGACGGACCGTGGAAATCACCCGGCCCGGTGTCGTCCGCACGAAACGGGTACGTCCACGGGACCCGCAGATAGAGCGCGTTGACCAGACCGGCCACGGTGTCGGCGTCGATGCTGCCGGGCGGAAGCAGTTCCGGGATGAGGTCCCGCGTCGTGCGCGAGACGTCGGCGTTGATCTCGGCACGGGTGTCCTCGGGGTCCTCCGGGAACAACGCGGTCGCGACCGTGCCGCCCGGCCAGGTGGCGAGCTCCTCGGGGAAACCGGGGCGGACCGCCAGCTCCCGCCACACCCACAGCCGATTCGACACGGCCAGTTTCGGCGGATCGTCCGGAGCTTCGGGGGCGGGGTCCAGCTCGGCCGCGGTCCGCAGCAGCCCGGCCAGCTCCGCGACCGTGTCCGTCGCGTCCGGCTCCGTCGTCCCAGGAGTCCCGGGCGTCCCGGCATCCGCGGCCCCGGGCGCCCCG